>JAFLEE010000079.1 GCA_017302015.1 Spirochaetota bacterium | reverse complement strand
GAAGGCCGGGGCCACCACACGCACCGTCGCGGGCAGGGGCGCGCCGGGCGCCGCGAGGCTGCGCGCCGCCTGGCCGAGACCGACGAGGGTGAGGGTCTCGATCTGGTAGATGAGGACGAAGGCGAACAAACTGCCGCCGAACCACAGGAAGAGGCCCGTGGCCAGGAGGGTGGAGAGGACGATGGAGGCCATCGTCCCCCTGCCCGGCGGGCGCGGGTCGGGGGGCATCGCGCCTCAATTCCCCGCTTCGCGGATGACGATCTCGTCGAACCAGACCTTGCCCTTCACCAGCTCCAGGCCCAATTGCAGTTTGAGGGAGACGACCATGTCGTGGACCGCGTAGTTGAAGGAGACCTTCTGCCAATCGAAGCTGCCGGTGCCCACCGGCGCCTGGGGGTAATCTTTGCGGTTCTCGGCGTCGGTGACGAGGAGCATGCACTTGATGCCGTTATAATTCTTGGGCTTCTCGCTCACCCCTTCGGCCTTGACGAGGGCCTCGACGACGATCTTCTTGCCGCGAAGTTTCTCGAGGGGAAGGGCCGCCGCGACGGAAAGCGAGCCGTCCTGCTTGTCGGCCTGCAGGCAGAGAGCATTCCCGGACTTCCCGGGGACGAGGGTGTAGGCGGCCCCCGACCACCGCTTCGCCGCCTCGCCGTCGAAGTTCTCCTGGAAGAGGATCGCGCCGGGACCGCCCTTGTCCCGGGCCAACGCGGCCTTGGCCTCGGCCACCGGGGCGGGCATGGTCGGTTGGGCGGCCATCGCCTTAAGGATTTCGGTCGCGTAGCCCCGCATCCCCTTGTCGCCGGGATGCCAATTGACCCCGGGGTTCGTGAAGCGGCCCTCGGCCCCGGCGGAAGCGGCGGGGTCGGCGTGGATGGCGGCGATGTCGACGAAGACGACGCCCTGGCGCTTGCAGACGGCCTGGATCATGAGGTCTTTTTCGGTTCCGCACCGCCAGGTGCCGCAGCAATAGATTCGCGCCCTCGGGTTGGCGGCCTTGACCGCTGCGACGAGATCTTCGTAGGGCTTCTCGAAGCCCGCTTCGGTGGCGTCGCGGTCGTTCTCGCCCAATTGGATGATGACGAGGTCGGCGGCGTGGGCGGTGATGGCGGGGAGGTTGGCCAGGGAGTTCTTGATCGTGCCCCCGCCGACGCCGCTGGCGACGAGTTCGATCTTCTCGGCCTGCTGGGCGGCGAGTTGGGCGTACACGAGGTGCACGTAATCCTTCTCCTCGGCGGAGGCGGCCATGCCCCAATTCCCGGACCAGCCGAGGTCGGCCTTCGGGCCGTGCTTGGAGATGCTATCGCCGATGACGAGGAGTTTCTTCACGGGGGCGCCGTTCTTTGGCGCGGGGTTCTTTTCCACGGGGGCTCCTTGGGGGGCGGCGGGCTTGTCGGCGAGGGCCTTGAGCCCCGCGGCATGGATCTTAAGGATCTCGTCGAGGCCGATGGCGCGGTTATAGAGGATGACTTCGTCGATGCCGCCGGTGAAGGAGGCCACGCCCTCGACGTTGAAGGCACCGATGACGAGGGCAGCGGTGCCCGGTATCACGGCGCCGGCTCGGGGAAGGCTCCCCGCTTCCGCGCCGTTGAGGAAGGTCTTCATATTGGTGCCGTCGTAGGTGCAGGCCACGTGGTTCCAGGCGCCGGCGGTGAAGGGCTTCGTCGAATAGAAGCCGTAATTCCAGGCCTTATCATCCCCGGGGATCTGCCAATAGACGCGCTCGCCGGTCACGTTCACCCGGTAGCCGTCCTTGCCGCCGCCCATCTTCACCACGAGTTGCTTGTCCTTCTGGCCGGGCTCGGGCTTGAACCAGAGGGAGATGGAGAGCCGCGCGGGATTGAGGGGCGGCGCGTTCGGGAAGGAGACGGAGGATTTCGCCCCCTCGGTGAAGGCGAGGGCGCTCCCGTGGACGCCCGGGGTCCACGCCGCGTCCTTGACGGTCCCGACGAGGCCTTCCACCGATTCCTTGGTCTTCGGTCCCGAGCCCTCGTCGAAGGAAAACTTCAGGACGGGGGCCTCCGTGGCCCCGAGGATGGCGGACAGGACGAGGATCGGGATCAGCGCGCGCATGGGTCCTCCGATGGGCGGGTATGGGAAGAATGTACTATCGGGGGGGTGGGCTTGGGCCCCGATGGGAAAGGCTGCACTTTTCAAACATGCCGGGGCCTATGGGGGCTAAAAAAAAAGGAATCCCAGTTCGGGAATCCCGCCTAAGCGGGCACTATTTTACGGGGGTCTCCGCCAAAGTCGGCAACGATAATTCCATCCCCCCGATCACCGTCACGGTGACGGCGCCGGCGGCCGCTTCGTCCCAATGATCCGCGCCGGTATTGGGGTTGCGCTCGTAGCGCGGCGAGGAAGCGCTCGAGAGGTAGACCTTGAATCGCTCACCCGTGACGGCGATGGGCGGGAAGGCGAGGACCGCTTGGAGGATCTCCCCGGGCCGGATCGGCGCGAAGCGCTTCCCCGATTCCGAGAGCAGGTAGGGCTTTCCGCCTCGGACCCAGCAGAGCCGGGCGATGAGATCGCAGGAAGGCCGATCGGCGGTGAAGCGAAAACGAAGGGTAGGGTTCCCGTTGACCCGAAGGGCATGGCCGACCTCCACGGGGATGGAAAGCCCGTCGGTGCGGGAATCCAGCGCGCTTTGGACGGTGGGCCCGTGGGGGAGCGGCGGAAGATTGGCGCCCCCGAGGGTCGGGGCGGGATGGCGGGGGTCGCAGACATACGATTTCGGCGAGGGGTCGAGGGGCAGGTTCACGGGAATCCGTTTCAGACCATCCCATGAAGGGGCTTCGAGCCACTTCTCTTCCCCCAATTGCCAATACCGAACTCGGGAGGTCTGCTCCCACCCGTTTTGGACGCCACGCAGCCAATAGTCCAGGAAGGCCTTGGCCACGGTGGCCGAGGCGCGCTGCGCCGCCTCGAAGGCGAGGTCGCCCTGTTTAGCGAGGCCGATGGAGATGTGGTCCCAAGGCCCGATGAGGAGGCGGCTGTGCCCGCGGGCGCGCTCGCCGCCCCGGGCGACGATGGACTCGAAGGAGCGCAGGATCTCTCCCGGCAATTCATCCCACCAGCCGGTGATGAGGAGGCAAGGCACCTCGATGAGATCGGGACGGTCCGTCGCCCGATTCCAGATTTTCCACAGGGGGCTCTCCGGGGATCGATGGCCGCGCACGAGGGCGCCCAGATCGAAACCCAATTTATCGAGGGTCTGGAGACGGCCTTCGAGGAGGATCCCCTCCTCGAAGTATTGGCCATAACCCTGGTCGAGGGGCGCGATGAGGGGCACGCAGCAGACGAGGTGCGGCGGCCTTTCCTTCGCCGTCTCGAACTGGATGCGGCCCAGGGCGCTCCCGCCCCAGGTGCCGACCTTGCCGTCGCACCAGGATTGCGCCGCCACCCATTCCACGCAGTCGAAACCGTCCCAACCCTGCTTGACGGTTCCGCGCTTCACGCCCTCGGCCGCCGGCTTCGACTTGTAGAATCCTCGATTGTCGACGATCGCATAGACGTAATGGTCTCGGTCGAGGATGGCCAGGGCGTCGGAGATGGCGCCGCGCCCCGCTTCCGGGCCCTCGCCGTTCCCGGTGGCGAAGGGAGCCCCCATGGATTTCTTATTGTAGGGGGTCTGGATCAATACGGCGGGGTAGCGGCCCGCTTTCGCGGGAAGGTAGAGGTCAGCCTGGAGGGATTTCCCGTCGCGGGTCGGAATCGATACATCGAGTCGCTCCGTGGCCCAGGGCGTTTGGCCGGGCGCGAAGAGCGGGAGGAGTAAGAAGAGGAGCGCCGCGCCGGAGGGCAATTGGCGGGAAGGTTGGGGAAGGGAGGCGGGGGGGGTCATGTCAGGTTCCTCAGTGCCCACGCGGCTTACGAATCGAAAACCGAGAGCGCGGAGCTCCATGGTGACATGTCTGACGTCCCCGCGCTTTGGGTGCACGCACGCAAAGGCGGGGCCTTCACGGCGGTCGGGCCCCCGGGGTTCCACCGGTATGGCGGGGTGGACGGCCCGGATGGCCTCCTCCACCTCCAGGAAGGGCGAAATCGGCGGGGGGATCCCCCGCCCCCTACTCCTCCAAAACCCTCGACGGCGGCCTCCCGTGGAACTTCTTGAACGCCCGGCTGAAATGGAACTCGTCCCAGAAGCCGAATTGCTCGGCGACGGATCGCACCGTGGTGCCGGGGGTATGGGCGAGGACGGATGCGGCCATGCGCAGGCGGTGCTCGAGGGCGAAGCGGTGGATGCTCGTGCCGGTCCGCCGCCGGAAATGGGAGGTGAGGGTGCGCCGCTCGAGGCCGACTTGGGCCGCCAATTCGTCCAGGCGCCACGGCTTCTGGGGCCGATTCTCCAGGAGCGCGATGACGGTGTCGATGGCGCCGAGGGAGGGGTTGCTCGACCTACGCGCCCGAAGCGCCAGGGCGAAGAGGAGGCGCGATACCACGAGCCTCGCCTCGAGGCGGCGTAGGGGGTCGCTGGACCAATGGTGGTGGATGGCGGCCTCGAAGAGGGCGCGGATCTCCGGGTCGCGCCCGCAGTGGACGAGGGTGGGGATTTCCACCGCGTTCGCCCCTCCGCCGCGAGGGGCGTGGGAAACCGAGTAGGCGTCTGCGGGCTCCGGATGGAGGTGGATCCACCGGGTTCGGGTGCCCGGGGCGCAGGGCGAGGGGCCGAAATGCCGGCGGCCCGCGGCGAGGACGATCACATCCCCCGGTTTGAGGCGGAAAACCTCCCCCTCCTCGCCGATGTCCCAGGCGCCGGTGTGGAGGTAGACGAGGTCGTGGACCTCCATGACCCGGTCGGGATGGGGGAAGGGCTCCTTGAAATGGGAGAAATTGGCCACCTGCAGGCGGCGATTGGTTTCGAGCGAGAATCTGAGGAAACCCATTTTCCCGATTTTACATGGATTTTCCTCCGGGTCAATGGCGCCTCTGGCGTCCAAGGCCTATCTTTCATGCAAGAAACGGGAAATCACGACCTCTGCGGACCTTGCCGCGAAACGGGTTTTCCCGAGGAGTCATCCATGGGACGCAAGTTAAATCTCGCTGTCGTCGGCCTGCGCTTCGGGGGGGCCTTCCCCCCCATCTACCTCGCCCATCCCGAGGTGGCCCGCGTGGCCATCTGCGACCGGGACCCCGCCGTGCTCGCGGCCTACGGGGATCGCTTCGGCATCCGCGAGCGCTTCACCGACGTGAAGGCCCTCCTCGCCGACCCGGCCTGGGACGCGGTGCACTTGGTCACGGGCATCCCCAACCACGCCGAACTCACCCTGGCCGCCATGGCGGCGGGCAAGCATTGCGCCTGCACCGTGCCCATGGCGACCCGCCTCGAGGACCTCGCCGCCATCGTGGCCCTCTCGAAGAAATCGGGCCTGCGCTACATGATGATGGAGACCGCGGTCTACACGACCCAGTACCTCCACGCCCGAGCGATGCACGCCCGCGGCGAGTTCGGCCGCGTGCAATTCCTCCGCGGCGCCCATTACCAGGACATGGAGCATTGGCCTGCCTATTGGCTGGGCCTGCCCCCGATGTGGTACGCGACCCACGCCCTATCGCCGCTCCTCGCCCTCCAGGGCGTGTGGGCGCAGCGGGTCTGCTGCTTCGGCTCCGGCGCCATGCGCCCCGAACTCCAGAAAATCTACGGCAATCCCTTCCCCATCGAGACCGCCCTGTTCCGCTTGTCCAACGGCCTCGCCGCCGAGGCGACCCGTTCCCTCTTCCAGACGGCCCACGCCTACCTCGAGAGTTTCCACGTGCTGGGCGAGAAGAAATCCTTCGAGTGGCACGTGGAAAACGAATCCCCCATCATCACCACCATGGAGCCCAATGAAGCGAGCCAGCGCGGAAATCGGGTCGCCACGGAGCCGGTCCAGGCGGAGGATCGCAAGGACCTGCTCCCGCTCGAGCTGCGCCCCTTCACCGAGGCCCACGTGGTGCCCGATCCCCAGAGTCCCCACCAGTCCATTAAGCAAGGCGGGGGGCATCATGGGTCCCATCCCCACCTCGCCCACGAGTTCGTGCGCAGCGTCGTGGAAGGCCGGCCCTCGGCCATCGACGCGGTCACCGCGGCCCATTGGACCGCCGCCGGGATCTGCGCCCACGCCTCGGCGATGCAAGACGGGAAAGAAGTGGCCGTGCCGGACTTCTCGTGACGGGGGGATTTAAGCCCCCGTCTCCAACCCCGTCGCGAATTTCTTGAGATCGGGGATGAGCGATTCGGTTTCGGGCGTGCCGTAGATCATTTGGCTGGTGAGGAGTTTCTCCGAGAACGCCCGCAGGGTGGCGACCCGAGTTTCGGGCTTCTGGATCTCCACGGATTTCTTCTCGAACTGGTCGAAATTATATTCCTTGCCCAGATACTTGTAATGGAAGATTTCGATGAAGCCCTTGGACCAAAGGGTCATTTCCAGGTTTCCGTAGCGCAGGCGGAGGTCTTTTTTCCCGTTGTCGACGAAGAGTTTGGAGGTGTGGAAGACCGGGAGCCCCTGGGAGCCCTCGGATAATTGGGTCAAGAGCCCGGCGATGAGGCGGGTATCCCCGTCGATGGCGGCGTCGAAGGCCCCCATGATGAAGAACTCGTATTGCCGGTAGATGCCCTTGGCGTCGAGGGGCGCCTTGAAGGCGTTGTATTTCTCGATGAGAACTTCGTGTGGGTCCATGGAGCGCTCCCTCCGCCGGATTTTTTGCCGCGAGGGCCAGCCTGCGCGAGGGGTCATGTTACAGCTGGGCGGGTCTTGGGGCAAGAACCGTTCCAAATGGAATGGATTCCATATAGGACGGCGGGTAGGTTCCCTGCTTCGTTGCGGCCTTCAAGACCGGTGAAAGTGGTCATTAATAGGCGTTTCCGCCGAAATAGGGGCCATCTTCACAAGAGGTCGCTATGGGATGTTTTTTCGTCCGTCCAGGGATCCGAATCGGGGACCGCAAAAACGGTTGAATTCATCCTATATACTCATTATTGGATAATATATATTTGATTTATTGCCTATGTCTGATTATACTTCCTACGAAGGCGAAAACAGAGCCTTGAAAGGAGCCTCCCATGTCTTGTGGTCATTTTGAAAACCTTGAAGCCGTCGATCTCGATATCATCAGCGCCGTGAGCATCCTCTCCGGCGAGCACCGCGTCATCCTCCAGGTCATCCAGGCCCTCGTCGCCATGGCCGACCGGGCGGAGAAAGAGAACGCCATCCCCCTCGACCATGCCAGCCAGGCCCTGGAAGTACTGCGCAATTTCGCGGACAAGTGCCACCACGGGAAAGAAGAGAACATCCTCTTCCCCGCCCTTGATGCCGCGGTCCCCGGCTTCGGGCCGACCCAGGTCATGCGCGCGGACCACGTGGAAGGGCGGGCCTTCATCCAGGGGGTGGCGGCGGCGGTGGATGGCGGCGATGTGGCGAAGTTCGTGCAGAATGCCCACGGGTACGCGGGGCTCCTGAGGTCCCATATCGAGAAGGAAGACGGCATCCTCTTCCCCATGGCGATGCAGATCCTGCGGGCCGAGCAGCACGGCGAGATCCTCGACGCCTACCGGGCCATCGAGCACGACGATATGGGAGACGGCACCCACGAGCGCATGCTCGGCCTCGCCGACAGCCTCGCCAGCGCCTACGGCGTGGAACGGGCGTCTGAGGATCCCCGGATTATGGCGCTCCTCACCGCCGTTTGCGGGTGCAAGGCGTGAGCGCCCCGACCGACGCGGCGACCCGCGATCTGGCGGATGAACTCCGCCTCAGGTTCCACGGCCCCCTCGGCCAGGAACTCCCCCAACTTAGGTTCATGGCCCAGAAGGTGGCCCAGGTGCACGGCCCCGTGCATCCTCCGGCCGTGGAATTGGGCTCCCTGGTGCGCACCCTCGCCGACGGAACGGAAGCCTGGTTGGACCGGGAATCCAGGGAGATCCTCCCCTGGTTGAGCTCCGGCGAAAAGAAGCAAGTTCCGGTCACGCGCCAAGAACTGCTCGACGGGCAGGACAAGCGAAAAGAACTCGTGTCGCGCATCCGCGTCCTCACCGAATCCTACCAGCCCTGGGAAGGCGCGTGCGGCACGGTGGCGCGCCTGTTCGCGGGTCTGCAAAAGCTCGATCACACCCTCGCGGATTACGCGAAGGTGGAAGCTTCCACGGTGGCCGCCCATATGGCCGGTTGACGTCGGCCTTCCCGCTTCCCATTCCCGCTTCCTCCTCCCGGCCTTCGTGGTAAGATCGAAGCGGCCGGGCGAGCCGACGCTTTTCGCGCCCCGGGCCGCTAACGCCCCATGGAAAGCTCCCACGATCTCGAGCGCCCCAAGAGCGCATCCGCGGCGGAGCCCCTCCTCGAATTGGCGGGGGTGGGGATGCCCGCGGCGCGGCTACATCACGTCTCTTTTTCCGTCCTTTCCGGGGGCATCCACGCGGTGCTCGACGGGCCCCATCCCGCCCGCAGCCCGCTGGCGACCTTGATTTCCGGCGCCCTGGGCGCGCCCGAGGCCGGTGAAATTCGGGTGGCCGGCGCCAAGGGCCCCTTTCGCAGCGTGGGCGATAGCCTCCGCGCGGGCATCGCCGTGGTGCACGCCCCGACGGGTATCGTGCCCCACCTGACGGTGCTCCAGAACATCGTGCTGGGCCGCGAACCCGGGCCCGCGGGGTTCCTCGACTCGCTCGCCGCGAGGCGGGAGGCGGAGCGCGTCTATGGCCGCTTGGGCGCGACGGCTCCCCTGGGCGCTCCGCTTGCGAGCTTGGGCGCCTTCGAGCACCTGCTCATCCAACTCGCCCGGGCCCTCCTCACCCGGCCGAGGCTGCTGGTGCTGGACCAATGGGCCGACCTGCTTTCGGAGGCGGAGAGCATCCGGGCGCGCCAAATGCTCGCCCGCCTCGTCGAGCCCGAACGCGCGCTCCTTTTGTTCACCCACCGGGTGGAGGATGTCTTCCACGTGGCCGACCGGATCACCGTGCTGCGCGGCGGCCGAACCGTCGCCACCCACCTGACGGCGGAGGTGGATGAAGAGACCGTTTTCTTGCAGGCCGCCGGCCGCGGCGAAAACCCCGGGCAATTTGCCGAGAAACTCCTCACGGGCCTCGGCGTCACCCCGCGGGAGCAGGAACTCATCCGCCTCCTCCTCCAGGGGCTCTCCAATCTCGACATCGGCGAGCGCCTCGAGATCGCCGCCAATACGGTGAAGGCCCACCTCTTCTCGATCTACCGCAAGACGGGGGTGAAGAACCGCCTGGAACTCGCCCACCTCGTGCGCCACGGCCCCGAGAAGCCCTCGCCCCTGCCCTAAGCTTGTGGGCGCCTCGGGGGCGATCCGAGGGGTGCACGACGCCGCCTACCGGACGCTCGAGACGGGCGATCCCGCCTTGCTTCGATCAAGGGAGACCGTTCATCCAGCGATGGGCGGCGACCACGAGCACTTCGTGATCCCCATTGGGGACTCGCCGCCAGGTTTCGCGATTCTCCACCAGTTGCACCGCCGGCACGCCCAATTGCCGTTGAAAGGCCATCAGGGCGGGCGAGGGCTCGTCTTGGGAAAGCTTGGTTTCGATGAGTAGGGCCGGTTCTTGGCCCTCGGTGACCAGGAAATCGACCTCCTGCTGCTCCTTGTTCTTGAGATAGGTTAGGCCGAACCGCCCTTCCCCCAGTTGATTGGCCCGCGTCACGCTGCGGAGGAGTTCCAGGGCCACGAGATTCTCGAAACGGGCCCCGGGATCCTGGACCTCCGGGACATTGAACAGGTAATACTTTTTTTCTTTGAGGATGGACCGGGCGATGCGCCGCGTATAGGTTTCGATCCGGAAGACCAGGAAGAACGCCTCGAAAAGGGAAAGCCAGGCCTTCACCGATTCGAAGGCCACGCCCAGCGCTTGGGCGAGGTTCTGCTGGCTCAGCGGACTGCCGACCCGGGAGGGCAAGAGCGCCAGCAGCAATTGGAGTTTGTCCAAGCGCCGAAGTTCGTGGAGCCCCTGCATGTCTTCCCGCACGATCTGGGCGGCGAAACTGTCCGACCAGCGCCGCCAGAAGGTTTCTTCGCCGCGCAGGAAGGGTTCGGGGAACCCGCTATGGCGCCCCAGTCCCTGCCACCAGGCCCAACTCTCCCGGGCGTTCGGATGCTCCTGCAGGGCGAAGGGCTCCGCGAGGCGCGCGCGGAGCGTTTTACCCGCCGCGGCGGATTCGGCCCCCGCCGAAAGTTCGCCCAGCGTGAGCGGGAAACAGGCCAGGCTCATGTAGCGGCCGGTGAGGGCCTCGCCCGTGCGCTTCCCCAGATCCAAGCGGCCGCTGCCGGTGACGAGGAAATTCCAATCTTTGGCATAATCATCATAGAGACCCTTCAGGTAGGGTTTCCACCCGCTCCACTTGTGGAGTTCATCGAAGACCACGAGGGGGGGCGCGCTCTGTCGCCGGTCCATGGAGCGGAAAAAAAGGGGGTCGGCCACGAAGCGGGCGCGGTCGAGATGGCTATCCCAATTGAAGTAAAGGCCCTCGCCATGGGCGGCCAATAGGCTTTTGGCGAAGGTGGTCTTTCCGGATTGGCGTGGACCGCTGATGAGGATGGGCTTCCCGTCTTGGGAGAGGCGGCGATAGGTGGCTTCGAAGTGAGGACGAATCATATGACTATTTTAGAGGTCTATTCTGAAATAGTCAAGACTAAACCAGTCTGCACTCTGATTTAGTCAGATCCCAAAATGTCGGCCCCGAGAAGCCCTCGCCCCTGCCCTAAGCCTTTCGGGCTAGTCCGCCTTTCCTATTGACGCGTCGGAAGCGGCGATCGAAACTGGCTCTATGCGATACCCACCTTCCCGCTCGATCTCCTTGGCGCTCTGGGTTTCGGCCGCCCTCTGTTTTGGACAGGGGGGGGCGCCGGCGGCCAAGGTGAAGTTCATCCGCCTTGAAAAGAACGAGCCCGTGCTCAATTTCGCCGAGGTCCAGGTTTTTTCGGGGGGACAGAACGTGGCCCCGAAAGGGAAGGCGGCCCAGTCATCCACGGCCAACGGGGGCGCGGCCGGGAAGGGGAGCGATGGCAATACCGAGGGGGCCTGGGCCAAGGGCTCCGTCATCCATACCGACCCGAAGGAATCCAACCCCTGGTGGGAATTGGAACTCGCCGAGGCATCGGTGGTCGACGAGATCGCCGTATGGAACCGCACCGATTGCTGCGGCGACCGCCTCGACGGGGTCGCCCTCATCGCCCTGGACCCCAACCGTAAACCCCTGGCTCGGGTGAGCTTGCGCGGGGTGAAGACGGAGATCCATTTCAAACTCGAAAAGGGGGCCCTCACAAAAATGAAGCCAGCCAATTCCCTGCTCTCGGTCATCCAACGGGCGAAGCCGCTTCGGTCGGAGGCGGATGAAATCCCTTCCCCCTATCTCCTCTATTACGATAAACCGGCGCCCCTCGATTTGAAGGGATGGGAGTTCCAATCCCTCCCCCTGGGGAACGGCCATTTCGGGGTGAGTTTCTTCGGCGGCATCGGCGAAGAACTTTGGCAATTCTGCGAGAAGAGCCTCTATACCCGGGACGCCACCATGACCAACGAGCGGGCCTATGACTTGATCGGCCTCTCGAGCTTCGCCGAATTGCGCCTGTCCATGGACCATGGGGATGGGGCGACGAACGGGTATTGCCGCGAACTCGATATCGGCCGGGCCCTCGGGCGCACGCGCTACGAAATGGGGGGCACGGTCTTCGAGCGCGAACTCTTGGCCAGTTACCCCGCCCGGGTGTTCGCCGCGCGGCTGACCGCCTCGAAGGCGGGGAAGGTCTCCTTCCGCCTGCGCGCCCTCCAGCCCTATCTCGGCCCCTACCGCAGCGCCACCGCGCGCCTCGACGGGAAAGACCTGGTGCTCGAGGGACGCGCCCAGCCCTACCAACTCGGGATCGAAATTCGCGTCGCGGTGAAGACTGTCGGCGGATCGATGGAGAGCGCGGTGGAAGGTCCGGAAGGCGTCGTTCGGGTTTCGGGGGCGGATGAGGCCCTGATCCTCGTCGCCCTCGGGACTAGTTACCGCCTGGAAAGCGGGGTGTTCACCACGGGCGAGAAGGAGAAGAAGCTCGAAGGAAAAGCCGTGCCCTCCGAGCGCATCAAGGCCGACCTGGGGGCGGCCGCCGCGCTGGGGTGGGGCGAGCTGCGCAAACGGCATATCGCCGATCACCGGCGCCTCTTCGACGCGGCCCAATTGCGCCTGGGATCGGACGGGAGCCTCTATCTCACCGACCGCCTCCTGGCGTCGGAAGAGAAGACCCCCGCCCAGGCCCGGGCGCTGGAGGAACTCTATTTCCAATACGGCCGCTACCTCCTCATCGCCTCCTCCCGAAAGGGGACGCTCCCGGCCAACCTCCAGGGTACCTGGAACATGAACCGCAAGGCCCCGTGGACGGGCGGCTATTGGGCGAACATCAATATCCAGATGAATTATTGGCCCGCCTTCGTCACCGGCTTGGAGGAGACCTTCGAACCCTACTTCGACCTCTTCCAGGCCATGTTCGCCCAGCAGCAGGCGGTCGCCGCTTCGACCCTGCGGGGATGGAAACGGGAGCGCGTGGTGGAGGACGGTTGGACCGCCGGCACCGGCAATAACCCCTATTACGCGGGGGGGCCCGGGTCGACCAGCGGCTCCGGCACGGGGCCCTTCGTGCTCCTTCCTCTGTGGGACTGGTACCTCTTCACCGGCGATAAAAAAATCCTCGAGAAGCTCTGGCCTTTCCTGGTCGCCTCCTGCCGTTTCCTCGATGCGGCCATGAAAGTCCAGCCCGATGGGCTCTATCTGTGCGATCCCTCGTGGTCGCCCGAGAACAAGAAGGGCAACGAGCCCCATGTGAACCTGCCCGGTACGGCCTACGACCAGCAACTCGTCTACGAGAACCACCGCATGACCCTCGAGGCGGCGCGCCTCCTGGGGAAGGACGACCCCATCCTCGCCAAGGTCCGCCAGCAGCTGTCCAACCTGTCTCCGGTGATCGTGGGAAGTTCCGGCCAGATCAAGGAGTTCCGCCAGGAGCAGGGCTACGGGGAGTTCGGCGATCCGCACCACCGCCACATCTCCCACCTCATCGGTCTCTACCCCGGGACCGTCATCACCGAAAAAAAGGAATGGCTCGCCGCGGCCCGGGTCAGCCTGGAGCTGCGGGGTGACCGGAGCACGGGCTGGGCCATGGCGCACCGCTTGAACGCCTGGGCCCGGCTGGCCGACGGAGACCGCGCGCTGACCCTCCTGCAAACCCTCCTGGCCAACGGCACCATGCCGAACCTCTGGGATACCCACCCGCCGTTCCAGATCGACGGGAATTTCGGCGGCACCTCGGGCATGGCGGAGATGCTCCTCCAAAGCCATCGGGGCTTCCTCGAATTATTGCCCTCCCTGCCGAAGGCGTGGGCCGAGGGGTCTTATTCCGGCTTCCATGCCCGGGGGGGCTTCGTGGTCTCCGCGGTGTGGAAGGGGGGCGCGCTCGCCTCGGCACGGGTGGAATCCCGCCTCGGCCTCCCCTGCCGCCTCCTCCTCGCCGGAAACTGGATCGTCCGCGGGCCCGGGGGGGAGAAGATCGATGCGCCCGTCGACGGGGCGAGATGCCTTGTTTTCCCCACGAAACCGGGCGGGACTTATGGGATCGAGCGCAAATGAGCGGCCGACCCTCCCGGGAAGGAGCGATCGTTTCGGTTTCCCAGGCTCCGATCTTCCGCCGTAGGCGGCGCGACTGAAATGAAAAGCCGGGGACGAATGGACCCCGCGGAAAACTAAAAATACAATAGGGAATCATCGGGGGCCCGCGATTGCGCCCCCGGCTTCCCAGGAGTCCCCATGAACCACCCCACCGCGTTGCGCCTCCTTCCGCTCCTCGCCGCGGCGCTTTTCACCCTCGCCGGGTGCGGCCGCGTCGGCAAGGCCGGAAAGCCCGTCATCGCCGTCATCCCGAAGGGCACCACCCATATCTATTGGCAGTCGGTGAAGAAGGGGGCCGAGGCCGCCGGCGCCGAGTTCGGCTATACGATCCGTTGGAACGGCCCCGAGCGCGAGACCGACCGGGAGAAGCAGGTCCAGATCATCGAGGATTTCATCCAACAGGGCGTCGCGGGCGTCGTGCTGGCCCCCCTCGACGCGAAGGCCATGGTGCCGTCCGTGGAGAAGCTTTACGGCCTCAAGATCCCCTGCGCGATCATCGATTCGGGCATCGACACCGGGAAGATCCTCACCTTCGCCGCCACCGATAATTACCAGGGCGGCGTGCTCGCCGCGCGGCGGATGGGCAAGATCCTCGGCGGCAAGGGGCGCCTGGTGGTGATCAAGTACGCCCCCGGCAGCGGCTCCACCACCGCGCGGGAGAACGGTTTCATCGACACGATCGGCAAGGAGTTCCCGGGGTTGAAGATCGTCGACGCCAAGTACGGCCTCGACACCGTCGAGACGGCGCTCCAGGCGGCGGAGGATCTCCTCACCAAGAACCCCGACCTGCAGGGGCTCTACGCCTGCAACGCCTCCACCGCCGTCGGCTCGCTCCAGGCCCTGCAGAGCCAGAAGCGCGCCGCGGTGAAGATGGTCGGCTTCGACGCCGAAGCGGCGCTCCTGGCCGGCCTCAAGGGCAAGCAGATCGACGCGCTCATTGTGCAGAACCCCTACCGCATGGGCTATGAGGGGGTGAAGGCGGTGGCGGATGCGCGCCTGGGGAAGCCCGTCGTGAAGCAGCTCGATACCGGGGTCGCCGTGGTGACCCTCGAGAACATCGAAGCGCCCGACATCAAGGCCCTCCTCGGCATCCAGTGATCCCGTCCCGCGCGGAGGAAGCCCCGTGAGCGAGACACCGCAAGCGACGCCGATGGCCCTGCGCATGGTCGGCATCTCCAAATCCTTCGGGCCCGTCCAGGTGCTGCGCGAAGTGGGCCTCGAGGTCCGTCCCGCCACGGTGCACGCCCTCTGCGGGGAGAACGGGGCCGGCAAGAGCACCCTCATGAAGGTGCTCGCGGGGGTCCACCGCAGCGATCAGGGGCGCATCGAGATCGGGGGGCGCGCGCGGGATTTCAAGCAGCCCGCCGACGCCATCGCCGCCGGCGTGGCCATGATCTACCAGGAACTCGACCTCGCCGAAGACCTCAGCGTGGCCGAGAACGTCTTCCTCGGGGCCGAGCCGCGGCGCTTCGGCTTCGCCCTCGACCTCCGGGCCTGCGTGGCCGCCACCGCCGCCCTCATCCGCGAGAACGGCTTTAAGCTCGACCCGGGCGCGCGGGTGGGGAACCTCTCCACCGGGGATTGCCAACTCGTGGAGATCCTCAAGGCCCTGCGCAAGAAGGCCTCGATCTTGGCGATGGACGAGCCCACCTCGTCGCTTTCCCAGCCCGAGGCGAAGCGGCTCTTCGAGGTGGTGCGCGAACTGAGGCGGCGGGGCATCGCCATCATCTACATCTCCCACCGCCTCGAAGAGGTCGAGGCCCTGGCCGATGAGGTGAGCGTGCTTCGCGACGGGCGCGTGGTGTATAGCGGCCCCATGGCCCAAACGCCGATCTCGGCCGTGGTGGCCCATATGGTCGGCCGCGAACTCTCCGATTATTATCCGGCCCACGCGGCCCGCCCGGGGGAGGTCCGCCTCTCCGTCGAGGGCCTCTCCACCGCCGCCGGCCTGCGCGGGATCCGCTTCGAACTTCGCGCGGGAGAGGTCGTGGGCCTCGCCGGGCTCGTGGGCGCCGGCCGCACCGAATTGGCCCGCGCCCTCTTCGGCATCGACCGGCCCACCGAGGGCACCCTGCGGCTCTCGGGCCGCCCGTATTCGCCGGCGAACCCCTGCGAGGCCATCGCCGAGCGCGTCGGTTTCCTGACGGAGGACCGCAAGCGGACCGGCCTCTGCCTCGGGCTCCCGTGCGGGTGGAACATCACCCTGCCCAGCCTTCCCCGGTTCACGCGGGCCGGGTTCCTCTCCTTGGCCCGGGAGCAGCGCGCCGCGGCGTCTTTCGGGGAAAAAGTGCGGGTCAAATGGGGCGGCCCCGGGGATCCGGCCAGCTCGCTCTCGGGGGGGAACCAGCAAAAACTCCTCCTCGCGCGCTGGCTGCTCTCCGACGTGGAACTCCTCATCGTCGACGAACCCACGCGCGGGGTGGATGTGGGGGCCAAGCGCGAGATCTACCAGCTCCTCCATGAACTCGCCGCCTCGGGCCGCGCCGTCCTCTTCATCTCGTCGGAATTGCCCGAGCTCCTCGGGGTGACCGACCGCATCCTGGTGATGCGCCGGGGGAGGATGGTGGGCGGCTTCGCGACCCGGGACGCCACCCCCGAATCCATCATGCAACTCGCCGCCGTCGACGGGAAGGCCCCCGCGCCGCTTCCCTGAACCAGGAATCCCCATGAAACGCCTCCTCCGCCAACTCCTTCCCTTTGCCAGCCTCCTGGCGCTCATCGTGCTCCTCGCCGCCCTCGAGCCCGAGAAATTCCTCACCGGGTCCAATTTCCTCAACGTGCTCCGACGTTCCAGCGTCAACGGCATCATCGCCCTGGGGATGACCGCCATCATCATCTCCGGCGGCATCGACCTCTCGGTGGGGTCGCTCCTGGCCCTCGCCGGCATGGTCGGGGCCCTGGTCATCCAGGCCGCGGGGCCCGAATGGGGCGCCCTCGCCGGGACGTTTGCGGGCATCGGCGCCGGCGCCCTCTGCGGCCTCGTCAACGGGCTCGTCATCACCCGCCTGGGACTGCCGCCGTTCATCATCACCCTCGGCAGCATGAGCGTCTTCCGCGGCGTGGCCTACGTGATGCACGACGGCCAGCCCTATAACGTGCCCGATTACCGGTTCCTGGGCGAGGGCGTGGTCTTCGGGATCCCCGTCTCGGTGATCCTCTTCGTGGCGCTGGCGCTGCTCGCCTTCCTCGCGCTCCGCTACACGCGCCTGGGCCGCTACACCTACGCCATCGGGTCCAACCGCGACGCCGCCTTCCACGCGGGGGTGCGCATCGAGCGCTCGCTCCTCGCGCTCTACGCGCTCACGGGCACGCTGGCCGGGATCGCGGCCATGATCGGCACGAGCCGCACGGTCTCGGCCCAGCCCACCGCGGGCATCGGCATGGAACTCGACGTGATCGCCGCGGTGGTCATCGGCGGGGCCAGCCTCAGCGGCGGCAGCGGCACGATCCTCGGCACGGTCATCGGCACGCTCCTCATCGCCTTCCTGCGCAACGGGTGCACCCTATTGGGGATCTCCACCAACGTGCAACTCATCGTCATCGGCGTCATCATCGTGGCCGCCGTGGCCCTCGACAAGGCGGCCCAGCGGCGGAAAGCCTAGGCGGGCGGGGCATCCCCTTGTCCCGCGCCAGCGGCCCCTTTCCACCGACGGGGGAAGTCTTCTCCATCGGGCCGCGCACCCGCGAACGGCGGGCCGCGGATGCGGAGCACCCCGCGCTGCACCGGGCGGGCATCCGCATGGCCGGGATCTCCCGGGCGCATCGGGGGTTCGCCTTCGCGCGCCTGGCCTGGGAGTCCCACCAGATCCTCTTCGCGCTGGCGGGATCCGGCAAGGTCTGGATCGACGGCCGGGCCCGCGCCCTGGGGCCGGGGAGCCTCTACCTGACGCCGGCGGGGGTCCCCCACGCCTACGCGGCGGACGGGAATTGGCAGGTGGCTTGGGCCATCCTTTCGCCCGATGGGTGGGGGGAGTTCCCGACGGAACTCGGGGTGCGAGGGGGGATGCCCTCCGGCTTCGCCCACGCCATCGAAGGCCTCCTGGAGAACCCGGGGAAGAGCCAGGCCAACCTGGCGTGGACGGAAGTCCTGCGCCTCGAGATCCTCGCCCTGCTGCGTCCGGCCCGCGCCCCATCCCGCCTCGGCCCCCTTTGGGCCACGGTCGGGGAGCACCTGGAGAAGCCCTGGACCCTGGGCGACCTGGCCGTCCAAAGCGGCCTCGACGGGGAAACGCTGCGCCGCCATTGCCTTCGCGAGACGGGCCGCAGCCCGATGGCTTACGTGGCCCGGCTGCGCATGGTGCGCGCCGTGGAGTGGCTCGCCCGAGGACTCCCGGTGCGGGAGGCCGCGCGCCTCGTCGGCTACGCCAACCCCTTCGCGTTTTCCGTCGCCTTCAAGCGGAACCTCGGGAGCAGTCCTTCGGCTTTCCTCTCGCGGGCCGCGGAAGGGGGTCGAACCCGGTAAAAAGGCCTTGTGGATTTCACAAAGGTCCGACGGGTTCCCGCCCATGGCGGAAACGGGTCGGCGGGTTTAATCTCATGGGGTCAGGAGTTCCCCATGGCTTTTCCCATCCGCCCGCCCGCGACGCCGCTTTGGGTCCACGACCCGTCCTTCTCCTTCTGGGTGTGCGCGGATCGGCCGGATGAGGCGTGGCCGAGGCACTGGACGGGCACGACCCGTAACGTCGGCGTCATGGCCCGCATCGACGGGGCCTGCTGCCGCCTCCTCGGCGCCCCCCTCGCCCAGCGCCTCGCCCCGCCCGTGCTGGAACTCGGCGCGACGCGCACGCGCTACGTCTGGAGGGACCGCGGCGTGGAGATCGGCCTGGGGGCCACGAGCCCGCTCCTTCCCGGGGATCTCGACCTCCTCTCCCGAGCGGTGGGCCTCCTCGACTTAAGCGCCCGCAGCACCGATGGCCGGGAACACCGCGTGGAGTTCCTCGTCGAGGTCGGGGTGGATGCGGCGACGAACGACGTGAAGCAAGCCTGCGTTTGGTCGCGGCTCCTCCTCCCGACCTTGGAGGCGCTGGCCACGGGCACCGCCGAACAGCCCGTCCTGGAGAAAGCCGGGGACAATCTCCGCTGCGATTGGGGCCGCATCGTGTTGGCGACGGGGGCCGAAACGGCGGCCACCCTGGCCAGCGGCGATTGGGACGCGTTGGAGGCCGCCTTCTCGAAAACCGGCGCCGTCCCCCGAACGGACGACGGCCGCCAACCCAGGTCGTGGAAGGACGGCAAGCCCTGCCTGGCGGCGTCGGTCGGGCATGAACTCCGGGGAGAAGCGACCGCGCGCTCGGTCTTCCTCTTCGCGCACGATAGCGGAGACTGCATCGAATTCCTCGGCCGGCCGCTGAAACCCCTTTGGACCTCCACGGGCCGGGCTTTTTCCGACATGCTGGAAGAGACCTGGGTCAAGCGGGAGGAGCTCTTGGATCATTGCGCGGCCTTCGACCTCGACCTGGAGCGGCGCTGCGAGGCGGCGGGGGGAAGGGATTACGCCGCGCTCTGCGCGCTCTCCTACCGGCAGGCCATCGGCGCCCACCAATTGGCGGGGGACGTGGACGGGACCCCGCTCTTCATCAGCAAAGAGAACTTCTCCAACGGCTGCGCGGCCACCGTCGATGTGACCTATCCCTCGGCGCCGCTCTTCCTCTGGCTCGCCCCCGCCCTCGTCGAGGCCATGATGCACCCGCTCATGGTCTACGCCTCGAGCCCGCGCTGGCGCTTCCCCTTCGCACCCCATGATCTGGGCACCTTCCCCCTGGCCAATGGGCAAGTCTACGGCGGCGGCGAGCGTACGGAAGAGAACCAGATGCCCGTGGAGGAATGCGGGAACCTGCTCCTTTTGGCGGCGGCGCTCGTGCGGGCCCAGGGGCACGGCGCCTTCGCGAAGCGCTGGTGGACGCTCCTGAAGACCTGGGCGGATTACCTCGTCTCGAAGGGGCTGGATCCCGAGCACCAATTGTGCACGGACGATTTCGCCGGGCACCAGGCGCATAATACCAACCTCTCGGTGAAGGCGATCCTCGGCGTGGCGGCCATGGCCCCCCTCGCCGCGGCGGCGGGCGCCGGGGAGCTCGGGGCGCCGTATCGGGAGAAGGCCCGCGCCATGGCGGCGGAATGGATGGCGAAGACTGGGACGAGCGCCGCCGCCCCCATGACCTTCGACCAGCCGGGTACCTGGAGCCAGAAATACAATCTGGTGTGGGACCGGCTCCTCGGGCTCAACCTGTTCCCCGGGGAACTCGCGCGCCGGGAAGTGGCCCATTATCTGGCCCGCCAGGGCGCCTACGGCCTGCCCCTCGACAACCGCAAGGATTACACCAAGGCCGATTGGATCACCTGGGTGGCCGTGCTGGCCGAGAAGGAGGGGGATTTCCGGGCGCTCATCGCGCCCATCCTGAAATTCCTCGGGGAGACCCCCGACCGGGTGCCCTTCAGCGATTGGTACGATACCCGCACCGGAAAGCAGGTGGGCTTCCAGGCGCGCAGCGTCGTCGGCGGGGTCTTTTTGAAGGCGCTCGCGCAAGACTGGGGGAAGGCCGCGCGCTGACTCGGGCGGGGGCCTGCCGTCGTATAATGGACGCGGCGGTTCCCATCGTTTGGGGATCCGCCGGGAGACCGGGATGACTTTCCTCTATTTGAACGCGGACCGCATGGGCCAGGGCGACGAGGCCCTCGGCCGCAAACTGCTTTCGACCTTCCTCGAAAAGCTCGCCGGATCGGAGACGCGCGTGGATCTCGTCGGCTGCGTCAACGACGCGGTCTTCCTCACCACCCGGGAGGGCGCCGCCCTCGAGGCCCTGCGCCGCCTCGCCTCCAAGGGCGCCCGCATCGCCAGTTGCGGCACCTGCCTCGACCACCACCAATTGCGCGAGAAACTCCTCGTGGGCGAGGTGGGGAATATGGACCAGACGATCCAGGTATTCTCCATGGCGGAGAAAGTCATCGCGCCCTGCTAGAGCGCGGGGGGTTCGCCCTCCGGCGGCGCTTTCTCTTCCATCCCCATCTCGCTGAATTTCCGACGGAACCACTCGAACATCGCTTCCGTGCCCTGGACCCTGAAGCGCACCCCGGCCTCTTCATAATTTTCCGAGAGGACCTTGAATTGGCCGTGGACTTCGCCGATGAAGCCGGCGGCGCCGTAGGGGGCGAAGAGTTCACGCTCGAGGAAATTCCGGGCGAAGAACTCGGTGATCTTATCGCGCAGGAGGGCGAGGTCGCCCGCATCCCGCGTGCAGATCGCGATGGCGCCCGGGAATTCCCGCTGGAGCAGCGCCAGGTCGATGGGGGAGAGGAGGTCGCGCTTATTGAGCACGAGGATCCTCGGGATCCCCCCCGCCCCGACCTCCTCGAGGACGGTCTGGACCACGGCGAGTTGGGCGCGGAAGGCGGGATCGGCGGCGTCGACGAGCAGCAATTGGAGCGCCGCGCCGGCGGCCTCGTCGAGGGTGGAGCGGAAGGAGGCGACGAGGTCGTGGGGGAGTTGCTTGATGAACCCCACCGTATCGGAGATGAGCAGGCGGGGGCGCGTCTCGGGCTTCATGGGGCGCACCGTGGTGTCGAGGGTGGCGAAGAGCTGGTCGGCGACGAGCACCTCGCTGCCCGTGAGCGCGCGCATGAGGGAAGATTTCCCGGCGTTGGTGTAGCCGACGAGGGCCACGGTTGTCTCGTTGGAGCGCCGGCTGCGGCGGGTCGCCTGTTCGCCGCGCACAGCCTCCAATTCCGCCCGCAGTTCCTTCATCCGGTCGCGGATCTTTCGCCGGTCGAGTTCGAGGCTCGTCTCGCCCGCGCCCTTGGCGCCGATGCCGCCCCCCTGGCGGTCTTGGCCGCCGGTCTCGCGCAGGCGCGGAGAAAGATAGGCGAGGCTCGCGAGTTCTACCTGGATCTTGGCCTCGCGGGTCTTGGCATGGCGGTTGAAGATTCCGATGACGACGCCGGTGCGGTCGAGGACCGTGGCGCCGGTGGCGCTCTCCAGATTGCGGAGTTGGGAGGGGGTGAGTTCGCAGTCGAAGATCACCACCTCGGCCTTTTCTACGGGCGGCACGCCGGCGGAAATGCCTCCATCGGGCTCGTCCGCCTCTTCCATTTCTTCGGATTCGTCCCCTTCGGGGGCCTCGTTCTTCAGGGCGGCCTTGGTTTTTTTCCGGAAGGCGCGGGATTTGACCACGCCGGCGCCGCCGGTCCAGCCCGCCAAGGTCTTGAGGGCCCCTTCGCCGAGGACGGTGGCCCCGCGGCTGGAGGCGCGCCTTTGGCTCAGGCGCCCGACGCAGCGGTAGCCGAGGGTCGAAGCGAGGCGTTCGAGTTCATCGAGGGAGCCACGATGGTCTTCATCGGAGACGTCGGGAAATTGCACGGCGACCAGGAGGGCCGCCGGGGGAGGGGCTTGGGTGCTTTGGATGGGAAAACCTCGCCCGAGCTTAACATCGCCCCGGCCCGAAGCGCCCTCAATGGGCGAGAAGGAGCAGGGCGAGGGCGATTCCCGCCGGAAGCGCCTGGATGAGCAGGATTTTGCGTCCCGCCGTCGCGCCCCCGTAGACTCCCGCGACGATGACGCACCCGAGGAAGAAGGCCTCGACCCGGAATCCCCCTCCGAAGAATGCCCCCCAGAGGAGGCCCGCCGCGAGGAATCCGTTATAGAGGCCCTGATTGGCGGCGAGGACCTTGGAGGCCTCAGCCTGCTGGCGCGTTTGCCCGAAGGCCCGTAGGCCGGCGGGCCGAGTCCACAGGAACATCTCCAGGACTAAAAAATAGAGGTGGAGGACCGCCACGAGGGCGATCATGATGGTTAGGGCGAGCTGCATGGTTTCCTCGGGAAGACGCGCGTTTGATGAACGCGGGCCCAAGGATAAGTTAGCCGACCGAAATCATCCCGTCATGCGGCGCCCCCCGGTGAAAGGCGCCAATGCGGATCGTGGCTGGCGGGTTTCCGGGACGCCGGGTTTAGGGCTTCAGCCGCACGTAGATCTTCATCTTCTTGAACGGGATGTTGCGCCCGTTCCCCGCGAAGGTCCAGTCGGTGTTCTTCTCGTTGGGGCGGTTGCCGATACCGACGTCGGGGTTGCCGGAGCGCCAATTATTGACGGCGAAGAGCACCTGGCGGGCCTCGTAATTGTGGATCTGCATCGAGCCATAGCCGAGTTCGGGCTCCGAAATTTGGTCGCCGAAATCCATGGCATCGCCCGAGGCGTTGGGGATGTTCTTGGCGTTGGGACCGCCGTAATTATTGGGCCAGAACTCGATATTGCCCTTGAGGCCGGTGCCGGTGACGATTCCGGGAACCCCCGAGAAGATGTTCAGACCGGTGAGGAATTGCTGGTACTTGGCCTTGGAGGCGATGGTGGGGACGCTGATCTTCTGGAGATCGTTGGTGAAGGCGTCCATGCTGACCCAGATCCACTGGGCGTCGCCCGTGGCGCCCTTGAGTTCGAGGGAATAGGCGATGCGGTCGAAGGGCTTGGAGACCTTCAGGCTATTGTCGACGTCGTAGACGATATCGCTTCCGATTTTCCCGAGGTCGATCTCGTAGACGAGTTGGAATTGCTTCATCTCGGGGATATTGAGGGAGAGGGAATCCCGGTTGGTCCAGGCGCCGGCGCGGAACGGCACGCCGGGGAGGCCTTCCTTGTTCATGAAATTGGGCTCGGCGAGCTTGTGCCAGGCGAAGCGCACGGCCAGGGGCTTCTTCACGCCCTCCGCGGAGAGCACCACGTTGGCGCCCTGGATCGCGGCGTTCGCGGGGGTCCATCCACCCTCGGCCGCATCGAGGAGCTCCCAATGGGTGAGGGGCTTGCCGTCGCGGGAGGCGAGGCCGCCGCCCAGATGGTGGAACGAGATCTTCATTTTGTCGCCCTCGATGGAGAGCGATTCGAAGGCGGGGCCGGAGTAGCCGAGGTTCTTCTGCCCGTAGGTCTTGGCGAGCGCGTGGAGGGCGAGGCGGCGGCCCACCTCTTGTTTGTTCTTGGGGTGGATGTCTTTGATGTCGCCGATGTCGTGGATGACGACCATGCCCACCTGGGGGATCGCGCGGGTCGCCTCGTCGACGGCCTCCCAGAACTCGGGGAGGATCTGGGGGGCCTGATTGCCGTAATGGTAGGGGGCGATCTGGACGAAATAGAAGGGGAACTCGTAGCCCCACAGCTTGCGCCAACCGCCCACGAGGGCCTTCATCTTCTCGGTGTAGAGTTTCCCTTCGCTGACGTTGGCCTCGCCCTGGTACCACAGGGCGCCGCGGATGGCGAACGGCTCGATGCCGTGGATCATGTCGTTATAGAGCGAGGAAGGCGCGCCTTGGTTCTGGGGCGGCAGCAATTCGGCGGGGTAGGGCGGGAGGGCCGGGTTCGCCGCCTC
>JAFLEE010000078.1 GCA_017302015.1 Spirochaetota bacterium | reverse complement strand
CGGCCTCGACGCCCTCGCCGCTCCTCGCGGAGATGGGGTAGACCGGCAGGCCGAGGATGCGGGAGAGTTTGGCGAGGTCGATCTGGCCGCCGCGGGCGGCGAGTTCGTCCATCATGTTGAGCGCGAGCACCACGGGCACCCGCGCCTCCATGACCTGGAGGACGAGGTAGAGGCTACGCTCCAGGTTGGTGGCGTCGACGACGCACACGACGCCCTGGAGTTCGGGGCCATCGTCCTGCGTGCCCGCGATGACATTGGCGGCGACGCGCTCCTCCTCAGATTTCGGGGAGAGGCTATAGGTGCCGGGGAGGTCGATGAGGCCTAAGTCGATCCCGTCCACGCGCACCGTCCCCATCTTCCGCTCGACGGTCACGCCCGGATAATTGCCCACCTTCTGGCGCAGCCCGGTGAGTTGGTTGAAGAGGGTCGTCTTCCCCGAGTTCGGGTTCCCGGCCAGGGCGAAGGCCCGCCGCATGGAGGCGCCGCGGCTCACGCCGCCTTCCCGGCGCGGGAGTTCTTTCTCGGCTTCTGGCGGCCTTTGCCACCGGCCGCGAGCGCGGCTTCGCGGACCCAGATGCCGCGGGCTTCCCGGTGGCGCAAGGCGAGGCGATAGCCCATGAGTTCGATCACCATCGGATCGCCCAGGGGCACTTTCTGCACGAAGGTGAGCCGCCGCCCCTTGGCGAGCCCCATTTCCACCAATTTGGAAAGCACGTCCCCCGGCAATTCGAGCCTCGTGACGACCCCGGTTTGGCCGAGGGGGAGTTCGGAGAGGGGGATTTCGGTCGCACTTTGTTTTGGGGGTTTCATGGGTGTTAGCATGTGCTAATGTTTAGCTTAATATAATACTATTCCTTCGGCCCTGTCAAATTCGCCGTTCAGGCCCGGTGGCGGGAATCGCCATACCACGCGTGTAAAGTCCGGTGAGAAGGCGCGCGCAGGTTTTCCGGTCGTTTCTTTCATCGAACATTGGAATCGCTCACCCCCGAGCGGTCCCAGACCATGAAAAGGGGATGGTTCGCGTTGACTTCAGGATTCCCTTCGAAGATCTTTCTTCCATGAAAACGAAGCCCATCCAGCAAACCGTCCATTTCCCGGTTTCCGCGGCGGAGTTCTGGAAATTCTGGTTCGATGGAAAATCCCACGCTCAGGCCTTGGGCGCATCGGTCACGATCAGCGAGAAAGTCGGGGCGAACTACCGGTCTTGGGGCGATTATATCAGTGGCAAGACGCTCCATTTGGAGAAGCCGCGCCTCTTGGTGCAAACTTGGCGGGCCTCCGATTGGGCGGAAGGCGAAGGCCCATCCATCCTCATCCTCGAGATCACCGACAAGGGCCGGGGCTGCGAGGTCTCCATGACCCATGCGGGGTTCCCTCCCGCGAAGCGCGCGTCCCTCGACAAGGGTTGGCGAGACTATTATTGGAAACCGCTTAGCGCCTTCTTCAGAAAGCCGCCGCGATAGGGAAAAGGCCGGCGTCGTTTCTCTGCGGACGGGAGCCCCCGCGGGGTCTTAAACCGCTCCCTAAGCCTTGAAATCGGTATCGAAGCGGCCGATACGGGTGATCTTGACGCGTTCGCCCAGGGATTTTTCGAGGTCGGGCAGGTCGAAGGAAAGGAGGGCATCGGGGAGGATCCCCGACAGGGGCCATCGGTAGAAGCCCTGGTCCACCAGGTGGTCGTAACTTTCCAGGGCGCGGACCAGGTCGAGGCGTTTCACCCCGGGCTCGAAGGCCGCGGCGAAGAGGGCCGTGAGGGCGCCGAGCCCCTGGCCGACGAGGTGGAACTCCTTATAGCCGAACGATCCCAGGTAGCGCAGGGCGCCGAGGGCGTCGTGGACCCTCTGCCCCGCGGTGGTGGAGCCCATCATATGGGCATGGGAGGCGTAGAAGAAATCGGGCCCGTAGGGGGCATGGAGCCCGCTCCCCACATCGGTGGTCGCGGAGAGGGATTCGCCGAGTCCGCGCACGTCGACGAGGAAGACCGCCTCCTCCCCCTTCAGGAGGGGCGCCAGGTCGGGCGCCGCGATCTCCGTCGCCGGATCCTCGTGGCAGAAATAAAGGAGCGCCTTGCGGCCGCGGGGGAAATCGAACCCGGCAACGTTCGCCGGCCTACGGTACTTGAGGAGGGTGAAGATGCCCGCTTCTGTGGGCAGGGCGAAGCGGGCCCACGCCTCGCCGCCCAGGTTCGCCTGCCGCAGCACCCGGTGCGGCGGCGGCATTTTCACCGGGGCGAGGCGCAGGAGTTTTTTGAGGACCGTCCCCGTCGGGGCTCTTCGCCCGCGGCGCGTCCGTTCCCGCAGGGCCCGGGTGAGGTCCGCGAGGGGCGTGCTCCCGGCCGCGAGGGTGCTGCCCGTCGGCGTGGCCCAAAGTTCGCGCTCGGGGCGCGGGGTGAAGTCGGGTTCCTTGGCATCGCCGCGCAGGCCGGCGTGCTTCATGAAGAAGGCGTAGAGGGCCTCGCGGGAGGGCCGGTCGATGGCGTGCCCGCCGGGGGTGACGCTGAGGGCGATATTCCCCGGCTTCCCGAGGAGGGCGTAGGTGCGCTTCAGGGCCGCGAAGGCCTCCTTCGTGCCGCGCACGTCGAAGAAATCGTCCTGCTTGGCGAGGAGGATGGCGGGCTTGGGGGCGAAGCCCGTGAGGTGGTCGGCCATCTCGTAGCCCTTGGGGAGGATCCCCCGGGGGACCTGCTCCGAGTCGACGGGGAGTTCGTTCTCGAGATTATGGCGGTAGGTTGTTATATAGCAGGCCGGCGCCGCGAAGGCGTAGCGGGGATCGATGGAGAGAATGACCGAGGTGAGCGTCCCCCCGCCCGATTGGCCCACCAGGCCCAGGCGCGCCTTGTCCACCGGGGCGCATTCCAGCAGGCAATCGAGGGCGCGCACGCCGTCCCAGGCGCGCCACACCGAGAACTCCTCCCCCAAGAGGAGCAATTTCTTGGCGGCCAAGATGTGCTCCCGCACGCAGCTGCCGGGGAACTCGGGCACCTCGATGCGCTCGCCCTGGGCGATGGGATCGTAGATCAGGACGGCGAAGCCCTTCTTCGCCAGGCCCATGCACAGGCACTGGTAGGCATCGTGGGCCTTTCCCGCCATGCTGTGGCCGCAGGGGACCACCGCGGCGGGGAAGGGCCCCCGGCCATGGGGCAGGTAGAGATTGGCCGAGACGAGGTAGCCCGGGCGGCTTTCGAAGAGGAGCTTGCGGATCGAATAGCCGTCCGCCGGGATCTCGCCGGTCACCCGAATCCGAAGCGGGGTCTTCTCTTTCGGGAGGGGGTAGATGGCCTTGAAATCGGCGCGGCATTTCGCGGTGGCGGCCTCCATGGCCTTGCGCGTCTTGATCCCGGCCACGCGTTCACGGCGTTTTTCATCGAATACGTCGAAGGCGGCCTCGGTATAGTCCTGAAGCATCCTCGGGAAAAGGGAAACCATAAAATCGCTCCTGAATGGGGAAAAGGGGAAATCGGTCTGCCTCGATAGGCCAACGAAGGCACACGTAAAAAAATGATAGGACTTTTCCCGGGAAATTACAATGATTCGGGCGTCCGGTGGCCGTTTCAAAGACGAAAGAGCTCCGTTCGGGGTTCCCAACGGGGGGTGGATCCGCCCTCCGAAGGGCTCCAGGCGCTGAATCCGGCCAAGATCGGTGCCCGTCCGGGCCCGCCTCCCGGGCTTAAGCGTTTTTTGCCGGCAAGGAATGCCTATTCCCCCCGTGGCGGGCCTCCGATGAATGGGAGTATGGATGGACTGCAAAGATCCCGGCGAACCGTCATGGCCATCGGTTTGCTATTGGGCGCGGCCGGACCCCTTACGCTCTCGGGGGCCGACGCCCAACCCGGGGCCCAGGTCAAATCGGGGCCGATCCTCGCCGCCCCGAAGCCCGCCCCGCTCCCCGTGGTGGTCAAACCGGCGCCCGCGGCCGTGTTCGAGGCGCCCGTGGCCCCCGCCCGGCATCTGGCCGCCGCGGCGAAGGCCAAGAGCCTTCTCGGGTGGAAAGGGGCCGCGTTCCTCGTCGAGGGGCGCCGTTTCCGCGCCGATTGCGCGGGCTTCGTGGCCGCCTGCTATGATTCGGCCGGGGTGAACCTCTTCTCCCGCATGCCCGCCGGGAAGGCCGGCGAAGATACCGCCTGCCAGCTTCTTTGGCAGCGCTACAAGGCCCGCGCCGTGACCGCCAAGAACCGGCTGCCCAAGGTCGGCGATCTGGTCTTCTTCGACAATACCTGGGACCGAAACGGAAACCGCGTGCGCGATGACCGGCTCACCCACGTCGCCCTCGTCGATTCGGTGGCGGCCTCCGGCGTCGTCCATTGCCTCCATTTCAGTTCGGGGATGGTGAAGGGGCTCTCCCTCGACCCCGCGCGGCCCCTGGTGAACCAGGCCGGCGGCAAGACCGTCAATGATTGGCTTCGCCGCGGGGCCCCCGGCGAAAAACCGAACCCCCAGAACCTCGCCGGCGCCCTCTTCGCCGCCTACGTGACCCCATGACGCGCCGCCAGATCCTCGTCTCCGCCCTCATCGTCGCCGCCACGGCCGTCGCCTTGGCGCCCGCCGCCCGCCTGCTCCTCGTCTACGTGAACCTGTGGCCCAAGGCCTATAGTTTGGAGATCGGCGAGTACCGCAACGTGGTGACCCGCTACGTCTACGACGGCGGCAGTTCCGTCAGCAATATCCTCGAGGGCCGGGAGAACGGCCGTCGCCGCCTGGGCAAGGTCGAGGACCGCGACTTCTCCCTCGACGATTATTACACCAGCGTCATGCGCGAATACCGCGTCGACGAAGGGGCCCTCGGCGGCGAGGGCCCCTCGGGTAACCTGAAACTCGAGGACCGCCGCGAGTTCCGCCAGGTCGGCGCCGCGCCCGAGACCGGCCGTAGCCGCGCCATCCTCGGCGCCCGCGACCGCGACGTGGTCGGCAGCCTCTCCGGCATGAAGGTGATCCACGGCCACGACGGCACGACCGCGGACAAGGACGCGTCGACCGAGGAGTCCTTCGACCCTCGCATGACCCGGGACCGGGAGGAGGAGAAGGACGCCCCCGCGGAGAGCCCCTACGCCGAGAGCGGCCACCGCCGCGATAGCGCCGAACTGCGGGTCTACCCCGAGCACCCGTTCCTCGGCTCCCCCGCGCCCGCCGCGGGCAAGGTGAACGCGGAGGGCGATCTGCGCAGCCTGCGCCTCATCATGGGCAAGTCGCATTATTTCCGCTTCGAGGTGATCCGGGTGAACCTCGTCTCCACCCGTCCGGTGAACCTGGACGATTTCAAGCTCGTCCTGGTGCGCGACGGGGCGATCTACCCGAACGTCGGCGGCGACAACGATTCCTTCTTCAAGGCCAAGGCCGGCGTGCTCTACGCCAATTTTTCCCTGGGTTATAACCCGCCCAGCGGCGTCTACCAGGTGCTGGTGCGCTCCCGGGCCAATCCCCAATGGGCCGGCGTCTCCGAGAAATTCACCCTCGTGCACCGGAAAGTCCCCCCCCTGCAGAAGGGCTTCGCCGCGGTCAATTGGGAATACACGGTGCCCGTGCGGCGCACCGAGATCCCCACCCCCTCCGGTCGCATGGGCGATTGGAAGGCCATCGCCGAATGGGTGCGCTACATGGATGCCGACGCCTTCTGGATGCTCGCCGCCCAGACCACGGGCTGGGATAACCAGATCACCAAGGAGAACCCCTGGGTGCGCGGGGGGCTGGAGAACCTGGCCCTCATGGCGCCCCACCTGAAGTCCAACGGCATCCAGGTGGGCGCCTACGTGATGTGCTATTACACCCCCGAGAACGGCAAGAACCTGGCCGGCTACGACCCCTCGCTCATCTACAACGCCAGCACCTCCTCCCTCGCCGACACGCGCTTCATCTCGCTGTCCTCCGAGCAGCGGTTCCAGGACATCCTGCGCCTGGCCAAGGCCTGGCAGGCCAACCCCTCGGTGGACTATATCGGCCTGGACTTCATCCGCACCGGCGAGGGCGACGGGTGCGAGAACGGCCCCGAGTGCGTGGACGAGATGAACATCCCGACCCCCGCCGGCTACGCCTCCTGGAGCCGCATGGAGCAGGTGAAGTGGTTCGGCCGCCACCTGCGCCTCGACGACAACGCCCAGACGATCCTCAAATGGCGCTGGTGGCGGGCCCACAAGGTCGCCTCCATCCTCAACCGCCTCCTGGTGGAGGGGCGCATCACCAAGCCCGCGTGGGTGTTCACCCTCGGTTGGGAGCACGGCAAGCAGCACGGGCAGGACCCGTACATGTTCTTCGACGCCGGGGCCTTCATCGACGCGGCCATGCTCTACGAGGCGAGCGAGGCCCAGTTCCGCAACCTCATGGACCAGTGGCCGGCCTATATGCGCGACAACCGCAATAACGTGATCATCGGGAACTCGGCCGACGTGCGCCTCCTCGACGGGCGCAGCGAGAATCCGGCGCTGGAGTACCTCTACCGCACGAGCGTGGGCTGGCGGGGGATCTACCGGGAGGGCCAGGCCAAGGGCATCTTCTTCCACGACCTCTCCCGGGCCCTGTGGAGCACCAAGCGCGGCCTCAGCACCCTGGAATGGGCCCTCGTGGTGGGCGCGTCCCATTCCCTGTTCCGAAACGAAGCGGGCGTCTTGCCCTACCACGCCACCCTCGCCTTCAACGCCGACCGCCGCACGGGCACGATCAAGGTGGTCAACGACGGCGCCCGGCGCATCGACCGCCTCGCCATGGGCTTCGTGCCCACGCTCGCCTGGGCCAAGGTCTCCGATAACGTGCCCAAGGTCTTCGCGCTGGCCCCGAAGGAGACGGTGACCTTCACCTTCAGCGCCACGGCGAAGGGCGAGTACGAGGACCGAGAATCCCCCCTGGGCTACGTCATCGACCACAAGGATTTCCGGCGCTGCTTCGTCTTCGGCATGCGGAGCAAGCGCGACCTCTCTAAGTGGATGACCGCGACCATGGGCGAGGACCGAAGCGGCCTCGCCGGGCGCTAGGCGGCGTGCGCACGCTCGTGGCGCTCTACGAGCCGCTCATCCCCCAGAATACCGGCAATATCGGCAGGCTCTGCGTCGGCTTCGATTGCGAATTGGCCCTCATCGGGCGCCTGGGTTTCGAGATCACGAGCGCCCGGGTGAAGCGGGCCGGGCTGGATTATTGGCCGCTCCTCAGGCTCAGCCAGTACCCCGATTTCGAATCCTTCCTAGCGGGCCCGGCGGCTGGCCGTCCGATCCTCGCGTTCAGCAAGCGCGCCGAGATCCCCGTCTACGACCACCCCTTCGTGGAGGAGTCCGTGCTCCTCTTCGGCCCCGAGACGACGGGTCTCCCCGACTCGCTCTGGGCGCACGGGCGCCTCACCGCCCTCAAACTCCCCATCCTCGGGCAGATCCGATCCCACAATCTGGCCAATAGCGTGGCCATGGGCCTCTCGGAAGTCTATCGACAGACGCGCCACCCCGCCCGGGCCGGGTGAGGCGACGCGCAATATCCGCGATCCTTCGTCAGCGGCGGGGCGTGGGAACCTAGCGCGCAGGCGAAGCGGGCTTCCCCGCCTCGGATCATTGCCAGGAGACGGTGCAGTCTTGCCCGTAGAACTTCGTGTTGAGGGAGTTTTCCCTAAGCGGCCACCCGTTGATGGAGCCGTTGCGGTCGATGGGAAGGGCGAGGCCGTTGGTCCAAAGGTTGGTCACCACGATATTGGAGAAGGACGTCACCCCGTTGACCGTGTAATAGAATTGGTTGGTGGCGATGATGAGGATGGTGTCGGGGAGCAGGTTCGAGGCCAAGGAAAGGCAAGCCGACTGGCGCTGGTAGGAGGTCAGGTAGGCCGATGAGTCGTTGATGTCCATGTCGACAATGGTCTGGTTCATGACGTTCTTATTGCAGAACGCCCCCTGGATCATGCACCGGCCGCAATCGACCAGCGAGAGGGCCAAAAAGGCCAACAAAAGGGTCTTGAAAACGTTTTGAATTCTGGACATCCTGGGGAATTCTAGACCTGAAGGGCGTTTTGGTCAAGGGAGGCGAAACCCGCGATTTTTGGCCCCGCCCCCCCGGGAATATAAAATCGGGCATGGTCCAAGCGATCGAGATTTCGGTGGAGCAGGTCTTCGGGGACCTCTCCCACGGGGCTTTCAGCCTCACGGGCCTCTACGCGGGGCGGGAAAGCTGCCGCGCGGGCCATACCTGGGAGGGCTCCCGCAACCATTTTTTATTCCATTATATCCGTCTCGGTAAAGGCAGCGTCCAACTCCGGGGGCGGACCCAACTTCTGGGGCAGGGAGACGGGTTCCTCCTCTTTCCCGGGGAGAAGATTCGCTACCGGGCGGATGAGGCCGACCCATGGGCCTATTCCTGGGCGGGGTTCACGGGGGACGGGGTCGCCAAGGCCCTCGCCAAGGGCGGCCTCACCGCGGAGACCGCGGTCCTGCGGGGGATGCAGGGCGCGGGCATCGAGCGCCTGGTGGAGGAGATGATCCGGGAGGGCCGGGACCGCCATGCCGGGGCCTCGCTCGCCTTCCATTCCCTAGCGCTGCGCGTGCTGGCCGAATTGGTGCGCCACGGCGAGACGGGCCATGAGGCGCGCCGGCCGGGCGGGGGCGGGGCCGAGGCGGTGGAGCGCGTGTGCCGCTTCATCGAGCATAATTATAGCCGCGACATCTCCGTGGGGCAGATCGCCGATGCCTCGGGCTTCGATCGGTCCCACCTCTCCCGCCTCTTCCGGCGCCTCAAGGGAGAATCCCTCCAAGACTTCCTCATCGTCTACCGCATGGAGCGCGCCCGGGAGCTCCTGGGCCAATCGACCTACACCACGGCCGAAGTCTGCCACTCGGTGGGGTACCGGGACGTCTTCGCCTTCGCCAAACGCTTCAAGAAGAGCACGGGGTACACGCCGGCGGAGTACCGGCGGCGGTTCGAGGGCGGGCCGGCGGGGGTCTCGACGGGGGCCTCGTGCGGAGTTTAGGGCCGGTTCGGGACCCCCCGCGATTCGGCGCGAAATGCGCCCAGGGGGTCACGGGGAGAGGATGTTTCGGACCGTGAGGGAGAGTTCCTCGATGGTAAACGGTTTTTGGATGAAGGACATGCCGGCGGGGATCCCGCCCCGGTCGCCGAGGAGGTCGTCCGAATAGCCGGACATGAGGAGGACGCCTAAGGCGGGATGGCGGGCGCGCAGCCGGTGGGCGAGTTCGACCCCGTTGATCTCGGGCATGATGAGATCGGTGATCAGGAGCGAGACCTCTGCGCCGTACTTCCGGGCGAAGGAGTCCGCCTCGCCGACGGTGGCGGCGGGCAGGACCCGATAGCCGTTCTCCTCGAGGATCTCGTGGATGGAGGAGAGGAGCATGGGCTCGTCCTCCACGAGGAGGATCGTTTGGCCCGAGCCCCGGGGCCGGGGAGGCGCCCCCCCCGCGGCGGGAGCGGGGTCGACCGCATCCCCGCGGTGCCCCGGGAAGAGGAGGCGGAACGCGGTGCCCCGCCCCGGCTGGCTCTCCACTTCGATCGAGCCCAGGTTCTGCTTGACGATGCCGTAGACCGTCGAGAGACCGAGCCCGGTGCCCTTGCCGACGCCCTTCGTGGAGAAGAAGGGCTCGAAGATCCGCTCCCGGGTCTTCTCGTCCATGCCGCAGCCGTCGTCCTCGAATCGCAACTCCACGTAATCGCCGGGGGGAAGCGCGTCGGGCCGGGACGCTTTGGCCTCCTCGATGCGCAGGTTGCGGGTCTGGAGGGTCACCGTGCCCCGATCCTGGATCGCATCGCGGGCGTTGACGCAGAGGTTGGTGATCACCTGGTCGATCTGGCTCGGGTCGAGGCGCAACGGAGAGAGCCCGGAAGCGGGCCTCCACACGAGGCGGACGTTCTCCCCGACGAGGCGCTGGAGCATCTGGAGCATGCCCGAGACGGCTTCGTTGAGGTCGAGCACCCGCGGTGCCGTCGTCTGGCGCCGCGCGAAGGCGAGGAGTTGCCGCGTGAGGTCGGCGGAGCGCCGGCCCGCGTCGAAGATCTCCTCCAGGTAGCCGCGCACGGGGTTCTCCGGGGGGAGCTTCCCCATCCCCGCCTCGGCGCGGGCGAGGATCACCCCGAGCATATTGTTGAAATCATGGGCCACACCGCCGGCCAATTGCCCGACGGCCTCCATTTTCTGGGCCTGGGCGAGCTGGGCTTGGAGTTCCCGGTGCTCCGCTTCGATGGTATGGCGCTCGGTGATGTCTTGGATGGTGCCGATGAGCCCCCGCACCGCCCCGCTGCCATCGAACTCGGGCTGCCCCAGGCCGAGCACCCACCGCGTCTGCCCATCGAGGGGGCGCAGGATGCGGTACTCCCGGTTGAACGGCTGCTTCCCCCCGATCACCTCCTCGCTTAAGTGCCGGCCCATCGTGTCGCGGTCCTCGGGGTGGACGAGTGCGAGCCAACCGGGGATGTCGCGCCCATAGGCCGCATCGATGCCGAAGATTTGGTCGAGCACCTCCGAAGATTCCCAGAAACCGCCGACGAAATCGGCCTTGTAGGAACCGATATGGGCGGCGCGCTGGGATTCCCGGAAGAAGAACTCGCTCTCCCGCAGGGCCGCCTCGATGCGCTTGTGCTTGGAGATGTCCCGGATGAAGGCCACCATGGCCCCGGGCAGGGTCGGGTCTTTCTGGACGCTGATCTCCACGGGAAAAAGGGTGCCGTCCCGGCGGCGGTGCTCCGACTCGAAGCGGTCCTGCCCGTGGTGCGCGATGCGCTCCAGATGGGTGTGGATTTCCCGGTCGTCCTCCAGGGCTTCGACTTCATGGATCGACATGGCGAGGAGTTCGTCCCGAGAATAGCCGCTCATGGCGCAATAACTGCGGTTGACCTCGAGCAGGCGCCCCAGAGCATCGACCCTCCAGAATCCGTCCATCGCGGTCTCGAGGAGGGTCTTCAGGCGGGCCTCGTTGGCGCGGATGGCGTTCTCGGTGTTCTTCCTCTCCGTGATTTCCTGGGAGATGATCTGGACCCACTGGATGGCCCCCGTGGAATCGGGGAGGGGTTGATAGAGGGAGAAGAAGTGGCGCTTGCCGCTGGGGAGGTCGAACTCCGACTCGAACGATTCGGGGGCTCCCGTCGACAGAACGCGGCGCATGCGCGCCTCCACCTCCGCCCCCCGGGGCGGGGGGAAGAGTTCGGAGACGGGCTTTCCGATGGCCTCCCCGTGCGGTGCGCCGAGGTGCTTGGCCGAAAGGGAATTCTGGAGGACCAGGCGGCATTCCCGGTCGAAGAGCGAATTGACCGTCCCCGAATGCTCGAACACCAATTGGTATCGGGCCTCGCTCTCTTTGAGGGCGTCCTGGGCCCGTTTGCGCACGCTGATATCGATGATCCCCGTGATGAAATGCAGCGGCGCCCCGGCCGCGTCCCGCAGCAGGGCCGTATGGAGTTCCGTCCAGACGACCCTCCCGTCTTTCCGAACATAACGCTTCTCCATGCGTCCGCTCGAGGCCTCGCCGTCCAGGAGCGCGCGCACGAGTTCCCCGCTGGCGGCCACGTCCTCGGGATGGGTGATGTCGGCGAAGGTGCGATTCTGCACCTCCTCGGCCGTGTAGCCGAACATGTCGGCGTAGGCCCGGTTGACGCGCAGCAGGCGACCGTCGGGCGCGGTGATGCATTTGCCGATGGGCGAGCCTTCGAAGACGGCGCGGAAGCGCTCCTCGCTCTCGATGAGCCCCGCCTCGGCCCTTCGGCGCTCGGAGATCTCCTGGGACAGCCGCGCGTTCGCCGCGACGAGTTCCGCGGTGCGGTCCCGTACCTTCGATTCCAGCCGTTCGCCGAGTTCCCGCAGGCGGAGGTGGGTGGCCACGCGGGCGAGCACCTCGCTGGACTCGAACGGCTTGGTGATGTAATCCAGCCCCCCCGCTTCGAAGCCCCTGATCTTATCGATGTTTTCCTGGGACGCGCTGAGGAAGAGCACCGGGAGGTTGCGGGTGCGCTCCGCGGCCTTGAGGCGCCGGCAGACCTCGAAACCGTCCAGGCCCGGCATGCGCACGTCGATGATCGCGAGATCGGGGAGTTTGACTTCGACGGATCTGAGGGCGAGCTCGCCGGAGGAGGCCGGGCGTACCCGGTACCCTTGCCGAGTCAGGATCTCGTGGAGCACCTGGAGGCTGGTCGCCGAGTCATCCACCACGAGGATTTCGGGAGGACGGGCCGCCTCCTCACCGGCCATGGGGCGCCCCGTCGGAAGCCTCGCGGGCCAGGGCGTTTTCCAATCCGCAAAGAAGTTCCTGGTAGGCCAGGCGGTCGGCCATCGCGCGCAGGGCGCCCCCCAACGGGGGATCGATGCGCGCGATCTCGGCGATGGCGGCGGCGGCCCCCCCGGTATCGAGGGCCACCACCGAATCCTTGAGCGTTTTGAGGAGATCGGCGGGGATGCGGCGCAGGCGCGCCGCATCGGGGAACGGGGCCGCCGCGGCTTCGACCTGCGGGGCCTCCCGGATCCATACGACGCCGAGGTGTTCGCGCAGCGCATCGAAGATCGCCGAATCGGTGTAGGGCTTGCGGATGAAGGCGTCGCATCCGGCGGCGAGGATCGCGCGCTGCTCCTCCTCCAAGGCATGGGCGCTCAGCATGACGATCCGCACGCGTTTGCCCTCGGGGGTCGATCGGATGCGCCGGGTCGCCTCGAGGCCGTCCATCACCGGCATGCGGATGTCCATCCAGATCAGGTCCGGCTTCCACGCCTCGAAGAGGGTTACCGCATCCAGGCCGTTTCGGGCCTCCCGCAGGTCGAACCCGAAGGGCTCGAGGAGGCGCCGCAGGAGGAGGAGGTTCTCCCACTTGTCCTCGGCGATGAGGAGGCGGAAAGCGGGTTGGCCGGGGGCCAGGGCCAGAACGCGCCCGGAGGCCGGCGGGGCGCTTTCCCGGGCGACCGGGGGGAGCGCGACGGGGATCTCCACATGGAAGACCGAGCCCCGCCCCGGTTCGCTGCGGAGGCCGATCGTGCCCCCCATGAGATCGACGTATTGGCGGCAGATGGCGAGGCCGAGACCGCTGCCGGCCTCCGTGACGCTTCGTCCCGCGAGTTGCACGAAGGGCTGGAAGATGCGTTCGCGGTCTTGCGCGCCGATGCCGGGCCCCGTGTCTTCGATCTCGAATCGCAGCGCCGGGGACTGGGCCGAGGCCCCCCACCCGACCCTGACCACGACCTCCCCGATGGGGGTGTACTTCACCGCGTTGCCGACGAGGTTATTGAGCACTTGCCGGAGTTTCACCGCGTCGACGCGCACGAGGGGCGGCAGGCCCCCGTCGCGGGCCATCCGGAAGGCGAGCCCCTTCTCCGAGGCGCGCATGGAGAAGACCGCCTCGAGATCGTCGAGGAACGAAGCGAGGTTCGTGTTGCTCGATTCCAGTTCCACCCGCCCGGCTTCGATCTTCGAGATATCCAGGACGTTATTGATGAGGGTGAGGAGGTGCTCGCCGCTTCGGCAGATGATGTCGAGGTACTCCGTCTGCTTCGCGTTCGCGCCGCCATCGTTCTTCAGGAGGCCGGAGAATCCGAGGATGGCGTGGAGCGGGGTGCGCAGCTCGTGGCTCATATTGGCGAGGAAGGTGCTCTTGGCCCGATTGGCCGCCTCCGCCTGCTCCTTCGCCTTCACGGCCTGGCGCCGGGCTCGGGACATGGCCTCGGCCAAGCCGGAGATCATGAGGCCGCTGAAGCAGAACACGAGCATGGCCGCCCACTCCACCGGCGACATATGGCCGCGTTGGATCCAATAATAGCAGAGCAGGGCCGAGAGGCCGGTCGCGAAGAGGCCGGAAGCGAGCCCCCCGATGATCGCGGCGATCATGACGGCGGGGTAGAAGGTCAGGTAGGGCACGCCGCGGCCTGCCTCGCCGAAGAACGCCACGCGAAGCGCGCAGGAGGCCCCCACCACGAGGAGTGTGGCGAACAGGCCCAGGGCGGCGCGCCTCAGGAATCGGAAACGATGGTTCATGGCGCGACCGTTCCTTGGCGCGAATCGGAGTCAGTCGGGGATGGCAGGGCTTGACGGTGTTTCCGAATGTTCTCGCCGGCCACCGGGTACTCCTATAGAGGGATCACGCAGGCAATCTCAGGTCTCAGAACACTTTACTCCAATTTTATCTCCATTTCAACGCTGACCCGATGGATTCATCCTGGATTCAGAGGTTTTTGTCGCCCGAAATTGACAAGTCGCATCGATTTTCAAGTGGAATACAGGAAATCCCAATTAAATACTACGCGATCGGATCGGCCAGCACCCATTCCTGGAGTTCTAGCGGAATCGAAAGTGGGGTGTCGTATTCAACGGAGACGAAATTGACGGCCATGAGTGAATAAATCTTCATAAGATAAAAGGAATTTAGTTCCACCTCACCCCCCATCAAAAGGCGAAGCCTTTTACCTGGCCGTCGACGGTTGAAGCCTAGTTCCAAGCGGCAGGTGGGAGTCCCTGGAGGAGCGCCTCAGCGCCACCATAAAACCGCATTCGGGCCCACCCGCTGACGCTGCGGCGCGACGGAAGGGATTCCCACCTGCTGCGGGAGAAAGGTACGCCCCGGCGAGGCCAGGGTTTCAAAAACCCCATGTATCAGCCCGACGGGCTCCTAGGCGAGAAGCCTGTCCGCGTCGTGGCGCCCGGCTTCCCGAAAAGCGTCGAGGATCTTGTGGCGGTGCTCCGGGAGGTGCCAAAGGAGGATGGCCTTCTGCAAGCCCTTCTCGCGGTCGGTCCGCGCGACGTAGACCGCTTCGCCGGACATGGGGTCGATGCCGGTGTGGAACATGACCGTCGAGAGCGTGCCGGGGGTCGGCGTGAAATCCTGCACCTGCTCCACCTTGAGGCCGAGGCGCTTCAGGGCGAAGGCCAATTCGATCATATCGGCGAGCGTGCATCCCGGGTGCCCGGAGATGAGGTAGGGCACCACGCCCTGCCTTTTGCCGGCCTTGGCGCTCGCGTCCCGGTAGGCGGAGAGGAATTTCTCGAAGTGCTTCTTCCCGGGCTTTCGCATGAGGTCGGTGATGCGGTCGACGAGGTGCTCGGGGGCGACCTTCAGCAGACCGCTGGTATGGTGGGTGACGAGGTCGTGGAAGTATTCGGGCTGCTGGTCCATGAGGTCGTAGCGGACGCCCGAGGAGACGGCCAAGTGCTTGACCCCCGCCTTCGCCCGGAGTTTGGACAACAGCGCCACCGAGGCGGCATCGGAGGTCTCCAGGTGCTTGCACACGGTGGGGAAGAGGCAACTCTCGCGGCGGCAGACCTTCTCGGCTTCGGGGTGCCCGCACGAGAGCCCGTACATATTGGCGGTGGGGCCGCCCACGTCGCTGATGCTGCCCCGGAAAAAGGAGCGCTTGGTGAGGTCGTCGACTTCGGCGAGGATCGAGGCCTGGCTGCGGGACTGGATGGCCTTGCCCTGGTGGAGCGTGATGGCGCAGAAAGCGCAGCCCCCGAAGCAGCCCCGGTGGGAGGTGATGGAATCTTTGATCTGGTCCCAGGCGGGGATGGGCTCGCGGTAGGAAGGGTGGGGGACCTTCTCGAAGGGGAGGGCGTAGATGGCGTCCATCTGGGCCTCGGAGAGGGGGAGGGCCGGGGGGCGGCAAACGAGCACGCGGTCGCCGTGGGGCTGGTGGAGGATGAGGGCGCGGTGGGGGTTCTGTTCCCGCAGCGCCAGGCGATAGGCTTCGGCGTAGCGTTTCTTCTCGGCGCTCACCTCCTCGAACGAGGGCATGGTCAGCACGCCGACCTCGCCGGATACGAGGCGCGCGCGGGATTCGCTGTAGCAGGTCCCCCGCACATCGCGGATGGCGGAGAGCGCTTCGCCGCCCTTCATGCGGGTGGCGACCTCGAGCAGCGGTATCTCGCCCATCCCATAAATGAGGAGATCGGCTTTGGAGTCGAAGAGGATGCTGCGGCGCACTTTGTCTTCCCAAAAGTCGAAGTGGGCGAAGCGCCGCAGGGAGGCCTCGATCCCCCCGATGATCACGGGCACGTCTTTATAGGCTTCCTTCAGGCGGCTGGTGTAGACGATGACGGCGCGGTTGGGCCGGGCGCCGTGCTTCCCGCCCGGGGTGTAGGCGTCGTCGTGGCGCAGTTTGCGCGCCGGGGTGTAATGGGCCACCATGGAATCCATGGCGCCGGAGGCCACCCCGAAGAAGAGGCGGGGCCGCCCGAGGGCCTTGAAGGGCTCGATGGATTTCCAGTCGGGTTGGGCCAGGAGGCCCACGCGGAACCCGTGGGCTTCGAGCCACCGGGCGAGGAGCGGCACCCCGAAGGAGGGATGGTCGATGGCCGCATCGCCGGAGACGAGGACGATATCGAGTTCGTCCCAGCCGCGGGCGCGGGCTTCCTGGAGGGTGCGCGGGAGTTGCATGGGTCGTGGGCCCTTCAATTTCGGGCGGGGCGCGGGAAAAGTCAACCGGGTTTTACAATGGGCGTGCCCCCGGGTTATACTGGGCTATGATCCAGGGCACCGTCGTCTATTTTACCGCCTACGATATCTGCTATGACATCCAACGCGAGGCCCTGAAATCGGTCCTGGGCTCGCCGCTGGTGCCCTTCACCCTCGAGCCGAACCGGCGCAACCCCGCCTCGCTCCTGAAAGAGGGGGTATGGGTGGCGAACCTCCCCCCCTTCTCGATCCAGACGCCGGGGGGCATGGCCGCCGCCGCTTGCCAGGTGAAGGTCTTCGCCATGGGCGCCCTCAGCCTCACCCTTCGCGTGCCCTTCTCGGTGGAGAAAATGGGGGACCTCGTGGCCTACCACGAGCCCTCCATCCACCAACGCAGCATCCACGAGCACGCCCACGAGGTGGCGAGTTCGGTCTTCGCCGACCTGAAGCCCATCCTGCTCCAGCCGGTGCAGGCCCTGCTCGCCGACGAGGCCTACACCCTCTTCTTCCTCGATGCCGCGGCCCTAAGCGAGCGCGATACCCTGGAATGGTTCCGCCGCGAGCGGGCGAATATCGGCGCCCTCCTCACCCAAGAGAGCGACCCCGAGGCCCTCTCCGTGGAGGAACTCGAAGAATCCACGGGGCGCCACATCTCCTATTACCGCGACGACCTGGCCGTCGTCGATTGGGATGCGGCCCTCGTCGTGGAACGGGGCCACCACCTCGAAGAGGTCATCTACCCCATCGAACTCGCCAATGTCCAACTCGCCGAACTCGAGAGCTACGACCGCCTGCTCGAGGCCGCGGTTTCCCGCTCCTATACCGACGTGCGCCAACGGCGCGCCAGCGCCGCCCTCCAGGAACTCGAGGCCGTGCGCATCGACATGGCCCGCATGGGCGAACTCCTCGAGAATACCGGGAAACTCTACGGCGACTGGCACCTCGCCCGGCTCCACCGACTCGCCGCCGAGCGTTTCCACCTCGACGATTGGTTCCGCACCGCCGAACGCAAGCGCGAGGCCCTCGACCACATCCACAGCGCCATCAAGGGCGACCGCAACCAGCGCGTCATGGTGGTCCTCGAAGTCATGGTCGTGGCGCTCTTCGTCATCGACATCATCATCATCCTCTACGAGGGAAAGGTGATCCCCTGATCGCCGCGGGGCGCCCGGGAACGTAACGCATCCACGACGGACGCCCGCGCGCACCCGAGGGTTCCCCCGACGGCGAGGCCGCGTCGGGTGCTCGGCCTCGTCCAAGGCGTTCGCTCAGGTGTCGATGGGGATGCCCGTCGCCGTCCCCTGGCCGTCCTCGAAAGCGTTGTACCAGCACATGCGTCCGTCCGGAGAGAAGACCGGGTGGGGATGGGCCGGGTGCCGGGGCCCGATACCGGTGCGGGCCAGGGGGCGGCGCACGCCGCTGGCCATGTCGACGAGGAGGATGTCAGAGACTCCCGCGGCATTCTCCCAACCGCGCCCGGGCGCGTCCTGGGGACCGGTGGTGTCCACGAGCGCGAGCTTCCCGTCGCGGCGGAGATCCGCGTGCCAATCCCGCTCCCCCGGGCTGAGGAGCCGCGCGGGGCGGCCGTCGGCGTAGACGGCGTAGAGTCCGCGGGGACCGGCCGGGCTCACCCCGTAGGCCGGGGCGACCCCCATCACTTCGTGGTGGCCCCAACGCTCGTGGCCGATGCAAAGCGGGGCGCCCGCTTTTTCGGAAGCCTGGTCGAAGACGCAGCGGCCGCCGGGCGCCTCCTGGGGGTGCATGATCCAGACGCGGTCGGGCACGGTCTCGGTGGGCCCCTCATGGCAATAGGCGATCCACATCGGGTCGGCGGGCACATAATGGAAATGATTGGCCCACCAGGCGTAGTTCCAGCGGCGCAGCACCTCGCCCGTCCGCGCGTCGAGTTCGAGGGCGTCTGTGGACCGATCGGCCCGGCGCCCGTGGACGAGGACCCGATCGCCGTCGGGATGGAGATTGGGGATGGAAGTGGGTTCCATCCACGACCCGGTGAAGATGCGCGTGGGCTCTGCTCCCGGCGCGCCCAAGTCCAACGAATACAGATCATTGCCGACGCAGGCCACCAGGCGCTCTTTGGCGAGATCCCAATAGGGGGCGCTGAAGGTCGGCTTTACGAAGGACTCTTCCAGGGGCCACCTGGCCAGCGTTTTGGGGAGGCCCCCGCCCACGGGCGCCGCGGCGATCTCGAAAGATCCCTCCCCATACCTCCCGAGGGTGACCTGATCCCCCCAGAAACCGTTATTATGGGGGTAATTGAGGTAATATCCGGGGAAAGTGACGGGCATGGGGTTCCTCGAGGATGGTGGGGGCCTTCGGTCGGCCACGCCCCCATCCCCATTTTAGGATCGATCGGAGGGGATGGAAATGACGGCGACGCAGACTCGCCGCGCCGCGCGCTGGGTGGCCGATTCCCCGGCCCTTGACAGGCAGTGGACGGTTTCGTAAAATAATGTGACTAGTCACATTTATGGGCGCCCCTCCTTGAACATCCACGACATCGCCAAAAAAGCCGGGGTCAGTTACATGACGGTGAGCCGGGTCCTCAACGGGTCGCTCCAGGTGCGCGAAGGCACCCGCAAGCGGGTCGAAGGGGTGATCCAAAAAAATAATTACGTCCCCCTCCACGCCGCCACCCACCTCTCCCGCAAGCGGTCCGTGACGGTGGGCTTCATCCTCCCCAAGCTCGAATACGCCTTCTATGAGCCGTTCATCAACGCCTTCTATGGGGCCTGCTTCGCCCGCGGCCTGAGCCCCGAACTCTACTTCAGCCAGCTCGACCCCGTCGCCGAGGCCGCTTGCGTGCGCCAATTGGCCTCCCGGCGGGCCTTGGGCATTATCTTAAGCGGCTCCCGGGTCGACAACACGGTGCTCCTTCGCAGCCTGGCCCACGTGGGAAACCTCGTCTTCCTGGGCATCCCCCCCCAGACGAAGCGCTTGCCCGCGCGCTACCACTTCGTGGGCTTCGCCGATGACGAGGTGGCCGCCGCGGCGCTGGGGGCGCTGACGAAGCGGGGGCACCGACGTTTCCTCTACGTCTCCTCGCGGACGCAGATGGTCAAGCGTTCGGGGGTCGAATCCGGCCGCCGCCTCGGGTGGGAGCGCCATTTGACGGGCCATGGCGCGGTGATCGCCGAGACCCTCGAACTCGACAACGATGATTACGAGGAGGTGCCCGACCCGGCCTGGCTGGCGCAGGCCCTTCGCCGCCATGGAATCACGGCGGCCTTCTGCGAGAATGATTTCGCGGCGCTCAAACTCTACCGCGCCGCGGCGCTCGCGGGCCTCGAGATCCCCCGCGACCTCTCGGTGGTCGGGGTGGACGACCTCTTCGTCTCGCGCTATTTGAACCCGCCGCTGTCCACCGTCGCCCTGCCGTACGAGGCGCTCCTGGGCGATATCCTCGCCCACTTCACCGGCGGGGCCAAGCGCCCGCTGCGCCTGCGCGCGCCCGTGAGCGTGCGCGAGCGCGGTTCCATCGGCGATCCCTCCCCCGTGCGCCGTTCCGTGAAGGAGTAACCCTTGGCTCTTCCCCGTGTCGCGATCCTCCTCATCCCCCTGTTCTCCCTGCTTCCGGCGGCGGTGAACGCCCGTCTCGCCGATGATTTCGCGGGCCCGGCCCGGGAACTCTCCGGGCGGAAGACGACCCAAGGGGGGCGACTTTGGAAAACCGAAGGCACCCTGGTCCTGGACGGAAAGGGCGCGGTGCGCGGCGAGGCCGGCGGCAATGGATGGATCGAATTCGCGGGCCCAGAAACCCAAATCACCCTCTCGGCCGAATTGGAACCGGCAGGTTCCGAATGGGTGGCCCTCGCGTTCGGCGGGAACCTCGACCACCGGTATTTCACAGGCGCCTCCCTCTGGTGCTATTTGCGCCCCGGCGGCGCGTGGTCCGCCCATGCGGACGGCACGAAAGTGACCCTGGGCTCGGGGAAGGTCCCGCCCCGCTCGCGCTCATCGTTTCTTCTCCGCTACGACCGCGTCGCCCATGCGGTGACCCTCACCATCGACGGCATCGTCGTCCTCGACCAGAAGGCGCTGGGAACTTTTCGGCCCGACCTGAAATGCGCGGGTTTTCGAATCCAGGGGAAGGATCCCCAAAGCCGCGCATCGGTTTCGGGCTTCGCGATCGAAGGCGCGACCCTGCGCGAAGGCTTCGATGGCATCACCCAGGCGGCCCCCCTCGCGATTTATGCCCCCGAAGAGACCGCTCGCCTCGCGGTGCATACGACCCTGGCCCGGAAGGCGAAGGTCGCGATGGAATGCCGGGCCTTCCAGGGGGCGGGTCAAACCCAAGTTGCCGAAGCGGGGATCGGGGAGGGGAAGCATTGCGAGTTCATGTGGCCGAACCTGCCCACCGGTTGGTATGAGTGCGTGGCGAAGCTCGTCGGCGAGGATGGGGCCTTGATCGACGCTTCGCGCACGACCTTCGCGGTCCTGCCGCGCGTGAGCGCCCCGGCTGCGGCCGAGAACCCCTTCGGCGCCATGGTGTTCCCCCACGTGGCCTACCCGAAAGGCGAACGCGATCGCGACGCCGATATGATGCAGCGCATCGGGCTGCGCTGGGTACGCACACACCGCATCAATTGGCTCCATATCCAGACGGGGCCCGAGAAAGAACCGGTGTGGACGGAAGCCGACGCAGAAGTCGAGCGTTACCGCGAGCGGGGCCTCTCCATCATCGCCACCACGTTCTGGCCGACGCCCCCCTGGGCCAGCCAAGCGCGGGATGAGGCGGGAATGAACAAGGGCGCGGCCCTGGTGCGCCCCGAGTACCTTCCGATGGCCGAAGCCTTCGCCCGGAACCTCGCGGCGCGCTACCGGGGGCGCATCGCCGTGTATGAGATCGGCAACGAGGTCGACGCGTTCTTCTGGACGGGGTCCCTCTCGAATTACCTCCACCACGATGCGCTGGGCATCGTGCGCGACTACACGGGTTTTTTCGCGCGGATGGCCGGGGGCCTCCACGCGGGCGATCCGGGGGCCCGCGTCGCGCCCAATACGACGAGCCACCTGCCCGAAGGGCATACCTACCGGCCCTGGCTCGACACCGCCCTCGCCGCCGGCCTCGGGAAAAGCATGGACCTCTTCTCGACCCATTACGCGGTCGACATGGCGGTGCTCAACGGGAAACTCTCGGCGGTGCGGCCCGGCCTTCCCGTCATCTTCACCGAATTGGGCGGGATCCAATTCGGGGCGTCGAACCTGGACCCTCGGGGCGACGAGATGAAGCGCCTCATCCGCGAGGATTGGCGCCAGGCCGTGGGCCATCTCCGATACGCCAACGTGAAGGCCCTCTGCAAATTCCTGCTGCGGGAGCAGAACGATTACGGCGGCGAGGGCCGCATGACGGCGGGGCTCTTGGAGAACGATTTCAATCTCCGTCCCTCCTTCGTGGCGTGGGCGACCCTGGTCCGAACCCTGGCGGGGGCCCGGTTCGTCAAGGAACCCAATCTCGCGGGGGTTTCCGATCGGGGCTGGGTCGAAGCCTACGCGTTCCAACGCGATGGCCGCACCGCCACGGTCCTGTTCTTGAATCTCGCCCCGCGCGCCACCCTGGTCCTCCCGACGCCCGACGCTTCCCTCACCCTCCTCGATCCCATGGGAACGGAGCGGCCTCTCGTCGCCAAGGGCGCACGGGCCTCCTTTGAGATGGACGGGGGGCTCCCGATGGTCGTCTTCGGCAGGATCCAGGAACTCCCGGGAAACTTCGTTCCCCCCACGAACACCCTGCTTTCCGTGAAGCACTTCGACCTTCCCAACGCCGGGTTCGAGGAGGCCGGGGAACCGCAGTCCGTGCCGGGATGGAAGATCTACGACACCACCGCCCTTTCCCAAACGCCTCCGCGCCTGGTCCCCGCCATCGTCTCGCGCGGCGCCCATGGCGGAAAGCGCTGCCTCGAGCTCGCTTCGCCGACGCGCACGCTTTGGGACGGCATCGCCTACGACATCCCCGTCTCCGAATTGCCGGCTTTAGGCGAGGGGGAGTACCTCGTCTTCAAGGTCTCCCTCTTCGCCAAGGGCGAGGCGGTGAAGGGCATGGGCCTCGGCTATACCCTGGCCTTCCGCAAGGCGGACGGGGACCGCCTGAACTTCCGGGGCAGCCCGTACTTCGGCTTCGGGGGGACCTTCGATTGGAAGGAACTCGCCGGGCAGGAGAAGATCGAGCGCATCCTCCCCGGCTCCGCCAAACTGGCCTTCGAGATCCTGCTGGGAAAATCCAGCGGCACCGTGTGGGTGGACGACGTCCGCCTATCTGTAGAACACTGGAAGAAGCCTGCCCTATGAGTCCCCATTTCCCTTTAAGCCAAATGCACCCCAAAACCCCAGGAGTCTCCATCATGCACCGCCACGCGATCCCTTTCGCCAAATCCACCGCCTTCGTCCTGCTCCTCGGACTTTCCTCTTGGGTCTCGCCCCAGACGGCCAGCGAACTTCCCCCGTGGGAACTCAAGTCGCCCCAGGTGCCGAAATGCGACGTCTGGATCGAAGGGGAAGCCTTCCAGCGCCAGGAGGGCGGGAGCGTCGCCGACGACGCCGAATGCTACGGCGGAAAATATTGGGGCGTCTACACCACCAAGGAGGATCCCATCTCGGCGACCTACGTCTTTACCCTCCCCAAAGCGGGGATGTGGCAACTGAGCATGGCCGGCCAACCGGTGGGGACGGGCTACACTTCCCCCATCCGCCTCGGCCTCGACGGCGCGGCCCCGGTGGCGGTGCCCAAGGCCGAGACCTCCGCCGTTTCCTGGTCGAGTTCCAAGGCGGTGCGGTGGATGCATCTCCTCGTCACCAACCTCGCCGCCGGGGAGCATCGCCTCACCCTCGAGGTCGTCGGCAAGCGCCCCATGGACGCCCAGCGCGCCTTCCGCATCGATGCGCTGGCCCTCGTGCGCGACCCCTTCTCCGGCGTGAAACTCTCCCCGCGCATCGCCACGGACCGGCCGGGGAATGTCTACACCACCGCGACCCCCCTGGTTTTCCGCCAGGCCCGCAGCATGCCCGGCCGCGAACTCGCCTACCGCGTGACCGATTTTCTGGGCGCCGAAGTCGCCGCCGGGCAATGGAAGGTTTCCGCGCCGCTGACCCTGGCCGACCTGGCGCCGGGGTACTACCGGCTCTGGTACCGCGAAGCAGACGCCAAAGCATGGGAGGCCTATATCCCCTTCGCCCGGGTCATCGACCCGGCCAAGCGCCGCCTGGATCCTGCGAGCCCCTTCTGCGTGGACACGGCCCAGAGTTGGCTCGCCCGCGACAAGAACCACCCGCTCTTCCCCACCAACGCCTACGCACTGACTTCGGATCTCGTGGTGCTCGCCGGCCTCACCATGGTCCGCGACCGCATGAGCTGGAACCAGGTGAACCCCGAGACCCACGCCTTCATCTGGACCAACGCCTACAGCACCAACGCCCGGCTCCTGGCCGAGCGCGGGGTGAAGGTCACCAGCGTCTACCACGACGCCCCGGCCTGGGCCAAGGGCCGCAACGGGAGCGTGCCGGAGGACCTCTTCGCCCTCTACCGCTTCTCGAAGGAGATGGTGAAGCAATGGGGATCCATGATCTCGGCCTGGGAGTTCTGGAACGAGCAGGATATCAGTTTCTGCAAGGATCCCGCCTGGGAATTCGCCGCGGCCCAGAAGGCGGCCTTCCTCGGCTATAAGGCGGCGGATCCGGGGGCCAAGGTGCTCATCGGGGCCGCGGCGGCGAACCTGCCCATCCCCCGCTATTTCGAGAACATCTTCGAGAACGGCATCGCCCCCTATTTCGACGCCTTCAATTTCCACATCTACCGCGAACTCCACCAGTACGACGCCCTCATGGCCGATGTGACCAATTTCCTGGGCCGCTACGGGGCCGCCGACAAGGAACTCTGGGATCGCAAGACTCTGTTCGTGACGGCTCGCAAGTCGGTTTATTCCGTGCCAATGGAAGCAACCGGCCACGTGTTTACTGGGCCACAGTAGGACCGCTTTGCGGGTT
>JAFLEE010000077.1 GCA_017302015.1 Spirochaetota bacterium | reverse complement strand
CTCGGGTTCGACCGGATCGGGCCTTGACCGGGCCGCGCCAGCCGAGTTAATTCAATGAGACGGCCATGAAGCCCATGAATCCCCGAACCCGTCCGCTCGCCGCCTGCCTCGCCCTCCTTTGCGCCCTCGGGGCCCAGCCCTCCGCGCGACAGCAGATCGAGGCGCTCAAGGCGAAGATCAAAGAGACGGGCGAGCGGTCCCTCGAAGACCGGCTCGCCTTCGAGCGCTTCATGAAAGACAAGAAGCTCGTCCTCGAGCAGAAGACCCGGGAGAAGGCCTCCGTCGACGATGACGTGGCGAAATTGGAAATGAAGAACACGGTGTCCCGCCAGCGCGCCCGGGAACTCCAATACGGCATCGACCGCATCGTCGCCGACGAAAAGGCGGTCAACGAACGCATCCGCGGGCGCGTCGAGGGCCTCCTGGCCCGCATCGTCTCGGGCATCCCCTTCGAGCGCGACCGCCGGGCTTCGGTGATGCAGGGCCTCGCCGGCGACGCTAAGAGCGGGAGTTCGACGGCCGTGGAGAGCCTCAACCGGCTGGCCGCCTTCCTCGACGCCGAAGACCTCCTTTCCTACGATAGCCAGGTGATCCAGTCCATCGAGCAGGTCGACCAGGAACGTCTCAACGCCCAACTCCTGCGCATCGGGCGCGTGTTCTTCGCCGTCGACACCGGCCCCGACGTCTTCCTCTACCGACGTGGGACGAACGGGTACGCCATCGACACCAAGACCGGCCTCTCCATCGGGCAAAAGCGCGATATCCGGCAAGCCATCCTCGTCATCCAGGGGAAGCAGGCGCCCGACCTTATCGAGATCCCGCTCTGGCAGGAAGCCCTCACCGTGCGGAAACCCGCGCCCGAGGCGAAACCTTGAGGCCCTTCGCGGCCTGCGGGCTCCGGCGGGCCTTCGGGATCGGCGTCCTCGCCGTCCTCTGGGCCCTCGCGCCTTCGCTGGGGGCCGAATCCGAATCCCAGGAATTGGAGCGCCTCACCCGCGAGGCCGAGGCCGCCGAGAAAAACTATTGGCAGCTCAAAGAGAAGCAACTACGCGAACGCGCCCAGGTGAGCGAGCAGATCCAGGCCCTCGAGGAATCCCTCAAGGGTCAGTACCTCAAGAAGAACAATCTCCTCGAAGAATCCTACCTGATCGCGGAAAACATCAATTCCCTGGGCGAGAATTTCGACCAGAAGAAAATCGCCTGGGGCACCTTTCAGAACCGCCTGGCCGAACTCGTGCGCCTCGAAGAGAAGAAGACTCGCTCGTTCTATCCCTACCTGATCTCGCCCTCCATCCTCCGCACCGGGCAATTGGGCAAGTTCGTGGAGGCGGGCGATCTCGGGCGCGCCATCGACGCCTGGGTCGATTACCGCATCTGGCTCCTCGACGAGGGCGAGACCTTCGAACTCGCCGAGCGGCGCATCCTGCTTTCCGACCAGAAGATCAGCGTGCAGGTGCCGGTCCTCAGGCTCGGCTTCGTCCACGCATCGTTCGTCGGCGAGAAGTCGGCGGGCTACCTCGTGCGCATGAGCGGCCTCTCCGGGATTTTCTACGATTGGAACCAGCGCCTCCCAGAGGGCCTCCATCCCCGCCTCGCCGAGCCGATCCACGCGCTCCAGTCCGGCGCGAAACCGGGGAAACTCACGGGCGTCCTGGTCGATCCCGTCCAGGCGGGCAACCGCATCAAGGCCCTGGCCCGGGACGACGCGGGGGGGTTCTGGACGAAATTCCTCGTGTGGTTCAAGGACGGCGGGCTCACGATGTATCCCCTCATCATCGTCCTGCTCTTCGGGCTCGCGCTCAGCGGGGAACGCATCCTGCTCTTCTGGCGGCTTCGGGGCGGCGGCGTGGGCCAGGTCGAGGAAGCGGTGAAGCGGCACCTCGCCGGCCACCGCGAAGAGGCTTGGGCCCTCCTGCAGGGGAAGCGCTACCCATTGATGCGCATCGTGCAGCCCCTCTTCGAACAGACGGGCCTCACCCGGCCGATCGCCGAGCGGCTCCTCGAGGAGAAGATGGTGCAGGAACTCCCCATCCTCGAATCGCGCATCCCGACCTTGGCGGTCCTGGCCACCATCGCCCCGCTCCTGGGCCTCCTCGGTACGGTCGCGGGGATGATCACCCTCTTCGAGACGATCAATATCTACGGCGCCGCGAACCCGAAGATCCTCGCCGGCGGGATCTCCGAGGCCCTCGTCGCCACCGAAACGGGCCTGGCCGTCGCCATCCCCATGAGCCTCATCCACCACGTGCTCACGCGCGTCAAGACGGGGATGCTCACCGACATCGAGAAGGCCACCGTGCGCGTGCTCAACGAGCTGTTCCCCGGGGAGAGTTGAACCCTTGCTCGAGGCGATCTACGACGCCTCGGTGAAGACCGGGGTGGTGCTCTTCCCCATGTTCCTCACGGGGCTCGTGGGCTGGTTCTGCGTCTTCCTGGTGTGGGGCTTCTCGGTGCGAGAAGCGCGGCACGCGCGTTTCATGGCCCCCGACGAGTTCGAGCGCCTGCTGCTTTCCGGGCAACTCGACGCCATCCGCCGACGCCTCGGCGAAGGGGATAGCGCGACCCACGCCTTCATCCGGACCCTCCTCGACGACCATGGGAGCAGCCGCATCTACCTCTCGATGAAATGCCGGGAGGTGCTCATCGACCGGGTCCTTCCCCATAGCCGAACGCTCTCCACCGCCGGGGTGATGGCCACCTTGGCGCCCCTCCTGGGGCTCCTGGGGACCGTCAACGGCATGATCGTGACCTTCCGCGTCATCAGCATGTACGGCAGCGCCAACCCGGTGCTCATGGCCGCGGGGATCTCCGAGGCCCTCCTCGCCACCCAGGCCGGCCTTTCCGTCGCGTTCCCGATCCTGTTCCTCCATGCCGTCCTCAAGGGGCGGCTGCGGGGCATCCGCGATAAACTCGAACAATTCCACCTCCGCTACGACAACGCCGTCTTCTTCGGCGAAAGGAAACCCCTGCCATGAATCCCCCGCCCATGATCCTCCCCGAGTTCGAAGATGACGCCCCCATCTGGCTCTATGGATTTCGCGACCCCCTCGATGCCTCGGGCCGCGCCCTGGTACGGGAAGCGTTCACCGATTTCCTCCCCACCTGGGTGGCCCACGAGAACCCGGTGACCGGGTCCTTCGCCCTGCTTGAGGATCGATTCCTCCTGCTCTGCGGGACGGTCGAGGGAGGTTTTTCGGGATGTTCGGTGGATTCCACCACGCGCATCCTCAAGGATCTCCGGGCCCGCTCGCACCTGGACGCCTTGGACCGGGGACTCGTCTTCTACCGCAAAGACGGGGCGATCCTCGCCGTCTCCCGGTCGGAGTTCGCCTCCCGCCTCTCCCGGGGCGAGGTGAACGCGGCGACGCGGGTATTCGATTTAACGGCGACCCGTTTGGGGGTTTTGCGGCGGAACGCCCTCGAAAGGCCTCTGCGCGAAAGTTGGCACGCCAAGGCCTTCCCTTCGGCGGCCCCGGCGCTTCCAGCCTCGAACTAATCGGGAGGCGGAAGTCCGGCTTCCGCGCCAATCGCCACCCTTGGCCTCAAGGGAATCCCGGCCCAACGCCCCGGAATCTGAGTTTTACGGGCGGTCCCCAAAAAAGGGTCCCGGAACGCGGTCCGTTCGAATCCCCATGGGAAAGTTTGCCCCCGGGAGCCTAAAAAGTGGCGGGGGGAAGCTTCATCTAATGGGGTTTCGGACCGAAAATGAAGAGAGATCGTGGAAGATGAGCCGAATTTTTATCCTAAACGGACCGAATCTGAACCTCCTGGGGACCCGGGAACCCTCCATTTACGGGACGACCACCCTAGCCGAGATCGAGGCGGGCCTCAAGGCCATGGCCGACCGGGCGGGGGCGGAAATCGCCTTCGCCCAGAGCAACCATGAGGGCGTGTTGGTGGATCTCGTCCAGGAAAAAAGGGATTGGGCGGACGTGTTCATCGTGAACGCCGGGGCCTACACCCACACGTCGGTGGCGCTGCGCGACGCTTTGGCGGCGACCGGCAAGCGCCTCATCGAGGTGCACCTGTCGAACGTGCACCGACGGGAGGCCTTCCGCCGCCACAGTTACCTGAGCGAAATCGCGGAAGGGGTGATGGCCGGGTTCGGGCCCCATGTCTATCGTTTGGCGTTGGAATATGTTTTAATCAAAGCGGAAAGGGCCACCCCATGAAGCAACGGATCTCATTGAAGCTTGCGGCGGCGGCCGCCCTCCTGGCCCTCGCGATGACCTGGGCGCAGGGCGTCGCGGGCGGGTCCCCCGAGGCGCTCCTGACCTCGCCCGAACTCGTCAACGCGCGGATGAAGTACGTCAAACGCCTGGCCGACGGGCAGAAGTACCGGGAAGCCCTGCGCGAACTGCTCGAACTGCGCACCGAGGTGCCGCGGAGCCAGGGCCTCCTCGTGGATTACACCCTCGCTATGAGCTACCGGGCGATCGCCGACGCCATCTGCGAAGGCTATATGGGCGAGAACGAGCGCGGCGAACTCATCTATCTGAGCGAGGCGCCGGGCTACGGGGCCTGGGGCACCAACACCGCGCGCATGAGCGAGACGCTCCCGGCGAGCAACGCCGGTCGGCCGGTGACCAATTGGGCCAAGCGCAGCCGCCAGGTCGTGCTCGAGCAGGGCCCCGATTTCATCACGAATATCCGCGAGATCGTCACCGTGGCCACCAACCCGATCACCGAGGTCTCGGTGACGAGCAACCAGACCGGCACCGAGTCCGTCACGACCAACGTCGAGGTGCGCGAGACCTATACCACCAACCGCACCCCGCAGAGCCGCGAGGAGACGTTCACCCTCTGGAACACGAGTTCCAACGCGAGCTTCCGCCCGGTGGTGGTGGTGACCTCCAACATCAGCATCCTGAGCAACATGAAGACGGTGACGAACAAGAACCGCACCAAGGTCGCCGAGGACATCTCCTTCGAGAGCGAGGCCTACACGTTCTACCCGGGCTCGTTCTCGGGGGTGAAGATGCTGCGGAATATCCAGATCCAGACCAACTACAAGCTCACCACCATCCTCACGGTGACCACGAACCAGTTCGTGGTCACCAATTGGTCTGTCACCTCCAACCAAACCACCGAGAAGCGCACCGTGGCGGCCGACGACCTCATCACCGTGGCCACCAACCGAGAGGAGATCCCCCGGGAGGTTCGCACCGGCGCCAATACCTGGGCGGTCCAGACGAACCAGAATGTGCGCTACGAGTACGTGACCAACCGTTCCGCCGAGACGAACGTCGTGGCGGGGCCGGGGACGAAGTACGGCACGGTGGAAGAGACCGTGCCGGTGGTCACCTGGGTGGCCGTCCCGGTCGAATTGCCGAAGGTGGCGGCGCGCTCGCGCCGCCTCACCCCGCTGGCGCTCAAATACTACGACCTGTCCGTGCGCTGGCTCAACCGCCTCGTGGCCAACAGCTTCGAGAACCCGTACCAGGAATCCGCCGCCCTGCGCAAGGGCGAGATCTACCGGGACATCGAGCAGCCCACCCTTGCTGTCGAGGTCTTCAGCCAATTCCAGCGGCAGTTCCCGCGCAGCAAGCAGGTCCTCACGGCCATGATCGAACGGGCGAACCTCTACGTCGCGATGGGCCGCCCGGGCGACGCTGAGACCGTCCTGCTCGAGGCCCTCGAGGTCTTCCCCGATTCCGACCAGAAGGATTTCATCCGCCTCAAGATCGAGACCCTGCGCAGCCTCTCCTCGGCCAAAGCCACCAGCGCCTCCGGGGAACCGCGCAACGAACTCGAGCGCAAGGCGCGCCTCCTCGAACGCTTCGAATCCGAATTGCGGAAGAAGGAACTCCGGCTGCGCGATCTGGACAAGCCCATCCGGCCATGACCACGGAAGGGGTGCTCCGCCTCCTCGATGCCGGCTTGCTCTACGCCCTCTCCATCCTCGAGGGGGGGCTCGATGCCCGGGACTTTTCGGTGAAAGCGCTCCATTATTTGGCGCTCCACGATGCGCCCGAACCCCTGCGCTACCCGCGATTCCGCCTCTACGGGGCGGGGGAGGGGAAGCCCCTGGAGAAGGGCATGGGCCTCGGCATCGGGTTCGATGTCTTGTCCGTGGACGGACGCATCCGCTTGGATCGCCTCGTCGCCTTCGGGGAACCTCTCCCAGATCCAGATCGGGGGACCGAAAAGGAGGGGGATGGGACGCAGCCACCGGTGACCGCTCCAGGCTCCCCGTTCATGGCGGCCTGGGCGGCGCTGCGCGGGCGCCACGCCGAGATCCCCGACGCCCCCGGAAAGGATGCCCCCGGGCGCCATTGGGAGCCCCTCGGCGGAGGTTTCTGGTGGATGGAAGACCGGCTCTCGGTGGGGGGGATGGATCTCGTGCTCTCCGATGTGCTCGCCTGGAAGCAGGGGCAGGGGAGGATCCTCTCCCGGTTCACCCACGAGCCGCTTCGCCTGTGACCCCCCATGAACATCATCCTCTACCGCAAGATCCTCGACGAGCAGGCCGACCGCACCCGCGCCTATTTCCGCGACCATGCGCGCTACCAGGTGAATATCCTCCAGAAGCCCGAGAAGTACCGGGAAGACTTCGACCTCTATAAGCCGGAAGTGATCCTCGTGGACTGGGCCCTGGCCAACGAGCGGCGCCAGGCCCTCCTCGGGCGCCTGCGCAAGCTCGATGAGGCGGTCCTCTTGGGCGTCTCCATCCCCGATTTCCTCGGCGACGGGGTGCTCGCCCCCCTGCGCGACAACGACGCGGTGCAGTTCGTCGTCCCGATCACCGCGGGGAACACCGAACTGGAACTCACCTTCCGTTTCCTCGAGAAATTCCGCGAGCAGTACCTGCGCGCGAAAGCCTTCGAGGGGAAATACAACGGCATCATCGACGAGTTCAACGCCTACCGCGCCAACCTGGCGGTCAAGGACGAGGCCATCCAGAAGCTCGAGCGGCACATCGGCGACATCCTCACCTTCGACCCCCTCACCGGGATGAGCAACGAGCGGCATTTCCACCAGCAGATGCGGATCCTCCTCGACGAGTGCCGCCGCTACAAGGAAAACCTCTGCCTGGCCTACCTGAGCATCGACAACCGGGAGCAGATCGAGGAGGTCTACGGGAAGGAGGGGGTCGAATCGGTGATCAAGGACACCGCCGACCTCATCCGCCACACGGTGCGCAATAACGACCTCGTGGGCATCCGCGACGACCGGCGGGAATACATGGTGTGCTACAAGAAGATCCGGATGGAATCGGTGCGCGTGGTGGTGGGGCGCCTCAAGAAGAACCTGGAAGACCACATCTACCTCCACCAGGGGAAGCAGATCCGCGTCACCGCCTCCATCGGCCTGGCCTCGACCCTGAGTTATACCGTGAGCACCTTCGAGTTCGACCAACTCGTCCAGAACGCACGCACGGCCTTCGAGAATGCGCTCAAGAAGGGGGGGAACGTCATGGTGGCCTACGCATGAGCGACCCCGCCCTCGTCCCCGTCTTCGCCTTCAGCGCGGATCCCCCGACGCTCGCCCACGCGTCATTGGTGCGCCGCGCGAGGCGCCTGTTCCCCGCGGTGCGGGTCCTCGTGGCCGACCATGCGGAAAAGCGCTACCGCTTCACCCGGGAAGAGCGCCTCGCCATGGCCAAGCGCCTCTTCCGCGACGATCCGACCATCGGGGTCGGGATCCTCACCGGCCTCCTCGCCGACCACCTGTACCGCCAGGGCCACCGCATGCTGCTGCGGGGACTGCGGGACCACGGCGACCTCGGGCCCGAAATGGCGCTGGCGCGGGCCCATCAGGGCCAAGTGGCTGGGATCGAAACGCTCTATCTCCCGGCCGATCCCGCCCTCCGCCACGTGAGTTCCTCGATGGCGAAGGCCGTCTGCATCGAACAGGGAGATCTCCGGGAGTACGTGCCGCTCTTCGTCAAGGAAGCCATGGAGGAACGCCTCCTGGGCCAATGCCGCCTGTGCATCACGGGCCCCATCGCCTGCGGAAAGACCACGATCGTCGCGCGCCTGACCGACCACTTGCGCCGGCGCAAGGTCAGCGTCGACGAGATCGATATGGACGCCGTCACCGCCGGCATCTACGATTGCGCGGACCCCGGCGTCCGCGCCGATTTTTCGCGGCGACTCGCCGAAGCTTTCGGGGAGAAGGTCCTCGGCCCCGGGGGGATGGCGGAGAAGGCCCTCGTGCGCCGCCATGTCTACGCCGACCAGACGGGGCGCGCCCTGGAGCGTCTGGGGGAGATCATCGAGGGGCCCCTGGAGGTGGAACTCCGCCGCCGTCTGCTCGGACGCAAGGGCCTCATCCTCCTGAGCGCGGCGGTCGCGGCGGAACGGGATTGGACCTGGCATACCAACCACCGGGTGCTCCTCGTGCGCGCGGACCCCGCCCTCCAATTGGGGCGCTTGGCCCGGCGCGACCACTTGGACGAAGACGAGGCCCGCCGTCGTATCGCGCTCTCGGGGACCGCCGAGGAGAAGGGCGCTCGCATCGCCCGGGCCATCGCCGAGAGCGGCCACGGTTCGGTCCTGGAATTCGACGGCGGCCTGGATCTCGAGGAGGCGAGGGTGGGGGCCCTGGCCGACGCGATTCTGGGCCTCTTCCCAGCCTTGAAAAGCGCTTGATGCACCGCTTCGTCGTCTCCTTCGGATCCAATCTCGAGGCCGAGGCGCACCGGACCCTGGCCCGCGGGGCCCTGATGGCCCGCTTCGGCGCCGTAGCCGAAAGCCCCTTCGTTTGGACAGAGGCCATCGGCGGCGGGGACCAGCCCCGCTACCTAAACGGCGCCTATTGTTTCCACGCGGGCTTGGACCCCGAACGGGTGCGAAGCGAACTCCGCGCCATCGAGGGCGAACTCGGGAGGGTCCGAACCGCGGACAAGTACGCCCCTCGGACGGTCGATCTCGACCTTATCGCGGTCGATGGCGAAATCGTCCATCCCGACTACCACCAACGGGATTTCGTCCGCAAGAGCGCGCGGTCCCTGGCCCCCGACCTCCCTTGATTCCGCCGCCATGGTAGGATTCCTTGCCACTCGCGGGTTTCTTCGCGAGAGGCGACAACCCATTATCCGAAGGAGCGCGCATGTCCGCCATCATCAAAATCGTCGGTCGTGAAATTCTCGATTCCCGCGGGAATCCCACCGTCGAAGCCGACGTTGAACTCGAATCCGGGGCCCATGGCCGCGCGGCGGTCCCCTCCGGCGCCTCGACGGGCGAGCACGAGGCCTGCGAATTGCGCGATGGCGACAAGAAACGCTACCTCGGCAAAGGCGTGCTGCGCGCCGTGGCGAACGTCAACGGCGAGATCGCCAAGACCCTTAAAGAAATGGAAGCCAGCGAACAGGCGACCATCGACCAGCGCATGATCGACCTCGACGGCACCAAGAACAAGGGCCGCCTGGGCGCCAACGCGCTCCTCGCCGTGTCCATGGCCGTGGCCAAGGCCTCCGCCCTGGAGAGCGGCCTTCCCCTCTATAAATACCTCGGCGGGCCCAACGCGCGCCAACTCCCCGTGCCCATGGCGAACATCATCAATGGCGGCGCCCATGCCGACGGCACGGTCGACCTCCAGGAGTTCATGGTCATGCCCGTGGGCGCCCCCAATTTCCGCGAGGGCATCCGCTGGGTGGCCGAGATCTTCCACGCCCTCAAGGGCGTGCTGAAGTCCAAGGGCTACAATACCGGCGTCGGCGACGAGGGCGGTTTCGCCCCGAGCCTCAAGGCCAACACCGAAGCCATCGACCTGATCCTCGAGGCCGTCGCCAAGGCCGGCTACAAGGCCCCCGAGCAGATCCGCATCGCCCTCGACCCCGCCTGCAGCGAACTCTATAACCACGGCGACAAGAAGGGCTATAAGTTCTGGAAATCCTCCGGCGAGGTGAAGTCGAGCGACCAGATGGTGAAGTTCTGGGTCGACATGGTCCGGCAATACCCCCAGATCATCTCCATCGAAGACGGCATGGCCGAGGACGATTGGGACGGTTGGCTCAGCCTCTCCAAGGAACTCAAGGACAAGGTGCAACTCGTCGGCGACGACCTCTTCGTCACCAACGCCGAGCGCCTCCAGATGGGCATCGACCGCGGCGTGGGCAATTCCATCCTCGTGAAGGTCAACCAGATCGGCACCCTCACCGAGACCTTCAACGCCGTGGAATTGGCCAAGCGCCACAATTACACGGCCATCGCCTCCCACCGCTCCGGCGAGACCGAAGACAGCACCATCGCCGACCTCGCGGTCGCCCTCAACGCCGGCCAGATCAAGACCGGCAGCGCCAGCCGCTCCGACCGACTCGCCAAGTACAACCAGCTCATCCGCATCGAGGAAGAACTCGGGAGCCAGGCCATCTACAGCGCCAAGGCCTCCTTCTACAACCTGAAGATCTGATCGACCGCGCGAAAAGGCGTTCGCGGCTTGGCGCGAACTGGAAAACCCGCCGAAAAGGCGGGTTTTCCAGTTCATGGGCCGAGGACCTCCCTTCTCATGGGCCTGGATCGCCCCCGATGGGTGGATGACGCGATCCTATGGCTGATCGAAGCATTGCTTGCGATGAGCGAAGGTGGGGGAGCGCCCTTTTCACCCATCGTGACGCCATCGTTTGCATCACGGAACCCATCGGTGCGAGGTGAATGGGGGTCCGAAGAATACGGAGCTTTTCTTACTAACGTTTCAAAAGACGAAGTCTTTTATTTGGGCGTCGACGGAACGGATGGATGCCCGGACGCGTGCTCACGGTTGCCCGGCGAGACCAGAGTTTCAAAAATCTAAAATTCACGCAGCCGGCAGGCTTACGCCGGCTTCTGCATCTTGGCCGCGAGGGATTTCTTCTGCTCTTCGCTCGAGTAGTCGTCGTTGAGCTTCTTCGTCCAGGTATCGATCTTCTTCTTGCACAGGCTCACCTTGTCCTGGTCGCCCATGACCGCGGCGAGGCGCTTCTGGAAGGAGACGAAGGCCAGGGCGTTCTTCATATCGTCGATGGCCTTGCCGGTGAGTTCGTACTTGCTGCGGTAGCGCTCGGCGGCCTTGTCGGCCATCTTCTCGATGACGTCCATCATGTCCATGCGCTCGTTATAGCCGGGGATGGAGGGGTCGAGGTCGCGCTGGAGGGTCTTGAAATAGGTGCCGTTCTTGAGGGCGGTCATGAGGCGGCCCTCCAACTCGACGAACGACCATTTCCATTTGCTGCTGTCGCCGTAGAGGCGCTCCAGCTTATTGAGGAGGAAGCCGGCCTTCTTGAAGAGGTCGAAGCGCTGGAGGTTATCGTGGATGGATTCGAGGACCTCGAGGTTCTCGCCCATATCGTCGAGGCTGTCGATGTGGTGGCCGACCATCTCTTCCGTCACCGCGCAGAAGGCGTAGAAGTTCTTGCGCGCCTCGTTGAGGTTCCCCTCGTTCTTGATCTGGAGGTACTTCTGGGAGATGCGGGAGCCCAGGATATAGGCGGCGCTCTCCGCCAGGATGCGGTGCATCAATTTCCACTTGGCCTTGAAGAGGGCTTCCTTGGATTCGGCGGGGATCTTCTCGACCTCTTTGCGCTGGGTCGCGATGGCCTTGGCGAGGCTTTCCAGCGTCGCCTTGATGGGCTTGATCCGTTCGTTATAGGCGGCCTTGTCGGCGGCGGTAGCGCTCATAGTGGGTGGGGTCTATCCCTTATACCTTATCGGAACGAACCCCGTTATTCCTTTACTTTAACTTCGGCGACCGATGCGGGCATCCGCGCTTGGGAACCCCCTCCTCTTCGGAAGATCGCCTAAAAGCCGCAACGGATTTTGACAGGAACCCGTGCTCGTGCGAAATTGGGAAAAAAAAGTCAATAATCCTGGCCAAACACCGGCTATGGACGGTTCCCGCCGGGGGTCCCGCATCGGAAAAACCGCCATGCAGCGGGATGTGCTCCATGTCGATGATGTCGAGCGCCGGGAAATCCAGGCGAAACGGCGCCTTCCACCCCACTGGGGAAATTGGCCCCGTGGCACGAAACTCCTCCTTTACAGCCAAGAACGCCTTTGGGGAGCATGGCAGGTAACCTCCCGCAGCGAAGGGGGTACCTGCCTGCGCAAACTCGGCGGGAAGCCCGTTTTTTACTGGCGCCCCGAGAAGGGCCCCGTACGGCCCGCCGAGGTCCAGGCTTGCTTCGCCCGGTTCCGTTCGGGAAACCTCCCACCCCGGGAGTTTCACTTGGGCGTGACGGATCACCCTGGGGGGTATCGCAGTACCTGGTCGGCCACCCGATTGGGCGAACTTTTTTCCCACGGGGAACCTTGCGACCTACAGGTCCTCGATTCCAGCCCCGTCCAACGACGCCTGGCCGAAGCGAATCGGAGCGATCGGCCCATGGCGACGCGTGATGAGATGCGTCGGGTCGGGCGCCAAATGGCCCGGATCGTCGAGGGTGCCGAAACCCAGCTCCAAGAAGGAGACCGAGTGCGCTACCATGGGCCCCATGGGTGGTGCCCCCAGGGCATCTACCAGGGCGGGTTCTGGGGCCTGACGAAGCGCCTGGTGCGGCATAAGCCGGTGAACCGGGCGCCGGTGCGTGGCTTCCTGCCGCGCCGGGGGATCGGGCTTTTGGCTTCCCAATGGAATCCCGACGGGGGCATGGAAGGCGAGGTCGAACGGCTTCGGCGCCTTTGGGCCTGGTGCCGCAAGCCGCTGACGGTGCGCCAAGGAAGCTTGGAACCGGGCGGAGTCAGCCGGCTCCTCGAGCAGGTTCGCCTCTTCCATTTCACGGGTCATGGGGAGACCCGGGCAGAGAGCGGGGGATTGCGCCTGGGATCCGGTCGGGTCTTCGATACGGATTCGGTCCTCCGCCTCGCGAGAACGCCGGCGTTCGTTTTCCTGTCTTGTTGCGGCGACCTCCCGCAATCCTTCATCGATGCGTGGTTCGCCCGGGGCACGCGCTGCCTCATCTACCCCCGGGGGCCGCTGCGTTCCGAAACCATGCCCGCCTTCTGCGCCTCGTTCTATTGGAATTGGATGCACCGCGGCGATGGGGCCGATTCGGCCTTTCTGGCGGCCCGACGCCGCTTCGGTCGAACCGATTGGAATTGGTTCTTCCTCGAGATGGCGGGCGATCCCGACCTGCGGTTCTAAACATCGCGTCTATCAGGCAATGCCCCCTGTCCGGGAGCGCCGCGAGGGCGCCTTCACGTCAAGAGGCGGCGGCGCGATCGGCCCGGGAGAGCGTCTCCCGATGCCAATGGAGGAGTTCCTGCTCGAAGGCGCGGTCGCCGCGCACGTCGGCCATCACCCGGAAGACCGGCTCGGTTCGGGAACCCCGCATCCAGATGAATGCCCTGCTTTCGCCCTTCGCATCGAGGAATTCGGCCTTCCAGCCCCCGTCTTGGCTGCCCGTGCGGTTGCCCGGGCCGGGGAGGGTTCGGACTCCCTCGTGGTTGAGGATGCGGTAGGAAACGATGCCGTGGGCCGCTTTGAACCCGGCGCATTTCCCGAGCCATTCGCGGGTGAGGAGGGCCTCGTATTCCGCCTTGAGGCGCGCCTGGTCGCGGCATTGAAGGTGCACGAGGGCATCGGTTTCGAATGCACCCGTGGTGGTGAACGCGTCGCTGGGGGCGAGCAGGGCTCCCAGGCGTCGAGCGGCCGAAGCCTCAGCGGGGAGGGCGGGCAGCTTCAAGCGGCCAAGTGCATGCTCCCACAGGCTCGTTCCCGCGGCGTTTTTCAAATAGAGGAGTTTCAGGACGGAAAAGACGGTGGCGAGGGGATCGCGCACGGTTCCCGGAAAGGTGATATTCCCGCCGTTGGAGCCCTCGCCCAAAATCCGCACATGCCATCCCGCCCGCTGCTTCTCCCGGGCGAGGGCGATCACGTTGGCCTCCCCGACTTCGGCGCGGAACAGGGAGGCCCCGAAGGCACGGCACAGGGCCTCCAGGCGGAGCGAGGTGGGGTCATTGGCCACCACGGCGATTTGCCGGCCGCCGGGGGGCGGGAATAATTCGAGGAAGGCCAATTCACTGAGAACGGCGAGGTAGAAGGTGGCTTGGGCATCGGGGACGATGGCGCGTGCGCCATCGCCCTTGTCGACGCAAAGCACAAGATTGCCGCGGTCGCCGTCGCAATCGGGGACCCAACCCAGGATCGGGGCCCGTTCACCCTCAGAGGCCCGAAGGGAATCCATGAATCCCTTCAGCGGTTCCAGGGATTCCCCCTCGGGCACGATGCGGTGGGCGAAGGTGCCGGGGGTCGTGTTCATCCCCCGAAGGGCGACCCCGAATTGGTCCAACGCTTCGGCATCGATGGCGTGGATGCGGGCGCTGCCGTTGAAATCGCAGGCGACGGCGGGGGCGGCGCGCCGCAGTCCCTGGTCGAGGCGCTTGAGGAACTCGGATTGCACCGAGCCCTCTTCGCTCCCGCTGGCGACGGCGTAGACGGTGGCGTAATAGCGGCGGGCCGCCAGGAGCGCATGGCCCGGTTGGTCCCGCCGGGCGGCCTCGAGGAGGGAGGGATCGACCCGGTCCAACGCGAGGACGTGCTCCAGGAACGCCGCATCGGAAAGGTACTGTTCCCGGAACCGTTCGCGTATTTCTTGGGCGGGCTCGGCGGCGAGGATGGCCCCGTCGCCGAGGCCGAATTTCAGCCCGTTATGGCCGGGAGGATTATGGCTGGCGCTTAGGTAGATGAAGCCTTGGAGGTCTTCGCCCCGGGCGACGAAGGCGAGGAATTGGGGCACGGCGCAGACGCCCACCGGGGCGACTTCGACTCCCGCGGCGAGGAGCCCCCTGAGAAAGAGGTTTTCCATGGCGGCGCCGGTGGGGCGGGTATCCCGCCCGAGGGCGATTCGGCCGAGGCCGCGCTCCCGAAACCATAGGCCGAGGACCCGGGCGGCGCAGGAGAGCATTTGGGCATCCCGTTCGCTCAGGGCGCATTCGAGGCTTTCGCCGTCGCCATCCCCGGCGAACACCTTGCGCCAGCCGGAGATGCTGAGGATGAACTCGGAAAGGTGCTTTTCGCGTTCTTCGCGGGACGGGAGGGGGGGCAACTTATTTGTCCAGGATACGGCGGTCCACGCCGAAGAGGTGGGCGATGAGGGCCACGCGCGTCCACATGCCGTTGCGCACCTGGCGCCAGTACATCGCGCGGGGATCGCGGTCGACCTCCTCGTCGATCTCGGTGCGGCGGGGCAGGGGGTGCATGAGCACCGCGCTGGGCTTGAGGATCTTCAGGTGCTCGGGGCGGAAGGAGAATTGGCTCACGTCGTAGGCGTGGGTTTCCCCGGCCACGTCGTGCTCGTCCTGGAGGCGGGTCATGTAGATGGCATCGGCGTCGGGGATCGAGGCCTCGAACCGGTCGGTTTCGGACCACGCCACCTTATGGCGGGTGAGGAATTGCTTGATGTCCTCGCCCATGCCGTAGGCCTTCGGCGAGCAGAAGACGATGCGGATGTCCTCGAAGTTCGCCAGCAGGTAGCAGAGGCTGCGCACGGTGCGGCCCCGGCGCAGGTCGCCCACCATCATGATGGTCTTGTCCCGCAGGCCCCCGGTGGGTTCGAAGGACCGCCGCAGGGTGAAGATGTCGAGGAGGGCCTGGGTGGGATGCTGGTCCTTCCCCGAGCCGGCGTTGATCACGGGGATGGGCCGGCGGGTCTTGCCGAGGATGAAGCTCGCCCGTTCGGCGTAGCCCTGCTCGGGATGGCGGGTGATGAGCAGGTCGAAATAGCTCGAGAAGGTGCGAAGCGTATCGTCGCTGGACTCGCCCTTGACCTCGCTGGAGGTCTCGGTGGAGCGCACGTCCACCACCCGGATGCCCAGCACCGCGCAGGCCGACCAGAAGGAGAGGAAGGTGCGGGTGGACGGCTGGATGAAATAGAGCATCGCCTTCTTCGTGGACAGGAGCGTCGACAGCCAGTCGGCTCCCTCGCGGGTCTTGGAGATCAGGCGGATGCGGTTGGTGAGCACGTAGAGGTGGTCGAGGAGCGCCCGGTTGAATTGCTGGGAAAAAAGCACGTCGTAGACGCGGCCCTCGACCGTGAGGTACTTGACCTTCTCGCTCTCGGGCAGCGCGGTCCATTGGGCCCAATTGAACGGAACGGCTTGGCTTTTCATGCTACCCCTCGCGGACGGCCGCTTCAAAAAAATTATAGCATCCTGGGTGGGCGCGCCACGCCTCGCCGGCCGGCGGGTTGCGCCCGCGGGAGGGGTCGGAACGGCGCCGGTCTTGATGCCATAATGGCACCCCCCATGAAAGCCTGGATCCGCCTCCTCCGCCCCAAGGAATACACGAAGAATTTCATCATTTTCCTTCCCCTGTTCTTCGGGATGAAATTCAACCAGGGGGAACTTGTCGCCTATTCCGCCCTAGCCTTCCTCCTCTTCAGCCTGCTCGCCAGCGCCGTCTACATCATGAACGATCTGCGGGATGTGGAAGCCGATCGCAAGCACCCCGTCAAGCGCCTGCGCCCGATCGCCGCCGGGCTGGTCTCCCCCCGATTGGCTTGGGTGGCCGTGGGGGGGCTTTTCCTTTGTTCCCTCGTGCCGGCCTTCCTGTGGTCGCGGCCCCTCTTCGTCTGGATGGTCGTCTACCTCGCGGTGAACCTCGCCTACACCCACGCCCTCAAGCACGTGGCCATCCTCGACGTATTCATCCTGGCCTCGGGGTTCGTTATCCGCCTCTACGTCGGGAAGGCCGTCACCGATACCACGCTCTCCCACTGGATCATCCTCATGATCTTCCTCGGCGCGCTCTTCATCGGGTTCGCCAAGCGGCGCGATGATCTCCTCCTCTCCGGCGGCGGCGAGTCGGTGCGCCGGGCCATCAGCGGCTATAACCTCGAGTTCGTCCACGCGGCCATGGTGTTCATGGCCGCGGTCACGGTGGTGTGCTATATCCTTTACACGACGAGCCCCGAGGTCGTCCAGAAATGGGGCGAAATCTTCCCCTCCACCGCCTTCGTCCTCTTCGGCATCCTGCGTTGGCTGCAACTCGCCTTCGTGAAGAACCGCACGGGGTCCCCCGTCGACATCATCCTCCACGACCGCTATATCCTCGGGTCCGCCGGGCTCTTCCTCCTCTATTACGGGTTCATCATCTATTTCCATTACCGGTTCAACATGTCCTTCCACGGTTAGGATGGGTTCGCCATGAGAAACAAGCCGATCGCTCCCTGGGGCCGATTCCCCACCTGCGAAGGGGTGGAGACCTTCCCCGAAACCCCCCGGGCCGCCGCGTTCCCCGCGGGGCGCTTCCTGGTCCGCGGCCTCGCCCGCAGTTACGGGGATGCGTGCGTCCAGCGCCGCGTGCTCTCCTCCCGGAAATGGAAGCGCCTTTTGGCGTTCGATCAAAAAAAGGGCCTTCTCACCTGTGAAGCGGGCTTGAGCCTGGCCGAGATCCTCGAATACGCGGTGCCCCAGGGATGGTTCCTCCCCGTCACTCCCGGTACCAAATGGGTCAGCCTCGGCGGCGCCATCGCCAGCGATGTGCATGGAAAGAACCACCATGCGGCGGGTTCCTTCTCGCGCCACGTGGCCGAGATCGAACTCCTCCTTCCGTCGGGCGAGGTCCTGCGCACCTCGCCGAAACGACGCCCCGAAGTCTTCGCGGCGACCTGCGGCGGCATGGGCCTCACCGGGGTCATCCGCAGCGCGACCTTGAAACTCGAGAAGATCGAGACGGCCTACCTGTCCCAAAGCGTCTACCGCGCCGAGAATTTGGCCGAGCTCATGGCGCTCATCGAGGCGCGCGGCGGCGAACCCTTCACCGTCGCTTGGCTCGACGTGAATGCGAGCGGGAAGTCCATGGGGCGAGGGCACCTCATCACCGGGCACTGGGCCTCGGCCCGCGAGCTCGAAAAGGCGGGCATTCCCCGGGAAAAATGGCTTTCCGTCCATCGGCCCCCGAAGTTCAAACTGCCGTGGACCCTGCCCAATTTCGTGGCGTCGCTGGCGAACGCGGTGGGCTGGAAATGGGCCTCCTGGGTCTACCACCGCCTGCCGCGGAAGTACGCCAGTCCCTCCCTCGTCCATTACGACCCGTTCTTTTACCCCCTCGACTTCATCGATGATTGGAACCGCGCCTACGGCGAGAACGGCTTCCTCCAGTGGCAATGCGTCCTGCCCCGGGAGAAGAGCGCCGAGGGCGTGCGCCTCATCCTCGAAACCTGCCAGAAGGCGGGCCTCCATTCCTTCGTCACCGTGCTGAAGCTCTTCGGGAAGGGCAACGGGTATCCCCTTTCCTTCCCCATGGAAGGCTACATCCTCTGCCTCGATTTCAACCGCACCGAGCGCTTGTTCCCCGTCCTCGACCGATTGGATGAAATCGTCGTCGCGCGGGGAGGTCGGATCTACCTCGCCAAGGACGCCCGCATGTCGGCGCGCACCTTCGCGAAGGGATACCCGGGCCTTCCCGCATTCCGCAAGATCAAGAAAGCCCTGGATCCTGAAGGAAGGCTCGCTTCGCTCCAGGCCGAGCGTCTGGGCCTCGTCACCCGGAGGGGACCATGAAGCCGACCCGTCCCAACGCCAACGCGAAGCGTTGGATCGCGATCCTCGGATGCGAATCGGGCATCGCCCGCGCCTGCGCCCACCGGTGGGCCCGGGAGGGATGGAACCTCCACCTCGCCTCCCGGAATAAGGAAGAAGCCTCGCGCACCGCGGCCGATTTGGCCCTCCGCTACGGAATCCAAGCGAAGGCCTGGGCCTTCGACGCCGTGGATTACCCGACCCATGCCGGTTTCTGGAAGAAATGCGCCCCGGCGCCCACCGGTGTTCTCGCGGCCTTCGGCACCCTCGGCGACCACGACCGAGCCCTGCGCGACGGTGGCGCGGCACGGTTCATCCTAGACGCCAATTTCACCGGGGCCGTCTCCATCCTCACCGCCGTCGCCGACGATTTCGGGGCCCGCAAGAAAAAACGCGCCTCCGAGCCCTTCTTCATCGCGGCCATCTCTTCGGTGGCCGGAGAGCGAGGCCGCCGCAGCAATTACCTCTACGGGAGCGCCAAGGCGGGGCTGACGGCCTTCCTTTCCGGCCTGCGAAGCCGCCTGCAGCCCGCGGGAATCCCCGTGCTGACCGTCATCCCGGGCTTCGTGCGCACCGACATGACCGCGGGAGTCGCGCTGCCGCCCCTGGTGACCGCCGAACCCGATGAGGTCGCCCGCGCCATCGTGCGCTCCGTGAAGAAGCGCGCCGACGTGGTTTGGGTGCGGCCGGTCTGGCGGCTCATCTTCCTGGTCCTGCGCCATCTTCCCGAGTCCATCTTCAAGCGTCTAAGTTTTTGAGGTTGCCATGAACGAACCATTCATCCGGCGAGCCTTCCTGGCTCTGGGCCTCCTCACCGGGGCGGTCCTGCTGATCCTGTTCGCCTTAAGCGTCTGGTATGCCGAGCCCAACCAAGACGAGGGCTGGTACCTCCTGGCCGGTAAGTACGCCGCCGAGGGCAAGGTTCCCTGGCGCGATTTCGCGTTCTCCCAGGGCCCCGTGATGCCGTATGCCTACGCCCTGGCCGCTCCCCTGGTGAAGGCTTGGGGCGTGCTGGGCGGGCGGATCTTCACGGCGGGTGTGGGGCTCTTGACTCTGCTTCTGGCCTCGCTTTTGGCGCGCCTCCTGGCGCCGGAAAAATTGCGCCAGCCGGCGATGCTCCTCGCCCTCATCCTCGGGGGGGTGAACGTCTATCAAGCCTGCTTCCTTACGATCCCCAAAACCTATTCGGTCACCGCCTTTTGGTTGACGGCGGGCTTCTATGCGCTCGCCCTCGCCACGCTGCGGCCCTCGGGTCGAGCGTGGGTGCGTCTAGCGCTCAGTGGCCTCGCCGGATTATTGTTCGCCCTGGCGGGGGGCAGCCGAATGTCGGCGATTTTCGCGGCCCTCGCCCCCGCCGCCTTCCTCTGGCTGGAACGGGAGGCTTTCGGGAAAGCCTGGGCGGTCTTCACGGCTTCGTTCCTCGCGAGCCTAGGCCTTCTCTTCATCCCGTTCCTGGCCCTGGGCGGCGAGGCCTTCCGCTTCTGGTTTTGGACCTACCATGTATCACGGGTGGTGGAGGGGAAACTCCTTTTCAAGGCGGCGTTCATTTCGCAGGTGGCCCAGGCCTGGCTCGTTCCCTGCGCGGCCGTGACCCTCACGCTCGCCTGGTATGGCCTCGATTACGCGCGGCAGAAATCCTTCCGCCTGCCGCAGGCGGCCCCGGAACGCCGGGCGCGCCACCTCACCGGCTGGGTCTGGGCCGCGGTGGGCCTGGTGACCCTCGTGCATTTCGCTTCGCCCTTCCCGTACCCCGACTACCAGGTCTTCGTGGTGCCCCTGTTCGCCGCCGCGGGTTCCGCCCTGATCCTGCGCCTCCTCGCGAGCCGTTTGGAGAAGGACGGGGTGCTCACGGTCTGGCTCGTGGCCGCCGTTTGGCTCGTTGCCGTGGCCGCCGCGTTCTCTTCGCCGATGAATCGGGAGTGGTTCCAGGGCGGGCGCGACCTCATCTGGTGGAAGAGCCGCAACCGCTCGGCCCTCGCCGATGTGCGCGCCGCGGGGGCCGAACTCCGCCGCCTCGCGCCGCCCGGCGCCGTCCTCTTCACCCAAGACGCCTACCTCGCCGTGGAATCCGGCCTTCGCCTGGCGCCCGGGCTCGAGATGGGGCCCTTCTCCTATTTCCCGGACCTCTCGCGGGAGGATGCCGCGCGCCTTCACGTGGTCAACCGCGAGCGCATGCTGGAGGCCCTGCGCGCGGGCCACGTCGCCGCGGTGAGCGGCTACGGCTTCGCCATCGCCTCCCCCCGGATCAAACCCACCACGTTGGAGGAGCGCCAGTGGTGGCGCGACGAAATGGATAAGCGCTACGTCCGCACCGCCACCCTCACGGGTTTCGGCCAGGGCCAGACGACCCTGGAATTATTCGTGCGCCGCTAGCTTTTCGCCTTGCCGGCGAGCATCAGCGCGCCGCCCAGGAGCCCGAGGTCTTTCAGCAGCCCGACCATGCCCATCGCCTTGATATTGGCGTCGGCGTTCATCGTATTGGGGATGTGGATCGTGAGGATGAACGCGAGGAGCAGCGCGGCGAGGAGCAGCGCGGCGGGAACGACGAAACGATTGAGGAGGAAGGCCACTCCCGCGAGCACGAGGAAGAGGCCGGTGAGGATGACCCAAAGCGAGCCGCCGCCGGGGACCCAAGCCGGCACCATGGCGGCCATCTTGCGGGGGTCCATCAGGTGGAAGGCGCCGAAGAGGACGAAGGGGAGGCTGAAGAGGATGCGGCCGAGGTTGGAAAGGAAAGCGGCGTTCATGGGGAGCTCCTTTGGGGGAAGTATAGCCCCCTTTGGGCCGGCGTGATAGGCCTAGGTTCGCTCGCCCGGAGCCCGCGCGACGCACGCTTCATCGATCCCACGCGCTTTGATTTCGCCCGTGCCGCGGGGCGCGGGGAAGGGCGCCCGCCCCAAATGGGTGGGACTTCCCTTCGGAGGATCCTTCGGACGCAAAAGTTTTCGACGCTTAGAGCAGGCTCTCCCAAGCCTTGCGGTATTCGGACAATTCGGGGAGCGCCAGGGGTTCCACCGGTTGGCTCTCGATGGTGAAGAGGGCCTTGAGGGGCTCCAGCCCCGTGCCGTCCAGCGCGGCCTTCCCGAGCATGGCCGCCCCGAAGGCCGTGGCCTCGGAGAGGTTCGTGAGGGAGAATTGGATGCCGGGGTAGAAGGCCGTCATGAGGCGGTTATAGGAATCGTTCTTGCGGAAGCCGCCCTCGGTATAGACGGTGCGCGTTTCGGCGACCCCCACCCGGTCCAGGGACACCGCGCTCTGGATCGCCAAGGAAAGATTGAGCACGGCGAAGGAACGCTCCCGGTCGCGCAGGAGTTCCGGCGACGCCTTGCCCGAGCGCAGGTCGGCGAGGGACCAGGTTTGCCCCCGGTCCACCAGGCGGGGGGTACTGTCGGGGAATTGGCCGGTCCCCATGACCACGCCGGGCATGATGAACGATTTCTTCTCCCGCAGGATCTCCCGGGTGAGGGACTCATTGAACTTTGGGAACGCGCCTTCGCCGTGGACCTTCTTCAGCACCTCGGCCCACGCGTCGTATTCCAGGCCGCCCATGAAGAGGGCGGTCTTCACGGGGCGCGACCAGGCGTCGAGATTGAAGAAGACGAGTTTACCCAATTCGGCGGGGGCGAACTCCAGGTCTTTCGCGGGGCGCATGGGCACGCACCAGGTTCCCGTGGAATTGAGGGTGAAGGTGCCGGTATTTTGGACGAGGTAGGGGAGGAGCGAGGAATTGCTGTCGTGGATGCCCAGGGTCACCTGGGTGTCGGCCCCGAGCCCGGTGCGCCCCGCGAAATCGGGGGACAGGGTGCCCAAGACTTCCCATGATTTCTTGAGGGGCAGCGGGATGGCCCCCGCGACGCCGAGGGCCGTGGCGACCGGGGAAGGTTTTTGGGATTTGAAGTCCCACAGATACGTGTGGCAGCCCAGATAGGTCGGCTCGGTGCCGAATTTCCCCGTCATGAGGAACCCGAAATATTGGGGGTAGAAGAGCAGGTGGCGGATGCGGGCGTACTTCTCGGGGTGCTTGCCCTTCATCCAATAGAGCGTTTTGGCGCAATTCGTGAGGGTGCCCATGTGGGGGGTGGCGGTGGAAACCTGGAGTTCGTTTTGCGCCCCGAACTCGGCGAAAAACCGGGCCTGGAAATCATCGCCCGGCTCGAAGGTGTAATCGATGACCGGGAAAACCAATTCCCCCTTCTCGTCGACGGCGGCGAAGGTGGCCCCGTGGGTTGTCACCGAGATGGCCCCGATGGGGTATTTTCTTGAAAAGACCGCCAATTGGGCGGTGAACCAGGCCATCATGGCGGCCGTGTCTTCCACCGGAACCCCCTCGTGGAGGGTGGGCTTGAAGCCCTGGTAGACGGAATCCAGCAGTTTCAGGTCGGGCCCGAAAACCATGACTTTCTTATTGGTCTTGCCGATATCGAGGACGGCAATATGGGTTCGGCGGCTCATGGGGGCTCCTTCGTGGAAGACGCCCGATTTTGGCCTTTTTTGGCCTGGGCGGCTTCTCGGGTCAAAACTGAATTGATGCGTATCTTATCGCTTTTCCCGTGACCTAGTTATTCTACATCAAAGAGCCCCGGGGGGAAACGACCCTGGTTGAAACTCCATTTTTACAAGGTTTTTCGCCCGCCCCAGGGGGATTGCAACCCTGTTTGACGTCCAGCGGGGTGGATTATAGAATCCCTGTATACGATTACACAGGCATGGACGCACCAAGATCGACCTGGTTTGAAAAGCCGAAGTACCAGAACGTCAAGTCGCTGGAGGAGAACGCCCTCCCGACCGGACGCTGGACTAAGTGCCCCGATTGCAGCGAGGTCTTCCTCAAGAAGCAGCTTGAGGAGAACCTGAACGTCTGCGTCAAGTGCGGGCACCATTTCCGCATCGGGGCCAAGGAGCGCATCCGCCTCCTGGCCGACGAGGGCACCTTCCGCGAAAAGTTCGAGAACATCGGCGCCGGCGACCCCCTCGTCTTCACCGACGCCAAAGAAAGCTACAAAGACAAGATCCGCAACACCGTGAAAAAGCTCAAGATGAACGAGGGCGTGATCACGGGCACGTGCCGCATGGGCGATTTTCCGGCGGTCCTGGCGGTGATGGAGTTCTCCTTCCTCGGCGGCAGCATGGGGTCGGCCATCGGCGAGAAGATCTACCAGGCCATGCTCCTGGGCATCAAGAATAAGTGCCCCGTGGTCACGGTGGCGGCCTCGGGCGGCGCGCGCATGCACGAGGGCATCCTCTCGCTCATGCAGATGGCCAAGACCTGCGCCGGGCTCGAGCGCCTGGGGCAGAACCGCGTCCCCTACATCTCCATCCTCACCGATCCCACCACCGGCGGGGTGACCGCCTCCTTCGCGTCCCTCGGCGACGTCATCCTCGCCGAGCCCGGCGCCCTCATCGGCTTCGCCGGCCCCCGCGTCATCGAGCAGACCATCCGGCAGAAATTGCCCGAGGGCTTCCAGACGGCCGAATTCCTTCGCGACCACGGTTTCGTCGACCGTGTCGTGCCCCGCGCCGAACTCAAGCAGGCCGTCGTGAGCCTCCTGCAGTTCTTCGCCTCCTGAACCCATCCCCAAAGCGCCCAGAAACAAAACCAACCGGAGTAACGCATGGCAAAGGTGACCTTTCGCTCGGTGAACAAGACCTATGAAGGCAACGTCAAGGCCGTCATCGACTTCAACCTCGATGTGGGCGACAAGCAGTTCTGCGTGTTCGTCGGGCCCTCCGGCTGCGGCAAGTCCACCACGCTGCGCATGGTCGCCGGCCTCGAGGAGATCACCTCGGGCACGGTGCATATCGGCGACACCCTCATCAACGACAAGGCGCCCAAAGACCGCGACATCGCCATGGTCTTCCAGAACTACGCCCTCTACCCGCACATGACGGTGTACGAGAACATGGCCTTCGGCCTCAAGATCCGGAAATTCCCCCGCAAAGAGATCGACGCCCGCGTGCGCGAAGCCAGCGCCATCCTCGGCCTCGACGAACTCCTGGCCCGCAAGCCCGCCGCGCTCTCCGGCGGCCAGCGCCAGCGCGTGGCCATGGGCCGCGCCATCGTGCGCAAGCCCAAGGTCTTCCTCTTCGACGAGCCCCTCTCCAACCTCGACGCCAAACTGC
>JAFLEE010000076.1 GCA_017302015.1 Spirochaetota bacterium | reverse complement strand
GAAATGGACGCGGAAGAAGTCGCGCAGCGCGGCGTGCACCTCCTCGGCGAGTTGGCCCAGCAGGTTGATGCGCGTCTTGACCACTTCCCACGACATGCGGTTGCGGTAGCCGGAGCGCACCTGGGTTTCCCCGATGATCTTGCGGATCTCCTCGAGGTGGGGGGCGATGCGCCGGCGCACCAGGCCCTCGACCTGGAAGAGGAAGTCGCGGTAGGCCTCGGCGCCCTGGTTGCCGGGCACGCGGTAGAGCGGGTTCTGCTTGAGGGCGGAGACCTTGGCGATGATCTCGTCCTTCTCCAGGAGCAGGCGGTCGACGGGACCGGCCTGGTTGGGGTAGAAGCGCAGTTCGCGAAGCTGCTTGACGAGGTCCTCCCCGTAGGCGTCGAGGAACCGGTCGACGAGGGAGGTCAGGGTCTGGAAATCGGTGGCCACGTCAGAGGATGTTGAGGATCTTTTCGAGGTTGCCGAGTTTCAGCACCCGGTCGACGGTGGGGGTGAGGTTCTGCAGGTAGAGTTTCAGCCCCTTGGCCTCCTGCGCGCGGTGGATGGCCATGATGAGGTTCACCGCGCCCGAGTCGATGTAGCGCACCTCGCGCAGGTCGAGGTAGAGGGCGAGGGATTGGTCCTTGATATAGTCGAGGATGTCGGTCTTGAGTTGGCTGCTATTGCGCGAGTCGATCTCGCCGCTCAAGTGGATGAGGATGCGGTCGGGGAGTGTCTTCAGCTGCATGGGGCATTCTCCGGGGTGGATGCCGAAACTGCGTCGAAAGGCGAGGCCCATGGCCTCGAGGGGGGCTTCGAGGCCCGTCCAGAGTCGGAACTGGAGGGAGGCCTGCCCGAGGAACATGCCGTCGCCGGAGAGCACGCGCCGACCGGCCGCTGCGGCCTCCCGCAGGAGTCGGGTCTCCAATGGGTTGTAGACGATATCATAAACCACCATCTTTTTCCCGAATCGGTCCAGGGGCCAGGGGGTCTCCCCCTCCTTGGGCGACATGCCCACGGGCGTGGTGTTAAGGAGGAGGCCGTAGGCGTCGAGATCGGCCCCCGCCAGGTCGGCGAAGGAGAGCACGGCCACCGAGACGCCCTTCCCGCGAAGTTCTTCGGCCAGGGGCCGGGCGCGCTCCGGGGCCCGGACGACGAGGTCGATGCGCTTCGCGCCGCTATCGAGGGCCATGGCCAGCGCGATGCCCCGGGCCCCGCCGCCGGCGCCGAGGACGAGCACGGGCTCCCGTTCCCAGCCCGGGGCCGCGGCGTCGAGGGGCAGCAGCGCCCCGATGCCGTCGAAATTGAAGCCGGTGAGGGTGCCGTCCTGGTTGAGGATCGTATTGAGGCAGCCGACGCGGGACGCGCTCTCGTCCACCCGGTCGACGAACTCCATGGCGCGCACCTTATGGGGCAGCGTCACGCTCAGGCCGCCGAGGCCCAGGTCGCGGGCGGCGCGGATGGCCGCGCCGGTGTCCTCGGTCTCGAAGGCGACGTAGGTCGCGTTGAGTTTATGGAACCGGAAGGCGGTATTGAGGATGGCGGGCGAGCGGGAATGCCGCACGGGGTAGCCGAGGACGCCGTAGACGCGGGTCTTGGCGTCGGGGGTGAAATCGCTCACAGTCTGCTCCGGAGTTGGGTGATGCGTTCGGCGAACCAGGGGGGCGGGGGGATCTCGAAGTTCATGGGTTCCCCGGTGACGGGATGCTCGAAGGCCAGGGCCACCGAACAGAGGAAGAGGTGGGCCTCGGCGCCGGGGTTGCGCCCGTACTTGCGGTCGCCGACGACGGGGTGCCCGGCGTCGCAGAAGTGCACCCGCACCTGGTGGGTGCGGCCGGTGAGGATCTGCACGCGCATGAGGGAGTGGGCGGCGAAGCGCTCCTCCACCGTCCAGAGGGTGACGGCCTCCCGGGCGCTCTCGTGGTCGGTGTCGGGCTTCACCGAGCGCCGCAGGGCGTGGCCGGGGTCGGGGCCCATGGGCTTGTCGTAGACGCCCTCCGCCTGCCAGATCACCCCGCGCACGAGGGCGAGGTAGCGCTTCTCGAGCTCGCGCTTCTCGAACATCTTGAGGAAACGCTTCTCCGCGTGGGGGGTGCGGGCGAAGAGGATGAGCCCGGAGGTCTCCCGGTCGAGGCGGTGGACGATGCCGGGCCGATCGGCGTCGCTGAAGTGGTCGCGTTCGCCGCTGAGTTTGGGGCGCAGGAGATCGACGAGGGTATGGGCGCGCAGGCCGGGCACCCCGTGGACGAGGAGGCCCTCGGGCTTGATGACGACGAGGAAATGCTCGTCTTCATAGAGGGTCTCGATGGCGGGGGCCTCGGCCATCGGCGGGGGCGGCGGGGGTGCGGAGAGCCGCGCGACGACATGGTCCCCGGGGCGCAGGGGGAGGCCGAGTTTGGAGGGCTTGCCGTTGACCTCGACGGACTGCAGGCGGCGCTTGAGTTCGCTGCGGTTGAGTTCGGGCAGACGGGCGCAGAGGAAGCGGTCGAGGCGATCGCGCGGGACGTCGTCCGCGGAGAGGGTGAAATCGAGGCTCAGGGAATCGGGCACGGGGTCAAAAGGCCATGCGCAGGAGCGTCAGGTCGATTCGGCTGTCGTCCATGGCGCGGCGCAGGCGGTCGCCGGCGAGGGGGTCCCGCCCCTCCTGGAAATCGTTGATGGCGATGCTGGCGGACCACAGCACGCTATTGATCCCGATGAAGAGGATGTCGGAGCGGAGGTAGAGGCTGGCCCAAGGAAATTCCGAGGCCTTCACCGAGGACTTCTCGACGATGCCCGCGCGTAGGCCGGTGCCGAGCCCGAGGAGGCCGGGGACGAGGGAGGTGAAGAGGATGGTGAAGGGCAGGGCGATGAAGAAGATCACATCGAAGCGCCGCGCGGGGTGCTCCCCGCCGTCGGGCAGCACGGCGGCCTTGAGCGTCGGGGAGGGGAGGAGGACGTCGGGGGCGATGGCCGCGTCGAGGGAGGCGAGAACGAGGAGGATCGCCAGGGCGCGCGCCAAGGGCCGCTTCATGGGAAGTACTTCCCCCAGAGGGGGGCGAGCTTCTTGCGGAGGGCGGGGCTCACGCGCTCTCGGGCCGTCATGATGGCGAACTTGGCCGCGTCGCGGTGCTGCACCGGGGCGTAGGCGGCCATGCGGGCGATGAGGCGGGGGAGGACCTTCTTCACGTTGCCGGTATTGCGCGTCATGTGGCCGATGACCTGCTCCACGGTGACCGGCTCCTCCTCCACCTTCCAGCAATCGTAGTCGGTGCTCATGGCGATGACGGTGTAGCTCATCTCGGCCTCGCGGGCGAGTTTGGCCTCGGGCAGCGCGGTCATGCCGATGATGTCGGCGCCCCACGAGCGGTAGAGCAGGCTTTCGGCGCGGGTGGAGAAGGCGGGGCCCTCCATGCAGAGGTAGGTGCCGCCGCGGTGCACGGGCACGTCGAGGCCGGCGGCGAGGGTCTCGTGGACGATGCGGGAGAGTTCGGTGCAGAAGGGCTCGGCGAAGCTGATGTGCCCCACGATCCCCCCGCCGAAGAACGAGGAGGCGCGCCCGCGGGTGCGGTCGATGACCTGGTCGGGGACGACGAAATGCTCGGGCGCGATGGCTTCCTTGAGGCTGCCCACCGCGGAGATGGAGAGCAGCTTGTCCACCCCGAGCATTTTGAAGCCGAAGATATTGGCCCGCGCCGGGAGTTCGGAGGGGGTGATGACATGGCCGGCGCCGTGGCGCGCGAGGAAGGCGACCGTCACCCCCTCGGATTCGAAGAGATGGTAGGGGCCCGAGGGTTTCCCGAAGGGGGTATTCAGGCTGATTTGGCCGATTTCCTTGAATCCCGGAAGTTCGTAGAGCCCGCTGCCGCCGATGATGCCGATGGAGACCTGGGGAAGGGCTTTGCCCTTGGATTTTTTTGGGGATTTCTTGGCCATGGGGGCCTCCGTCAACCTGTTGGGAGTGTCTCGTATTTTACCGTCATTCATCCTGCCCTCGAAATCGATGGGAGCCTGGGGAACTCCCGCGAGCCACCCGATGGGAAAAACCGCGAACACGGTAAATCGAGCCAAATCGGCCTGGTTCCGAGGAAGAGGTCCGCCGCGGTCCTTTTCCAGACATGCGGTTAAGGGAAGCGACCGTTCCAATGAGCGCCCCACTCCTTGGGCCAAAAATAGGCGAGGGGCTGTGCCGGGAAAGGCGACATTTCCCGGATAAATCCCTCCGGAAAACACAGTCCCCCTTCCTTGGCGAGAAGGAAACGCAATAAAAGTTGCGTCTCGTCGAGAAAATACGGGTCAGTGTCTAGTGAACATCACCGTATATATAGGAGAAACTCGAGATGGGGAGCCGGTGAGCGCTATTCTTCGAACTCGTTCATGTCGTCGTCCGTTTCGTCGACATCATCGAATTCGCGGTCCAGTTCCTCGTCTTCTTCATAATCCCAACTATCGTCGTCTTCATCTTCATCTTCTTCATCATCGAGGCCCACGGGCTTGTCGTCTTCTTCGTCGGGTTCTTCGTCTTCCTCGATGTCTTCGTCGTCATCGAGCTCTTCTTCGTCGAGTTCGTCTTCATCGAGCTCCTCTTCGTCGAATTCATCGTCATCGAGCTCTTCATCGTCGAACTCGTCGTCGTCGAGTTCCTCATCATCGGCTTCGTCGTCATCGAGGTCGTCGCCCTCGTCATCCTCGTCGTCGTCTTCGTCCTCGTCGGGCTCTTCGTCTTCATCGCGCTTTCGGGGGGCCATGAGGCGTTCCTGGTTGAGGCGCCCCAGCAGCGCGAGGGCGAGGAGCTGCCGGAGGGCGTGGGGGTCGGTTTGATTGAAAATCATGTGGAATTCCCGTGAATTCTTAAGGTGCGCCGTTTATATAATCCATCACCGCGCGTGTCAAGGAAAAAAATTTGTGCGACCCGCTTTTCTGATGCAAAAATCCCCCATGACCCTCGAGGAAAAAGCCGGAACCCGGATGATCCGGGAAAACCGTTTGGAGCGCTTCGAAAACCGCACCCGCCACCGCGATTACACGATCCGGTTCACCTGCCCCGAATTCACCTGCCTCTGCCCGAAGACGGGGTTCCCGGATTTCGCTACCCTCCAGATCGACTACCAGCCCGGCGCCTGGTGCGTGGAACTCAAGAGCCTGAAACTCCATATCAACGGGTTCCGCGACCAGGGGATCTTCCACGAGGACGTGGCTAATCGGGTCTGCGACGAACTCGTGGCCCTGCTCGAACCCAAATACCTGAGGGTTTTCGCCGATTTCACCGTCCGCGGGAACATCCACACCACCGTCACCGCCGTCCACGGGAAGCCGAACCCCGAAGCGCTCTGAACATGAAAGAAGACCTCACGGCCACGGTGCTCCTCTCCGGGGGGCAGGATTCCTTCGTCTGCCTCCTGTGGGCCCGGGAGCGCTACGCCCGCGTCGAGGCCGTCACGGTCGCCTACGGCCAACGCCACGCACTCGAGACCTTCTACGCCACCCGGGTGGCCCAGCGCTTCGTGATCCCTCATCGGCTCCTCGACCTGGGCGGTCTGATGCGCGAAATGGCCCCCTCGGCCCTCCTCGATGACGGCGATCTCTCGGGGGCCCATCCGCTCTCCGCCGAGCTCCCCGCGAGTTTCGTCCCGAACCGAAACGGTCTCCTCCTCACCCTCGCGGCCAACCACGCCTATAGCCTGGGCGAGCCCCGCCTCGAACTCGTCATCGGCGCCTGCCAAACCGATTATTCCGGCTATCCCGATTGCCGCGACGTCTACCTGAAATCCAAGGCGGTGGAATTGTCCCTGGGCCTCGACCGCCCCGTGTCGATCCACGCGCCCCTCATGTGGAAGACCAAGGCCGAGATCTTCTCCATGGCCGAAGCCGCCGGCGAACTCGACGCCCTCATCTCCGAGACGCTCACCTGCTACGCCGGCGACGAAGCGCTCCACGCCTGGGGCCGCGGTTGCGGCGCCTGCCCGGCCTGCCAATTGCGGATGAAGGGGTGGAACGCGTTCTCCGAAACCCGGAGACTCCCGGCGAATCCATGATGGCCGATTCGGGGATCTTCCCGGGGATCCCCAATGACTGGCTGCTGCAGATCGCGCCCTACGTGTGCGCGCCCCCCATCGGGTTCCTCGTCGCCTTGGTGGTCCGTCGGAAATTTTTGAGCGGAAAGGCCCTCGTGATCGAGAACGCCATTTCGAGTGCGTACAAGACGCTCCAATCCCGCTACGGGAAAAAATCCTCCTATGGCGTGGAGGAGGTCTCCACGGCCATCGCCCAATCGGGGAAGCCAGAAACTCTGCTCAAACGGTATGAAATCTACGTCTATCAAATGTACATGAACCGCCGCGAGTTCGAGCGTCATTTCCCCATTGCGGCGGAGCAGTACGCCAAAAGAAGGAGTGAGATTCTGACCTTCGTTGCCGATTATGAATCGATGGCGAGTGTTTGGAGCCGGGACCTCTTGGGGGATGTCGAGGCGGCCGCACCGCGATTCCACTGGTTCAATTTCCGGAAGGAACGCGTCATCGCCTTCATCCGTCATTTAGATGGGCACATGCGCCTGCTCCTCGAGTCGCGGTACGGGAAAAAACCCACCTATTTCAAGTACGAGGTGGACGCGTGCCTCCCCAAAACGAAGGAGATCGGCCGTTATTTGGCCCTCGCCTACGGGGAATATCTCAGCGAAAAGGATTATCAGGATAACAACGGATCGAAGTGGCCGGCCTATTCCGTGGTGAACGACGAACTCGATCAAATGCGGGAGAAAATGGCCGCGTTCAGTTTCCGCGAACCGAAATAGAACTCCCACCTCCACATCGATCGGCCCAAGAGGACTCATCCTCGTGCGTCCTTTACTTGGGCTCTGCCCTGCGGTCGAGCCGGTCTATCCAGTACGACACAGGAAAGTGAATCGTTCGGTGGCCAAGTTTTCCTTCCCTCGGCGGCGAAGCCCCGAATGGCCCGGGGTGGGCGTCCCGTTCCACGTTGGAGCGCCTAAGCGCCCAAGTGATATTTGACCACGGAAACACATTCCCTGAGCGCTTCGAGAGCAACGGAGCGCAGTTGTCGGGAATGTCTTGAGAAACGGAATTGAAATTCGCCAGTGTCTCCCTTGTTCTTCGTCAGAGGGAGCCCGATGACCTGCGGTGGACGAACCACCCGCCCAGGAGCACCTAAGCGCTCAAGTGAAATTTGATCACGAAATCACAGTCCCTGAGCGCTTCCAGCGCAACGGAGCGGAGTTGTAGGGAATGTCTAGAAAAATGGAATCGAAATGCGCCAGCGTTTCCCTTGTTCTTCGTCGGAGGAACCCCGATGACCTGCGGTGGACGAACCACCCGCGCAGGAGCGCCTAAGCGCCAAAGAGAAATTTGAAAACGAAACAACATCCCCTGTGCGCTTCGAGCGCGACGGAGCGGGTGGTTCGTCCGCCGCGGGTGAACGGGCAGGCCCCGACGAAAACAAGGTTTGCCTAAAAGTGGTAGGTAATCCTCTGGTTCGCCCCCTCCGCGATGAGCCCCTTCTCGAGCATCTCCTCCATGACGGAGGCGACGGAGTAGTTCCCGCCGAGGGGCTTGAAGACGGAGTCGATGTGGTTCTCGAGGGTGGAGCGCTTCTTGGGGCGTCGGGCCTGGGCGATCTCGCCGATATTCTCCAGGATCTTGGCGGTGGCGGCGCTGACATCGGGAAGTTCGGCTTCCTGGGGCTCGGCCGCCTTCTCGCGCTCGCCCCGCTCGCGTTCGGGCTTTTCGCGGTCGGATTTCTCGCGCTCACGCTCGCGTTCGGACCGTTCGCGGTCCCCGCGGCCCTCCTTCTCACGGTCCTTCTCCTCGCCGCCGGGGCCGAGGCGGCGCACCTTGCGGCCGAGTTTGCGCAGGCTGCGCAGCATCCCATCGAAGCCGCGGTCGTTGGAGACCACGGCGAACTCCACGGCCTCGGGAGTGGAGGCGTGGAAGCGGCCGAGGTCGAAGGCGATGTGGAAGTCGAGGTGGTTCTTGCCCTCGCCCTCCATGTTCACGTACTCGAGGCGCCCGCCCAGGACCTGGGCCTGGCGGACGAACTCGGCCGACATGGTCTTCTGGTTGCGGCCGAGGTAGACGCGCACGCGCACGCTCGGGTCGCCCGTCCAGCGGGAGAGGTCGACGCGCTGCACGTTCTCGTAGTCGATGAAGATGACCTCGTCGAGGCGCCCTTCGCCGTCGCGGGCGGAGGCGGGGAGCAGGCGCGAGAGCAGGCCGGTGCGGCGGGGGGCGGCGCCCCCCATGGCGGGGTGCTTCACGGAACGAGTTTCATGGCGCGCAGGGTCTTCAGGAGCGTCTCCCGCGGGGCGGCGCCCATGGGCGAGAGAGGCAGGCGCAATTCTTCGTCGGGGATGAGCCCCATCGCCTTGGCGGCCGCCTTCACGGGGATCGGGTTGGTCTCGAGGAAGAGGTGCTTGCCGAGATCCCACCACTCGTACTGGATCTGGCGGGCCTTGGGGAGGTCCCCGGCGAGGGCCGCGTCCACGAGGGCCTTCACGCGCTGGGGGATCAGGTTGGAGGCCACCGAGATGACCCCCCGGCCGCCGACGGCGATGAGCGGGAGGATCTGGGAATCGTTGCCGGAGAGCACGGCCAGGCGGTCGCCGCAGAGGCGGATGACGTCGCTCCAGAGATCGCACTCGCCCGTGGCGTCCTTCACCGCGGCGATGTTCTTGAAGGCCGCGAGGCGGGCGATGAGCTCGGCGGAGAGGCGGGTGCCGGTGCGGCCGGGGATATTGTAGAGCACGAGGGGGATGCCCACGGCGTCGCTGACGGCCTTGAAATGGCGCTCGAGCCCGTCGGGGGTCGGGCGGTTATAGTAGGGGGTGACGAGCAGGCACCCGTCGACGCCCGACTTCTCGGCGTGGCGGGAGAGTTCGAGGGTTTCGGCGGTGCTATTGCTGCCCGTGCCCGCGATGACCTTGCAGCGCCCCTTCACGCGCTTGACGGCGAACTCGACGACCTGGCGGTGCTCCTCGTGTGGGACGGTGGGCGATTCCCCGGTGGTGCCCATGGGCACGATGCCCTCGACCTTGGCGGCGAGTTGGAGGTCGAGGAGTTTCTCGAAGGTGGCCCAGTCGATCTGGCCGCCCGAGAAGGGCGTGAGGATGGCGGTGTAGGTTCCCTGGAACATGGCTTTCTCCGGGGCCGGGGGGCCCTTAATTGGAATCGGTGCGGTAATTCGGGGCTTCCTTGGTGATGATCACGTCGTGGACGTGGCTCTCACGGAGGCCCGCGTTGGTGATGCGCACGAACTGCGCTCGCTTGGCGAAGTGCTCGAGGTTCGGCGCCCCGCAATAGCCCATGGCGCTACGCACGCCGCCGAGGAGCTGGTGGACGAGTTCGACGAGGCTGCCCTTCAGCGGCACGCCGCCCTCGATGCCCTCGGGGACGAGTTTCTCGTTCTCGACGTCGCCCTGGCCGTAGCGTTCGCGCCCGCCGGCCTTCATGGCGGCCAGCGAGCCCATGCCGCGGTAGGTCTTGTAGGTGCGCCCCTGGTAGTAGATCACCTCGCCGGGGCTCTCGCTGGTGCCGGCGAACAGGCTGCCGATCATCACGGTCGCGGCGCCCAGGGCGAGGGCCTTGGCCACGTCGCCGGAGTACTTGATGCCGCCATCGGCGATCACCGGGATCTTGCGGGAGCGGGCGGCCTCCACGACATCGAGGATGGCGGTGGCTTGGGGCACGCCGACGCCCGAGACGATGCGGGTGGTGCAGATGCTCCCGGGGCCGATGCCGACCTTCAGGGCGTCGGCGCCGGCCTCGATGAGCGCCTTGGCGGCGGCGCCCGTGGCGATATTGCCGGCGATGACGTCGACCTGGTGGCGCTTCTTGAGCTTGCGCACCATCTCGCGCACGTTGATATTGTGCCCGTGGGCCGTGTCCACGACGAGGGCGTCGACCCCGGCCTTCACCAGGGCGTCGGCGCGGTCGAGCTCCTTGGGGTTGGTGCCCATGGCCGCGGCCACGCGCAGGCGGCCCGAGTCATCCTTGGTCGCCAGGGGGTAATTGCTCGTGGCGAGGATGTCCTTGGAGCAGATGAGGCCCTTGAGCCGGTTCTCCTTGTCGGTGATCACGAGCTTCTCGATCTTGTTCTTCTTCATGAGATCGAGGGCCTTCTCGATGGGGGTGCCCTCGGGGGCCGTGATGACCTTGCGGGTCATGGCCGACGAGACGGGGTGGTCGAGGTCGACTTCGGCCCGCAGGTCGCGGTTGGTGAGGATGCCCACGACCTTGCCGCCCTCGACGATGGGGAAACTGGTGACCGAGAGCTCCTGCATCGACTGGATGGCGGCGCGGATCGTCGTGTCGGGGGTCAGGGTGGCGGGGTGGTGGATGACGCCGTTGGCGCTGCGCTTGACGATCTGCACCTCGCGCACCTGGTCGGGGATGGAGAGGTTGCGGTGGATGACGCCGATGCCCCCGACGCGGGCGATGGCGATGGCCAACTTGCTCTCGGTCACGGTGTCCATCGCGGCGGAGATGAGGGGGATCTGGAGGGCGATGCGCCGAGTGAGCCGGGTCTGGAGGTTCACCCCGGTGGGGACGACGGAGGAGTCGTCGGGGACAAGCAAAAGGTCGTCGTAGGTCAGGGCTTCGCGGAAACGGCTTTCATTTTTTGGCATTGAATTCCACCACCATGTTTTCGTAGATGTACTTGCTGAGCGTGTTCTTCTCGAAATCGGGGACTTGGAAGAACTTCAGGGCCACCGTGTTGTCCTTCTTGGCGATCACCACCGCGCTGAGTTCGATGGTCACCAGGCGGAACTTGATCTGGACGTTCTTGATGAGCTGCTTGGGCGCCAGTTCGGCCTCGCCGAGGGGGGTGACGCTCTGGAGCAGCAGCCCGCCCATGGAGATATCGAGGATGCGGCCCGAGACGAGCTTGAAGGTGGCGCTGCTTCGCACCGTGACCGTCGCGTTATCCTTCGGGTCGGGCTTGATGCGGATGTTCTTTCGCTCCATGGGCCCGGTGGCGAACTTGGCCATGATCTCGTTGAACTTGGCGATGAACGGCTCGGCCTGGAACGGCTTGAGGATGAACCCGGCCACGCCGAGTTTCACCATGTCCATGAGGAACTCGCGCGAGGGGGTGCGGGTGTGGAGGATGATGCGGGTGCCAGCGAGTTCCTCGTCCTTCTTGATGTCCTGGAGGATGGTGATGAGTTCGGTCTCGTCGGCCGAACCGTCGCAGATGAGGACGGGGAATTGCTTGGTGTGGAGGCGGGCCAGGATATCGAACTTGTTCGCCGTGGCGAAGACCATCACGCCATTCTGGATGAGCGCGTTGACCATCAGGACCTGGACCTGATTGATGGGCTCATACAGGAGGACTGCCATCCGGTATTATAGTATTTTGACCCCCTTTCGGGCAACGAAAATGGCCCTGTGCGGTCGTGCGGAGGCCTCCGCGAGCCATTGAAAACCAATTCCTTCTTTATTACGCCGCCTTTGCCGTGAAGCACCGCTGGCGCGTCCACCTCGCGTGCGTTGGCCCGGGAAACAAGGGGGAAAATCCCGCCTTTCGGGGGAAAAGGGCCCGTTGGATGCTAAATTAAGCCCTGCCGGGCGCCGCGCCCCGTCCCCCCCCCGATGCTCCTGACCCTGCTCATCCGAATTTTCCGTTGGACGCGCATGGGGCATCTCATCCCCTACATCAACGGCCTCGTCTACCTCGGCCGACCGGCCCGGGTCGGGTTCCCCATCGAACTCCTCTCCCAGGGCATCTCGGTGCTGCTGTCGGGGCTCAATAACACCATGGCGATCCAGTCCAACCCGGGCTGGGTCTGGCCCTATTGGGTCGAGCGCCAGACCGACCCGGACGCCCCCGAGTTCATCCCCACCGGCCTCAACCTCATCAAGGGGAATCTCGCCCACCGCAATTGGACCGCCCTCGGCGTCGAGGGCAGCCCCCGAGAGGCCATGCTCGACCCCGTGGGCATGCTCACCTTGGCGCCCTGGGGCTGGAGCATGTTCCCCTACCTCCGCGCCGAGGGGCGCTCCCATTTTCCCCCGCGCCTCCACGGCCGCGCCAAGCAATCCCTCGTCGAGGGCGATCTGCCGATCGTGCTCACCGATTGGGATGTGCACCCCGATCTCGAATGGGATTGCGAATCCCTGGCGGTGCGCCTCGATGGGCACGAGTTCATCCTGCAGACCCATCGGGTGAAGAACACCGGCGGCTCGGCCCGCACGGTGACCCTCGGCATCACGCTGCGTCCCTATAACGTGCTGGCGGTGGGCCACATCAACAAGATCCACATCAAAAAGCGGACCTTCCGCGTGAACGGCCTCCGGGGGATCGTATTGGAGGACCGTCCCCATTCCCTCACGGTGGCCGACCGCCACCTGGGGGACCCTCTCCTCTATCCGCTTCCCGTCGCCCAAGCCTCGCTCCTCTCGCGATCGGGCCTGGCCACCGGCGTCGCCGAATGGACGTGGACCCTGGCGCCCGGCGAGGAGCGGAAGCTGCGCACCCTCGGCGACCTCCATCCGGCCCTCGTGCAACTCCGCCCGCCCAAGCCCCGCGCGCTCTTCGCCCTGGCGCAGGGCGCCCGGGAAGAGGCGCTCGATCATTACCGGGCCAATCGGCTTCGCGGGATGGCGCTCACCGTGCCCGACCGCGCGCTCACCGGGCAATTCATGAAGGTGAAGAACCACCTGCACGTCTTCGATGACGTGACCCATTTTTCGCCCGGGTCCTTCCTCTACCACGGCCACTGGTTCCGCGACAGCTCCTTCATCGCCCAGGCCTTCGACCACTTGGGCTGGTTCGAGCAGGTACGGCCGAAACTGAAGCTCTACCCGCGGGAGCAGACCGCGTCCGGCTTCTTCCGCAGCCAGCTCGGAGAATGGGACAGCAACGGCGAGGCGATCTTCACCCTGGTGCGCCATGCCCGCCTCTCGGGCAACCGCGACTTCCTCGCGGATCTTTGGCCGGCCATCCGCAAGGGCGCCCATTGGGTCGACCGAACGCGGCGCAAGCAGAACAAGCCCGACAGCGCCCATTTCGGCCTGCTCCCCGCCGGCTTCTCGGCGGAGCATTTCGGGCCCAATGACCATTATTTCTGGGATAATTTCTGGGGCCTTTCGGCCCTCAAGGACGCCGCCTGGACGGCCAAGACCCTCGGCCTGGGCGGCGAAGCCCGCCATTTCGGGCGGCTCTTCCAGGAGTACGGGCGGGACCTCGGCAAGGCGGTCGACCGGGCCCTCACGAGCAACGATCCCTTCACCCCGGGCCAGCGCGTCCTGCCCAGTTCCCCCTATCGCCACCCCGACACCGCGTGCATCGGCACCCTCGTGGCCCTGAGCCCCCTCGATCTCCTGGAGCCCGAGACCCCGTGGGTGCGCCCCACCATCGATTACCTCCTCAAGAGCAATCTGCGCGAGGGGCTCTTCTTCCAGAAGATCGTCCACACGGGCCTCAACCCCTACCTCACGGTGCAATTGGCCCGGGCCCTCCTGGTGTGCGGCGATCGCCGCTGGCTCGACCTCGCCCAGCGCCTGGCCGAGAGCGCCACCCCGACGGGCACCTGGCCCGAGGCTATCCACCCGCGCAAGACCGGGGGCTGCATGGGCGACGGCGACCACGGCTGGTCCGCCGCCGAATATGTCAATCTCCTGCGCCACGCCCTCGTGACGGAGCGGGGGCAGACCCTGCGCCTGGGCTGCGGGATCGAGGCGTCCTGGATCGATTCGGGGGAACCGGTGGAGGTGCGCGACGCGCCGACGCTCTTCGGGCGCCTGTCCTACCGCCTCGCCAAACAGGGCCAAGCGCTGCGGCTCCGTTGGGAACTCGTCCCCCATGCCCTGGCCGGGGATTGCCGATTGGAGATCAGCCTTCCCGGGGAGGCTGGCCGGCGCACGCTGGCCTTGGCGAAGAACGCCGGCGAAATGGACCTCCCCGCGGCGGGGTGATCAGCCCTTCACGGCCCCCTCGGTGAGGCCCTTCACGAAGAGCTTCATCGAGAACACGAAGAGGATGATGATCGGGATGGAGGCCAGCGCGTAGCCGGCCATGAGCGGGCCCCAGAGTTTCACGTACTCGCCGGCCATGCGCAGCAGTTCGACCATCACGGTGAGGCGCGAGTGGTCGCGCATGACGATGAGGGGGAGGACGAACTCGTTCCACAGGTGGATGAATTGCATAACGCCGACGGTGCCCAGGATGGGGCCCGAGAGGGGGATGACCACGTTGCGAAGTTGCTGCCAATGGCTGGCGCCGTCGATGTCGGCGGCCTCGAAGAGGTCCTGGGGGATGTCGGCGATGAAATTGCGCAGCACGAAGATGGCGAAAACCTGGCCCCCGGCGACCCCCACCAGGATCAGGGCCGTGAGCGTGTTGAGCAGGTTCATGTCGGCCAGTAGGCGGAAGAGGGGCACGAGGTTGGCGATGGCCGGCATCATCATCAAGATGAGGAGCGCGTTCCAGAGGAAGCCGGAGAGGGGCATCTTGAGGCGGGCGAAGAAATAGGCGGCGCCGATGGCGAAGAGGAGGGTGAGGGCGGTGGCGCTGGTGGAGACGAAGATGCTATTGGCCACCGTCGGGGTCACCGATTTCCAGGCGTAGGTCCAGTTCTCGGGGTGGAAGGGCTTGGTGATGGCGGTGGGGGCGTTGTAGAACTGGATATTGGTCTTGAAACTCACGATCACCATGAGGTAGAGGGGCAGGAACGCGAAGGCGAGGACGAGCCAGATCCAGCCGTGCTTGGCGACCCGCAGGGCGCCGTCGCCGATCTTGCGGACCTTCTGCCCGGTGGGGGACCTTCGGAACCAAGATTTCTTAGGCACGAATCGGGAAGGGCGGGAGAGGGCGCCTCCCGCGCTCCCCATGGGCGCGCCGCGCAGCGCGTGGGCGGCTTCGAAGGCCGTGGCCGGGGCCGCGGGGGCCGCTTCGGCCTCCGGGCTCTTCTTCATGAAGCGCGCGCGCACGAAATCGCGCACGAGGACCCAGATCGGCCCCCAGGGCGTGACGGCGGCGACGAGGGCGGCGCCCGCCCATTTCATGCCGCCGTAGAAGACGAAGATCCCCAGACCCGCGACGAGCACGCGCAGAACCATGCGAAGGCGGCGGTTGAGGTTGGGCCAACCGACGACGAGGGTGGAGATCTTCTGGAGGGCGAGCACGACGAGGGTGAGGATGATCCCCACGGCGCAGGCGTAGCCCATCTGCTGCTCGAGGAAGGCCTTGCGCATCATGAAGAGGGCGGGCACGGTGACCACGCCCCCCGGGCCGCCCTGGAAGCCGGCGAGTGCCAGCACCATGCCGGCGTCCTTGATCGTGTCGATGATGACGAAGACGAGGAGCAGGTAGATCGAGCCCATGATGAGGGGGAGTTCGATGCGGGTAAACTTGCTGAACCAGCCGATGCCGTCGATGTCGGCGGCTTCGTAGACGTCTTTGCTGATGTTCTGGAGCTTGGCCAGGTGGGTGAGCACGGCGAAGGAGCCGACCCAGGGGAAGCCCCACACCACGCAGGCGACGAGGATGAGGCGGGGGTCGCCCAGCCAGACCGGGTTCTTGTCGGGGGAGAAGACGGCGGGGAAGATGTGGGAGAGGACGTTCAGCAGGCCCGTGGCGTTGAGGAATTGGTTGAGGTAGCCCGCGGTGGATTCGAAGAAGAACGAGCGCCAAATGAGCACGACGATGAGCCCGGGGATCACCATGGGGATGACGAAGAGGATGCGGTAGGCGAATTGCATGCGCGTGGAGACCACCCGGTGGATCGCCACCGCCACCATGAGGGCGGGGATCATCTTCACGATGTTCCAAAGCCCGATGATGAGGGCCACCTTGAAGCTCTGCCAGAAGGCCTTCTCCTGGACGAGGTCGAGGTAATTGCCGAACCCGACGAACTCGGAGATGTCGGCCCCGTTCCAGCGGAAGAAACTGTGGAAGATGCCGCTGGCCGCGGGGTAGTACTGGAAGAGGCCGATGAGCACGAGGGTGGGCAGCACGAAGAGGTAGATCTCCTTGTGGTGCTTGAGGTTCTTCCAGGCGATGGGTTTGGGGGTCATGGGCGCTCCGGGGGCGTTCGGGGGATCCTCAGCGCAGGGTCGCGCGGAGTTTGGTCATCACGAGCGGGCTGTATTCGTAGGGGCCGTTGGTGACGGCGCCGGGGGGCTGGTCGACCATCTGCATCTGGCGGAAATAGCTGATCTCCGGCCAGAGTTGGCGGCCCACGGTGAGGGCGCGGTACTTGAGCCATTGGAGTTCGGCGTCCCCGCTCGAGGCGAGGAGCGCCCGCGAGCGCACGCCGGCGAGGAATTGCTCGTTGACGAGCATGCCGCGGCGCCAATTGCGCTTGGCCTCCTTGAAGTCGATGAGGCCGCGCTTGAAGTAGAAGGGCTCGAACTCGGCGATCATCTTCTCGTAGCTCGTCTGGCCCGTGAGGTAGAGGGAGAAGAGTTGGGTCCATTTGATGCCCGTCTCGCCCCCCATGTTGTAGTTGAAGGCCCCGTAGACGCCGGTGAGGTGGGGCGTCCATCCCTGGAGGAAGTCGACCATCTCGGCGCCCTTGATGGCGGGGATCCAGCCGATGATGCGGTTGAGTTTCTCGTTCTTCTTGCGGCTGGCCAAGTAATAGAGGAAATCCAGCGCTTCCTCCTTGTGCTTGGAGGTGCGGGTGAGGCCGAAGCGGAAACCCACGCTGGGGCGGTCGAATTTCGGGCCTTCCATGTAGGGGCCGAAGACCGGGTCGGTCTTGTCGGGCGCCGGGAAATCCATGAGGCCGATATTGAACTTGCCCTTGGCCTGGTCCATGAGGCTCTTGCAGTCCCAGGTGCCGGCGGGGATGAAGACCGCGCGCTCCTGGGCGAAGAAGAAGACGCCCTCGTCGCGGCCCAGGCCGGTGAAGCCGGGGGGGAAATTGGGCAGCATGTCGGCGATCATCTTGAACTTGGCCTCGTAGCCCGGGTAGCGCATCGTGAGGAGGCCGCTCTTCATGGCGACGAAGACCTCGTCGTTCCCCGCCCAGCCGTCGCGGTTGAAATCGCAGCGGCGCAGGGCCCCGTAGGTGGGGAGGTCCCACATGTAGGTCTCGACGAGGCCCTGGTGGGTTTGGGAGAGCACGAAGGGGATGAAGGGCTTGCCCGTGCGGTCCTTCTGGCCGCGGATCTTCTCGCAGGCGGCGAGGAAGGCGCGGTAATTCGTCGGCGCGCTGTCGAGCCCGGTGAGGCGCTTCAGGAGGTCGCGGTTATAGAACATGCGGATGACGAATTGGGAGAGGGGGAAGCCCATGTACTCCTGGTGCTCCTCCACGTAGCCCGAGATCATATTGTCGTAGTAGGTGCGGTTGAGCGAGACGCCCTCGAGGTCGGTGCCCTTATTGTAGGGGTTGGCCCGCATGACATCGCGCGTGAGGGGGACGAAATAGCGGCCGTAGAAGGAGAGCCACGTGTAGGGTGGGACGCCGCCGCCCCCGGTCTCCATGAGGTCGGGGCCCGTGCCGCCCATGAGTTGGGAGCAGACCCACTGGGCGTAGACGGATTCGGGGATGGCCTCCTGGACGACGTAGACGTTCGGGTTGACTTCCTTGCGGTAATCGGCCGCCAACTCGATGAGGCCGTCGCGCACGCTCGTCTCGAGCTGCCAATGGGCCATGCGGATGGTGATGGCCCCGGGCGGGGCCTCGTGGGAGCGGTAGGTCAGGATGCCGACGCAGGCCGCTGCGAAGGCGCCGACGATGACCACGATGGAGAAGTTGTGGTAGAGGAAGGAGAAAACCTTGCGGATCATGGTGGGTTATTTCCCTGCCCGCACGCGGGCTTCCGTGGCGGCGAGGCGATCCAGGGCGACCTGGGCGGCGTAGGTCTTGTTTTCGTCGGGGTACTCGGCCAGGAAGCGTTTGTAGTACTCCCGGGCGGTCTTGAAATCGCCGGCCTCGAACTCGGCGAGGTTGGCGATGGCCCAGATCGGCCAAGCGAAGTTCGCGCGGGGGTTGGTGGGGTCGAGTTCCCGCGTCTTGAGCGCCTGGATCTCGGCCTCGAGGCGCGCCTCGGGGTTGCCCAATATCTGATGGCAATTGGCGACGAGTTGGTAGAGGGGGCTCTTCTGGCGGGTCTGCGGGTAACGCGCCATGTAGGCGAGCACATTGGTGAGGGCCTGGGCGGCCTCGGCCGGCTTCAGCGTGGCCAGGAGCGTGGTCTGCTGGTAGAGGAAGGCCTCGTCGGAGGCGGCGTGGCCGGGGAAGGCGTCGATGACCCGTTGGTAGGCGAGGCGCATGGCCGGATAATCGGGCTTCTGGTCCGACGGGATGACGTGGAGCAGGCGGGCGAGGGCCAGGAGGGTCCACGCGGCGAGGTCGTGGCGGGGGGCCTTGTCGAGGATGGCCTGGTAATAGGCGCGGGCCTTCGCCGTATCGTTGCCGGGCCGCCGCAGGTTCCACGTGGTGGCGAGGGCGTAATCGATCTTGAGGGCGAGTTCGGGGTCCTTCTTGTTGAGGCGTTCGGCCCGCTGGAAGGCCTTGAGGGCGGGGGCGTATTCCCCCGCGCGGTAGTATTCCCAGCCCTGTTCGAGGAGCTTATGGGGTTTGCCCGTGTCGACCTCGCCGCAGGAAACGGGCAGGAGGACGAGCAGCGCCAGCATTGGGAAGAGGAGGGGGAGGGCGATCGGGGAGCGCATGTCCGGTTTTCCCCTCAGGCGAGGCGCTTTTCGGTGGCCGTATCGAAGAATCGCACGCGCCCGGGGCGGCAGACGAGGGAGAGGTCTTCGCCCTCCTTGAAGCGGCGGTGCGATTCGAAGCGCCCGACGAAGGAGGTCTCGCCGCTTCGGAAATAGATGTAGGACTCGGCGCCCAGGGGCTCGACCATCTCGACGCGGGCCTTGAGGGTGCCGACGGCGCCCGTGGGGGGATCCATCACATCCTCGGGCCGAAGGCCCACGGTGACCTTCTTGCCGAGGTGGGCGCCCAGCGCCGCGCGGGCGGCCTCGGGCACGGGGAAGTGGAGGTCGGCGCCCGCCTCGCAGCGCAGGCCCTCGGCGCTGTTCTGCACGGTGGCCTCGAAGAAGTTCATGGGGGGGGTGCCGATGAACTCGGCGACGAATTTATTCACGGGCTCGTCGTAGAGGTTCATGGGCTCGGCGACCTGCTGCACGATGCCGTCCTTCATGACCACGATGCGCTCGCCCATGGTCATGGCCTCGACCTGGTCGTGGGTGACGTAGATCATGGTGGCGCCGAGGGTGTGGTGGAGGCGCTTGATCTCCACGCGCATCTGCACGCGCAGCTTGGCGTCGAGGTTCGACAGCGGCTCGTCGAAGAGGAAGACGGCCGGCTTGCGCACGATGGCGCGTCCCACGGCCACGCGCTGGCGCTGCCCGCCGGAGAGCTCCTTCGGCTTGCGCCCGAGGAGGGTGCCCAGGCCCAGGATGCGCGCGGCTTCCTGCATGCGCGCGTCGATCTCGGCCTTGGGGAAGCGGCGGAGTTCGAGGCCGAAGGCCATATTGTCGCGCACGCTCATGTGGGGGTAGAGGGCGTAGTTCTGGAAGACCATGGCGATGTCGCGGTCCTTCGGGGGGAGGTCGTTGACCACCTCGTCGCCGATGCGCACCTTGCCCGCCGAGATCTCCTCGAGACCGGCGACCATGCGCAGCGTCGTGCTTTTCCCGCAGCCCGAGGGCCCGACGAGCACCACGAACTCGCCGTCGCGGATCTCGAGGTTGAACTTGTCCACCGCCTTGACCCCGCCGGGGTAGATCTTGTCGACATCGGTGAGGGTCACTTTGGCCATGGAGCGCTCCGGGGAATGGGGATGGAGTCAGGACGATTTCGAGTTGCGCGCCCCGGCTTTCGGCCAAGGGCGCGTGGGCATAATACCATCCCGGCCCGGGAATGAAAACATTTACATGCCCAGATTCATCGGATCCTGGGGAGGAGGATCAGGCCACAGACGCCCCCATTTTCGGGGGCGATGTCGGGGGGAAAAGGGGAAGGGACGGATAAATTGAAGCACGCTAGAATTCCCCATGTCCCACCCCATCCCCGAAGAAATCCTCCGCATCGTCCCGAAAGAATATCCCGCGCCGGGGTTTGAAGCTCCCGGTGTGCGCGCGCTCTTCTATGACGGCCTGCCGTGGAATGGGAAACCGACCCGCGTCTTCGCGTGGCTCGGCCTGCCCAAGCTCGCCCCCGGGGAGCGTTGCCCGGCGATGGTGCTCGTCCATGGGGGCGGGGGCACGGCCTTCCCCGATTGGGTCCGACTGTGGAACGCCCGGGGCTATGCGGCCATCGCCATGGACACCTGCGGGGGCGTCCCAGGCTGGCACGAGACGCCGTGGTCGCGAAAGCCCTGGCCGAGGCACCCGCATTCGGGGCCCGCGGGATGGGGACTCGATGTGGAGAGTTTCGCGCCGGAACTCCCCCTAGATGCCCAATGGCCCTACCACGCGACGGCGGCCGTGGTGCTCGGGCATAGCCTCCTGCGCGCCGTGCCCGGGGTCGATGCGTCGCGCATCGGCCTCACGGGCGTTTCGTGGGGCGGCTACCTGACCTGCCTCGCAGCGGGGGTGGACCCCCGCTTCGCCTTCGCCGCGCCCGTCTTCGGTTGCGGTTTCCTCGGCCATGCGTCCAGCACCCTGGGGTGGCAGGTGAAGGCCGAGCAGTCGCGGGAACGCCTCGAGAAATGGCTGGAACTCTGGGATCCTTCGCGCTACCTGCCCGCAGCGGACATGCCGTTTCTCTGGGTGAATGGCACCAACGATTTCGCCTTCCCGATGTCGAGCCTACAGAAATCCTACCGCCTCACGAAGGGCCGCCGCGACCTGGCGATCCGCGTCCGCATGCCCCACGGCCACGGGGGCGCCGGCGAGAAGCCGCCCGAGATCCTCGCGATGGCGGAGTCGCTCTTCCGGGGGGGCGCGCCGCTTCCGACTTTCACGGGGCAGGGCGCCGCGGGCGGCGAGGTCTGGGCCGAGGTCGCCTCCCCGCGGCCCCTGGAGCGCGCCGAGTTCAATTTCACCCGGGCCTCGGGCCACTGGATGGACCGCACCTGGAATACGGTCCCCGTCGAGGTGGAAAAGGCGACGGGGAGGATGCGCGCGGCGCTCCCTCCGGATACCACCGCCTGGTATTTCAACGTGTTCGCGGAAGGGGACCTCGTGGCGAGTTCGGAGCACGGGGAGCGCGGCGCGGACGAATCGGCGTGATGGACTCGCTCGTTGCCGCATGCCTCGGATTCTCCCGCGGCGGCGGGGATCCCTCCAATCGAGCGCGGATGTTGAGGTTCGCCCTGGTCGGCGCGTTCCTCCTCTCCGTTTGCGCCCCGGGCGATGGGTTGGATGATTTCAGCGCGGAGCAACTCGCCAAGTATCCGCCAGCGAATCCGGTGGAGCCCCATCGGGCCCTCGTCCTTTCGGAGATCGGCGCCCTGAAGGACGGGGGCTGGTGGCTGGAATGTTTCGTTCGGGGCGCGCGCGGCGCTTCCCTGGAAGAATGGTCCGTCGTCAGACTGGGCGCGGAGGGCCGCCGACGATGGACCCTCCCCGCATCCAACCTGGGCACGGGGAAAATCTTCCTCGTCTACCTCCCCGCCGGCGAGGAAACCCCCGTGATCGATGACGCGGCAGCAGACCCACGGAGGGCCGCGCACGCCGGCGCCGTGCTCCTCCAGCACGGTTTCCGCGATGTCGAGGGCGTGCGGTTCGGGGCGGGAACCCCCGAACTCGATTGTTTCGCGGGGCGATTACCGGCCTTGCCTCCGGGGAAAAGCCTGGGCAAGGATTGGACGCGGCTGGAGGCCGCGGATGCGGACGCGTGGTCCCTGGGAACGCCGACGCCGGGCTTGCCCAACGACGTGCGCGGGACGCTCGATGCGGATGGGGACGGGATCCCCGACGCCAACGAGGTCGCCGGCGCCACCTTCGCGGGGCTTCCCCTCCACGCGTGGGGGGCCCGCCCCGGCGTGCCAGATCTATTCATGCAGATCGACACGATGGATTCGGAATCCTTCGGCATCCAACCCTTCGAAGCGTCCCTGGCCCTGGTGCGGCGCTCCTTCGCGCGCCGGGGGATCGCGGTGCATTTCGACGTGGGCAACCTCTTCCACGGGGAAGAGCGGGCGGCGGCGGGACGTTTCGATCTACGGGGAAAGGCGGCCCTCAGGCCCGAACTCGGCCTCGTGGCGATGACGGGATCGCGCCGCTTCGCGGGCCTCGATACCTTCCGCGCCGCCTGGCTCGAGGCGCCCCGCCATCTCGCCTTCTATTACGGCCTCTTCGTGCAAGCGGTCTCCACCGAGGCGGGGCGTTACGAGGGGATCGCGGGCATGGGCACGATCGGGGAGCCGAAGGCGATCATCGCCCTGGGGGCCTCGATGCGGGTGTGGGGGAACGTGGCCGTCAATGGCCAAGCCCTCACCCTCATGCATGAGATGGGGCATAACCTCGGCCTCAGGCACGGCGGGTTCGAGGACCGCAACTACAAGCCCAATTATTACAGCATCGTGAATTACCTCTATTCCGGCTGGGGCCTCCCGTCGATCGGCAGCACCAACGAAGGCGACCGCTACCTCCTCTACAATCGCCCCGGACGCTATTCGAACCAGCCGGTATGGGTCGAAGGCGGGCCTTCCCTCGACCCGGAGGCGTTCTCCCCGAGGCTCGATTTTTCGGACGGGCGGGGCCTCGCCCTCGATGAAGTCCACCTCGACGAGCGCGCGGGACTCGGGAGGAAGCATTCGGCCTGGGTGGATTGGAACGGAGATGGCCGGACGAATGCCGACCTCGCCCTGGACTTGAACCCGAGGGCCCTGCCCGCCTCCAACGCCGAACGCCTGCGGGATTGGGATGATTGGGGGAACTTGCGGTATTATTACGCCGAACGTTGGCGCGGCTGGACGCGGCCCGGCGCCCCCCCGCAGACGCTTTTCCCCGCCGCCCGGCTCGGTCCGGTGGGCGAGGCTATTTGGCTCCCAGGGACTCCAGGAGCGCGATGACTTCGGCGCGGTTCGCCGGGTGGCGCAGCCGCCGCGTGAGCGTGCCGCGTTCGGTGACGATTCGGATGGTATCGGGTTCTTCTCGGCGGAGGAGGTCGAGGCTGGTGCGGCCCTCCTCGGTGGCCGCGTTGAGGTCGGCCCCCAGGCGAACTAGTTCGCGAAGCGCGGCGGTATACCCGTAGACGGCGGCCCACATGAGCGCCGTCATGCTCGCCTCGTCGCGCTTGTTCACATGGAGTCCGGCCTCGGCGAGGAGGTCCATGCCGTTGGTGATTCCACGGCAGGCGAGTTTGATGAAGAGGTGCTGGCCGGAAATGTCGGTGGCGAAGACATCCGCCCCGGCCTTCAGGAGCAGCCGTGCGGCTTCGACCTGCGGCTTGAGCGTGAGCGCGCTGGCCGACGTGGAGACATTCGCCCCGGGAAGGAGGGCGCCGGAGGGAATCCACCACAGTCCGCCGAGGGCGACGTGCAGCGGCGTATCGCCGAATCGGGTACGGGCCTCGAGGTTGGCGCCCCGGTCCAAGAGGAGCGCCATGCTCGCGGTGTCTCCTCGGGCCGCGGCGGCCATCAAAGGTGTGTAATCGGAATAGTCGGGGAGGTTCACATCCGTCCCGCCTTCTACGAGGAGCTTCACCGCCGCCGGGGTATTATAGAGACAGGCGATCATGAGGGCGCTTTGGCCGGTGAGGCTCCGCGTCCCGCGGTCCGCCCCGCTTTTGAGGAGCGACTTAAGGCCATCGAGGGAGACCCGGGAGACCTGGAGCAGGAAGGGGTCTTCCTTGGTGGAGAGGGGCGGGAAGGGGCTCACTGCGAGCGGTGGCAGGCCCCCCTGGGCGGGGAGCATTATGGAGAAAATGAGAAGAAAAACGGGGGCGATTCGGTGCGGGCGCATCGGTGAAACCTCATCCGATTATAGGATCTTTGCGCGGCCTGGATGGCTCTAACGCTCCGCCGAAATCGTTTTTCATATCCTGGGGCCTCGGCGAAGGGGGGCGTGGAGCCAGGGAAATCGAAGGCCCGTTGTTTCCATCCATGGGACCTCCTTTGCCGAGGCCCCGCATCCCCAGAGTTCAGGCCCGCAGAACGTCCGTAAACGGGTCATGATCGCGGGGATCCTCGGCAGATGCCGAAAAACCTCAAGCAAAAATCATCGGGAAACCCGTGCATTCGGGGAGGCGCTTTGGTGCGCGCCGACGTGGTGAAGATTTGCTTCCCTGCGGGGGAAAAACGGGTCCTCGGGTTGAGATCTTTTCGGGGGGCCGACGACCGCAAATAACTCTCACCCGTCCATGAATTCCGCCGAAAATGGGAAAGAACCCCACCCCGGCGACGCCGGTTTCGGTGGTCGCGGAGGATCCCATGGTTCGCTCGCTATGGACGGCTGCCTCGGGCATGAACGGCCAGCAATTCAACATCGATACCATTGCCCATAACCTGGCCAACGTAAACACCACGGGCTTCAAAAAGATGCGTCCCGATTTCGAGGATCTCCTCTACCAAACCCTCAAGATGGCGGGCACCCCGGCGACCGAAGAGACGGTCGTGCCCACCGGCGTGCAGGTGGGCCTCGGTGTGAAGCCGGCGGCCACCCAGCGCATGTACGAGCAGGGATCCCTGCAGAATACCGGGAATAAACTCGATTTGGCCCTCGATGGCCAGGGCTTCTTCAAGGTCCAGATGGCCGACGGCACAGTTTCCTACACCCGCGACGGGACCTTCAAGATCGACTCCAACGGGCAGGTGCTCAATTCCAACGGGCTGCGCATGATGCCCGAACTCATCATGCCCGAGGGCTTCATCTTCGACACCATCGCCATTTCCGACCTGGGCCAGGTGACCGTGAAGGTCGCCGGCAGCGACGAGATCCAGGACGTGGGGCAACTCAACACCTACCGCTTCGTCAACCCGGCCGGCCTGGCCTCCATCGGCGGGAATCTCATGAAGGTGAGCGAGGCCTCGGGCCCCGAGATCGAGGGCACGCCGGGCTTGGAAGGCCAGCCCCGCACGCTCCAGGGCTTCATCGAGATGTCCAACGTGAAGGTGGTGGACGAGATGGTCAATA
>JAFLEE010000075.1 GCA_017302015.1 Spirochaetota bacterium | reverse complement strand
CTGGGGGAGGCGCCCCTTTCCGCCGCCCTGCCGATCTTCTCTTCCCTCGCCTCCGTCGCCGGCCGCGAGCCGGCGCGGGCGCTCCTCGACGCCGATGGCGCGGCGGTGCGCCTCGAAACCCAGGCCTCGGCCCTCCTGATCCATGGCGAGGGCGCGACGATCGCGCTGGCGGGCGCCCAATGGCCCGGCCTCTGGCATTATGACGGGCGCAAGAAAACCCTCGGGCATTTGGCCCAAGGCGCCGGCCTCCTCGGGAAGGGCGCCAACCGCGCCCTCAAGGAGCACCGCGCGAAATTGCGTGAAGGCGATCTCCTCGTGGCGATCTCGCCGTCCGCCTTCAAGGATTCCCCGGCGTTCCGCAAACGGCTCCTCGACGCGATCTTGAAAAACCGCGCCGAAAGCGCCCGGCACTTGGCCCTCGCCCTCGAAAAAGAACTCTTCCCCGAATCCGAGGACGAGCGCCTCTTGGCCGTGCTACGGCCCGCGGGCGCTCCCGCCGCGGCGAATAGGGCGGTCGCGAAGAAGCCCGCCGGTAAAAAAAGCCCGAAGAAGGCCGCGAAGACCGCCATTAAAAAAACGAAAAAAACCGCCCCCAAGAAGGCGACTCCCGCGAAGAAGGTCCCCTCGGACAAGGCGGCGGCCCTTCCCAAAACGAATCCCTGACCCGATCGGGGGGAGGGCGCCATCGCTCGAAGGCGGGCGGGTAAAAAAAAGCACGCCTCGCGGCGTGCTTGGGATCGGGGGGAGCCCGATGCTCGGGGAACGGCCCTTTATTTGGCTTCGAGCTTGAATTTCTTGCGGAATTTCTCGACGCGGCCTTCGGTATCCATGATGCGGTCGTTGCCGGTATAGAAGGGGTGGCACTGGGAGCAGACTTCGACCTGCATGAGCTTTTGGGTGCCGGGAACCTTGTATTCGACCCCGCAGGCGCATTTGATGACGGCGTCGAGGTGGTATTCGGGATGGATTTCAGTCTTCATGGGAGCCTCTAGGATCCTGCGAACTCAGGGCGCCTATTTTACCCCCGGCCCGGCGCGCTGTCAATGAAATTTACAGGATTTCATCAGAAAATGGGGGGAAACAGGGGTTTTTAAAGAAAGGCCCCCGGGAAGACCCATGAAAATTCAACGACATTGGGCCCTCATCCTGGCCCTCCTCCTCGGAGGGGCGGCGGGGATCGCGTGCCACACCCTGGGTTGGAAGGACACCGCCGTGGTGCAATTCCTGTCCACGAAGATCTTTTATGCCATCGGCAAGGTCTTCTTGAACTTGATCTTCATGACCGTCGTGCCCCTCGTCTTCTCGGCCCTCGTCCTCGGGGTGCTCGAATTGGGGCGGGGCAAGGGGCTCGGCAGCGCCATCGGCAAGGCCATCCTCTTCACGGTGGTCCTCAGCAGCTTCTCGGTGCTCATCGGCATCGCCCTCACGCAGGTCTTCCAGCCGGGCCGCGGGGTGGAACTCGACGCGGGGATGGTCGCCGTGCAGAAGGCCGCCCTGGCCAAGGTCCAGGCCAACGCCTCCCAGGCCAAAGATCCCGCCCAGACCTTGGTCGAATTGGTCACCGATAATCCCTTGGGCGCCGCGATGGGCGCCCTCAAGGGCGACATGCTCGCCTTCATGGTGTTCGCCCTCGTCTTCGGCTTGGCGCTCACCTTCCTGGTGCGGGGCGGGGAGAAGGCCGAGGCCCTCGTCTCGCTCCTGGAGCAGGTCTACGCCGTCTGCCTCAAGATCATCGGCTTCGCCATGCTGCTGGCGCCTTTCGCCGTGTTCTCCCTGGTCTTCAACACCACCGTGAGCATGGGGCCCCAGATCTTCAGTAAACTCCTCTTCTACGTCATCCTCGTGGTGGCCGGGCTGCTCCTCCAGCAGCTCGTCGTCTACGCCGGGGTCTTATGGCTAGTGCTTCGAAAAAACCCCTACAAGTTCTTCTGGGCCTGCCGCGAGGTCTACCTCTACGCGTTCTCCACCGCCTCCTCCAACGCCACGCTGCCCCGGTCCCTCGAGCTCGCCCAGAAGAACCTGGGCCTGCCCAACGACACCAGCCGTTTCGTGCTCACGGTGGGGGCCACGGCCAACCAGAACGGCACCGCGCTCTTCGAGGGCGTCACGGTGCTCTTCCTCGCCCAAGTCTACGGGGTGCACCTGGGGATGGGCGCCCAGATCCAGGTGGTGCTCATGTCGATCCTCGCGGGCATCGGCACCGCCGGGGTCCCCGGGGGCAGCCTGCCCCTCATCATGATTCTCCTCACCCAGATCGGCGTGCCCGCCGAGGGGCTCGGCATCATCCTCGGGGTCGACCGGTTCCTCGACATGTGCCGCACCACCCTCAACGTCAGCGGCGATCTCGTGATCGCGGCCCTCGTGGGGGGCCGCGACCGCGGCGGCGCCCGATCCCCCGCAACCCTGGGCTGATCCCACACCGGAGTCATGCATGGCGCTCTACGACGAAAAGAACCTCATCGGACCCAAATCGTTCTTCCAGGGGCGCCTGCACGTCAACGGGAGCCTGCGCATCGAGGGGCGCTTCGAGGGGCCCGACCTCGAGGTGGAGAACCTGGTCATCGGCCGCCACGGTCGGGTGAAGACGAAGATCCGCGCCGGGAGCTGCATCGTTGAGGGCGTGCTCATCGGCAGCATCGACGCCACGGTGCGCGTCATCCTCACCCCCACCGCCCGCATCCTCGGCGACATCAGCACGCCCGAACTCATCATCCAGAACGGCGTGGTGTTCGAGGGCGGCTGCTCCATCAAGGCCATCGGGGAGAAATCGACGCGGCAAACGCTGGAACAGCTTTACGCGACGGATGGTTGAAACCCTGGTCTCTCGCCGGGCTTTCCCGTACCCGGCGACCTGCAAGCATCCCTTCCGGCTCGCCGCAGCGCCCGCGGGGGTACTCGCTTGCGGTTTTAGGGGGGGGGCGCTGATGCGAGCCTCCAGGGACGCCTGCAGGTCGCCTTGGATGGGCTTGCACCGGCGAGGACCAGGTAAAAGGCTTGCGCCTTTTGAAGGGGGTTGGGGAGAAGAGGGTGTCAATTTGGCATTTCGGCTTGTCAGGGATCCTTTTTTTCGGATTCCATTTTGAAAAGGATTCCCGACTCGCTGCGCCCGGTGGAATGACTTGAATCCGGGCTTACGGCGCCCGTAGAAATGGCTGGAGCCTAGTCTCGCAGTTCTCGGTGATGCGACCGGGTTTGAGGTACGATTTTCGGCTTCGAAGACTTTTGGCTCCGCATGCGATGGTGATGGGATAAATAGGTGTAAGCGAATGAAAACGATGAGACTTCTTGTGACGGCGGGGGATCCGGCGGGGATCGGGCCGGAGGTGGTCCTCAAGACGATCGCGGCGGTCAGCCGTCCGCGGACGCCTTCGGAGAAGAAGGTCCGGGAGCATTTCGAGAAGGATGGGCTTTCGGTCGCGGTGCTCGGATCGCGCGGGGTCTTTTCTGCCTGCCCGGCCGGCGTTTGGGAAGGCATCCGATGGGATGGGGAGGGGATCCGGGGAACCGAAGGGCCCCGGTGGAGCCTGGTGGAGGTCGCGGGAGGAAGTGCGCCCCTCGGGGCCGTCAGTCGGGAGGCCGGGGGCCACGCCTTGGCCATCCTGGAGCGGTCCATTCAGATCCTCAAGGCGGGCGGGGCCGACGGGGTTTGCACGGCGCCGGTGTGCAAGGAATCTATCGATCTCGTGAAGCCGGGCTTCATCGGGCACACGGAGTTCTACGGCGAGGCCCTGGGCGCGCCCGAAATTTCCATGGCGTTCACATCGCCGTTTTTCAACCTCGTGCTCATGACCACCCACCTCGGGGTGGCCCGGGTTTCCGGGGCCCTCACCCCCCGGGTGATCGAGCGCGCGTTGCGCCACGGCGCGCTCCTGCAGGATCTCCACGGGGATGGGAAGCCACTCGCGGTGATGGGCTTCAATCCCCACGCCGGGGAGGGCGGGCTCTTCGGGGGGGAAGACGCCGTCATCGCCGCGGTGGCCGAAAAACTCAGGGCGGAAGGGCGTTCCATCGAGGGCCCCCTCGCCGCGGACTCGGCCTTCGTCAGCGTGGCCAAGGGCAAGTACGCCACGGTGGTGGCCTGCTACCACGATCAGGGCCTCATCCCCCTCAAGATGCTCGCCAAGGGCTCTTCGGTGAACGTGACCCTCGGGCTGCCGGTGGTGCGCACGAGCGTCGACCACGGCACCGGGTTCGACATCGCGGGGAAGGGCGTGGCGGAGCACGGCTCCATGGTGGAGGCGATCCTCGCGGCGGTCCGCCTCTTCGGGGCGGGGGCGCGCCCATGATCACGCCGCGCAGCGTCGACTGGATCTTTTCCTTCCCGCCCGAACGCGAGGAGGAGATCGAAGGGGCCCTCTTGGGCCGCGGCTTCGGGAGTTATTTCATCGAGTTCGCCCCGGGGCTTTCCCCGACCCTGCACCTGGTCTTCCACGAGGGCGACGGCGCCCCGACGGAGGCGGAACTCGCCGCGTTCCTGGCGGAGTACGGGTGCCGCCCCGTCGACCGCATCGAGAAGGACGCCATCGATTGGATCAAGACCTGGATCGATAGCCTGGAGCCCTTCGAACTCGCCGGGGGCCTCTGGGTGAACCCCTATCCCGACCGGGACCTTGACCCCGGCCTGCCGTCGATCCGCGTGGTGCCGGGCTTCGCCTTCGGCACCGGGCACCACGCCACGACGCGCTTGGCGGCCCGATTGGTCGCACGCCAGGTGAAACCGGGGGGGAGGGTGCTGGATGTGGGTTGCGGCACGGCCATCCTCGCGCTCCTCGCCGTGCGCCTCGGGGCGGGGGAGACCCTCGCCTGCGACAATGACCCGATGGCGGTGAGCCGGGCCCGGGAGACCGTGGCGGAAAATCGGGAGACCGGCATCCAATTATTCCAATCGGATCTCCTGGATTCGGTCCCCCTCGGGAAGGCCTTCGACCTCATCATCGCGAATATCGTCTCCGAGATCCTGCTGCGACTTTTGGAGGATGACCGTCTGGCCGGGATGCTCGCGCCCGGGGGCACGCTCATCCTCTCCGGGATCCACCCGGAAGGAAAGGCAGGGGTGACGGAAAAATTGGGGCGACGGGGTTGGCGCGTGGGCGAATGGGTGGAAGAGGGGGGATGGTGGGGGCTAAGCTGCGGTAGGCCCTAAGGCGACTTTCCAGGCCCGAAATGATGGGGAAAGCCCCCCTAGGGCTGCGCGCGCCCGAAGCGAAAGCGCGCCTGGGAGCGCGGCCGGGTGGCCCCCCAGGAATCGGGGCCGTGATTTCGTGCTAAGCCCTTTCCTGACCTTGTCGAAGCTAGGGAGAGCGAGCTTGGAAGCGACTGGAGACCCCGCATGACCGTCGGGCCTGAAACGCTGAAAAACCTATCCCAATTCATCGGGCATTTCGGCGAGGACTACCGAAAGGCCCTCGAGGAACTCACCTACCACGACGCGTTCAAGGCCCAGATCAATCGCCTGCGCGGGGAATACGCGGATTTGCGCGAGGAAGCCATCCTCTGGAACAAGCGCTTGGCGGGCAACCCCGGGATGCTCGCCGAGATCGGGACCGTGCTGGGCCGCCGCCACCTGCCCCATCTGGAGACGGTGAAGAAGGTGGTCACCGACCTCATCGAGACGAGCAAGTTCGTCAGCCGGCCCAGCTGGCACAAACTGAAGGAATCGTGCGAGCAGATGATCCGTTGGCTCGAGGCGGTGCGCAGCGAAGCGGCCCTGAGCCAACCGGTCGCGCCCTCGACTTCGGAATCCCCGGCGACCGGCGAGACGCCCCCGGCGCCCCTATCGGTGAGCCTGGAAGAGCGGCTTCGGCTCGAGCAGGCGGTGGCGGAGGAACTGGATTCCTACCGCGTGGACCGGGAAGAAATGGAGGCCTTCGCGAAGGAAGAGCACGCGCCGAAGGAGACCGGCTTCCTGGGGCGCCTCAAGAAATCCTTGGGCACCCTGGGTAGCGAAGAGGAGGACAACGGCGATTACCGCATGGTGCTGCGCCGGGGCTTCGTCAGCCTCGAATCGTTCAAGGCCTTTCGCGAGCCGTTTAGCGAACTCCTCGCCCTCCTGCGCGCCGAACTCGAGCGCGATCGCCATCCCGCGCTCCCGATCGTCCCCTGCGTCTACCAGGACGAGAGCGGCTATAGCGGCAAGCGCCGCATCCTCTTCGCGCCGCTCTTCGCCAATAGCGAATTGCTCCTGAAACTCCTCTCCGAGACGCGCCACGATGTGCCCGCGGCGGCGTGCACCGCCGCCTTCTTCCGCCCCGCCTTCCGCTATCTGGGGGAGGTGCGCACCGCCTGGGATTGGCTTAAGACCCATCGCCAGGCGGCGCTCCATGAACCGCCGGAATATAAGCGCCATGCGGCCCTGTGCGTCGGGCTCCTCAAAGACCTGAGCGCCCGCATGGCCGAATCGGATACGGGGGTCTAGGCCCTCAGCGGGGCCGGGCGGCGCGCTTTCGCCAGGCCCGGGGCCCCATCCCCTTCACCCTCCTGAAAAAATGGGAGAAGGTGAGCGGATCGGGGAAGCCCAAGCGCCGGCTGATCTCCGCGATGGAAAGATCGGACCAGGCGAGGCGCGAGGCGGCGGCTTCGGCCCGCTCCCCGTCGAGCCAGGCCTTGAGGGCTTTGCCGTGGCGCTTCTTGAAGAGGCCCGAGAGATGGCCGGGGGAGCGCTTTAATTCCCGGGCGAGGTCGGACACGCTCGCCGCGAGTTCGGGCCTCCGCGCGATGAGGTCGGGGATGCGGTCCAGGGGATCTTGGGAGGCCTGGGCCGGGCCGGGATCTTCATGGAGCGAGGCCGCGAGGACGAGGGCGCCGAGCAATTGGTCGGCGAGGGGAAGGAGGGTGGCGACTCGCTCGATCCCGCCCTCCCGGTCGAGGAGGCGCCCTAATTCGGCCAGGAGCGAACCCGGGAGGCTCCCCGGTTCGATCAGGCGAGCCTCGCTGAGTTTCCCCCCGACCAGGGTGAACTTCACCGAAAGGAAGATATGCGGTTCCTCGTACCAAAAGCGGTGGAGGACGCCCGGGGGGATGAGGAGCGCCGTGGCGGCCACGAGGGGATAGGATTTCCCGCCGGCTTCCGCCCGCACGGCGCCCTGGGCCACGAACTCGAGCTGCCAGAACGGATGGGAGTGGGGGGGGACGTGGGCGCGTTTCCCCCGGGCCTCGGGCTTCATCCCGCCGGAGACTTCCTCCCAGGAAAGGTGCTGGATGCGGCAGTTGAAACGCGAAGGGACTTCTCGGACCTGTTCCCGGACAAGCGATTTGTACATGTAAGCATGGATATTGCCATAAAAATAGACAAAATGCAGGCGATTAATGCATGTTTATCCTTTACAAGCGTTCCGTCTTGTCCCATCATTTGATGACAAGATCGAAGGGCGGTCTCGGGATCCGCCTCGATTTAAAAAAGGAGCGATTATGGCGAAGAAGAAAACGGCGGGGAAAAAAACGGCGGGGAAAAAATCCGGCGCGAAACCGCGCATCGCGGTGCTGCTGAGCCGCGGCTCGGAATCGCGCGTCATGTGCCCGGATGCCTGGGCCCGCCTGCGCAAGGGGTTCGAGGTCGCCACCGAAACCCCGGAGTCCTGGACGCCCGATGCGGCGAAGCGCGTTTTGGCGGGCGCCGACGGCGTCATCACCGGGTGGGGAACCCCCGCCCTCACCGCGGATCTCCTGGAAGCGGCCCCGAAACTGAGGATCCTCGCCCACTCGGCGGGCTCGGTGAAGCCCGTGGTGAGCGAGGCGATCTGGAAACGGAAAGTCATCGTGACCTCGGCGGCCTCGTGCCTCGCCTATCCGGTGGCGGAGATGGCCTTGGGTTGCCTGATCTTCGGCCTGCGGGGAATCTTGACCTCGGCGGCCGCGACGCAGCGGGATGGAGGCTGGAACAATAACCACCCCGGCACGAACTCCATCTACCGCCGCACCATCGGCGTGGTGGGCGCCGGTTTCGTCGGACGCCTGGTGCTCGGCCATCTGCAGCGCTTCGAGGCGGAGGTGCTCGTCCACGATCCGTTCCTCAGCGAGGTCGACGCCCGCAAATTGGGCGCGCGGAAGGCGGGCCTCGACGAGATCGCCCAGCGCGCCGACGCGGTGACGCTCCACGCCCCGGATATCGACGCCACGGCCGGCATGATCAACGCGGCCTTCCTCGGCGCCTTGAAGCCGGGGTGCATCTTCGTGAATACCGCCCGGGGCCGCCTCGTCGACGAGGCCGCCCTCATCGCGCGCCTCCAAAAGGGCGATCTGTTCGCCTTCCTCGATGTCACGCACCCCGAACCGCCCGCGGCCGATAATCCGCTGCGGCGCATGGCCAATGTGGTGCTCACCCCCCATATCGCCGGGGCCGGGCAGTATTTGCGCAACGGCTTCCAGGCAATCAGCGAATTGGAGCGGGCCTTCTCCGGGAAGAAGCCCAAGTACGGCGTGACCGAGGCCATGCTGGCCAAGATGGCCTGAGGACCGACGGGCACCGGGGACGGTCCCACCCCCCTCACGGGGAACGGGGGGATGCGCTGTGCATCCCCATGATCTCGAGAAAATCCAAGCTGGCGCGCGCCTGAGGAGTCGACATCCATGAAACTCGTTCTATTCAGCAAGCATTTCCCCAAGGACTCCCTGGATGATTTTCTGCGCCGGGGGCAGGCGTTGAAATTGGATGGGTTCGACCTGGCGGTGCGGCCGGGGCTCGGGGTAACTCCCGACAACGCGGCGGAAGCCTTGCCGCTTTGGGTGAAGAGCCTCGCGGCCGGGGGGCTCTCCGTCCCGATGGTCACCGGTCCCGCCGACCTGGTGGATGCGGGGATGCCGGTGGCGAAGGCGATCCTCTCGGCGATGGACAAGTCGGGAGTGCGCCGACTAAAACTCGGCTATATGCATTTCGATCCGAAGAAGCATGCGTCCTTCGATGCCGCCCTGGGAGAATCCCGGGCGCGCCTTAAGGCTTGGGAAAAGCTCGGCCGGGAATACGGGGTACGCATCCTCTACCACACCCATTCCCAGACGGGGGGCGCCTGGTACCTGGGCGCGAACGCCTCGGCCCAGCGCCTGCTCTTCGAGGGGTTGGATCCCGAGTGGATCGGCACCTACCTCGATGCGGGGCACCTGGAAGCCGAGGGAGAGCCCTTCGAATTGGCCTGCGCCATCGCGGGGCCGTACCTCGCGGCCGTCGGGGTGAAAGACGTCGTCAAGGCCAAGAACGCCGATGGGTCGAATACGAAGGTTTGGGCCCAAGCGGGACGTGGGATGGTTTCGTGGCCCTCGGTGGCCGCGACCCTGCGAAACCTCGCCTTCGAGGGTCCGGTCTCGATCCATGCCGAGTACCAGACCCGCAGCGAGGAGGAATTCCGAGGGGCCCTGCCGGCGGAGGCCGCCTTCTTCCGGGAACTCTTCCAGTGAGCGGGGGGCGGCCGATCCCCGATTGCGGGCTCGATGGGGGGAGCCAGGCCGCCGGGGCGTTCCGCACTCCCCTCGAGGTGCGCCTGGCCTGCCGCGAGAACCGGCTTTCGGGTTTCGCCAGCGATGCCCTAGGCGGGTACTTGTGCGTGAATACGGTGATGATGCACCGCGACCATGCCGGGGCCTTCCGCGAGTTCTGCGAGGCCAACCCGGTGCCTTGCCCGCTTCTGGGCATGCTCCCCGCGGGGGAGACGGCCCACCCCGATTTCGCCGCCGCCCTGGATATCCGCACCGACTTGCGTTCCTACGATGTCATCGTCGCCGGGGAGCACCGGGGTTCGGTGAGCGAGGTCAAGGAACTCTTCACGAAGGAGACCGTCACCTTCCTCGTGGGTTCCAGCGTTTCCCTCGATGGCTATCTCACTGCGAAAGGAATGGGCCCCGCCTGGGGACCCTGCATCTACCTCACCGGAATGGATGTCAAACCCGTCGGGCCCTACCGGGGCCCCATCGCCGTCACCATGCGCGCCTATCCGGGCGCCCTCGGGGCGAGGGTGGCCGAAACCTCCGCGCGCTTCCCCTGGTGCCACGGGGCGCCCCTCGGGAAAAACGATCCCGCCGCTTTGGGGATCGTCGATGAGGAGAAACCGTACCTCCCCTTCAAGGGGGGCGGTCGGCCCGAAGCGGGCCATGACCGCTATTACTGGGCCTGCGGGATCACCCCAAGCCTCGTGGCGCGGGCGGCGAAACTTCCCTTGATGATCGTGCACACCCCGGGAAATGCGCTCATCACCGATATTCCGACGGCCTCGCTAGAGGGGCAGGTGCTTCCGAAGGTCGGCTAGACGGCCTATTCCCGGGGCGGGACGGATGATACCGTCCTGCCCATGAAAGAAAAGATCGAAAACGCGTTCCTGCTCGCCGCCGTCGCCTGGTGCGGGGCCGAAGTCATGGCCCTTGAGATCATGGGTACCCGGGTCATCGCGCCGCTCTACGGGGCCGGGCTCTTCATCTGGACGGCCCTCATCGCCGTGACCCTCCTTTCCCTCGCCGCCGGCTATTCACTCGGGGGCCGGTGGGCCGACCGCGGCCGCGGGACGGCGACGGTGTTCCTCGTCCTCGCCATTTGCGCCGGCTGGTTGGCGCTGCTGCCCTTCGTTTCTCGCCCGGTGATGGAGAACGCGATGGGATTGGGGATGCGGGGCGGGGCCTTCCTCTCCGCCGCCCTGCTCTTCGCAGCGCCGCTGGCGCTCCTCGGGGCGGTGGGGCCGCTGGCGATCAAGACGCTCTCCAGCCGCCTGGAGATCGTCGGACGCCGCGTCGGGTTCGTCTACGCCCTGTCCACCGTGGGCAGTTTCATCGGGGCGGTGGCGGTGGGGTTCTTCCTCATCCCCGCCCTCGGCCTGCGCGCCATCGTCTTCTCCATGGCGGCGGTCAATGGGGGCCTCGCGGGCGCCTATTTCCTCTTCCATAAACGCCCCGCGGGGTTTCTTCCACTCCTCTTCGCGGCGGCCCTGATCGCGGCCCTCTTCATTCCGCGCCCCGAACCGGGCCAACCCGGGGAGACGGTGCTCTACCGCGGCCAGAGCCTATTCGGGCAAATCACCGTGTTGGATCGCCCGGAGGATCGGCTTTTGATGCTCGACGGCATCCTCCAAAGCGGCGTCTCCAAGCCCGAGTATCTTTCGTGTTTCGAATACGCCCCGGCCATGGTGTCCCTGGCCCTCGCCTACCGCCGCGGCCTGCGGGACGTGCTCATGATCGGCATGGGAGGCGGGGTGATCGCGACCCCCCTGCGCCGTCTGGGGATCCGCACCGACGCAGTGGACATCGACCCCCGCATGGACCTGCTGGCGAAGAAGTACTTCGCCACGCCCGAGGGCCCGGGGCGCTTCTTCGCCGAGGATGGCCGCACGCACCTGGAACGGAGCGAGGAAAAATACGACGCGGTCTTCATCGATGTCTATAGCGGCGAGAGCACCCCGGCCCACCTGTGCTCCGTGGAAGCCTTCCGGGCCGCGAAAGCGCGGCTTAAGCCCGAGGGGCTCCTGATCCTCAATTTCCTCGGCAAGCGCGAGGGGGAGCCCGAAGCCGCCATGACGCGGGCCGTGGGGCGGACCCTTTTGGAGGTGTTCGGCCAGGCCTGGCTCCATGACGACGGGGCGGGGGACGGATTCAATAACCTACTCTTCGTCGCCTTCGATCGATCGCGGGATATGGACCTTTCCGCGCCGGTGCCGATGGCGGAAAATTGCCGCGCCGCGGTGGGGCGGATGCTGCGCCAGCGCAGCGCGGTGGCCCGCCAAGGGCTTCTGCTCAGCGATGACTATAATCCGGTGGACCACCTGGACTGGAAGGCCCGGGAAAAGTGGCGGGCGCAAACGGTGGCTTGGCTCGGCAGCGCGGCGGTCTTGGGGGCCTGGTGAAGGATAAATCGGATATGGGGGAGAGTGGTTGATTCGGTGAGGGGCGTCGCCCAACCCGAAGAAATTATGCGATTTTAATTTCCCAAGCGAAAGTAGCGGGCAATAGGAGACTCAAAAAATGAGCAAACTGACCCCCGTCCTCGCCCTCGCCCTCTTCGGCGCCGCTTTCGCCGGGCCCACCGATAAACTCTTGTCCGTCCTGAACGCCCAAGGCAAGACGGCCAACGTCGTGACCTTGACGGCCGGTATCGGGTTCCCCGAAGTCTTGACCCGCCCCGAATCCTTCTCCCTCCAGGACGGCATGCTCACTTACGTCCAAAAGAAGGACGAAAAAAACAATAAGGTCGAGATCACCCGCTGCTTCCCCAACGTGCCCATCCAGATCGTGATCCTCGAATCCGCCAAAGACGGGAAAAAGGCCATCACGGTCACGACGGTCTCCGAGGTCACCGCGGGCGCCCCGTGCAGTAAGACCCTGGAAGGGGTGGCGAAAAGCCAATTGGCCGCGGCCAATAACCTCGTCACCTTCTCCGTGGGCGGCGTCACCGTCTTCCCGAAGGCCTCGTTCAAGATCGATTTCGCCGACGGCGTGATCACGGTCGAGGGCAAGAATACCGCGGGGGACAAGGTCACCATCCTTTCCGTGGCCTCGCTCACCAGCGTCCGCCTGGATGTCGACGGTGCCAAGGACCTCAAGAACGTGATCTTCGCCGGATCGCTCAACACCCCCGTCATCGCCAAGAAGGGCCTCTTTTGATGTGAGAACTCGAAGGGATCGCCCTCGAAAACGGCCGCCCGCGCGGCCGTTTTTTTTTGGCCTGGAGCTGGATTTGCGCGGAGGTCACCGGCTCACACCGCCAGGGCCGATTGTTTCAGGGCCGCCCCGTGGTCCGGGCCCGACGGGAAGAACTCGAGGCCGACGCATCCGCCGTAGCCCGCCTCCTTGATGGCCGCGAGCACGTTCGGGTAGTGGATCTCCCCGCCGCCGATCTCATGGCGGCCGGGATTGTCGGCGATGTGGAAATGCCCGATGAGCGGGAGGTGCTGGCGGATGCGGCGCAGGAGGTCTCCCTCGGTGATCTGCTGGTGGTAGACATCGAAGAGCATCTTCACCCGGGGCGAGCCCACCTGCGCGAGGATCTCGGCGGCCTCGTCCGAACGGGAAAGGAAATAGCCCTTATGGTCGACGCGCACGTTGAGCGGCTCGATGACGAGGGTGTCCCCCGTGCGTTCCAGGAGGGCGGCGGCGGCCTTGAGACCCTCCACGAGGGAGCGCGCCTGCTCTTCCCGCGCCACGCCGGGCCGTTCATTCCCCACCTGGCTGATGATGACCGAGGGCTTCAGGCGTTTGGCGACGGCGAGGGTGTCCTCCAAACCCGCCAGGTACTCTGCCCGTTTGGCGGGATCCACGAGGCTCACCATGCGGGTGCAGAAGCCCGCGACCTGGATGGGGGAGGACCGCAGGGCGGCCTCGATCTCGCCTAAGTCCTTATCCCACCAGGACCAGAACTCGAAGGTCTGGAAGCCGAGGGCCGCGGCCTTCTGGATGCGCGCTGAGAAAGGCAGATCCTTGAAGAAAATGTCGAGGCACGGGGAATAGCGGTACATCATGACTCCTGATCCATTTCGTTCGTGAGCGGTCGTTCATCGATGGTTCGTATTCGGGTTCATCCGGTAGGCCTTTGGGGAATCGCCTCCGGCGAGCCAAAGGCGTGGCGGTTACGATTCTCCGGCGCCTCGCCTTCGACCGGATGGTTTACCAATTAAAGAGGATGCCCATCGTCTCGCCGCGGCGCGTGTTGGCGGTGTCGTAGGCCGCCTGGTACTCTTCGCCCTTAAACTCGTGGGTGACGAGGCCGTCGACTCGGAATCGGCCGGTTTGGAGCAGATTGAAGAAGAAGCGCAGGATGATGGGCGCGTTCCAGGCGGGGTCTTCGTGGCCGTCGTGGGCGCCGACGATGGTGAGTCCCCGGGTGATGAGGTCGGGGCTCAAGTGTTGGCCGCTTGGCGTGCCGGTATCGCCGAGGACCACCACCCGGCCGTATTTGCGCGCCGCTTGGAGGGCCCCGACGAAGGCCTTCTCGTTGCCGGTGGAATCGACGACCACGCGGGGGCCCCCGTCGGTGATTTTACGGATCTCGTCGAGCGAGTCGTCGATGCCCTTGTCGAAAACGTGCTGGGCCCCGCCGCGGCGGGCGAACTCGAGGCGCGATTTCACCGGGTCGACGCAGGCGATCTTCTCGACGCCCAGGGCGTGGGCCCAACGCACCGACATTTGGCCGATGGGGCCGGCACCGATGACGAGCACCGAGTCGGCTACGGTGTACTGGGCGGCGCGGGCGCCCATGGCGCAGATCTTGGCCAGGGCGAACCAAGAGGCGTCTTTGGAGGGGATGCCCTCGGGCACCTTCACGCATTGCCCCTCGCCGACGGTCACCCAGGAGGCGTGGGCGGCGCGGGAGACGACCAGATCGCCCTTCTTCACCGAGGTCACTTCGCTGCCGACGGCTTCGACGACGCCCACATTGGCGTAGCCGGGGTAAAAGGGGTACTTGACCCAGCGGTCCCAATGGGAGCCGGCCTCGAACAGGCGGTTGAAGACGATGTTCTCCGTGCCGGTGCTCATGAGGGAATGGCGGGTGCGGATGCCGACCTGGTTCTTCTCCAGCGGCGCGGGGGAGAAGGTTTCGCAGGTGACCTGGGATTTCCCCGTGAAGGCGAGTCGCTTTTCCATTGAATTCTCCTGTCGATCTAGGGGAAGGATAGGCCGCTGGAAAGCGCGTTGAAATGCACGCGGCGGAAGTTCATTGCACAAAACCGAAAGCCCGGACGGGAGGGAAGGGCCGTTTTCACGCCCCAGGGGGTAGGTCGCCGCGACGGACCTTCCGGGGCGGGTTCGTCCCCTCCCGGCGCGTCCGGGCGGGGGCCAGCTCCCGCTCAGCGCCAGGCCGCTTCGTTCTGGCGGAGCTCGTTCTTGAACTCGCGAAGGTTCGTCTGCCCGTCGATGACCACGAGTTCGACCCCGGCCAGTTCGCAGAAGATCTCGAGATGGCGGGCGTCGACTTGCTGGGAGTACACCGTGTGGTGGGCGCCCCCGGCGAGGATCCAAGCCGCCGCCCCGACCTTGAGGTTCGGCTGGGGAATCCACAGGGCCCGGGCGACGGGCAAGCGCGGGATCTCGCGCTCAGGCGCCACCGCCACGACCTCGTTCAAGACCACACGGAAACGATGGCCCAGGTCGATGGGAGAGACGTTGATGGCGGGCCCCGGGCTTCCGTGGAACACCAGGCGGGCCGGCGCCTCCTTCCCGCCGATGCCCAAAGGGTGGACTTCGAGGGAAGGCTTGTCGGCGGCGATGGAGGGGCAAACTTCCAGCATGTGGGCGCCGAGCACCCGCATGCCCGCCGGATCCAGGTGGTAGGTGTAATCCTCCATGAACGAAGTGCCGCCGGGGAGGCCCTCGCCCATGACCTTCAGGATCCGCGTCATGGCCGAGGTCTTCCAATCGCCCTCGCCGCCGAAGCCGTAGCCGGCGCCCATGAGCCGCTGCACGGCGAGGCCCGGGAGCTGCTTGAGGCCGTGGAGGTCCTCGAACGTGGTGGTGAACGCCCGATACCCGCCCTCCTCGAGGAAATCGCGTAGGCCCAATTCGATGCGCGCCTGTTCGCGGATCGGCTCGAGCGCGGCGCCCGGGGCGAGGGTATAGTTTTTCCCGTATTCGGCCATCAGGTCGGTCACCCGGTTTTCGGCTACCTTGCCGACGTAGCCCAGCAGGTCGCCCAGGCCATAGCCGTCGACGCGGAACCCGAACTTGAGTTGGGCCTCGACCTTGTCGCCCTCGGTCACGGCGACCTGGCGCATATTATCGCCGAAACGGGCGACCTTGAGGCGCTGGGATTCATCCCAAGCCCTGGCGACGCGGGCCCAGACGCCGAGTTCATCCCGCACACCGGGGTCTTCCCAATGGCCCACGACCACGGTGCGGGCCTTGCCGAGGCGCGTGCAGAGGAAACCGAACTCGCGGTCGCCGTGGGCGGCTTGGTGGAGGTTCATGAAATCCATATCGATGGTCGCCCAGGGGATGTCGCGGCCGAATTGGGTATGGAGGTGGACGAAGGGCTTCCTCAGGGCGGTGAGGCCGGCGATCCACATCTTGGCCGGACTGAAGGTGTGCATCCACAGGATGAGGCCGAGGCACGCGTCGCTGGCGTTGGCCTCACGGCAGAGGGCGAAGATCTCGTCGGCGGTCTTCACGGTGGGCTTCCAGACGACGCGGATGCCGAGGGAGGCGTCGGCATCCAGCGACTCGGCGATCCGGCGGGCGTTCGCGGCAACTTGATCGAGGGTTTTCTGGCCGTAGAGGTGCTGGCTGCCGGCGACGAACCAAAGCTCGCGGGTGGGGGTCATGGGGAACTCCGTGTGCATCGATTATAGGGGAATCCGCTCGGTGAACAAAGGGGAATGCCGTGCGAAAGGAGGGAGATTCGTGCTCCCCGGAAAGGTGGAACCCCCCGCGGGACGCGCGCGCAAAAAGTGACGAAAAGGGGACCGTTCGTATCTTTCAGGGAGGGGGCGCCCGGGTTAAACTCTTCTCCATGGAGCAGCCATGACCCGACCCCCGGCCCGTGCCCACCTCGTTTCTTTGGCCCTCTTCGGTTACGCGTTCCTTCGGGCGGCGACCCCCGTCTGGGGGCCGATCCCCTCCGGTCCAAACGCGAGTTTCCAAGGGCCCTTCCGCTTGGGCGGGGTCGCCTTCACCCCGGCTCCCGGCGCCAAGGCCGAGGTCGAGGCGGGGCCCGACGGAAGCGCGCTCGCGCTCGCGGGAGAGTGGAGCGCCGAGATCCCCGCTATCGGAGAAGGGGTCTACACCTTGCGCATGGCTTTCGAGGCGCCCGCCAACCCCAAGGGGGTCGATTCTTTCAACGCGCTAATCTTCGAAGGACCGGGGGACGCGGCCCTGCGCCCCCTCGACCTTCGCTGGTACGCCGCCAAAGGCAGCGACACCATCCGCATGGAGCCCTTCAAGGTCGAGGCCCTCAAGGCCGGCCAATGGCGCCGCCTGGCGATCGTCATGGATTTCGGGGGGCTCACCCTCACCGGGTGGGCTTCGAAGCCGGGCGGCGGATGGACGAAGATCGGCGAGAAGACGATCGCGGCGAAGGCCGTGACGCGTTTGCGTTTCCTAAACCGCATCGGGGGAGCGCCGTTGCGGCTTTCGGATCTGCGCTTCGAGCGGGGGATTTCCGCCGAACTCACAGCCGCGGCGCCCGCCCCGGCGGGCGATACGGTCTTCACCCAGGGCGCGACGCAGGCGGACGGCGTCGACGACTCCGACCGGCCCGAGTCGGTCTTCCGGGTCTCTCTTCGGGCCGCCGAGGCGAGGCTTCCCGGGAAGGCCTACGCGATCCCGCGGGGGTTTTCGTACCGGGGGGACTGGCAACCCTCGAGCAAATACCTCGGGTTCTTCGATTCCTCCCGCTGGACCCACGACGATGACGGCGCGGCCTTCTGGAACCCCGACGTGAAGCGCGCCGGAACCTGGCGCGTTTCCACTTGGAAGATCGTCACCGGCACCGAGGGAGACGACCGCACGGCGCCCTTCTCCGTCTACCACGCGGGCCGCATCGATACGGCGACCCTCGATCTTTCCCAGGGCTCCCAGGATTGGGCCGTCCTGGGGACGTGGGAGTTCACCGCGGACCGCGACGAATGGGTGGAATGCCGCCCGGGCTCCCAGAAGGGGAAGTACACCCGCCTCGGCGAGATGCGCTTCGAGCGGCTGGATGCGGCCGGGAAGGTCGTCGAGACGGCCATCGTCGATCTGGCGCGCATGCTCCCCACGCCGCCGTTCACCGATCTCCAATCCCTTCCCGCGAAGGCGGAGTGGACCACCCTGTGGCGCAAGGGCATCGCGGTGCCCGCCGCTTTCGACCGCTTCGGCGCGGCCTCGGCTATGCCGTTGGGAGACTTGGTGCTCTTGGCCGTTCGGGCCTCGGGGAAGACGAACCTCACCACGGTCGCGGCGGCTTGGCCCGAGGCATCGCGCCTGGGGATCCCGAAGGCTTTGGGCATCGGTCCCAAGGATTCGGCCCGGATCGCCACGCGGCTGGAGGGCGCCACCCTGTTTTCGGCCTTGTCGGCGGCGATGGGGAAACCAAAGCCCGCCGCCGAGCTGCTCGCTTTCCTCACCGGCCCGGCCCGGGGCGGGGAGAGCCTCGATCGCGGGGAGGCCCACCTCCTCGCCCGGCGTTTCCTCCACCGCGTCCTCTATCCCGGGCCGCGGGAGGGCGCGGGCTGGAAGCCCGTCTTCGAGGACGATTTCGCGGGGAGCACGCTCGGCGAGGGATGGATCAGCCAGCACGGGCCCAGCGGCCATATCCTGTCGAGCCGATGGCGCGAGAACGCCGTCGTCTCCAACGGGGCGCTCCACCTCCTGCAGCGCAAGGAAGCCCGGGGCGGCCAGGAGTGGACGAGCGGGAGCGTGTGGACGAAGAAGCAATGGCAGTACGGCTATCTGGAATGCTCTTACCGCTACGCCGCCGCCGTGGGCATCAACCAATCCTTCTGGATGTTCTCGGACCCGAGGGATCCGCGCGTGGAATTGGACCAGAACGAGGGATGGTACCCGGATATCATCAACCCCCACTACATCATCCATTTCAAGGAGGGCGGGAAGTCCAAGCCCAAGACCTTCGGCCACAAGCCCTATTACACCCTGGAGAACCTCGCGGAGGATTTCCACGTCTACGGCCTCGCCTGGGACGAGAAGGAATTGGTCTATTATTTCGACGGCGAGGAGATCAACCGGATCCCCAACGAGCACGCCCACGCGCCGGTCTCCATCTATTTCTCGACGGCCATCAGCCATTGGGCCGGCGGCCGCGCCACCAAAGCCATCGACGGCACCCACATGGATGTGGAATGGGTGCGGGTATGGCAACGGTGACCCCCCGCGCGCCTCGCGGGCCATGAAGGCGATGCTCCAGATGGCCAAGATCGATATCGAGGCCCTGGAAAAGGCGCGGGATGGGGCCTGAATCTCAGGGGGTGTTCTTCAATAAAAAGGCGGCGGTCTTCGCGTCGATCTCCTCGTGGGAGGGCTCCACGGTCCCCCCTTCCTTCTTGAAGCCGTGGGCGGCATTCGCCACGCGCACGAACTCGCAGGGCGCGCCGAGCTCCTTGCAGCGCTTCTCCATCCACTCGGATTGGACGAAGGGCACGACGGGGTCCTTATCCCCGTGGGCCAGGAGGATGGGGCGGCTGTCTTTTGCGAGGTACTTCACGGGGGAGCAACGGGCGTACTCCGAGAGGTCGGCCGCGTCGGGCTTGGTGGCGAAGAGCACGGCGGCCTTCGTCAGGGGTTCGTCTCCCCGGGTGCGGTCCTTGAAGAGCTCCAGACGGGTGAAATCGGTGACGCCGAACCAGGAAACGCTGCAGCGCACGGGGGTCGAGACCCCCGCGAGGGCGGGATCCCCCGGAAAATCGGCGTCGCCCGTGAGACCCAAGAGGAGCGACAGGCTCGCGCCGGCCGAGGTGCCCCAGACCGCGATGCGGGCCGTATCGATCTTCAGGGACGCGGCGTTCTTCACGAGGTAGCGCAGGGCGTCCTTGCAATCGACGATGCAATCCACGAGGCGGGGGCCGCCTTCGCGGCAGAGGCGGTAATCGAGGGAAGCCACCGCCCAACCCCTGTCGAGAAGCTGCGCCGCGGGTCCATTGGCAAGGCGAACCGCGTCTTTGTTCCCCGCGACGAAGCCGCCGCCATGGATGAAGACGAGGAGGGGCGCGGCGTCGGCGGCGCGGTCTTTGCGCCGGTAGAGATCGAGGGCGAGATCCGCGCCGCCCGCCTTCTTGTAGACGACGTCGCGCTCGCACACCACGCCGTCGGGGAGGGGGCGCTTCTCTTTTTTACTCCCGCCCTTCCCGGATCGGGCCTTCAGGTAGGCGCGCGCCTCCTCCTGGGTGATGAAGCCGTCTTTATCCCCGTCCATGGCGGAAAAGAGGTCGCCGTCTTCTTTCCATTCGGCGCGGGAGATCTTCCCGTCGCCGTTCGCATCCAGGGCCTTGAACTTTTCGGCGGGGGTCTGCTTCGGCTCTTCGGCCATGATGGCCGGAGCCAAAATGAGCATGCAGGCGAGTGGAATGGGAAGGCGCCAAGGGCCCAAGGGATCTCGGGGTCTCATGGATCGAGTATCGTTTCCGGCTGGCCCACGAAGCAATGGCCGGAGATGGCCTGAAATTAGGTGAACCGAATCCTTGGGCCATCGTCCAAGGCGAAGGAAAGCCTCCACCGCCGGAAGTCATTTCGTTGGATCGGGGCAATTCGAAGGGCCTCGGATGCGTAAAAACGCGCGCGAAGTTCAGATCCACTCCGTTGGGATGCATTTCATTTGCCATGGGTCCCATGGACCCTACGATCCATTGACTTTTTATGGACAAATCGCTAAAATACATATAAGTCATATACTAAGTGGACTAAAATGAATAACATCAAAGATTTCATCCTTGCCCCCTGGCCTTGGTATGTCGCCGGACCCGCCATCGGCCTCTCCGTGCCGCTGCTGCTGCTCCTCACCGGGAAGCGCTTAGGCGTCTCGAGCAGTTTCCACCACCTCTGCGCCATCCCGCTTGGGAAGAGTTCCATCCCCTTCTTCCGCGACCACGATTGGAAAAAGGAGGCCTGGAACCTTTTCTTCGTCGCGGGCCTCGCCGCCGGAGGCTATCTCGCGGCGAACTTCCTCTCCAACCAGAGCTACGCTTTCCTCCCCGATGGCAGCCTCGCGGCGAGCTTGGCGTCGGTGGGGCTCCCCGTGAAGTTCGATTTCAGCACGGCCGGCGGGGCCGTCCTCCTCTTCGGCGGCGGGATCTTCGTCGGGTTCGGGACGCGCTGGGCCAATGGCTGCACCTCGGGGCACGCCATCACGGGGCTGTCGAACCTGGAGAAGTCGGGCCTCGTGGCCGTCATCGGGTTCTTCGTGGGCGGCCTGGCCGCCGCGGGCGTGGCCCGGCTCCTCGCCGGACTCTAAGGGCGGCCCGCACCGGGACGCCACCAAAAACAAGGGAAACAAAATGCCATACATCCTCTCGCTCCTCGTGGGCACCGCCTTCGGCATCCTGCTGACCAAGAGCCAGGTCATCTCCTGGTTCAAGATCCAGAAGATGTTCTTCTTCAAGGAGCCCGACCTCTACCTCATCATCGGAAGCGCGGTGGTGGTGGGCGCGGCGTCGCTATTCCTCGTGCGCCGCTTCAAACTGAAGACGCTGGACGGCAAGCCCGCCGTCATCGCCCCCAAGCCGCTCAACAAGGGCGTCTTCTTCGGGGGGATCCTCTTCGGCATCGGCTGGTTCATCACCGGCTCCTGCCCCGGGCCCATCTACGCGCTCCTCGGGGCGGGGGCGCCGCTGGCCCTCCTCACCCTCGCCGGAGCCCTGGTGGGCACCTTCCTCTACGGGCTCCTCAAGCCGAAACTCCCCCACTGAGATGAAGGAGCTCCTGCGCCAGATCGGGTCCACCCCCCTGGTGCGCCTGGAGTTCCTGGAGGCGCCGGGGGTGAGCCTCCTCGCGAAGCTGGAGGGCAATAACCCGGCCGGCAGCGTGAAGGACCGCGCCGCCCTCTCCATGATCGAAGGGGCCGAGGCGCGCGGCGCGTTGCAACCCGGCATGCGCCTCATCGAGCCCACCAGCGGAAACACGGGCATCGCCCTGGCGATGATCGCGTCGCTGAAGGGCTACGCCATCGAATTGGTGATGCCCGAGAACTCGAGTATCGAGCGCAAACTCTCGATGGAAGCCTTCGGCGCCACCGTGACCCTCACCCCCGCGAAGGATTCCATGGAGGGGGCCATCGATTACGTAAAGGAGAAGACGGCCCGCGGCGGATATTACTTCATCAATCAATTCGGGAACCCCGATAACCCCTCGGCCCATTACCGCACCACGGGCCCCGAAATCTGGGAACAAACCGGGGGCCTCGTCACTCATTTCGTCTCGGCCATGGGCACGACCGGGACCATCATGGGCACCTCGCGCTTCCTGAAGGAGAAAAACCCGGGGGTACAGATCATCGGCGCCCAGCCGAGCGAAGGGTCCTCCATCCCCGGCATCCGACGGTGGCCCGAGGCCTACCGCCCCGCCATTTTCGAGGCCCATCGCGTGGACCGCACCCTCGATGTCTCCGCGGAAGAGGCCAAGGCCATGACCCGGCGCCTGGCACGGGAAGGCGGGGTCTTCGCCGGCATGAGTTCGGGGGGGGCCGTCCATATCGCGCGGCGCGTGGCGGAGGAACTCGCGGGGCGCGGGGAAGCGGGGGTGATCGTCGTCATCGTCTGCGACCGGGGCGACCGCTACCTCTCCACCGACCTGTTCTCGTAGCAAGAATCGGGTGGCCACCGGAGCTCCGGATGGTTAAGATATCCCCATGACCGATTATGAACGCATCGAAGGGGTGATCCGGGCCCTGGAGCGCCATGGCGGCGCCCCGCCCGACCTGGACACGATGGCGTCTTGGGCCGGGCTCAGCCCCTCCCATTTCCATCGCCTCTTCTCCCGCTGGGCGGGGGTCACGCCGAAGGTTTTCTTCCAATGCCTCACCCTCGCCCGCGCCAAGGCGCTCTTGGCCTCGGGGAACTCCGTGCTCGCAAGCGCCGTCGGGGCCGGCCTCTCGGGGCCCGGACGCCTCCATGACCTCTGCGTCGGGATCGAGGCCGCCACCCCCGGTGAGATCAAATCGGGCGGCGCCGGATGGGATCTTCGGGCGGGTTTCGGCGGGAGTCCGTTTGGCCCCTGCCTCATCGCCGAGAGCCCACGGGGCATCTGCCACCTCTCCTTCGAGGGGGAGGACACGGGCACCCTCGACGCCGTCCAGCGCGTTTGGCCCAAGGCGAGTCTCGTCCGCGACGACGCGTTCGCCCATGATCGCCTCTCACGGATCTTCGACCCGAGCGGCCCGGTGACCCGGGGCGGGGGGTTGCGCGCCCTTGTCCGCGGCACCGAGTTCCAGGTGCGCGTTTGGCGGGCGCTCCTGCGCATTCCCTTCGGGGGCTTGGTCAGCTATGGCGAGCTCGCGAAGGCGGTCGGCCATCCCGGGGCCTCCCGCGCCGTGGGGACTGCGGTGGGCGCCAATCCCATCGCCTACCTCATTCCTTGCCACCGCGTCATCCGCGAAGGCGGCGCGCTCGGCCAGTACGGGGGCGGGAAGGAAAGAAAGCGCGTGATCCTCGCTTGGGAGGGGACGCGGACCCCGGGGGTCACGCGGGCGGGAGGCGCATCGTCGCCTGAAGCCTTCTTGCAGGCGAGAAATGGCGGCCCGGGACGGCCCGCCTCTTAAGGGATGCGCAGGCGCAGAAGGGCCACGTCGTCTTCGAGGGGCCTCTCGCCGCCGAATGCGAGTAGACGGGTTTCGAGTCGCTGGAGGAAGTCGTCTTCATCGCCGTACCGGGCTGTGAACTCGCCGAGGCGCTCCAGGCCGAACTCGTGGCCCTGGGCATCGCGCGATTCGGTCACCCCGTCGGAATAGAGGAGGAGCATCGCCCCGATCGGAAGTTGGACCCGGCCCTCCGCGAATAGGGCGTCCGGCAGGTGCCCGATGAGGTTGCCGCTGCGGTGGAGTTCCAGAATCTCCCCGTTCCCCGAACGCAACAGGGCGGGAGGATGGCCCGATGCGGCGAAGCGTAGGCTTCGATCGGCGAGATCGTAGACCCCGTACCAGATGGTGAAGTATTTATAATCGTTTCTCTCCATCGGAAAGGCCCGGTTCAGGGCCGAGAGGACCTTGGCGGGTTCGCGGTAATCGACCCCGGAAAGCCCCCCCGGGCGGAGGACGCTGAGGGCCGCCGCGGCCTGCACGGCCGCGCCGATGCCATGCCCGCAGGCGTCCAGGAGAAAAATCGAGAGCGCCCCCCCCTCAAGGGCGTGGGCCCCCAAGCCATCCCCACCGACGCCTCCGCAGGGCCGATAGAGCCAGTCGAGGGGAAGGGGCGAGTTCGGCGCGATCATGCCCATGAGGTACTGGGTGGCGACGCCGAGTTCCGCTTCGCGCTGGGCCAGGATGGTTTCCAGGCGTTTTTTTTCGTCGGCGATCTCGAAGCCGATGCGCCGCAGTTCCAATTGGGCGACGACCTGGCGCGAGAGGGCGCGCAGGGCGCTCGTCTGGGCGGGGGAAAGGCTTCGGGGCACCCGGTCGATGACGCAGATAGTGCCGAGAGCATCGCCCGAAGGCGCGGCCAGGGGAGCCCCCGCGTAGAATCGGATCCGGGGATCGCCCGTAACGAGGGGATTATCGGCAAAACGCCGGTCTTGCGCCGCGTCGGGAACTTCCAGGACTTCGCCGGGGGAGAGGATGGCGTGGGCGCAGAAGGCGAGTTCCCGCGGCGTTTGGGCGGCCTGGAGCCCGATGCGCGCCTTGAACCATTGGCGATCCCGGTCCACCAGCGAGATGAGCGCGATGGGGGCTTGGCAGATATGGGCGGCGAGCTCGACGATATCCTGGAAGCATTGCTCTTCGAGGGTATCGAGGATGCGATAGTTTTCGAGGGCTCGAAGTCGCGCGGCTTCGTGGAGCGGAAGGGGGGCTTCCATCGGGACTCTCCGGTTCGGGCGTGGGGGAAAGCTTCTATCTTCGCTTCCCGACATTCTCCTATGCTGGCGCCTCCTGGTCGGGGAGCGGAAGATAGAAACCCCGGGATCGCCGCGTGGGCCCGCGAAGGGGGGACGCAGGGGTTTCCCCCCACTGAGATTTGGAAAAATCCGGGATCCCGTCCATAATAGAACGTGGAATTGACCTCCTATTTCGACCAGAAACTCCCGCCCGCGACGACCTGCGCCCGCCATAGCCACCCCTGCTGGGAATTGGTGCTCATGACGGGGAGCGAAGGCTGGGTGGATTTCAACGGGCGTCGGGAATCCTACGGCGACGGGTTCATCTCGATCCACCCGCCGGGCGAGGCCCATTATTGCTATTACCGATCCGCCGCGCGCCATGTTTGCCTGGGGCTTCGGGGCCATGAACTCGCGGGCTTGCGCGGCGGGTGCCGTAGGGCCTCCCCCGCGCTCATCCGCCTGGCCGAACTCCTCGATGGCGAGGCGCGCCGCCAGGGGCCCTATTCGCGCCTCATGATGAACCACTTGGCGTCGCTCATCGCCCTCACGCTCCTCCAGGAGGAGACGGGCGCCGCGCCCCCGGTGGGCGAGGCCTCCCCCGCGCAGGAAGCCAAGCGCCTCATGGATTCCCGCCTCGGCGGCGAGGAGTTGAGCCTCGACGAACTCAGCCGCAAGGTCTTCCTCGATAAGGAGCAACTACGCTACCTCTTCAAGAAGGAGTACGGCATCGCGCCCATGCGCTACCTCATCCAGAAGAAGATCGATTACGCCAAGGTGCTCCTCGCC
>JAFLEE010000074.1 GCA_017302015.1 Spirochaetota bacterium | reverse complement strand
GGCGCGCCTCACCCATTTCGCCGCCTCGCCCATCCGCGGCGTCAAATCGGGGAACGTGGAGTACCTCGCCCGGGTGCTCCTCCTGCCTGCCGGCACCGAGGCGCCCCTGCCCGAAGGCGAATTGGAGCGGGTGATCCGGGACGTCCCGTGGTGAGCGCCGGGGCCTCCTTGCCCGCGGTCCCCCCCGTGGGTAAAATAATCCCGTGAAATGGATGGATGGGCCCCTCCTCCTCGCCGCCCTCGGCCTGGCATCGTGCACCGCCGATTTGCGCGTCGTCAACCTGAGCGACGAGCCGGTCCAGGTATCCCTTTCCACCCTCCCCCCTTCCCGCGCGATCCTGGCCCCCGGGCAGGGCCGTCTCTTCGAAAAAATCCCCTGCGGCCTCTTCGACCCCGATCTCGCATTGGAGGCCAGCGGCGATTGGATCGAGCCCCAACGCCGCCGCCTCATCCTGTTCGCCCGATCCGAGGCGGCCTATGCCGTCACCAATAACCTGACCTGGCTCGTCCTCAGCAATCTCGATACCGCAAGCCTCTCCTATTTCTATATCTGGCCCGCCGCCTTGGGGAGCAATTATCTGGCGACCAGCAATCAATTGGCGGATCGGAGCCCCCTCGAATCCCAAAAGGCCCTGGCCATCCGCATGGCGATGGGCGGCGGCCCATACCACCTGCGCGCCGGCGGTCCCGGCCCCGCCCGGTCTTTCTTTAACGCCCATCTCTCCAATTTCGGGCGCACCTGGGCGGTGGTGACGCCCGCATCGATCACCCTCAACCCTTAACCGGCCGCTGCGGGCTCCCGCCCAAGCCGGCCACTCATGCCTCGCCCATCGATCCATGGGCCGTGGCCCCCATTCTCCCCAAACGCCCCGTCTCTTCGAGGATCGCGATATAGCGGCGGGCGAGGATGGACCAGCGGTAGGATTCCGCCGTTTCGATCCCGGCGGCCCGATGGAGGGCGCCGGGGGCCCGCCCGCCCAGGATATCTTCCAGCGCCTGCGCCAGCGAGGCCGCCCGGCGCGCATCCACCAAGAGGGCGCTGCCTTCGGCGAACTCGCGAACGGCCCCGTCGCGATGGGCGATGACCGGCGCCCCGCAAGCCAGGGCCTCGAGAACCGGCATGCCGAAGCCCTCGTGGAGGGAAGGATACACCACCGCGCGGGAGGCCCCGTACCACGCGGGGAGGTCTTCCTCGGGCAGATATCCGGGGGTGCTCACCCGATCTCCGAGGGCGAAGCGGCGAAGGAGGGGTGCGAGACGTTTTTTGAAATAGGCGTTCGGGTTCCCCGCGAGCACCAATCGAAGGCCCGGGCGATTCAGTTTGGCGAAGGCCGCCAGGAGCGTCTCCACGTTCTTTCGCGCGTTGTAGCCGCCGAGGTAGAGGAGGAAATCGCCCAGGCCGAGGGGCGAGAGGACGCGCTCGCGGAACGCCGCCAAGGCCGCCTCGCCCTGGGGTACCATGCGGTCGTCCACCCCATTGGGGAGGACGACGATCTTCGCCTCGATGCCGTGGAAATGGCGCACGAGGCGCCCCCGGGTGAACTCGCTCACCGCGAGGATCCGGTCGGCGCGGCGCAGATTGGCCCGGGCATCCCGGCGGTAGCGCAGGCGTTCCCCCAGCCAGGCGCCGGCGTCCAGGGGCAGGGTATCGTGGTAGGTCGCCAGGAAGGGGCAGGGCTTGGTTCCCTCGAGGGGCAGGCCGCCCCCCCACGGCGCCTCGTAGACTTCCGCACCGAAGCGGCGCAGGAGGCCGGGGACCACGCGGCGCTTCCACCAGAACTCCGGCGCGAGGCCCCCCTCATGCCATTCGGCATCGACCCCGGCCAGATCCGGCCGGCGCACGGGGGAAGGCGCGAGGAATATCCAATGGATGTCCGGCCGAAGGGCGGCGGCGTGGCGCACCAGGGACCACACCCGTTTGCCGACTCCCGAGAGGGGATTTTTAAAGACCGTGGCATTGATGGCGACGCGCATGCGCTATTGTACTACCCACTGTAGAATCCATCGTGAAAACCCTTCCGATCCGACGAGGCGTGCTTCCATGAAATTCCACCGGGCCACCCTCGATGATTGCGCGGATACGGTCGGGGCCGCGGTGGTGATCGACGTGCTGCGCGCGTTCACGACGGCCGCCTACGCCCTCGCCGGCGGCGCCTCGAAAATCGCCCTGGTCTCGACCGTCGAGGAAGCCTTCGGCCTCCGGGGACGCTTCCCCGATTGCTTCCTCACCGGCGAGGTGGGGGGCCTCCCCCCGCCGGGATTCGATCTCGGCAATTCCCCCGCCGCCCTCGAGGGGATGGACCTCACGGGGCGCACCCTCGTCCAACGCACCACCGCCGGCACCCAGGGGGTGACCCGATGCCTGCGGGCGGACCCGATCTACGTCAGCGGCTTCGCCACCGCCCGGGCCACGGCGGAGCGGCTTCGCGCGCTCGCCCCCGAAAAAATAACCTTCGTGGCCACCGGGGTCGGCCCCGAAGCGGAAGGGGACGCGGACCTCGCCCTGGCGGATTACCTGGAGGCCCTCCTACGGAGCCCCTCCCCTGATGGGGGCGCCGGCGCGCCCGGTCTGGACGCCCGCCCCTACCTCGAGCGCGTGCGCCGATCGACCCATGGGAGGCGTTTCACGCTTCCCATGGGGAGCGCCAGCCCCGCCGCGGATCTCGCTTGCGCCATGCGGGTCGATCGTTTCGATTTCGCCATGCGGGTCCGCCGCACCGAGGGCCTCCTCCTGGTGGAAAAGGCCTGATCCGTCCCGGGGAGAACGGGGGCCGGCGCGCTCCCGAGATCGCCGCGGCGATTATTCGGTGATCTGCACCTGGGTCGCCGCCGGCGGATCCTTGTGCTTGCGGCCCGTGAACCCGTAGGCGCAGGGCACCACGAAGAGGGTGAACAAGGTGGAGACCAGCACCCCGCCGATGACGGTCATCGACATCGGGATGCGCGTCTCCGAACCGGGACCGGAGAGGAGCGCCGGCGGGATGGCCGCGGCGATGGTGGCGAAGGAGGTCATGAGGATGGGCCGCAGGCGGATGGGACCGGCTTTGAGCATGGCTTCCACCGGATCGAGCCCCTCTTCCCGCTGGCGGTTGGCGAACTCCACCAAGAGGATGGAGTTCTTCTTCACGATCCCCAGGAGCAGGATGATGCCGATCATGCTGTAGAGCGAGAGCGATTGCCCCGTGATGAGGAGCGCGAGGAAGGCCCCCGAGACGGAGAACGGCAGGGCGAGGAGCACCGTCACGGGGTGCGCGAAGGAGTTGAACTGGCTGGCGAGGATCATGTAGGCGATGATGAGGCCGAGGAGCATGACGAAGCCCAGGCTCTTGAAGGAGTCGGTGAAGGCTTGGCTGCCGCCGCTGAGGGTGGTGCGGTAGCCCTCGGGGAGCTCCTCCTTGGCGATCTTGGTCGCCGCGGCGATCGCCTCGGTCTGGCTCTTGCCGGTCACCATGTTCGCGGTGATGTTGATGCTGCGCTGCCTTCCGCGGCGGGTGAGCGTCTGGACCGAGGGCTTCACCTCGATCGAGGAGAGGTCGCGCAACGTCAGGATCTGGTCGTAGGGGGTGCGGATCTGGAGGCTCCCGATATCGGTGGCCTGCTTGCGCTCCTGGGCCTCGAGGCGGATCTTCACGTCGAAGCGCCGCCCGCCCTCGGTGAACTTCCCGACGCGGATCCCGCCGATGGCGGCGTCGATGGTATTGCCGATGTCGAGCATGCTCACCGAGGCCTGGGCGGCCCGGTTGCGGTTCGGGGTGACGCGCACCTCGGGCATGCCGGTGCGGTAGTCGGAATCGACGTCCTGGACCAGCCCGGTGGTCTTCATGCGCGCCATGATCTTGTCGGCCTTCTCGGCGAGCACGGACCATTCGGCGCCGCGGATATTGAACTCCACGGGGTAGGAGCGGCGCGAGGTGAACCCACGCATGGAGGGATCCTGCACCACCACCCGCACGTCCTTCAATTTAGACAAGTCCTTGCGCACCTCGTCCATGATCCGCACCTGGCCCTTCTTGCGCTTATCCTTCGGGACGAGGTTCACGAACACGAACCCGCTGCTGGAATCGGAGCCGCCGACGGCCACGTACACGCGGGAGACCTCGGGGCGGCCCTTCAGGTACTCCTCGACCTTGACCGAACGCTCGATCATGGAGGTCAGCGAGGTGCCGGGGGGCGCGAGGAGGCGCAGGGAGAAGATGCCCTGGTCTTGGGTGGGGATCATCTCGGTGCGCAACCCCGCGAAGGCGAACTTGCCGGAGAGGAAGGGGACGCCCCAGAAGGAGATGCCGATGGAGAGGGCGAAGATCAAGGCGCCCCCCAGGAGCGTGGCGAGGCGGTGGCCGAGGGCCCACCCCAGGGCCTTCCGGTAGCCGCGCGAGAGGAAATCGAAGACGGCGATAGAAGCGCGCTCCATGCGGCTGATCCTCGCCCCCTGGGTGAGGAGTTGGGAGGTGCGCATGGGCGTGAGGGTGATGGCCTCGAGCAGCGAGAGCGCCACCGCCGCCGAGAGGGTCACCCCGAACTGGAAGAAGAACTTGCCGATGATGCCCGACATGAAGGCCACCGGCAGGAAGATCGCGATGACGGCGGTGCTCGCCGCCACGGCGGCGAATGTGATCTCCCGGGCCCCGTCGAGGGAGGCCTGGACGCGGTCCTTCCCCATGTGGAGGTGGCGGATGATGTTTTCGAGCACCATGATGGCGTCGTCGACCACGATGCCCACCGCCAGGGCGAGGGCGAGCAGCGTGAACATATTGAGGGTGAAGCCCATGAAATAGATGACGATGAACGTGCCCATGATCGAGGTGGGGATGGACAGGAGCACGTTGAAACCGCTATTCCAGGTGCCGAGGAAGAGGAAGCACACCAGGGCCGTCACGAGGGCCGCCAGGAGCAGGCTGCGCTGGGTTTCCTCCACGGACTGCTCGACAAAGACGGTGAAGTCGGCGTTGACCTTGAGGTTCAAGTCCTTCGGCATCACCTTGTTGATCTCGTCGACCTTCGCGCGGACCCGCTTGCCCACGGCCACGGCGTTCTCGCCGCGGACCTTCATGATGCCGAAGCCCACGGCGGTGTTCCCGTCGATGCGGGCCGCGCTCGTCCGATCGGCGAGCCCGTTCTCGACCCGGGCGATGTCGCCGAGGACGATGTTCTGCTCGAAGATGGGCTTGCCCCCCCGGCGGTTGATCGGGATGCGCATGAGCGCCTCGGGGGTGGGCGCCTCGCCGAGGGTGCGCACGGTCATCAGGTTCTTCTCGTTCTCGATGACCCCGGCGCTGGCCTCGAAGTGCTCGGCCTGCACCGCCTGGGCGATGTCCATGACCGTCAGGTCGCGGGCGCGCAATTTCGTGTTGTCGATCCAGATGCGCAGGTTGCGGTCGACGTAACCGCCGAAGGTCATGTCCCCCACGCCGGGGATCGTCTGGATCTCGTCTTTCAGCGAATTATCGACGTAGTCCATGAGTTGGCGCAGGCTGCGCTTTCCCGAAAGGGCCACGAACATGATGGGGAAATCGTCGGGATTCGACTTGCGCACGGTGGGCGGATCGACGTCCTTCGGCATGCGGATGGCCGAGAGGCGGGACTGCACGTCTTGCATGGCCGCGTCGACGTCGCGCTCCATCTCGAACTCGACAGTGATGTTGGCGGAACCGGGGCGGATGGTGCTGGTGAGGTCGCGCACCTTGTCGATGCCCATGAGGGCCGATTCGATGCGGTCGACGATCTCGCTCTCGATGAGTTCCGGGGCGGTCCCCGGCCATTGGACGTTCACGGTGAGCACCGGGAAGTCGTAATCGGGCATCTGGCTGACCCCGAGGCGCCCCATGCTGATGGCCCCGAAAATGATGAGGGCCGCCATGAGCATCCAGGCGAATACCGGCCGCCGGATCGAAAGATCGGAGAGTGTCATACCCCGATTGTATCAAACAATGGAGTTCCGGGGGTCCTCCGCGGCCCGGCGGTCGCGCATTCCCCGGCCAAACAAACCGGGCGAAACGGATCGCGGAGGCGCTACAGGCGAGCCAAGTTCAGTCCGACGACCACCGAGCCGATCGCCTTCCCGTCGAGCACCGGAAAGGCGACCTGGACCTGCTTCACCCCGGAGGACTCGTCGACCTCGACGGGGCCGATCCAGATTTTACCGGCCATGGGCTGTTCATGCTTCGCCTTCCCGGCGTGGCTCCACGAAGTGGTCTTGGAGAGGAAGGCCACCTTCTTGCCGTCGGCGCCGGAAACGAAGCACTCCGAGATCGTGGGATCCTTGAGGGCCTTCAGGCGCTCGGCCACCGCGTTGCGAGTCAGGCCCCGGACGAGGTCGTCTTGGCCGCCGATCGCTTTCCACTTGTCGTTGTCCAGGCCCTTAAGCCCATCGGCGAGCCCCGCGTTGTGCTTGCGCACGCCCTCGATGATCGCCGAGTCGCTTCCCCAGGACTTGATCGCGGCGAGCTTTTGCTCGACCTTCGCTTGGAGCGCAGCATCGAGCGGTTCGCCTGAGGACCAAACAGTCGCAAGGAGAAAGAAAGCGAGGAAGGTGGGTTTCATGGGTGTCTCCGACTCTAGGGTTCAGGATTCTAGCAATAATCGCACGTCGCTGCCATCGGCGGGCAGCGCGCCGGCGACCTGGGCGCCTTCATGAGAAGCCAAGAGGCGGGCCCCCGCGGGCGTCGCCCCGCCTCCCGCGCCCATATCGATTCGAAATTGGGCCACTTGACGACCGAGCCCCTCGAGGCGTCCTTGGATCTCGCGCATCATGGCGCGCAGGGATTCGGCGTCGATGGCGCCGACTTCCAGGCGCAATTGCTCCATGCCATCGGTGAGTTCGACGGTCAGGGAGCGCAGCTTCACCATCGCCGCGTCGACCCCCTCGGTCTTCTCGGCCAATTCCCCGGTACCCTGGTTGAGTTGGAGGTTTGCCTGGCGGATGCTCTCCACCGATTGTTGGACGGTTTGGGAGGAGTCTTGGATATCGCCCACGGCGCGCACCAATTCGGTATTGGCTAGGGTCTGCTCCTCCATCGCCGTGCGCACTTGGCGCACCACCTGGCTGACCTGCTGGCTCTCCCCGGTGACCGTGTCGAAGGCCTCGGCCGTGCGCAGGAGCTGTTCGTCCACCCCCGAAGCGACCTTGTCGACCTCTTGGAGCAGGGCCTTCACCTTGGCGGCCTCTTTGTTGGATTGGTCGGCGAGTTTGCGGATCTCATCGGCCACCACGGCGAACCCCCGACCCGCCTCGCCCGCGTGGGCCGCTTCGATGGCGGCGTTCATCGCGAGGAGATTGGTCTGGCCGGCGATGGTCTGGATGATCCGGGTGAACTCGGCCACGGCGTGGGTGGCGCCGATCATCTGCTTCACCCGCTCGGCCGTCTCGCCCAGGAGCACCTTCCCGGAGCCGGAGACGGCGACGAGGGCCTCTCCGGATTGGTCGGCCTTTAGGGCGACCTGGGCGATGGATTGGATGGTCGCGGCCTGCTCCTCGACTGTGGCGCCCATCTGAGTGACCGCGGAAGCCTGGCGTGAAAGGGCGCCCGCGAGTTCTTCGATGCTCCCAGCGATCTTGCGGGATTCGCCCAAGAAGCGCTCGGTCACCGCTTTCTGCTCCGCGGAGAGCCCAGCGACCGTCTCGACGCGGGTCGCTTGACGGTCGACTTGGGATGCCAGGAGTCGCGCGTCTTTGGAGATCTTTTCAAGGGCAACGCCCTGGGCGGTCACCGTCTCGGCCATTCGAGCACCGGTAAGGCGGCTCTCCTCGACGGCGCCACGGGTGTCGAGGAGGAGCAGGCGAAGCCGCTCGACGAACGCGTTGATATAACGGGCCAGGTCGCCGGTCTCGTCCTGGCGCCGCTCAGAAAGGCGGCGCGTGAGGTCGCCCTCGCCCTCGGAGAGGTCGCGCGACTGGTCGACCATCTTCGCGATCGGGTCGGTGATGGTGCGCCCGATGAGGAGCGAACTCAGGAGCAGGACGATCAACGCGATCACGAATGCGGCCGTGTAGAGTTTGCGGGCGCGCGCCGCGCCGGCTTCGGCGGCTTCCCGCTCGGTGCGGGAGAGGGTGATGATGCGGGCCGAGATGCCCTCGTAGACATCGCCGACCTCGCGGAAGGCCGCCTCGAATCCGGCCCAAGCGCCCTCGCTTTGTTTGCGGTCGCCGCGTCGGGCGACCGTGAAGGCGTCTTCGGCCGCCGCGAGATAGCGATCCATGGCCCCCCGCACGGGAGCGAGTTCCTGGGCGACCCGCGGACTCATCTGGAAGGAGGAGACGGCGGCGACGTCGGCGCGGAAAGCCGAGGCGTGGTCATCGAACTCGGCGAAAAGGGCCGCGGCGGCATTGGTGGAGGCGAACGCCGCGCGCACGTCCCCCCGGATCAAATCGTGCATCATGTCGGCGTGCATGAAGGCCTGCACCACCAGCAGGTTCTGACCGGCCATGCGCAACGCCTCGGAGGAACGCTCCTGGGAAACCCAGTGGATGAACGCCGCCGGAGCGCTCACCAACACGGCGACGATCACCATGAGGTTGATCTTCCGCGAAATCTTCAGGCGAAAGCGCGTCGATCGTGGGTTGGCCATAGGGGTAATATGGTAGAGACGCCGCGGGAAGCCAAGCGCTCTTTTGAATTATTCCATGAATAATACCACAATCCCGCGTGGCGAAAATCCTCCTCGGCGTCTCCTCCTCCATCTCGATCTACAAATCCCTCGACCTCGTCTCTCGGCTCAAAAAAGCCGGCCATGAGGTCTGGCCCATCCTCACCTCCCACGCCGCCGAACTGGTGAGCCCCGCCCTCTTCCACGCCCTGTCCGGCAACGGGGTCGAGAGCGATCCATTCGCCGCGGCCCGCCGTGGCGACATGACCCATATCAATCTCGGCCGCGGATGCGACCTCTTCATCGTTTGCCCCGCCACGGCGAACACCCTGGCCCGCCTCGCCTGCGGCCTCGCCGACGATCTCCTCGGAACCTCCATCCTCGCCCACCAGGGGCCCGTGCTCGTGGCCCCGGCCATGAACCCCGGCATGTGGGCCCAGCCCATCGTCCAGGAAAACGTGGCGCGCCTTAGGGCCCGGGGCTGGCATTTCGTCGACCCCGACGAGGGACCCGTCGCCTGCGGCGATTGGGGCGTCGGGCGACTCGCCGGCATCGATCGCGTCGAGGCCGAGGCCCGGAAGATCCTAGACGGAGCCGCCCAAAGCGATGCCCCGCTTTCCGCCCTCCGCGGCAAGCGGGTCCTCGTCACCGCCGGGGGTGCACGGGAAGCCCTCGACCCCGTGCGCGTCCTCACCAACCGTTCCTCGGGCCGCATGGCAAAGTCGATCGCCGAGGCTCTGCTTACGCACGGGGCGCGGGTGCTCTACCTGGAAGGCCAGGTCGAGGTTCCCGCCCCTTCGGGGGTGGAGCGCATCGCTTTCGAGTCGACCGCCGACCTGAAGGCCCGCCTCGAAGAACGCATCGGATCCTGCGACGCCTTGGTGATGGCCGCCGCCCCCGCCGATTTCACCCCGGCCGCGCCCAGCCCCGAAAAGATCAAACGCACGGGTGAACTCACCCTCCGCTTGGTCCCCACCCCCGATATCCTCGCCGGCCTGGCGAAGAGGCCCGGCCAGGTCTTTCTGGGGTTCGCCGCAGAGACCCAAGAACTGCTGGGCAACGCCGCCGCCAAACTCCAGGCTAAAAACCTCGACCTGATCGTGGCCAATCGCGCGGGCGGCCTGGCCGGGGGGCGTGAGGTGGGCATCGGCGCCGAAGACACCGAGTTCGCCATCCTCTCCGCCGCGGGCGTGCAGACGCCGCTCCACGTGGCGAGTAAAGCCGAGGCCGCCCGGGAGATTGTGTGCGCCCTGGCGGGGGCGCTGGCTACCTGAGATTCCCGCGGATCCTCGTGGGTTCCCCATTTAAGCAGGCCGCCTCGAACCCAAGGCCAGTTTTGTTTCTCCCGTAAATACGCTATACTTCAGAGAAGGTTCGGCTGGAGGCTATCCCATGCGGTTGAGCGTTGTTGCGCTTCGAATGAAAACCTTTACGGCGGGCGCCCTGATGCTCGCCGCCCTCGCGACCACTGGCTGCGTCGCGAATTTGATCCCGACGGGCCCGACACCGAACACGAGCGCCCCCGTGGTCGGTTTTGACCCTCCCGATGGCACCTACTCCATGCCCGCCACGGTCGGTCTCGTCTGCAATAATCCCGGTGCGAGCATCTATTACACCCTCGATTCGGTCACCCCCAACCCGACCTACCTGCTCTACACCGCCCCACTGGTCCTTTCCAACACATCCATCGTCAAGGCCTATGCGTCGAAGATCGGATGGGAAGACAGCGCGACGACCTTCGCTCGGTACGTGCTCACCACCACCAGCCAGGCGGCGGCGCCCGTCTTTTCCCTGACAAACGGCTCCTATAACCTCTTTCGAAGCGTCTTCATCACCTGCGCGACTCCCGGCGCGACCATCTATTACACCCAGGATGGTTCAACCCCCACGGTGCTTTCTGCGACCTACCAACCCATCGCGGTCTCGACCTCGCGGACCATCAAGGCCATCGCCTACGCGACGAATTGGGCGGCAAGCGTGGTCGTCACTGCCACCTATACCATTTTCTGACCGCAGGCATCTCGGTCCGCTCCATCTCGGTTGGGGACCCTCCGAATGGCGAGGCCCTGAGCGAATTTGCACTTGAAAACGATTGCAGGTATTATTAATGGTATGAGTCGCCAACCGATCCCCCGCCAACCGGTCCCAAGGTCCATCGGGGCCCTTTTGCGCGTATTCACGGTGCTCTTTTGGTTCTCCCCGGTGCTCATGGCCGACCCCCTCGGCGTCTGGTTCAACTCCAATTGGGCGATGCGCATTCCCCTCACCAATATCTCGCCGGTCAACGGCGCCACGCTCCAAGATTTTCCGGTCCTCGTCCAGATCTCCAACAGGGCCCTACTCGCCAACGCCACCGCCAACGGCGATGACCTCACCTTCGTCGACCAATTCAGGAACCAACTCTTCCACGAGATCGAATCCTTCGATCGCAGCGGCGGCTCCCTCACCGCGTGGGTCTGCGTGCCGAATCTCGGGCCGCGCACCCTCATCAATCTCTATCTCAGCAACACCAACGGCAGCTACACCTTCAACGGCGGCAATACGACCGTGTCGATCACGAACACGCTGCCGACCCTGCGCACGAATTATCTCGCCACCAACGTCTGGGACTCCAATTTCCAACTCGTGCTCCACTTCAACGAGACGGGGACGAACGCTCCCATCGACTCCACGCGCTACGGCCGGGTGCCCGTGAGTTATTGGAACGCGCACGGTTCCAATAACACCTGCGGCGTGGCGGGCGGGCCCGTCGGCGGCTGCCTCCTGGTCGATTCGGTCGTCTCGAATAGCTCGTCGGGCGTCATCCCGTTGCGCTACGCCTACGCCGGTCTGCCGAAACCCTTTCCCGCCCCGAATTACCCGTACTCCTATTCTTTTTGGCTCAACCACAAGCCCGTGAGCAATTACATCACCTGGCCCGGCCAATCGGTCTATACCATCCCCCTCACCCATGGGGGGAACGGCGGGGGCGGCTACGGCCTGTTCCGGATCAACTCGAATAATTTCATCGATGCGCCGCAAGTCAACGGCCTCTCCGCCGCCGGCAATCTCTCCTACCCCGGTTTCAATTCCTGGCAATATTTCGGCCTCAGCGGCTTGGTCACGAACACCAACGGAGTCACCACGGGATCGAATTTCCTGGTCAATAACGGCCAAGTGATCGCGAAAGCTGCCGGGGGCTTGGGGACCAACTACACCGGCGACCTCTATATCGGGTCCTCCTCCGGCGGCGGGGTCAACAATTACGCGATCAACGGCAGAATCGACGAGTTCCGGTGGTCCACCACCAATCGCAGCGTGGATTGGCTCAACACCGAGTACGCCCAGCAGGCCAATCCCGCGGGCGTCTTCAATATCGCTCCGCCCGAGTACTATGGCACCGCACGGATGACGGCCCGCGTACTGACGGCCCAGGGCGCCGGCATCGAGGGGGTGCTCGTCCAAGCGCCCGAGACGATGCTCAACCATAGCCGATACACCGACTTCCGCGGCGTGATCGACTTCGGCGTCGTCGCCTCAGGCGTGCCCACCAGTTTGACGGCCTTCCCGCCGGCCGGGCTGAGTCTGCTCTATACGCGCACCAATTTCACCACCCCGGGGACCGATTTCACCATCGATTTCATCGCCGCGCAGACGAATAGCACCAATGAGATCAGCCTGGGCGCCGCCTCCTGGTTCCATCTCTCCGGCGAAAAAGACCTCTTCGTCTCCATCCACAAGACCAATAGCGCCACCGAGCGCGTGCTGCTTTCCCTCCTCCCGATCACCGGGAATAACAAGGTGCGCATCATCGACCAACTCGTCACCGGGAACGACGCCATGCTTCGGGTGGCCAGCGGCGAGATGATGCGCCTCGTCACGATGGGCACTTGGGTGATGGAACTTCGCATCGTGCCCCAGGGGAAGGATGAAAACGACTTCTCCAACCCGATCAAGCGAAAGGTCCTCATCCTCACGAAATAGTCGCCCGGGCGGGCGACGCGCTCGCCCCCCGGCGATGCGCCCGCCCCCGGGACTTCGGACCGCATGAGACGATTTCCCCGTTTGGCTAGGCCCATGGCTTCCCTCCCTTCCCGAGCCGATTCCCGTGCGTTCCCGCGGATGACGGTATGCGCCCTCGCGGCGTTTCTGCTCTTCTTGGGCGGGGTCTCATTTCCCCTAAATCTCGCCCGCAACCCGAGCTTCGAGGAGGGGCCCCAGGGAGGATGGGGCCATTTCATCCCGACCGAGAGCGACGGCGCGGATTGCCGCATGGGCGTGGACGGGCCCGGGCGGTCCGGGAAACTAGCGGCGTGGTTGGACGCCAATCGCCCGGCGCGCCATGCGCTGCTCCAAAATCTCGGAGCCGCCGAACCCGGCGAGCATTTCCGCCTGTCGGCTTGGGTGCGGATGGACGGAAAATCGGTCCTCGATAAAAAAACTCCGGGGATCCTGCTTCGCCTCAATTTTGTCGGGTCCAATCGCCTAAGCGTCAAAGATTCCAAGAGCCAACCCCTCGCATCCTACGCTTGGCTCGGCGGAAAACGCTGCCTCGTCGGCGACCTCGAGCGGATCACACTCCCTCCCGCCAACAAGCCCAGCCCGGCGGAGCCGAAAGGCCAGAAAACGGCGCCGACCCCCGTGAAAGCGCCCGCGAAACCTCCCCCGCCTCCGCCCCCCGCCTGGATCGCGCCAGGGACAAATTGGGCACGCATCGATCTGGTGACCGAAGCCCCCATCGCGACCCATTCCATCGAACTGGGCCTTTTCGCCTGGGGGATCCAAGGCAGGATTTGGGTGGATGACCTGAGCGTGGAAAGAGTCCCCAAAACCGTCCCTGTGACCCCATTATTCCGCTGAATTTTGCCCGTCCGACCCCCCATCGCGACGCGGACGAGCCAAGAAATTGTTTGCATTTCAAGTCAATATTCTTTAAAATTGTAAAGGTTTACGGAATCTCCTCCCATGAAACGGCTGAAAAACTTGATCGCAGGCACCAGTGCGGCCCTCCTCGCCCTCTTCCTGCCCGATCCATGCTTTTCGGCCTCCGCCCTCGACCCCTGGATCAGCAACGCGTGGCAGAAACGCATCGCCCTCACCAACCTATCCCCGATCGGTAGCGGCGCCCTCACCGACTTCCCCGTACTGGTCATCCTCTCCAACGCCACTTGGCTCGACAACCTCCTACCCGACGGGGGCGATCTGACATTCGCCGGGATGGATGGAAAGCAACTTTTCCACGAGATCGAGCAATTCGACCATACCGGCAAAAATCTCGTGGCGTGGGTCTGCCTGCCCACCTACTCCAATAACACCGAGTTCTACCTGTACTGGAAGAACCCCGGCACCCTCAGCTTCAATGGGTCGAACACGAGTTCCAACCTCGTCACCACCTTCACGTCGCTCTCCAATACCAACCTCGCCGCGTGCGTCTGGGACAGCAATTTCGCCGCGGTCTGGCATTTCGCCAATACCGCGGGCGTCCCCCTCGACAGCACCCGCTATAATCTTCGCGCCACGGCGATTTCCACGAACTTCGCCAGCAACGTCGCCGGCATCGGGAGTTCCCGGGGCTATTTCTCCACGCCGGGCTACGCCGACCCCGGACAGCAGACCGGGTTTCGGACCACCAACCATAAATCCGTGCCCTTCCTCGCCAACCGGTTGACGAATAACGTGAACCTCACCGCCTCCTTCTGGTTCAAGCACCAGACCTGCCCCTCCAATACCACCTACATGGGCACCAACATCAATGCCTATGGGCTGACCAACACCAACGTGCAGCTTGTGATGATGGCGCTGGCCCAGGGCAATTCCACCGGCGGCGGCGACGGGATGTACCTCGCCTACGACCAGTCCGCACGGCCGACCGCGGCGCTCAATACGCGCGCCGGGACGAGCACGGGGATCGGGTACCTCACCAACCAGGCCAACGTCTTCGGCCCCACCCTGGCCCCCTACTCGAATTGGGGCTACCACGCGGTCGCCGGGGCCTTCACCGCCGGCAAACTCACCTACGTGGTCAACGACCGGTCGTGGGACGTCTACTCCGGCACCTTCCCCTACAACGCCTCCCTCCAAGAGATCTATGTCTTCGGCGGCAACGGCGGGGGCGGCGCCCCGAACTGGTCCCGCCGCTATTCGCCGTGGGGCTGGGGGGATGAATACCGCCTCTCGGTGGTCCAGCGCTCGTCGAATTGGATGCTCACGGAATATTCCAACGTCATCACGACGACCAATATGGCCCTCTATAACGGCGCGACGGCCGGCGCCATCACCAACGCGAGCAACCTCTTCGTCGCCATCACCAATAGCGCCGCCTACATGATGCTGGGCAGCACCCTGCGCGGCTACCATATCTCTCCCTTCGGGTTCTCCGCGGTCGTGCTCCTGGTGAGCAACGCCGGCGGGATTGTTTCCAGCGGCCCCGTCACCTCCGACACGACGCGGGAGTGGAGCGCGACGCCCGCGCTTCCCATCGGGGCCTATACCGCCTGCCTCCTAGCCACCAACGGGGCGGGCCAGGCGCTTTCAAGCGCCGTCGTTTCCTTCTCGATCGTCGCCTCCTCGACCTTGACCGTGCGCACCGCCGCCTCCAACGGGGCCAGCTTCGCGGGGGAACGCCTGCTCGGGCCCGGCATCAGCGATTCCGGCGTACGAACGAACGACGCCAATGGGGAGGCGACGTTCGCCAACCTGTTCTCGGGCCTTGTCTACGGTCTCACCAATTTCGCCCCGACCCGCTGGGGCGCCGCGCCGGTGACCATGACCTACACCATGGCGCCCAGCAACGTGACGTTGGTATGGTACCTCACCCCCGTGGAGGCCGCGGGCCTCGCGACCAATAGCAACGCCTCCGGGCGCCTCGACACGGTCGTCTTCCTCCCCAACCAATCACCCTACCTCGCCCTCTCCATCCCCCAGGCCACCAATGCCTCGGTCCGGGTAGTGGTCACCGCGACCCCCCTCGCCGGCGGCCGAAAAGTCAGCCTCTTTACCGGCACCGCCGACCCCGCGTTTCCCTATATCCAGATTCCCTCCGAAAAGTTGCGCCAGAGCATGAGCGCGGGGACTTGGATCCTCGAGTTCCAATTCCCCCAGACGCGCGCAGACAAGTCCAAGACGCCCACGACCCGACGCATGCTCTTCTACGCCCAATAGGCGGCCCACCCCACGGAATAAGGTGACCATGAAACGCCCCATTCGAAACCCGCTCCTCCTCTGCGCCTGCCTCCTCAGCCTGCAGGCTTTCGCCTCGTTCGAGTCCTTGGGCGATATGGACGCCCGAAGCCGGTCCATCGGAAACGCCACCGCCGCCTACCTCTCCGGTGACAGCGCCTATATGCGCAACCCGGCCCTCCTCTCCCAATATAAAAAGACGAAAGTTTCCGTCACCGTCCTCTCCCGCGGACTCGGGCTGGACCTCGGCAATCAGACTTGGGCCCTCCAGGGCGGCGTCGGCGGGATCCTCGCCCTGCCCAATCTTCTCAGGGGCGCCGGGGTCGGCGTGTTCGCCAACGGGTTCTACGCCAATAACGCCAATCAAGCCTCTTGGATCGAGTATCAAACGCTCGCAGGGTTCGGCCTCGAGTTCCTCGAAAGCCTGAGCGCCGGGGTCTCCTTCCTCGGGCAAGGATGGACGCTCCAATTCGCCAACGCGGCCGACACCCCGGCCGGCCTCGCCCCGCCGTTCGCCCCGTCCATGTCCGCCGGGGTCCTCTGGCGCGCCGGCGAGTTCTTCAACCTCGGGGTGTCCGGCCTCAACCTGCTGCGGCCCAATACCGCGGGCCTCGTCGATGGCGCCGCCTACGGCAACCGCAGCGTCATCCTCGGCGCCGCGATCCATGGCCCCAGCGCCGGGGTCGCCCTCGATATCGATTTCAAACCCGACACGGTGGAAGTGGATTTCCGCCTCGGCGGCGAAGGCTGGATCGGAAAAGTGCTGCGCCTCGGGGCGGGCATCGAGATTATCGGTCCCTCCCGCGACGTCGTACCCAGCGTCGGTTTCGGCATGAACCTGGGACCCGTCATGGTCGACTATGCGATGTTCTGGTCCCTCTCCGTCGGCGCCGGGGCGGGCAACCATATCCTCACGGTCAGCATGGGCCTACCCCCCGAAAAAAGCGATCGCCCCGCGCCCGCTCCGAAGCCCGCCGCGGCGCCCCCGAAAACGAAGGCCGCCCCGGTGGCGAAGGTGACGCCCGCGAAAACCGCCGCGCCCGCCAAGACCGCCGCCGCCAAGCCCGTGGCGGCTGCGGCGGGCCTTCCCAAAGATGCCTCGGCCCTCAGCGTGGAAACCGCCATCCTCGGGGCTCCCGGGGAAACGAGCGCCATCCTCAAGGCCACCCTTCTCGAAGGCCTCAAGGCCTCTTTCCCCGACGCCAGTGAAGAGACGATCCGGGGCGCCCTCAAGGCCCTCCCCGCCGAGGCGGGCAATCTTTACTTCTACCCCTTCGCCGCGGCGGTGAAGAACGGCCCGAAGAGCCTCACGGAATTGGGCAGCGCCTCCCGCAACCTCGCGGCGTTCCAGGCCGCCGCGGCGTTCACCGAGGCCGCCCTTTCCGCCAACCAGAAAGCCCTCAAGGAAATCGCCAAGGCGCGCCTCGCCGCCGCTCCGGGCGAAACCATGGCCAGTTCCTCCCCCGCCCTCTCCGAGGGTGAGATCGCCAATCTCCGCGACACCGCAACCCCCCTCACCGATGATCAAAAAGCCCGCGTGAACGAGACGCGCCTCGCCCTCGCCATGGCGGAACTCATGGTGCCCGAGGCGGAAAACCGCCTCACGACCGTACGCCCCCGCCTCGACTATTACTCCCAGAACGCCAAAGCCAAGGCCCGCGACTTCGCGGGCGGCGACTCGAAACTCGCCGCCCAGGTGGCGCCCCACGTGAAAACCCTCCAAGAGGCCGCCGGCCCGCTCCTGCAGCGCTTCGGGGACTTCAAGAGAGAATTGGAATCGCGGCGCGGCCTGATCAAGGCGGCCTTGGGCGAGGCGCCCTAGAACGCCCCGGTTTTTCGCTTCGTCCTATCCGCCCTCGCGCGTCCCATAGGGGGTCCGAAGAGGGTAATGGCATGAAATCGACACGCCCGATCGCAGCCTCGCTGCTCGTCTGGGCCTTCATTTTGGGGTGCCCCGCGTGGGCCGCCGAGAGCGATCCTTGGATCGACACGGGATACCAGAAGCGCCTCCTCATCACCAATCTCTCCCCCGCCGATCCGGCCAGCCCACTGCGGGATTTCCCCGTGCTCATCTCCCTCACCAACGCGGCCTGGCTCGACAACCTGATGGCCGACGGGGGGGATATCACCTTCGCCGGCGTCGGCGGCAAGCAACTCTTCCACGAAGTGGAGCAATTCGACCACGCCTCCAAATCCCTCGTGGCCTGGGTCTGCGTGCCCTCCTTCACCAATAAGACCGCCATCTATATGTACTGGCGAAATAGCGGCGCCACCAAGGCCTTCAGCGCCAGCAATACCGCCCTAAGCCTCGCCCTCGCCCCCGCCACGCTGGCCACCCCCGCGATCGCCTCGAACGTGTGGGATGCGAACTTCATCGCGGTCTACCACCTGGCCAATACCACCGGCCGACCGCGCGACAGCACCCGCTACACCAACGATTCGGACCAGATCGGCGTGCACCTCTCGAGCAACGCCGCAGGCATCGGCGGCTCCCGGGGCTATTTCTCCACCTGCGCCCCCAGCAGCGCCGTCAACGGCATTCGCATCCGCACGGTCAACCTGAACGCGAGCGTGCGCTCGATGATCACCAACAGCAATTCGCTCACCATGTCCCTCTGGTTCAAGCACATGACCTGGCCCTCCAACGCCTCCTACATGGGCACGAACGTGGTCTATGGCGGCCCGGTCTCGAACACCAATATGGAGGCCGTGCTCGCGGCGTTCCAGCAGGCCTCTTCGGCCGGCTCGACCGACGGGAAGGGGGTCCTCTCCTACACGCCCGCGAACCAATTGCAGTCCTATTTCATCACCCGGGGATCGACCGGGAACGTGGGCCGGCTGACGAACCTCAACAACGTGTTTAATAGCCACCCCGAGCCCTACAGCAATTGGTCCTATTACAGCCTCTCCGGCGGCGGCGATGCCGGGAAACTCTTCCTGCAATACAACGACGTCACCACCAATTTCTTCACCGGCACCTTCCCCCCCACCAACGCCATCGCCGATCTCTACATTTTCGGCGGCCTCACGGGCGGGGCGGGCCCCTTCACCGCGCGCAATTCCCCCTGGGGCTGGGGGGACGAGTTCCGCTACTCCCTCATCACCCGCCCCTCCAATTGGATCGTCACGGAATATTCCAACACCCTCCTGGCCACGAACATGGGCCGCGACAACGGGGCGGCGCCCCCCTCCATGGCCTTTCTGACCTACACCGCCATCACCAACGTCGGCTCGCTCGTGGCCCAAGGCGCGCCGTTTCGGGGCTACGTCTCGCCCGCGGGCATGGCCAGCGCCCGGCTGATGATCACCAACGCTTCGCTGGCCCAGGTCTACAACCAACCGGTCACCCCGACGAGCGCCTGGGATTGGTCGGCCTCCCCGTCCCTGCCCACCGGGACCTACACCGCCGTCCTCAGTTGCACCAACGCCGACGGGGCGCCGACGAACTCCGCCCAACTCGCCTTCACCGTGGTCATCGCCTCGACCCTCACCGTGCGATCGGCGGATTCCACGGGGGTCCCCTGGCCTTCGGGCCGGGTGGTCGGCCCGTCGCCCAGCTCCAATCCCGCCGACGGCACGCGCACGAACAACGCCAATGGCGAGGCGATTTGGCTCGGCCAGTACTCCTCCGCGGCGATCGCGCTCACCAATTTCACCCCGGTCGCCTGGGGCGGCGCCTTCCTGGTCACCAATTTCGTGATGCCCGAGACGAGCCTCACGATCCACTGGATCTTCGACGCCGCGGCCATCCTGTCGAACGCCAGCAACGCCTTTTCGCGGCTGGACCCCGTCGCCTTCGCGCCTTCCCAGGCCCCCTTCCTGCGGCTCTCCATCCCCGCGGCGAGCAACGCCGCCATCCGCGTGGTCATCGCCGCGACCCCCCTCGCCGGGGGGCGCCGGGTGACGCTCTTCGATGGATCGGCCTCCCCCGCCGACCCGAGCATCCGCATCCCCTCCGAGACGCTCAAGAAATACTTGAGCGCGGGCACTTGGTTGCTGGAATACACCTACCCGAAATTGGGGAGCGACCGCTCCAAGCTGGACCAGACGCGCCGGCTCCTCTTCTACCTCCAATAAATCGGGGGCGTCGGGGCCCGACGCGCCCGGCCATAGACGAGGCCAATGCTTTCACCCAGCAATGCCCCCTCGGAAGAGGGCGGGATCGGGGCTTCCCGCGACGAAGCTCGGGCCGGCGGTCCGATGATACGATTCTGCGCCTTCCCTAGGACCGATGCGCGCCACTTTCCCCGCAATCCTCGCTTTTCTGGCGTCTCCCCTTTTCCCGGGGGATTGGCCCTGCTTCCACGGCCCCGAGCGCAATGGCATTTCCGGGGAGACCGGATTCAACACGAATTGGGGCGAGCGCGCGCCGAAAGTGATCTGGACCCAACCGCTCTCCGACCGCGGCTATTGCGGGCCTTCCGTTTCCAGCAACCGGGTCTTCATCATCGACCACGCCCCCAACCCCGACGGGGTGCGGAGCCTCGAGAGCAATATCCTGCGGGCCTTCGACCTCGCGACGGGGAGGCCCCTGTGGTCCAATGGCTGGAGCGACCCGGGCGGGCCGCTCTATGGCCAGGCCCGCACCACCCCCACGGTCTACGGCGGGCGCGTCTATACTGTCGGCCGCTGGGGCCTCGTGTCCTGCTTCGACGCCGCCACCGGGGCGCGCCAGTGGTCCTTCGACATGGCGGAGCGCTACGGGGGCCGCATCCCCGAGTTCCGCTATTCCGCATCGCCATTCTTCGAGGGCGGGCGCCTCATCCTCTGCCCCGGCGGCAGCAATAATCCCGTGGCCGTCGACCCCCAGACGGGCGCCACCCTTTGGAAAGGCGACGTGGTCTCCTTCGCCAGCGGCAGCAACGACTACCAGATTCCCTCGACTTACGCCACGCCCGTGGTGGATGTCGTGGACGGCCGGCGCCAATTCATCCTCTATCTGGCCCAGGGGCTCTTCGGGGCCGACCTCGAGACGGGCCGCCAACGATGGGCCTTTCCCTGGCGCACGCCCTTCGACACACACGCCTCGCTCCCCCTCGTCGTCGGACCCCACCAGATCTTGATCGGGGCCAGTTACAAGCAGGGCGCCGTGCTCGTGCATGTCTCCAACAGCCAGGCGACCCTCGGCTGGTCCAACGGCGGCCTCCTCATGCATTTCACTTCGCCGATCCTCCACAAGGGGTTCGTCTATGCCGTCGTCGATCCCGAGCGCCCCGGCTCCCTCGTCTGCGCCGACCCGCGAACGGGGGACATCCGCTGGCGCGCCGAAGGCTTCGAGAAGGGCGCCTTCCTCATCGCCGACGACCTCATCATCGCCCTGGCCGGAAAAACCGGCGATCTCGTCCTGGCCAAGGCCGATCCCGGCGCGTACACCGAATTGGGACGCCTTAAGAATCCCTTAAGCGGCGGGGGCCAGAATTGGTCCCAACCCATCCTCGCGGATAAAAAAATCGTGATGCGCTGCCTCTGGCGGGTGGGCGTGATCGATCTGAATTAGGTCCCCATGGGGATGAACCCCGATTCGAGCCGGAGAGGCACCTTAAAATCCTTCAAACCTGACAATCTTTGTCAATGATAAAATAGAATATCGGGGATTCCCCGGGCCGACCAAGGCCAAACGGGAGTTTCCAGGAGTCGTCCCATGGCCACCAAACAGATCTTTGGAGCGATCCTCGCAAGCCTTATGGCGGTTTTCGCCGCGGATTGGCCGCAATTCGGAGGCGTGGCACGCAATTTCACCTCTCCCGAAACGGGGGTCAACAAGGATTGGGCCGCCAAGCCCCCCAAACTCGCCTGGAAACTGAACATGCACGACGACGGGTACGCCGGGCCGGCCGTCGCCCGGGGTGTCCTCTATATCGTCGACCGCGACGGGGAGAACGATGTCGTGCTCGCCCTCGACGCCAAGAGCGGCAAGGAAATCTGGCGGTTCGCCTACGCCGACGCGGGCAAACCCAATTACGGCTATTGCCGCTCCACCCCCGCCTACGACAACGGGAAAGTCTATACCTTAAGCCGCCTGGGCCTCCTCCATTGCCTCGACGCGAAAACCGGGAAGCCCGCGTGGTCCGTGAATATCCTCCAGAAATTCGGCGGGCGCCAACCCCAATGGCTCCAATCGCTCTCGCCCCTCATCGACGGGAACCGCGTCATCGTCTGCCCCGGCGGCAGCGCGAACCCGGTGGCCCTCGATAAGGAAACCGGCAACGTCCTCTGGCAGGGCACGGTGGGCGAACAAGGCAAACTCTCGGCGGTGAGCTATGCGACCCCGGTGATCGCCGAGATCAACGGGAAGAAGCAATACCTGCTGTTCATGGCCAAGGGCATCTACGGCGCCGACGCGGCCGACGGCAAGCAAGTCTGGAGCGCGCCCTGGGAGACGGCCTACGACATCAACGGCGCCATGCCCATCGCCCTCGACGGGAATAAGGTCTTCATCGCGAGTTCCTACAACCACGGCTGCGCGCTGCTCAAAATCTCCGGCGCGGAGGCCGAGTTCGTCTACAGCAACCGCAACGCCAAATCGCGCTTCTCCACGCCCATCCTCCACAAGGGCTTCCTCTACGCCAATAACGAGCCCGACCTGGCCTGCCTCGCCCCCGCCACCGGGGAACTCAAATGGAGCGCCAAGGGCCTCCTCGAGTTCGGCGGCTTCTGCCTGGTGGACGACGCGCTCATCGCCATGAACGGCAAGAGCGGCGATCTCATCCTCGTGAAGGCCGATCCCGCCGGCTATAGCGAACTCGGGCGCCTCGCGGCCCCCCTCGCCGCCAATGGGCAATGCTGGACGGCCCCCATCGTGGCCGAGAAGAAGCTCATCGCGCGCACCAAATTGGAACTCGGCGTCTTCGACCTCGACTGAAGGCGAGAGGGTCCCCCACGCCCCCCGGTGGCCGCATGCGGCGTCCTTCCCCGCTCCTTCTCATGGGCCTCGCCGCGGCCCTCGGGGCCCTCGGCCTCCTTTTCGTCCTGAACGCCCGGGCCCCGCAGTCGGTCGTCCTCCGGGTCCCGAAAGAAAAAGAGTCCCTCAATCGGGAACTCCTCCAGCGCCCGGGGGCCTCGGTGAAGATCGAGGGGATCTTCCGAAAGGGCACCGGCGCCCCGTCTTCCCTCGGGGGGGCTTGGCCCATGTTCCGGGGTCCCGACGGCGACAATATCGCCAAAGACGGCGTGCGCCTGGCCGATGCCTGGGGCCCCGGCGGCCCGCGGATTCTTTGGACCGTGGATCTCGGCGAGGGCTACGCCGGGCCCGCCGTGAAGGACGGCCGCGTCTACCTCCTCGATTACGACGAGGCCGAGCGCGCCGATGCATTGCGCTGCCTCTCCTTCGCGGACGGCAAGGAGATCTGGCGGCGCAGCTATAAGCTCGACATCAAGCGGAACCACGGCATCTCGCGCACCGTACCTGCCCTCGTGGGGCGCCACGTGGTGAGCCTCGGGCCCAAATGCCATGTGCTCTGCGTCGATGCCCTCACCGGGGACTTCGCCTGGGGGCTCGACCTCCCCAAGGAGCAGGGCACCAAGATCCCCCTCTGGTACGCCGGGCAATGCCCCCTGGGCGATGGCCCCTCGGTGGTGCTGGCCCCCGGCGGCCGGGACCTCCTCATCGGGGTCGACGCCGCCACGGGGCGCGTGCTGTGGCGCACCCCCAATCCCGACGATTGGGGCATGTCCCATTCTTCGGTGGTGGCCATGACGCTCCAGGGCAAGCGGCAGTACGTCTATTGCGCCCTCGGGGGCGTCGTCGGGGTCTCGGCCGAGGCCTCCGACCGCGGGCGCCTCCTGTGGAAATGCAATGCCTGGAACCTCTCGGTGGTCGCCCCCTCCCCGGTCGCGGTGGGGCCCGACCGGCTCTACGTCACCGCGGGCTACGGCGGCGGCGGGGCCATGATCACGGTGGACGCCGCCTTCGGGGCCCGCATCGCCTTCAAGACCGACAAGGAAGTCTTCGCCTGCGAACAGCAAACGCCGATCCTGGTGGACGGCCTGCTCTACACCGTGCTCCCCGCCGATGCGGGCCCGCGCAAGCAGGAGTTCGCCTGCCTCCGCCTCGACGGGACCCAAGTCTGGTCCAGCGGCCGGGAAGAGCGCTTCGGTCTCGGGCCCTTCCTCTACGCCGACGGGAAGTTTTTCATCCTCGATGACGCGGGAACCCTGACCATGGCGAAGGCCGACGGGAAGGGCTACCGCCGCCTGGGGAAGGCGAAGCTCCTCTCCGGCCGCGACGCGTGGGGCCCCTTGGCCCTGGTCGGCGGCCGCATGCTCCTGCGCGACTTGAAGCGCCTGGCGTGCATCGACCTCGCGGGGCGCCCATGAGAAATACGAAGGGCCCCCTCGTCTTCCTGCTCATCCTCGCCGCGGGCGCCCTCGTGGCCGTGGTGCTCCATATCGCGGGGCACGAATCCAGCCGGGATACCGACAACCCCCACGAGTACGATCTCACCCCCTACCTCGCGACCCCGGCGGAGGTCCCCCGTTGGCGCGAAGTCTCCGCGTTCTCCCTCGGAGAAGAAAAAACGACGGCCTTCGCGGTGGATGCGGGGGGAAGGATCTTTGCGCTCGCATCAAATCTCATCCGGGAGTTCCGCCCCGACGGGACGCCCGCTCGGTCCTTCCCCGCGCCGGACAGAGCCCGTTGCCTGGCCGTGGAGGATGAAATCTTCGTCGGCTGCGGGAACCATGTCGAAGTCCTCTCCCGGGAGGGGAAACCCTCGGCCGTCTGGCCCGAGCCCGATTCGAAAACCTCCCTCACCTCCCTCGCGGTGCGGGGCGATGACGCCTGGGGCGCCGATTTCGCCAGCCGGCACGTGTGGCATTGGGACCGCCGCGGCAAACTCCTCGGGGCCGTGGCCACCCGCGATGAGCAGGCGAAACAGGCCGGGCTCATCCTCCCCAGCGCCCAGTGCGACGTGGCCGCGACCGAACGGGGAACGGTGTGGGTGGCCAATACGGGCCGCCTGCGCCTGGAGGAGTACCACGCGAGCGGGCGCCTCCTGAACGGTTGGGGCGTCGCGGGCATGGGAATCTCCAATTTTCCCGGATGCTGCAACCCCGCGCATTTCGCGCTCATCCCCGGCATCGGTTTCGCCACGGGGGAAAAAGGCATCCTGCGCGCCAAGGTTTTTTCGGCCGATGGGCGCTTCCTCGCGCTGCTTGCCGGGAGCGAAGATTTCGCTGGGGGAAGCCCGGCACCCGCCGTCGCCGCCGATGCCTCGGGCCGCGTCTATGTGCTGGATTTCAAACGCAATCGCCTCCGCATTTTCCGAGGCGGCGAAGGCCCGAAACGGGGGACCCCATGACGCCAGAAGCGACACCCGATGCGCGCCGTGCCTTTCTGAAGCACGCCCTGCGCGGGGGGGCCCTGGGGGCGCTCGCGGCCCTGGGCGCCGTGGCCATCGGTAAGTCCCGCAGGGCCGAGGCCGAAGGTTGCCCGCGGAAGAGCCCCTGCGAGATCTGCCATGAACTCTTCGCCTGCGAGCGCCCCGAGGCCGCCGGGGTCCAAGAATCCCTGAAAGCCCGCCGCGCCAAAAACGGGACGGACCAAACCCTATGAGCGATCCCAAGGCGATGGACAGACTGTTTCACTTGATGGCCGAGAAGAAGGCCTCGGACCTGTTTCTATCGGTCGGCGCCCCGATCACCATCAAGCTGCTGGGCAACTCGGTGCCGATCAATCCGGCCATCCTCGATG
>JAFLEE010000073.1 GCA_017302015.1 Spirochaetota bacterium | reverse complement strand
CGTTTTCCGGCGCGGTAAACGAAAAGGTCTGTTCGAGCCAGGTCAGGAGTTCGACCTTGGTGAGGGAATCGAATTGCAGGTCGATTTCGAGGAGCGTGCGCGGGGTGAGGGCCTTGATCCCCGAGCGCTTGGCCCATTTCCCGAGGAAGGAGGCGATTTCCTTCCACTCGGGCGTGCCCATGCTTGAAGTCTCGGCCACGGTGAGCCGGGACTGGGCCTCGGGGGCCTCGCCCGCCGGCGAGGCGGTCGCGAAGAGCGGCCTCAGGTCGGGCTTTCGGATCTTTCGCGTGGAGGTCCGCGGCAAGGGGTGGTAGGAGACGCGGAACTCGGTGATCTTCTTGTAGGTCGGCAGGCCCTTGCCCAGCCGGGCCAATTCCGCGCGCAAGAGGGGTTGGGCCTCCTCCGGGGTATGGCGGCGGCGGAAATCCCGCGTCGGCACGAGTACCCCCACGGCGCATTCGTGCCCATTTCGGGCCACGCCCAGCACCCCGATCTCTTCGATCACCTCGGAATGGGTGAGGTAATACTCCTCGATCTCGTCGGGATAGACGTTCTTCCCCGATTCGAGGATGATGACGTCTTTGATCCGGCCGGTGATGTAGAGGAACCCGTCGCGCGACAGGCGCCCCAGGTCGCCGGTATGGAACCAGCCTTGGTCATCGAAGACCCGCTTCGTCTCGGCCTCGTTGCGGTAATAGCCGCCGAAGACCGTGGCCCCGCGGAAGCAGACCTCGCCGATGCCGGCGCCATCGGGCTGGTCGATGCGGAGCTCGTTGTCTTCGATGACCGGGCCCACCGAAGCCAGCCGCGGGTCGGAGGACGGGCAGATGGTGATGGCCCCGAAGGTCTCGGTGAGGCCGTAGCCCTCGACGATATGGAACCCCATTTCGCGGAACGCCCGGTAGGGTTCGGCGCGAAGCGAGGAGCCGCCCGAGATGATGAGCGCGAGGGAGCCCCCGAATTGCTTGTGGACCGAACCGAAAAGTTTGCGCCGGAATCCCTGCCCGAAGAGGGGCCCGAAGAGGCGCGAGACCAGGTGCAGCAGGGCGAAGAGGGCCACGATCGCGGGCCCCTTGGCCGCCACGTTGCGCTTGATATTCTCGTGGAACATCTCCACCATCTGGGGCACGCCGGGGAGGATCGTGATGCGCTTCTCGCGAAGGGCCTCCATGATGAGGGTGCTCTTGACCACCGGGAGGAACACCACTTCCATCCCCGAAAGGAGTTCCACCGTGATGCAGCCCACGAAACCGAAGACGTGGTGCAGGGGCAGGATGGCCAGGGTGCGGTTGTGCTGGTCGAGGCCCATGAGCGGCACCCCGTGCACCCCCGACGAGACGAAATTGCGCTGCAGGAGCACGGCGCCCTTGGCCTTCCCCGTGGTGCCCGAGGTGAAGATGATCACCATCGGGTCTTCGGGCGAAAAAACCAGGTCGAAGGGGTCGGACATCGGCGCGGCCGAATCCGCGAATCGGCGGAAGCTGGCGGGGTGGGAATCGGGGGCCGACGGGAGCAGGATGAGGGTTCCCTTGAAAAGGCCTTGGGCGAGGAATTCCTTGAAAAGCGGCTCGAAGACCGGGGCGCAAAAGACCACCCGGGGTTCGGTCATGCGCACGATTTCCCGGATCTCATCGGGCGGGAGATTGGGGTCGACGGGCACCGTTAAGCCGCCCGCCAGGATCACCCCATGGTGCGCCAAGAGCCATTCGGGGGTATTTTCCCCGATCACCATCCCATTGACGCCTTTTCCGACCCCGACCGCCCGCAGGGCCGGAACCAAGCGGCCCCATTCCCGTCCCATTTCGGCGTAGGTCCATTTGATCCATTCGCCATTTCGTTTCACGTGAAGGCAATCCTTTTCCCCGAATCGTTCGATGGATTGGCGGATCACCGTGGTGTAGACCATGGGGTGGTCTGTATGGGTCTTAGGCATAGATACAGTATAACCGGATTTCCCGCTGCAGATGCGCCCCTAGTTCCGCCTTGCAAAGAACCGCAGGATGGTTTTTGACGAATTCAACGACCCCCTTCCCCAGGGCCGACTTGGTCCTTCCTCCTGGGTCCCGCCATCCATAGCCAAAAGTCTTGATAAGTTAATGAATTTGAGGTAATTCGTGTCGATTTCCTTTGATTTAGCGGAAAACTTCCCCCTCGGAATCCCCACCCCAGCCTTCCAAACCCTGGCCTTCGGAAATCTCGTTTTGAGCCCGAGATTTTTCGAAAAGGGCCCCATGATGGCAACACAAAGGCCGCGCTTCGTTCTATAATAGTGATCATGTACACCAGCTTGGTGCGGCAATTCACCGCCGCCTGTGAACCTTCGTTGCCCAAGGGCCCCGTCCTCCTCGACGGCGACAAGATCGCTTTCATCCGCCGCATGGTCAACGATGAGCTCGATGAACTCCAAGAAGCCAAAGAATGCTGGGAACAGGCCGACGCCCTCGTCGATGCCATCTACTACCTCTGCGACACCGCCGTCCGCCACGGTATGAACCTCGATCCGCTCTTCAAGATCGTGCACCAGGCCAATATGCAGAAAGTCGTGGACGGCCGGGTCCTCCGCCGGGAAGACGGCAAGATCCTCAAACCCGCGGGGTGGACCGACCCCGCCCCCGCCTTGCGCGCGGAAACCGACCGCCAAGCCCGCGAAGGAGCGTTCCCCCCATGACAGGCCCCACCGTCAAGAATCCCCTCCTCACCGACTTCCTACGGGGGGTCTTCCACCGCCTCAATAATTACCTCGGGCCCTTCTACGGCAAACTCGACCTCATCCTGCTCTTCAATAAGCCCGAGCACCGCAAACTCCTCTCCACCGACGACCTGGAGACCCTGAAGGCCGGCCTGGCGATGATCTACTCCTTCAAGGCCCGTCCCGACGTCTACGAGTTCCTCAGCCCTTTCCTGATCCCCGGCGAGGCCCCCCCGGCCGATACTGACGCAACCACGGTGCGCTCCCTCATGGTCGATTCCTCGGGGCGCACGGTCCAGGCCATGAAAGCGGCCCAGGCCGACCTCGCCCTCCGCGGCGAAATGAACCGATTCCTCCAAGAACTCTCCGCCGAAATCCCCGTCGTGCCGGGAAACGAGGCCTGGACGGGCCCCGAGGGCATCCGCCACCGCAGCGTCCACCTCGACCTCCAGGCCGTCATCGCCGCCATCCGCCGCCTGGAGACCCGCTGGTTCAACCTTGCCTGAAAAGGGCCTTCATGGGACAATAGGGCCCATTTTTCCCACGGAAATCCCATGAAAGAATTGTCGACCAAAACCACCCACGCCTCGGGCAAGGCCATCAAGCACGATTGGTTTGTCCTCGACGCCTCCGGCCGCATCCTCGGCGATGTCGCCACCAAGGCCGCCCATATCCTGCGCGGCAAGCACAAGGCCAATTTCTCCCCCCACCTCGACCTGGGCGATTATGTGGTCATCGTCAACGCCGAAAAGGTGAAGGTCAGCGGCAAAAAACTCACCGACAAGATCTATTGGTCCCACTCCGGCTTCGTCGGCAATATCAAGGGCGTCCCCTTCCAAGAGATGCTGGCCAAGCAGCCCGAACGGGTGCTGGAACTGGCCATCAAGGGCATGATCAAGAACCACGTCCTCGGCCGGGCCCAACTGAAAAAACTCAAGGTCTACGCGGGCGGCGAGCACCCCCACGCGGCCCACAAGCCCCAGCCCCTCTCCTTCTAACCCTTCCCAGGAACGCCTGAAATGAAAACCGTGAAGATCGTCACCGGAAAACGCAAGACCGCCGTGGCCCGTGCCATCGTGAAGCCCGGCAAGGGCGCCCTGCTGGTCAACGGCATGGAAGCCCAGGCCTATTTCAAGCGGCCCCTCGTCGCCCAAGCCGTCATGAAGCCCTTCGTCGTCAGCAATACCATCGGCAAATTCGACGTCGAGGTCAATGTGCGGGGCGGCGGCCTCACCGGCCAGGCCGGCGCCGTGCGCCACGCCATCGCCAAGGCCATCAACGAACTCCAACCCGAACTGCGCTCCTCCCTCAAGGTCAACGGGCTCCTCACCCGCGATTCCCGCAAGGTCGAACGCAAGAAGTACGGCCATAAAAAGGCGCGCCGCTCCTTCCAGTTCAGCAAGCGCTGATCCCCGCCGGCGCCCGCTTCGGTCGCCGGTCGCCTCGGGCGCCCGATCCCCAGTCGAACCACAGACGCCCCCCGGGGCGTCTGTTTTTTTTCCGGACACCTTCCATGCCATCCCTTTTTGAATTCGACCCCCATGCCCTCGAACTCTGCCGGCGCCTGGTCGACAAGGGCTTCGAGGCCTACATCGTCGGTGGGGCCGTGCGCGATAGCCTGCTGGGACGGCCCACCGGCGATGTGGATATCGCCACCAGCGCGCGCCCCCCGCAGGTCATGGCGCTCTTCCGCAATACCATCCCCACGGGCCTCAAGCACGGCACGCTCACGGTGATCCAGGGCGGGAAGCCCTTCGAGGTGACCACCTTCCGCGCCGACGGCACCTATTCCGACGGGCGGCACCCCGACCAGGTCGCCTTCAGCGACACGCTGGAGGAGGACCTGGCCCGCCGCGATTTCACCATCAACGCCCTCGCCTGGAGCCCGGTCACCGAGAGCCTCGTCGACCGGTGGGACGGCACGGGCGACCTGGGGCGCAAACTCATCCGCACCATCGGGGATCCCCGCGAGCGCTTCGGGGAGGATGCGCTGCGCATGATGCGGGCCTGCCGCTTCTCCGCCCAACTCGGGTTCGCCATCGACGCCGCGGCCGCCGAGGCCATGCGCGCCCTCGCCGCGAACCTCAAGCAGGTCTCCGCCGAGCGCCTGCGCGATGAACTCTCCAAGATCCTCCTCTCCCCCAGCCCCTCCACGGGCCTCGAGGCCTGCCGGGTCACCGGGCTGCTGCCGGTCTTCCTCCCCGAACTCAACGTCTGCTGGGGCGTCGACCAGAATAGCTTCCACCGCTACGACGTGTATTGGCACATCCTCAAGACCCTCGACGCCTTCACCCCCGCCGACGCCCTCCCCGTCCGCCTCGCGGGCCTCTTCCACGACATCGCCAAGCCCCAGACGCGCCGCCCCACCCCGGGGAAGTCCGAGCCGGTGTTCTATAACCACGAGGTCGTGGGCGCCGCCATGGCCGGGCGCATCATGCGCCGCCTCAAATTCTCCAACGACGAGGTCGCCACGGTCACCCACCTGGTGCGCCACCATATGTTCCACTACACGCCCACCTGGACCAAGGGCGCCGTGCGCCGCTTCATCCGCAACGTGGGCCCGGACCAGCTCCCCACCCTCTTCTCCCTGCGCAATGCCGACCGTCTCGGAAACGGCAAGCGCGAGGCCACCTGCGACGAGATCGAAGAGTTCAAGGTGAAGATCTCCGAGGTCTTCGCCGAGCAGAGCGCCCTCGCCATCAAGGACCTCGCCATCGGCGGCCACGACCTCATGGAGGCCTTCCAATTGGCGCCGGGACCCCTCATCGGCCGCACCCTCCACCATCTCCTGGAACTGGTGCTCGACGACCCCTCCCTCAACGAACGAGAGGGCCTCCTGAAACTCTCAGGGGAATACCTCGCCGCGGGAGCCCCGAAGCCCGCAAAAGACGATTCGCCATCGTCCGATCCCGCCTAGCCTACGGCGAAGTTTCCCCGCAGGCCCCTCCATCGGGCCATGGAGCCGCGCTCCGGCGGAGTACGGCGCCCTCAGACCTACCGTTTCAGACGGTCGATTTCGGAGGCCTGGCGGGCCAATTCCGCTACGGTCTTCGATAGGACCAAATTGGACGCTTTTCCCATGACCCCCGCCTCGAGGAAAAAGGAGCCCCGACCCGCGTTGGTCTTGGACGTGGTGATCAGAATGCGGTAGAGGCCCCTGGGAAGGAGTTTCCCGTCGGCCCCCACGGCCCGGGCCGAAGCGTTGAGGCGGTCGCCTTGGGGCTGGGGCGGGAGTTCCCGGTCGTCATCGCCGCTGGCGAGTTCCGTCCATCGGGTCGCCCGCACCTTTTCATCGGAGAGGTAGCGGGGTTCCCCGATGCCGGAACGTTCCAATCGGATGAGCGGATCGAAGAATTCGGGACGGGCGACGGACTTGATCGCCCCGCCCTCCACCGCATCCCCCCGACGATTCTCGGGGCGGGGGAATTTCTCGCTCCAGGGGGAGAGGACCCTCACCCCGATCTCGGTCGCGCCCTGGGGGAGCCACAGGAGCACCTGCATGAAATTCGTGCCGGCGATGCTCTGATCGGCGGTCGTCGCGCTATCGAAGGACAGCCAAGCGCGGGCCCGGTCGCCGTAGGGCGCCCGAAAATCGGGCATCCCGGGGACCGGATTCTTTTGGGACCCGAGATCCCCCCCGAAAGGCGCCAGGGGAATGGCGGGCAAGGCGGCGAGCAGTAGGGAATAAAGGAGGACAAATCGGGCCATGGCCTATTATCGCCTGAGGAAAACTCTTTTTCTATCGGCGCGCCCTTTTGCGTTCGCGGCCGCCTGGCGGGATTCATCGGACTTCCCGACCCTCGGGTCGATCGCGCGGGGATAAAAAAAAAACGGCGGGCTTGCGCCCGCCGTCTCTGCTACGATTTCGAGGGAAGAATTACTTCTTCTTCTTGTCGGCCTTGTCTTTGGCGTCTTTCGCGCCCTTCTTGGCCTTTTCCAGGTCGGCGAGGGCCTGCTTCTGGATGACTTCAAGATCGGTGCCGACCACGACGCCGGGGATCTTGATGCTGAAAGCGGCCTGAGCAAGGAACGTGCCCTGCACTTCGCCCACTTTGTAGGTGGTGAAACCCACGCGGTAGAGGCCGATGACGAGCATCTTGAGGGGATCGCTCAGCTGGCTGGTGTAGCGCAGCACGGAATTGTACTTCTGGCCCTTGCAGTTGGCCGGGAGTTCGCTGGAGTCGTCGTTATTGCCAAAGTTGAACCAGGTGGCGGAAGCGACCTTGTCCTTGGTAATGTCGGCGGCGGTCACGATCGTGGAGCGCTCGAGTTGGATCCAGGTGTCGAAGCAATTGGCTTTGTCGGCCTCGCCTTCCTTCCAGGTGGAGGAAACGAAGTCGGCCTTGGCGGGCTTGCCTTGGGCGGGGGAGAGCATGCGCAGGCCCATTTCATTGGCGGCCAGCGGGATCCAGACATAGAGGTAATACGTCTTTTTGCCGTTGACGACCGCGTCGGGGGCGGTGCCGGGCTTGATGTAACCGTAATAGCTCACGATTTCGAGGTAGGGAGCGCCCTTAAGAAGGCCGCTCGGATCGGACGTAAAGACCTTGCCGTTGAACGGCATGGCCGCGGCGGCGCCGCCGAGGCTGGGGAATTGGGCCGTAGCAATGCCCAACAGCATAGCACAGAGAACGATGGTTTTCTTCACAGATTTCCTCCTTTTAGGGTTTTGTGAGAACCGTGCGTATCTTACTCAGAGACAAAATCTCTGTCAAGCACTTATTTCGTCCCCGATTCGACCCATTGGGTGGCCTGCAGCAAAAAATTTGACAGATCTTGGCCTTTCAGGGCGCCTTGCTGCAACAGCGCCAAGTCGTAGAGGGCGCGCACGAGGGTTTTGGCCTCTTCCGCCTTCTCCGGAATGGTGGACCAGAGCTTCAGCCGGGTCCCCAGGACGTGGGCGGTATTCACCACCAGCGTATGGGAATCCAGGAGCGCATCGCCGGTTTTTCCCTGATAGGCGCTTGTCATATCGGTGAAACGGCGCATCTGTTCGGACTGGATGATGAGGGAAGGCATGGCATTGCCTTCCAGGGCCCTCGCCTGCACTTCGATGGCCTCTTTCGGCAGGAGCTTCTTGATGAACGCTCCGAAATCTTTGTCTTGGTCGGCCTCTTTCTTATCCGCGGCGAGGAGCGCTTCGGGGGTATCGCTATCGACCCGCGCGAAGCGCAGCGGGTGGCGCTTCATCTCGAGGTGCTGGACGAAGTGGGGATCGATGGGGGCGTCGAGGACCACGATATCGACCCCGTGGGGCTTGAAGCGCTCGAGGGTGACGTGCTGGGACTCGGGGTCGGAGGTGTAGAGCACGCGGTCCTTCAGTTTGGCGTTCTTTTCCTGGTACTCGCGCAGGGTCAGGCGTTCCCCGGTGGTGGTCTTGAAGAGGAGCGCCTCCTGGACCTTGTCGTAGAACTTCTCGTCGCTGATGGAGCCGAATTTGATGAAGGGGTGGATATCGTCCCAGTACTTCACGTAGTTCTCGCGGTCGTTCTTCTGCAGGAGCGACAGGCGCTCGGCGACCTTGGCCACGATGTGGCCGCCGATCTTCTTCACGTTGGGGTCGCCCTGGAGGAAGGAGCGGGAGACGTTGAGGGGGATGTCGGGGCTGTCGAGCACGCCCTGGAGCATATTGAGGTACGGCGGCAGCAGGTCGGCGATATTGTCGCTGACGAACACGTTATTGCAGAAGAGGCGGATGCGGCCCTTGCTGCGCAGGTCGATGTCGCTGCGGATCTTGGGGAAGAAGAGGACGCCCTTGAGCGTGAACGGGAAGTCGACGGTGAAATGGACCCAGAAGAGAGGCTCGGGCTCCATCGGATAGAGTTTCTTGAAGAAGCCGGTGTAGTCTTCGTCCTTCAGTTTGGAGGGGGCCTGGTTCCACACCGCGTTCTGGTCGTTGGCCTTCTTGCCGTTGACCTGGATCTCGATGGGCAGGAAATTGGAGTAGCGCACCACGAGCTCCCGCAGGCGCTCCTCGTCGAGGAACTCCTCCGAGTCGGCGTTGAGGTGGAGGATGACCTCGGTGCCGCGCTCGGAGCGGGGCCCCGGGCCCATCTTGAACTCGGTGGAGCCGTCGCAGGTCCAGCGTACGCCTTCGCTCCCCTCCTGCCAACTCTTGGTGTAGATCTCGACGCGGTCGGCGACCATGAACGCGGAGAAGAACCCCATGCCGAAATGGCCGATGATCTGGTTGCCGTCGCCCACGTCCTTGAATTTCTTGAGGAAATCCTCGGCGCCGGAGAAGGCGATCTGGTTGATGTACTTCTTCACCTCGTCGCGCGTCATGCCGACGCCGTTGTCGGCGATGGTGAGGGTCTTGCCGGGCTTGTTGACGGTGATGTTCACCGCGAAGGACGGCAGGTCGCCCTGGATCTCGCCGATGCCCTGGAGGCGTCCATATTTGGTGCAGGCGTCGACCGCATTGGAGACCAGTTCGCGCAGGAAGATATCGTGCTCGCTATAGAGCCATTTCTTGATGATGGGGAACAGGTTGTCGGTATGGACGGAAATGCTGCCGGACTCTTCGCCGGGGCCTTTGGGATCTTCTGCCGTCATGGGAGCTCCTTCCTGGATGGGGCGCTGGGCCCCGGGGATCGATTTGGGTGGGGAAAACGTGAATCAACCCATCGGGATCTGATTCGTCCGATAAATTACCAAATCCCCCCTTCCAAGTCAAACGAAGGCAGGCGGGGAAGGCGCGTTTCCACCCCCTTTCGCGTGTTTTCGACCGGTATGGCCGAAATGCGTGGTTGAATCCATCCCCCTCATGCTAAGGTTTCCCGAATTGAAGCGGCCGACTTCCCCCCTGATCCCCTTCGCGTTCGCCGCGCTCGTCCTCGCGGTCCGGGGCCAATCCCTATCCGCGCCCACCGAGGCCGCGCCTTTAGGGCTCCTGAGGCCCGCGCCGGGGGAAATCGTGAGAGGGACCCTCGTTTTAGAATGGGAACGGCTCTCCCCGAAGGCGGTCTTCCTCGATCACGCCTCGGGCGCCTACTCGGTCCCCGTCGCGCAAACCCTCGCGCGCACGCCCTCGAACACCCAACGCCTCGAAATTCCCGCCCGGGCGTTCGTCCCCGGCGATTACACCGTTCGCTTCGCCTTAGGTGGCGGGGACGAAAAGTCCTCCGCGGCTTTCAGGTTGGATCCCCTGCGCCAAGTGCTGCTCTTGGGTCCCCGAGGCGGTTCCGCGCCGAGCGAGGCACAGCGCAATCGCGAGTCGCGCCTGACCGATCTCTTGGACCGTCTCTCCCGGGAAACCCGCTGGGGCCTGCTGAACGCCACGGGCCTTTGGGGGCGCTTCACCGGCGAGAAGCAGGTGCGCGGAAGCCTCCAACGGCTCGCCAAGTCCGATCTGGCCCTGGTGGTCGTCGAACTCACCCCCTCGCCCGGCTCGCCCCTGCGTTTCCGGATTTCGGAGCCCGAAGCGAGCGAACCCATCGAACTCCCCGTCTCCGAATTCCAGTCGATCGCCGACCGTACTTTTTTCTTGTTCACCCCACCCGTGGAGGCCGCCGCGCCCTTGGATGCCGCGGAACTCTCCGCGCGCTGTTCCGAAGCGGGGCTCAAGCACCTCATCCTGCAAAAAGCCGATCGAGTCCCCGCCTTGATAGGCGAGTTTTTTACCCAGCGGCGGGGACTCCTGAGCCCCCAGCGCCCTTGGCTCGATGTCGACGACCTCGCCCGTTTTCTGGCGCCCATCGCCGCCGGGCCCGGGCCCGGGGACTTGGGCCCCTGCCCGCTTCGGCCTTGGCATTGGCGGCCCGCCACAAGCGTGACGAACGTCGACACCCGGGCGATCATCACCGAAGTCACCAACGAGGCCAGCCGCTCGCGCACGACCCGAAACATCGTCGTGTACGAGAGCATCACCGCCGGCGCGGTGCGGAAGGTCCAATCGGGCCTCGAATGGACGACCAACATCGTCACGACGGAAGGCCGCTGGGAGGAAATGACGCCATGAACGCAATGGATTGGCTGGAGAGCCGGGTCCTCCATGGGCTCCTCGTCACGGGCGTCTTCTACTTGGTCCTTACCGCGTGGATGATGCGGCGCAAGAAACGAAGCGTTCTTTCCACCGTTTTCTACTACTCGCCCGCCATCGCGCTCATGGCCGCCATCGCCTGGACGACCAAGTTCACCCTCGCTTCCCTTTCCCAGCCCCTCACCGCCCTGGTGCTCTTCCAAGTCTTCAATCTCGTGGTCTTCCTAATCCTCGCCCTCGCGCTCCCCAATCGCCGCTTCGATTTGGCGGAAGAGGCGCGGCGCAGCCGGGCGGCCGACCGGGTGATCATCACCCACCTGCTCACCCGTTCGGGCCCGGTCGTGGGTGAAGCGGAACTCAAGCGGGAGGCATCCTACATCGCCCACTCCGACTTAAGCGAAGATGAAAAGGCCGTGGCCCTGCGCTTTCTGACCGAAACCGATTCGGTGCGGCGCCAAATGATCGCCGAAAGACTTACGCGGCGGCTAGAACGGGAAAAGGGGGGGATTTAAGGGCGGGGGAAAAAAAACGGGGAAGCGCCGGCAGGGGCTACCGTCGCTTCCCCTCGTGTAAACTATTGTAAGATTGGGAGGGATACAATAGGTTACACCATCTATGTCGGCCTCAGGCCTGGAATTCTTTAGGACCCTCCGCCGGCCAAAAGCATCCCATCCCTCTTTTCGGGCCCAAAAGGCCAACGAAACGATGCGGCGCATGTCCCACTCCACGCCCAAACTGGCTCGAATTCCACCCTTTTTCGCCGTATTTCCGCTGATTCTGTCAGCTTTCACGCTCATTTTCCCTCGCGGGCTTACCGCGGCGAATCCTCCAAACCCCTTCCGTCTTCCCCTTGCGGCCTCGGCCCTTCGGTTGACCAATGTCTCCCTCTCCACCTCGGATGCGGGGCTCTACCACGCCCCGAACCGGGTCACCCTGAGTTTCCAACTCCTGGATTCCCGCGGGCATTTCACCACCTCGCTCCCCGAGAGCGCCCTGGAACTCACCGTCCTATTCGGGGGGAGAAGTTACCCGGTACCCGTGCGCACCCTCGGGCGGGAGGGGCGACTCATGGCCTTCCTCGACCTTCCCATCGTCGGGGGCCCGGGCCCGGCCGACCTCCGCTTAAGCCTCAAAGACGGGGAGCGGACCCTCGACCAGGCGGCCTTGCCCCGGGCCCTCCGCTATGGGGCCATGGCCCTCGACCTCGTCTTCCTCATCGATAATTCGGGCAGCATGGGCGACAACGACGGGCGCGGCGTTCGGTTCCAATCCGTGATTTCTTGCCTCTCCGCGGCCGAGGCCAATTGGGCGGTGCGCCGGGCGGCCCTCATCGTCTTCAGCGACAAACCCGCGGTCGCCATCCCCTTCGCAACCCCCGGGGAGATCCGGGATTCCGCCCAGATCCGCGAGCGCCTCCAAGCCCTCAAGGCGGGGGGAAGCACCGAAATGCCCGCGGCCCTCCGCCTGGCCGCCGATCTCATCGCCCAACGGCGCGAAGCGGTCAAAACGGCGGTGATCCTCCTGACCGACGGGGCGAGCACCACGCCGCTATCGGACGAGGGCAAGCGCTTCCATGGGCTCGGCGTTCCGATCTACACGGTCGGGCTCCACGCGGGAGCCTCGAAGGAGTACGACCCCGCGCTCCTGGCGCGCCTCGCCAAGGAGACCGGCGGTTTTTTCTCGGATGGTCGGGCCCCCGATCTCGCGGGCCTCTACCTGCGCGCCCTCGGCCACCTCATGGCGGTCCGGGAAAACCTCGCCATCGCCCCGCCCCCGGAGAGCGCCTGGTCCGATGAAGCCCCGGTCTTGCCTTGGACCGAGATCCAGAAATTCCGGGGCATGCAGGTCTCCTTGGCCTCGGAGGACCGCCCTTGGGAAATCCTACTGGTAAGATCCAATGGGAGCCGCCGGGAGGCGATCCTCGCCCCCTTCCCGCCCGGAAGGCATTTGGTTTCGGCCGCCTGGCGCGACGGGGCCCGCGACCTCGCGCGCCGGGATTGGTCCCTCGTCGTCCAAGCCCAACGGGCGCCGCTGCGCCTAAGCGGCGATTTCGCGCCGCGCATCCCGCTCCTGCGCCGCCAGGCCGTCCTGTCGTTTTCCGTCGAGAACCTCTCGGGCCGCGAAGCGCGCCTGGAAGGCGAGTTCCTGCCCCTTCTCGGCGGGGAAGGCCGTGTCATCGAGGCCTCCCGTTTCGGCCCGGAAGAGCCCCTGACTCCGGTCGCCCCCCATGAACGCAGGAGCCTCGCCTTCCACGTCGATCTCGCGGGCCTTGAACCCGGCCTCTACGCGGGCGCCTTCCTCCTGCGCGCCGATTCCCATTGGCAGGCCGCTAATCTATCCCTCGAACTCCTGCCCCAGGGCCCCGAACCCACGAGTTTTCTCGCGCCCGCCCCGCCCAAACGCTGGGGCTCCCTCCCGCTGGTGGGCACCTGCCTTGTCACGGTTCTCTGGGCCCTGCTCTTCGTAGTAAACACCCTCCTGACCCGAGTCGCGAGCCGCAAAAAAAACTCCTGAAAAACCCGCCACCGGGTAGAAAGGTTTGACGGTCCCGAGGGCAGGATGCTAGGATGATCCATGACGTTCTATTCCGTTTTGAACGGCGATTTTCTCGCCCATCGCCGACGGCGTATCCTCGTTTTCTTCGGGGTGGTCGCGGCGCTCCTCGCCCTCGATCTGGGCATCAAGTACTGGGCCGAACGGCGCCTGGTCGAACGCTACCGCCCCGAGACCCACGGCACGGGCTCCCTCATGCTCCGCCAATTCCCGGGGGAGAAGACGCTCTATGTCGACCGCGAGATCAAGGTCGTCGGCGAGTATTTCACCCTGACCTACGTGCGCAATTACAACCTGGGCTTCTCCATGCTGGCTTTCCTGGAGCGTTGGATGAGCCCCGCGGCCCTCGCCATCCTCATGAAGAGCCTTCAACTCAGCGCGACGCTGCTGGTGGCCGTCTATTTCTTCTACACCGGCTTGCGCTGGTGGGTGCCCTTCACCCTCGTGGTGGCCGGCGGCCTCGGCAATGTGGTCGATCGGTTCACCCGGGGCTACGTGGTCGATTTCGTGAAATGGTCGATTCCCGGCTCCGGCATCCCGCTCCTCGACCCGTTCCCCGTGTGGAACCTGGCCGATGCCTGCATCACCGCGGCCCTCGTCTCGTTCATCCTCTTGTTCTTCCTCGAGCCCAAGCAAAAGGCCCCCAAGCCCGATTAGGCCTTCCGTTCGGGGGCGCGCGATGAGCCCCGAACAGAGCCTTGCCCATCCCGCATCCCAGAAAGCCGCAAACGCCGGCAAGGCCCGCCGGGGCATCCGCCAGGAATTCATCGAGCAGCACCTCGCCCTCTGGCGCCTCTCCCGGGGTTCCGCCGCCCGAGATGCCATCCTGCGCGAGGTCAGCGATTTCATCTGGCATTACCCCGGTTTCGCCTTCCGAGTGGATGACGAGGACCGGCGGGGCGATTTCTACGTGATCATCCTCGAGAAATTCGATCGGATCATCGAAGGCTATGACGAGCGCCGCTTCCCCTTCACCACGTGGCTCGGGGCCTGCCTGCGCAATACCTGGCTCAATTACGCCACCCGGGGCCGCGACCCGAAATGCGATTCCCTCGACGCCCGGGAGGAACTCGGCGAAGAATTGGCCGATGGCGCCGGCGGGGCCGCCCTCCCCGCCCCGGAAAATGATGACCTGTCCTTCCGCAGCGGGTTCCAACGGCTGGCCGTGCGGCTCTACCACCTCGATCTCTTCGACGAGGATGATTTCGCCCTCCTCGTGCGCGCCACGGGCAAGCCCCTGAGCCAATGCGCCGCCTTCATCGAAGAACTCCTCGAGACGGTGCGCCTGCGCCGGGCCCGGCAGGCCCATTTCGAGAACCGCCTCGGGCAATTATTCCAGCGCATCCTGCGGGGCCAACAGGCCATGGAAAACCTGCGGGCCAATGGCCAGGCGGGGAGCGAAGCCGAAGGTCGACTGCGCGAAGCCGAAGGGGAATGGCGCCGCCGCCAAGGCGCCTACCTCGCGGAATACCGCAGGGTGAAGGTCCACCCGTCCGCCTCCCGGATCGCCGATTTCTTGGGGATCCCCGAGAGTCGCGTCCGCTATTGGCTCCAGGCCGCCCGGTCCTATTGGGGCCCGGAACGCTCCGCGGACGCCCACGGCCTGCGCCTCGCCGAGTCGTCACGCGGCCCCCGGGGCGCCAGCCACGCCCACCCATCCCAAATCTCAGCGGGCGCCGAAGGCGGCCCGGCCTATGGAGGCAAACCATGAATCAGGGTCTCGCGCTTCTCCAAGCCCATGATCGCAAAGAGAGCGGGGTTCTCGACCTCGCCTACCAGGCCGACGCGGGCGTCGCTCGGCTCCTGTTCCGGGAACTCCGCACCCGCTCCCTCTCCCGGGAACTCGATGAGCGCCTCGCCCGATTCCACCCCGGATTACGGGCTTCCGTAAGGGTGCGCGCCCTCCAGGGGGCCCTCGACTTCCTCTCGGGCCTGACCGAGCTCGTCTTCGCCGAATCGGTCGCCGTTCGCGACCATGAGGGCGGGAAACCGGTGAGCGACCACGCCTATTTTGGCCCGTTCGAATTGCGCGCCCTGGGGAACGGCTTCCTCTCCCTCGGAATTCCCCCTTCGCCGATTCCCCTGGCCATCTTCCGCAACGGGTCGCCGTACGCGATGATTGAGGGGCTGGAATGGCGCAGCCTCGACCTCGAACCCGGAACGTATCGCCTCCATCTGGGCGATGACGAATGGGAAATTCAGGTCGATTAGGTTTTGAAACGAGCCTTCCCTCCCGATGCAATTGAACCCTCCCTCCCGTTTCAACCGACCGACCGTTGGGCCCAATCCCGGCCATGTGGGGTTCACCGTCCTGGGGCGCCATGGTCTCGCCGGGGCGTCGGCGGGCCGATGGAGATCCGCCCATGCCTAAGGACTCCGCCTCTGGATGGAATGTCCTCCAGTTCCCTGAACTGGAATCCACGAGCGACTACCTCTTGGGCAAGGTCGATGAACTCGCCGACCGGACCGTGGTGCGCGCCGTGGTTCAAACCCGCGGCCGCGGCCGCCTGGGTCGCACGTGGCTCTCCGACGGTGACAAGAGCCTGACGTTCTCCATCCTCCATGCCCTCCCCGGCTCGCCCCAGCCCAACGCCGCCCAGGGGGCCGCCCTGGCGATCGCCAGACTCCTCCGACGAGAAGGCATTCGGTCCAGTTTGAAATGGCCCAACGATGTGCTCCTGGGCGGGCGGAAAATCGCCGGGATCCTGGCGGAAACGAGGGGGAACCACCTCGTCATCGGCATCGGAATCAATCTCCGCCAAGAGGCCCCCTTTTTCCAATCCATCGATCAAGAGGCCGCTTCGATCGCTGGGGCCACCGGCCTGTTCCTCGGTCCGGAGGATACCCTCCAGGCCTTTTTGGCCGAATGGTCGCCCATTTGGGAAACCCTCGTTTCCAAGGGGTTCGCCGCGCTCTTTTCGGAGTGGGCGGACTACGCAAAAATGGAGGGGACCACCTGGCTCCTTCGACGGAATCCCGCGGCCGCGCCGGAGCCGGTGGCTGTGCTGGGCCTCCTGCCAGACGGCCGCCTTCGGATCCGCCCCGCCACGGGCCCCGATGAAGACCTCCCCTCCGGAGACCTCCTCGAAGCCCCGCCGGCGCGACTCCCTTGACTTCCGCCATAGGGGCCCTTGCCCCCGTCCCGCCTTCCGACCGACCGAACTGCCTTTTTCCCCCATATGGGGTACAATCTGCCCATGGAATCGGATAAAACCGGCGAACCCCAGCGGCAGAAGCGAGCCCGAGACCTCGCCGACGTCTTCGACCTCGACAATATCCGCGTCATGGTCAGCCTCCTGCGCCATGAGAGCCAAAGCAACCTCATCACCGATGTGGTCGATCTCCTCCACCGCATGAACCTGCAGTACACCCAGGTCGTCGAAAAGATGGAGCTCTTGCGCGACAATATGAACATCGACCTGCGCACCGGGCTCCTGCGCTACCAAGACAGCCTCTTCGAGAACCTCCTCAAGAGCGTTTCGCGCATCTTAAGCGCCTCCCCCTCGCCGGTGGAGGGCTATACCCTCTCGTATATCCGCCTCGACATCGACGATTTTTCCCGGTTCAATAACCTCTGGGGCCACGAGATCGGCGATACGACCCTCCACCTCGTGGGCGAATGCCTACGGAGCACCGTGCGCCCCACCGACCTCGCCATCCGCTACGGGGGCGAAGAACTCGACGCCATCCTCCCGAGCACCCCGTCCTCCGGGGCCCTGGTCTTCCTCGAGCGCCTCTTCGAGAAATTCTCCCGCCTGCGCATCGATACGGGGGCCCATTTCGAGCCGGTCACGCTCTCCGCCGGCGTCACCACCCTCGACCTCGCCCGCGATGAACTCACCCATTTGAAGCCCGGCCAGATCGCCGCCCTGCGCCGCCGCGTGCAGCAGGAGGCCGATGACGCCCTCTACGACGCCAAGGCCGGCGGGAAGGCGCGCTGGTGCGTCTACGAGCCGTCACGTGCCGGCGAATACCCCCAGGTGCGCGCGCGCTACCAGAAGATGCGCCAAGACCGCGGAGCCACCCCATGAAGAAAGAACGGACTCCCGAGAATAGCCGCAAGACCGAACCCGACGCCTTCGAGATGGACGCCATCAACTTGATGGTGCACCTGCTCTCCAAGGATATGGATCCCGAGACCCTCACCGAAACCATCGAGTACCTCAATAAACTGAGCCTCCACTACACCCAAGCGGTGGAGAAGATCGAGAACCTCCAGGATACGGTGAACTACGACCCGCGCACCGGCCTCTTCCGCTACAACGAACTCTACTTCGAGAACATCTTCAAGAACATTTCCCGCATCTTCTCCAGTTACCAGACCCCCAACGGGAGCGACCGCTACCAGCTCTCCTATATCCGCTTCGATATCGACGATTTTTCGCTCTTCAATAACCGCTACGGGCACGAGATCGGCGACCAAGTGCTGCGCAAAGTCGGCGAAGCGCTGAAAGAGACCGCCCGGCCCACCGATTACACGATCCGCTACGGCGGCGAGGAACTCGACGTCATCCTCACCACCACCCCGATCCCCGGGGCCATCACCTTCCTCGAGAAGATCTACAAGCGCTTCCACGAACTGCGCATCGATACCGGGAAGGAACTCGTGAAGGTCACCCTGTCCGCGGGCGTCAGCCACATCGCGCTGCCCTACCAGGACATCATCCACATGAATAAAGACGCCACCGAATCCCTCAACCACCTGGTGCAGCGCGAGGCCGACCACGCCCTCTACGAGGCCAAGCTGTTGGGGAAGGACCGCTGGTGCCTCTACGACAAGGCCCGCGCCGGTGAATACGACCGCATCCGCGCCGACTACGTGGCCCGGCGAAACCGGTGACCCGCCGACTCCCCCTACTCTGCGCCCTCCTCTTCGCCCCCCTGGCCGCGGGGCACCATGTGGGCGACCCGGTTCCCCGAAGCGCCCTGGGGCCCATGCGGGGCGACGACGGGCGCCTCATGAAGAGCCCCTTCGCCCTCGAAGCGGGGCGCGTGGAACTCTCCCTCACGGCGGTCTCCTATGCGCACGACCTCATCAACCCCGCCCGCGACGGGGTCAATATCGATCGCCTGACCTTCCTGGAAGCCCGGGCCCGCCTCGGGCTCTTGGACGGGGTGGAACTGGCCCTCGCGGCCCCGGGCGGCGTCTATACCCGGATCGAAACCTCGGATCTGCGCGCCCTCGTCAACCACCTCGGTCCCGGGCCCGTGGAAATTTCCGTGCGATTCGGTACGCCCGGGGAGCGCTTCGATCCCTTGTTCGCCATGGCGGCCATCCCCTGGGTTCGCCTCCCCGTCTCCCCCGCTATCGCATCGGGGGCGCCTTGGGAAGCCGGGATCCGCATCCCGCTCGAATGGAAGATCGAACAGAACCTCCTCGACCTCCAATTGGGCTACGTCGCCTCGGTTCTCCAGGCTCCCCGAAGTCTCACCAATACCCTCGAGGCCGGGCTCGGGATTTCCCGACGAGCCCGGGAGGCGCTTTTCCTCGCGACCGGTCTCCATGCCCAATTCGATGTGGAGGACCTCTCCCGATGGCGCCTATTCGCCGAACTCGGGGTTTCCTGGGCCTTCCATCCCTATTTGCGCGCTTGGGCCGAATTGCGCCTCGGGCTTTCCCTCCCCAGCGAAGATGCCGCGATCACCGCGGGCCTCGCTCTCCGCCTTTGAGGGCCCTCCCCCTTGGCAAACCCGCCCATCCGACTCGGCCCCGGCTTCTTCGCGGACGGAAAAGCACGTTGCCTTCCCGTGCGCCCCGCGACCTTCGAGGCCCATTCGGCCGAGGAACTCGAGGGGCTCTTTCAAAGGGTCGAATCCCACCTGGCCCGCGGGGGGATCGCCATCGGATACGTGGCCTTCGAGGCCGGGAGGGCCTGGGAGCCCGAGCCTGCGCCGATGCCTCCCGGCGAACGACTCGCATGGTTCGCCCTCGCCCAACCGGAAGAACTCGGCCTCGATGGCCCGGCGCCCATGGAACCCGAAGACGGGCAATTTCCGGTTTCCGTCGCCTGGCCGTCCGGAGAACCCCTTCCCGAAAATTCCTGGGATTCGGTTCGCCTCGCCCTGCTGGACGGCATCACCTATCAGGCGAACCTCACCGGTCGGGTCCAAGTGGCGGTCGACCTCCCCCCCCACCGTTTCTATTCCAGGTTGCTCGCCTCCCAAAACGCATCCTTCGCGGCTTTCCTAGAGACCGGCGACCTCACCCTGCTCTCCCTTTCTCCCGAATTATTCTTCAAGACATCCGGGGACCGCATCGAGACCCAGCCCATGAAAGGCACCGCGCCGCGGGGCCGTTTCCCCCGGGAAGACCAGGCCATCGCCGAGGCTTTGCGCCGCGATGAAAAAACCCTGGCGGAAAACCGCATGATCGTGGACCTCCTGAGGAATGATCTCGGCCGGCTTTGCGTCGCCGGTTCGGTGGAGGTTCCCCATCTCTTCACGCTCCTGCCCCTCTCCACGGTGTGGCAGATGACCTCCACGATCCGCGGCCGCCTCCTCCCGGGCACCCGTCTCACGGAACTATTCCGGGCGCTCTTTCCCTGCGGGTCCGTCGTCGGCGCCCCCAAACTCTCCACCTTGGCTCTCCTTCGAACCCTCGAGGGAAGGGCGCGCGGCCCCTATTGCGGGGCGATCGGTTGGGCCAGTGCCCAGGAGGCCTGCTTCAGCGTCGCGATCCGCACCGTGGAGCACGACCGCCGCGGGTATTCCATGGGCGTCGGCAGCGGCCTGGTGGAGGGGAGCGAATTGGAGGCGGAACGGCGCGAATGGGCCCACAAGACCGAGTTCCTCGGCCGCGACCCGACGCCCTTTTCCCTTTTCACCACCCTCCTCTGGGATGGCCGGCATTTCCCCCGCCGATCCCTCCACAAGGAGCGTCTCCTCGCCTCCGCGGCTTATTTTGGCTTCCCGGCCTCAGGCCCCCACCTGGAGGCCGCCTTGGATGAACTGGAAGGAACCCTCCCGAAAAACGAAACTCGGCGGGTACGCTTGACGCTTTCCGGCGACGGGCAAACGGCTGCTCGGGCCCAAGAACTCGCCCCGCCTTTGGGAAACAATCTCGTCCGCCTCGCCCCTGAACGCGTTTCCAGCGGCGATCCGTTCCTCTTCCACAAGACCACCCGTCGCGATCGCTGGGAACGCTGGCGCGTTCTTGCCGAGAAGGAAGACTTGGCCGACTACCTCTTCCTCAACGAGCGCGGCGAACTGACCGAAGGCACGATCCATAGCCTCCGCGTGGAACTCGACGGGAAAATCCTCACCCCGGCCCTGGGATGCGGCCTCCTCCCCGGGATTCTCCGCCAAGAGGGGCTCGATTCGGGGGAATTGACCGAGGCGGTTCTCACCCCGGCGGACTTGAGGCGCGCCACGCGCCTTTGGATCGGCAACGCGATCCGGCCATGGCGGGAAGTGGGGGTCCTTTGGAACTGATGCGCCGCCTTTGCCCGACCCTGGATGCGACCCGGGAATTCGCCCGCGAGCTCCTCACGCTCCTGGAGCCCGGCCAATGCTGGATCCTCGACGGCGCCGTCGGCGCGGGGAAGACCACTTTCACGCGACTCCTTCTGGGCGCCCTTGAATACCGGGGCCTCTTCCAGTCCCCGACCTTCACCCTCGTCCAGGAATACGGCCCCTTCCCCCCCCGCCTCGGCCTCGTGCGCCATGCGGATTTCTACCGGCTCCCCCCCGGGACGCGGGCGGAAAGTTTGGGGAGCGAGGAATGGTTCGAAGACGGATCCCTCATTTTCGTCGAGTGGGCCCAGCGACTCCCGGGCTTCGAGGCCCTCGCCACCCACCGCCTCTCCATCGAACCCGCCGGCGGCGAGGCCCGCCTCTTCGTGGCCCATCGACTCGCGCCCTAAGCGGATCGTCTATTTATGGTATTTCTCGCCGCGCAGGATCGTTTGGGCCCGGTAGAGTTGCTCCAGGAGCATCACGCGAAAGAGCGCGTGGGGATAGGTCATGGGACCGAAGGAGACTTTCCAGGATGCATGGGAGAGCAGTGCCGGCCCTAAACCCTGGCTCCCCCCGATCCAGAAGACCGGCCGCCGGTCGCCGGCGAAGCGCTTCCGGAGTTCCCCGGCGAACGCGGGGCTGGTGAGGGCCGGGGCGCCCGGGTCCAAGGCTACCGCCACGTCGGTCTTTCCCAGACGGCCTAGGTATTCCTCCCCGATCCAGCGGAAATACTTGGCGGGATCCTTCTCGGCCCATTCGGGTTCCTTGAGGACCGTGGTCTCCAGATCGACATAGCGCGCGAGCCGGCCCTCGTAATCCGACACCGCATCGGCGGCCCAATCCCGGGCGGCGCCGGTGACCACGAGGCGCCAGGCGGGCCCGCTCATCGCAGGAGGTACTTCTTCGTGAGGCGCTGGTGCTCCTCGTAGGTCTTGCTGAAGGCGTGCTCGCGCACGCCGAAGCCCTTGGCCACGAAAAAGAGGTAATCCGTCTTCGCGGGCTCCATGGCCGCCTCGAAGGAGGACAGCGTGGGATTGCAGATGGGGCCCATGGGCAGGCCCGAGACCCAGTAGGTGTTCCAGCGCGATTTGATGGCGAAATGCTCGGTTTTGATGCTCACGCCGACGTTCCCGTTGGTGCTCAGGGGGCTCTTCGGCCACTTGCCCTCCAATTTCATGGCGTAGAGGATGGTGGGATCGAAGCGGAGTTTTTCGCCCAGGCGCAGGCGATTCTCGAGGACGGAGGCAACGACGGGGCGCTCGCTCTCCGTGGGGGTCTCCCGCTCGATGAGCGAGGCCGCCCGAAGGTAGTGCCAGAGGTTCTGGGGGCGTTCCTTGCGCGCGGCCATCTCTTCGCTCTTCTTGCGGTAGGCGGCGGCGATGCGGGAATCGAAGCGCGCCACGGCGAGATCGGCGAGTTCCTGGAACCCGGCGCCCTTGCGCACGGAATAGGTATCGGGGTAGAGGAACCCCTCGACGCTGGGAATTTTCCGGTCCAGGGTGAACCGCTTCTCGATGCGCTCCAGGAGGGCGCGGGCTCGGGCCTTCTCGAGGAATTCCGCCGGCGTCTCCACGGCCCGGGCCAAGGCGGCCTCTGCGGCGATCTCGTAGAGATCGGCCCCTTCACGGATCACGACGGGGACGCGGTTGACTTCCCCCCGGCGGATCTTCCCGAGGGCCGCGAGGAGGCCCATGCGGTTATCGAAGGTGTAATAGCCGCTCTGGAGTTTCCGGTCGCTGGCGGTGAGGCGCGTGGCGAGGCGGAAAAGGCGCTCCGAATGGAGGATCCCGTCGGCCTTCATCTCGCGGGCCAGGAGGCGCAGCGCGCCCGGTCTCTCGGCCTTCAGGAAATATTCCTTCTCGCGTTTCGGCGCCAAGGCCGGAGAAAAATTGAGGGCGAGCATGGTCACGCCCGCGGCGGCGAGTAGGAGGATCGGCCATTTGAACTTCTGGATCATGGAAATGCCTCGAATGGATTTTCAATCGTCTCTCGAAGAGAGGATGGACCTCATCCGGGGAGCCACCGGATCGACCGCCGCGGAGGCGCCTTCCAGGGCGAGGGCGCGCCCGAACCGCCTGCCCCAGGGACCGTTCTCGAGGCCGCTGCGGCGGATGAAAGACCCCAAGCCTCTATCGAATCGATCGAGGGCTTCGATCGCGATTTCCGAGGCGTGCGCATGGGCGGGATCGACGAGATAGAGCCCCGGGGGAAAACAAGCGACCGCCGGAAGGATCCGGGGAGGGCGCTTTTCCGCCACGCGCTCGAGTTCCGCCGCCAAATCCCCCTTGAGCCCCGTCCGGGCGAAGCGCCCGCTGACTTGGGCGAAGGATTCGCCGGGGGAGACCCATACCGGCCGGGCGCCCCGGCCGGTCCCCAGGCGCTCGAGAATGGCCCAGGTCGAAAGGTCGCCCTCGAGGCGCCACCATCCGGCCGCGAGGCGGCCATCGAGGTCCATGACGCGGGCCGCCGCGGTGAAGAGCCATTCGCTGCGGATGACCCGCCGCTTTTTGAGGCAAGCGGCGAGCTCCTGCGCCCGCGGTGGAACGACTTCCAGGGCCACATCCCGCTCCCAGGACCTGAGGGCGTCGACCCCGGGATCCACCGGGGCCCCCGGCGGGAGGATTAGGACGAGAACGGGCGCGGGATTCAGCCCGGGATTCCCGTTGAAAGCCCACGCCAGGAGCACCGCGACGACCCAGAGGAGGAAACTTCCGATGAGGAGAACCGTGAGCGCGCGGCGGATCAAGGGCACCCCTTCCTCAGCCAGTCGAGGAACGGTAGGGGTAGCCCGACGACGTTGTGGTAATCGCCGCGCAGGGACTCGACATAGGACAGGCCGAACCCCTGGATTTTATAGGCTCCCGCGGCGTCCAGGGCGGGCTCGGAGTCCAAGACCCGCGCGATGTCGGCGTCGCGGAGCTTGCGGAACCTCACCCGGGTCGTCCATTGCCGCACGCGCCACCAGGATCCCATGCCGATGAGGCCGCCGGTGGTCACCGCGTGCTCCCGCCCGGCGAGCGCGCGGATGAAGCGGGCCGCCTCCGCCCGATCCGCGGGTTTTCCCCAGACCCTGATGCCGTCGTGCACCACGGTATCGAAGCACAGGACGGCCTCGTCTTGCCGGTGCTCCAGGGATCTCCATTTCCCGCCCACCAATTCCGCCAGGGCCGCGCGCAGCGCGGCGGGAAAACCGCGCCCCCGCCGCCGGTCCAAGCGCCGCAAGACGGCCTCTTCGTCGAAGCGGGGCACCGCGGTCCTGAACCGGAATCCCGCGCGCTCGAGAATTTCCCGCCGGCGCGGGGAGGCGGATGCGAGGACGAGTCGCCCCGATCGAACGGCCTCCGCGACTTTCTCAGGCGTCGGGCGTCGCATCGCTGTTTTCGTCGGGATCGCCGGAGGCTTCGCCGTTTCCCGCCCGTTCGGGCGGGTGGGTCACGTCGGCGAGATCCTCTTCCGCGGCCTCGGCGGCCTCCACGATGGACTGGCTGCCCGGCAAGCCGGCGGCGAGATTCTTGGCGAAGATCATGATCTGGGTGAATTGGCCCGACTGCATGATGCGGATGGCGCCGACTTTATAGAGTTCCAGCACGGCCCAGAAGGTGACCACCACCTCGCCGCGGCTGCGCTTGGCGCCGAAGAGTTCGAGGAAATCGAGTTCGCCCCGCTCCGCCAGCACGGCCCGGATGTACTCCATCTTGTCTTCGACGCGGTATTCCTCTTCCCGGAGGACCCCGAACGACTCGAAGTCGAGGACACGCACCACCTCGGTGAATACCTTGATGAGGTCCAGAAGCGTGACGTCCTTCCAGAGGTCGACCGCGTTCCCCCGCGGGGAGATGAAGTTCATCGGCTGCTCGCGCCGCTCGAGGAGGCGATTGGCCACGGCCTCCCGCCGGTCGAGTTCCGCGGCGAGGTCCTTGAACTTCTGGTACTCCAGCAATTGGCGCACGAGGTCGCGGCGGGGATCCTCCCAGAGATCCTCCTCGCCCTCCTGCATCTCCGCGGGCAGGATCATGCGGCTCTTGATCTGCACGAGGGTCGCCGCCATGACGAGGAACTCGCTGGCCATCTCCACGTCGAGCTGCTGCATGAGGGCGATGGTCTCGAGGTACTGCCGGGTGATTTCCCGGATCGGGATGTCGTGGATATTCACCTGCGACTCGCGGATGAGGTCGAGGAGGAGATCCAGCGGCCCGTTCCACGAAGGCAGGCTCACCGTGAGGGCGGCCATGGCGGGTTCAGTTCTTGATCTGCTGGCGTTGCTGGCGGTTGGTGAGTTTGCGCGTCTCGTACTGGATCTTCTTGCGCAGTTCCAGCCCCGAACGCTCCCGCGGGTCGGTGGAGTACTCGGGCCGCGGGCGCCGCGCCTTCTCCCCCTCCACCTCCGGCTTCGGCTCGACCACCGGGGGGACGAACTTCGCCAATTCCCCGTTGGGCTTGAGCTTGAAGATCCCGAAGGCGCCGTTGCCGACGTAGAGGAGCACCTCCCCGGGGCCGACCTCGTGCTTGCGCTTGAGCTCCTCCTCGATGCACGGGATATGGGCCATGGCCTCCCCGTTCTCGTGGTGGAGGGTGTAATAGAAGTCGTCGATGGGCTTCTTGCACACCGGGCACTCGAGGTTGGCGACCTTCTTCTCGACCTCGTACTCGAGGAAATCCATCTTCTGGTAGATGACCTTGAAGTCGTCGACGGTTTTTTCGTCCTTGACGTAGCGGGCCAGGTTCTCGAGTTTGAAGCGGCGCCGTAGTTCTTCGCGCTGCTGGGGGGTCAGCACGCGCTTGGGCGGGCGATACAGGGTGTCGTCGCGGGGGACGACCGTCGGCCAAAGCGCCCGTTTCTTCTTCCCTCGCTTGCGCTCACGCCGGCGCTTGCGGCCGCCCCCCTGCCCATCGCCGGGCCCGGGCATTCC
>JAFLEE010000072.1 GCA_017302015.1 Spirochaetota bacterium | reverse complement strand
AAAGATTGGATGGCGATGGGGCCCGCCGCGAGGTAGGCAGCGGTCAGGGGACCGGTGAGGCAGGGACAGACGCCCACGCCGCTTCCCCGCGCGGTGTCGAGGGCGGCCTCGAGTTTGGCGACCTTGGGCTCCAGGTCGGGTTGGGCGGCGAGGCGCGAAAAATCTTCCATCGTCGCCACGCTGGCCTGGGGGAGGTGAAATTGGATCGGGCAGGGGATGGCGTCCATGCCGATGCGTCGCGCGGCTTCCAGTTGGATTCCGGGGGGAAGGCCCCATAGGCCCGCCTCCACCGGGCGCCCCAAGATCGCCTCGAGGTTCCGTGGTTCCAGCGTGATCTCAAAATTGGGGACCCGACCGCCCCGTTTTTCACCGCGGAGCGCGGCGAGGAGCCGCTGGATATCGGGGGCCCTTTCCCCCGTGGCGAAAGGCCATGCGGGGGCGAGGGCTGGACGGGAAAGGGTGGGGATGGGATTCATGGCGCCTCCGAAAGCTCGCGGGCATTGGGCTTCCTGCTGGGCCCGTTGCTTAAATCCGCGTGGTTTCGAATGGAAGGATCGGCCGCCGCGGAGGAGGATACTTGGGGAATGCTCACTGGCCGGGAAAGCCCTAATCGGGTTAACATCGTCCAATCACCCCTTTCGGGAGCCCCGCCATGGCCCATCGAAGAACTCCCGCCGCCCCGCGGGGCCTCGCCTTCACCCGTGCCGATAACCGAACTTCAGTGCCCATCATCCGCTCGGCGGAGTTCTTCGACGAGGGGTTCCCCTTCCACCTCATGCGCCTCTTGATGCGCCGGGAGGATTGGCGGACCCCCATCCCGCGGCGGCGCGATTTTTGGAAGCTCGTATGCCTCCTCGACGGGGAGGGCCGCCATGTGGCGGACGGCAAATCGATCCCGATCCGGGGAGGGGATTTCCTCCTAGTGGGCCCCCAGGAAGCCACCGCCTTTCTGGTCGACTCGGAGGAATTGCGCATCGTGAACATCCTGTTCCAGCCGTCGTGGCTGGCGGCGGGGGTCTTCGGCCTCGCCGCGGCCTACCCGGAACTCTTCGCCCCCGGAAAGGGCCAGGCGCGCCGGGGCCATTTCGCCGGGACGCCCGCGGAACTCACCCGCCTCGTGAAGGAGATGGAACTCGAGCGCCTGCGCGGTGGCACGGGGTCCCAGGCGATCCTCCGCTTGAAATTGGCCGAACTCCTCCTGAAACTCTCCCGGTGCCGCCCCAAGGCGCGGCGGGTCGATCTGCGCGAGAAGGCCCTCGGCCTCGTCGACGAGCGTCTCGTCTCGGCGTTCGACGAAGCCTTCAGCCTCAAGGCCCTCGCCCGGGAAGCCGGCATGCACCCCAATTCCCTGGCGCGCCTCTATCGGAAGGCCCGGGGGCGATCGCTCTCCGACGCCTGGGAATGCCGGCGGGTGGAGAAGGCCTGCGAGTTCCTCGCCCATGGCGAGATGTCCGTCACGCGCATCGCCGGGGAAGTCGGCTTCAACGACCTCAGTTTCTTCTATAGAATCTTCAAGCGCTACCGGGGCATGGCCCCGGGCGATTGGCGCCAGAAGCAACGGGGCCTCGGCTGAGCGCCGCCGGGGTCACCACGAGATGAGGAGATCCCCGTTTACGTTGTCCACCCGAAGGGCGAGTCCCTCGGGGCGAAGTTCCCGCACGGGCGCGGCGAAATCGCCCGCCAGATAGGGGCGTTCGGGGTTCCTCAGGAAGCGCACCCGATCCTCCGTTCCCGGTTCGGGATAGAATCGCACGGTCGCCCCGCGAAGCCCGCGCACGCGGCGGCGGTGCTTGATGCCGTGCATCTCCGAGGCTTCCTCCGCGCAAGAGAGAAGCCCGTTTTCCCCCTGTTCGACGAAGACGCGGCATTCGTGGCGCCACGCCTTGGGAAGGCGCCAAGTGGAGGCGCCATCCTCGAGCCAGGTGTCGCTGCCGAGGAAGATCGGGGCCCCCTGGGGAAGGCGGAAATGCTGGTCGACCGTGGAATCCGGCGAATGGCCGGCGAAATAATAGGCGTTGCGGTGGCGCGAGATCGCGAGGATCGGATTGGCTTGGGTGGCGGAGCGCTTCGCCACCCGCAGACGGAGACCTACGGCGGCGAGGAGCAGGCGGGGGAGGGTCTCCGGATGGAAAACCCGCGCGGGATCCAGCATCACCGGGAGGTGGGCCGTCTTGGAGGCGGGGAGGGAGAACGAGTTCGTGCCCCGCACCCAGGCCACGCGGCCTCCCCCGGGAAGGCTCCTTGCGATGGCATAGATCCGCTCCTGCGCGCCCGTTCCTACGAGGGCCATGATTTCCGAATCCGTCAGGCCATCCCCGGAGCGCTCGGTGATCCCCCCGCCGCTGGAGAGGGCCGTGTGGAGGATGGTGTTCCGCGGTCGGCTGGAGGATTCGAGATCCCCCGTGAGGCGGAGTTGGATCTCCATTTCGCCCTCCACCGCGGCATCCTGGCGAAGACCGAGGAGCGAGACGAGCGCCGGGTCGGCACCTAAGGTCGGGCCGTACAGCAGCAGGTTTCCGCCGCTTTTTGCGTGGGCGACCAGGGACTGGGCGGCTGCGGAGCTCACGCAGGTCGGGGCGAAGAGGATCGTCCCCTTGAACGCCATCGGCTGGGCGCCCACGGCTCTGACGAAGTTTCCCGCGCTCACCACCGTATTGAGGGGCAGCCCCTGGTTCACGGCGCTCCGGACGAACCAGTCGCCGAAGAACACTTCGGAAATGCGCCCGGGGGCGAGGGCCATGTCGTGGTACTCGTCGAAGGGGTAGACCCAGGTGACGAGGCCGGGGGCATCGGGGGAACTGGCGAGGTTCTCCAAGATCTTCGGGATGATCTCGGCGGGCACCGAATCGGGCATTTGGCCGTAGGTGCCGTCCACGGAGAGGATATTCAAATCGCTGGGACGCGAGACGGATCCGTCGCCTTCGATGCGCGAGACGGCGAGGGGCAGGTGGATATCGTGGGCTTCGCGGCCGTAGCGGTCGATCCACGGGCTCGTGACGAACCAATTATCGTGGGCGTAGAAGCGCCACGGCCACGTCTTCCCTGGGATCTCCGCGACATGGGACATCCACCCGGCCAGTTCGAGGCCGAAATCGCCGTTGATGGCCGCCCATGGCGAGTTGACGGGGGGCTCCAAACCGTAGCCGCCGCGGTAGATCTCCCGAAGCGGCACGCCGTCGCAAGAGAGGTCTCGCCCGGTGGTCTGGTTGGTGCCGCGGGTGCGAAGCGGCACCCCGGGGCACTCGCGCCGGAAGGCCTCGAAGAAGCCGAGGCTCTTTTCCTTCACGTTCTTCGCCTCCCCCGGATCGAAGGCCCTCCCGTTGAAGACGGCGCCGTACATCCCCCAGGTCTCCATGCCGAAACCGAAGCCGTTGGAGAGCCAGAGCCAATCGAAGCCCATCGCCGCGAGGAAGAGGCGGCTCTGGCGCCCGAGGAAGGCGCCGAAGGGCGTGCCCTCCGGGATGCCGTCGGGGTAGCCCGCGTAGCGCTCCCGGTCGCCGTGGAGGGTGCTGTAGCAGGTGACGAAACTGCCGTGGCCCATGGTGCCCCCGAGGCAGATTTCGGGGTGGCGCTCGTACTTGAAGACCGATTTGGCGAACTCGGGGCCGGGGTCGAAGGTCGCCCCGAGGGTGAGGGGGATGTCCAATTCTTGCGCCCCCACCTCCCGCACGAGTTCTAGGAACCGGCGGTACCACCGGTAGGTGCGCACGGGCGGGTTCTCTACCATCTCGTAGGGATGGCGGTGGATGGACTTATTCTCCGGATCCCGGGGGTCGAAGGCATCCACATGGGGATTGGCCGTGCCCACGGTATGGGACCACTCGAACGGGGCGTCCTCATCGCCGCCCCAGGTGAGGATCTCGGAGCCGTCCGAAGCCCACATCATCACCGAGGCGGTCTCGGCGTGCTGGGCGAGGGGCCGCCATTGGCGGAACATGCGGCGGAGGACCCGGCGGATACTGTCTTCGCCGGGTTCCAGGAACGGACGCAGGCTTAATTCAAGGGTGACATTTCGAATGCTCCGGTCGAGGTACGGCATGGCGACTCCTGGCGGCGGTTAGGATCACGGGTTTCCGTATGGTGGGAAGCGGCTTCATTCATCTTTTCAATGGAGCGGAGCTGCATTTGAGCGATCTTTAACCCCGGGAAAAGGTTAGGCCGGAACCTGCGGGGATGCTTGGGGGATTGCAACAAATGAGGGCAGCCCTATGAAGGTGTACATCGTCCAAGGTCCAGGAAGGCGAGAAACCCTAAATCCTGCGGAATTGGAGGATTTCAAGAAGATTTGCTTGGGTCACCATCGGGAATTCCCCGTCCTGAATTCGTCAACGGAAGGCAAAAAGATAGCCCTTCCCTTTTCTTTTTTGGGAGACAATCCGGTCTGGATTGTCGTTCCTTCTTGACACAATGCTTCCCGAACCTGTTGACCCGCTATTTTTGGACCATGGTTTTCACTCTCCCAAAATGTTTTTGTTACCAATAATGGCATGATGCCGGGATGGCATCATCTCCAACGGCAGCCGCACGAGGCGGCGAATGGGCCGTTGGAAATGATGTCAGGATGACACCAGCTCCAACGGCAGCCGCACGAGGCGGCGGATAAGCCGTTGGACATGATGTCAGGATGGCATCGGCTCCAACGGCAGCCGCACGAGGCGGCGGATAAGCCGTTGGACATGATGTCAGGATGGCATCGGCTCCAACGGCAGCCGCACGAGGCGGCGGATAGGCTGTTGGATTGATGGACACGGCAGTAGTCATACGAGGCGCAGTGCAAGGTCCAAGCGGAGTCGTCTCCCCTCTGGGGGCAAAGGCGGACCGGGTGCGACATGGTTCGAGAAGGGGAGGGATCATGGTGGAGCATTGCGTGCCGGTGCACGGCAATTCCTGTTGCCGTGTTTGCGAGAAAATCCCCATCGTCATTTCGCTCCGGGGCGACTTGGTCGCCTCGAGTTATCCCGATTTCAAGCGGGCCGTGGCCCTCGCCTGCGAGATGCGGCCCTGCCGCCGCCTCACCTTTGATCTTCAGAGCGCCCATAATATCGAGGCGCTCGCCGGCATGTTCGTGATGGAACTCATCACCCCGCACCGCGAGTTGCGCCTGGTGCTGGCCAATATCCCCATGGGCCTCAAGAGTTCCCTCTCGCCGGTGGAGAAGGCGCTGCGCCGTTGGATCGAGGTCAGCGCCCATCCCATCCAATTGCGCGGCATCCACCAAGTCTTCCATCGCGTCGCCTCCTTCAAGGGCCATGAACGCCATGCGGCCTGGAAATACGGGGTTTATTGCGCCGATCTGCACTAAAACCAGGAGGATGCCATGCCGCCCGTGACCCTTTCGACCTACATCTCTTCCCGCGAGATCCGGCCCTTGGTGCATAAAGTCGCAAGCGGCCATTTCATCACCGTCTCCCGACAATACGGCTGCTACGGATATTCCCTCGGGGTACGGCTCGTGGAGGCCCTCGCGGGCGAGGATCTCGGGGGTCCCTGGGCCGTGTATAACCGGGAGATCCTGGAGCGCCTGGCCTCCCATACGCGCCGGGACGTGGAACTCCTCAAGCAAAAGCGCCTCGAGGCGGGCAGCGCGATCCTCGAGTTCATGCGCGGGATCGTGGGAGAGCAGGTGCCCTCCGGCCCCGAGGTCCGCCGGCGGATCACCCTCATCCTGCAGAACCTGGCCCGCGAGGGCCGCTCCATCCTCATCGGGCAGGGGAGCACCGCGGCGACCGCCGATCTTCCCGGCGGATTGTCGCTCCGGTTCGAAGCGCCCGAGTCGTGGCGCATCGAGCAGGTTTGCCGCATGATGAATCTGGGGTACGAGGCGGCGAAGGAGCAAATGGCCAAGGTGGACCAGGAACGGCGGGCCCTGCGCGAGATCTACGGGGACTCGACAGTGCAGGGACCGGCCTTCGATCTCACCTTCGACTGCAGCGCTTTTTCCCTGGAAGATGTGGTGGCCGTGTTGCTTTTGACGATGCGCAGACGGGGTTGGATGGAACCGAAGCCGGAATCGATCGAACTGGCGACCTAGGGGGGATGGGATGTTGCATCTAAGCGGCGGCTTTCGGTCCGGCCTCGGATGGGCCATGGTGGCCTTGGCGGACTCTCCCGATTCGGGCGCGGAAGCTCCAAACCCGGGGCTCCCCTCCACCCCAGTGGATCCCTCCCTTCTGGCGCGGTCGAGGCGTCCCGGGCGGCGGCGGCCCCCGTATCCTCCGGGTTCGTCCGCTGCGAACTCGGCGCCGGGAGACGCCCACAGGGCACCCGGCGCGCCCTAGACCGCGCCGCGGCTTGCGATAAGGGGCGCGGGGGAGTACAGTCCCCCCATGAGCGTCCCCCGCACCTCCTCCCCGCAGGATCTCGACCCGAACTTCGCCGTCAGCCAACCCGGAAGCGAGCTGCTTTGGTATGACGGGCTCCGCCTTCCGCGGACCGGCCAAGGCTGGCGCGGGGAAGAACTCGAGCGGCCCTTGGACCGCCTTCCCGCGCGGTCGCGGGACCTTATTCCCGCGGCGGTCTGGAGCCTCAGTCGCCATAGCGCGGGCATCGAAGTGCGCTTCGCCACCGACGCCCGGGAAATCGGGGCGCGGTGGACCGTCCTCAACCCGGGCCTCGCCATGGACCATATGCCCGCCACGGGCGTCAGCGGCCTCGACCTCTATGGCCTCGATGGAGAGACTTGGCGCTTCCTCGCCGTCGGGCGCCCGACCCAGACCCCGACCAATCAGGTCAAACTCATCGCAGACCTCCCCCCCGGCATGCGTGAATACCGCCTCTATCTCCCGCTCTACAACGGGGTGGAATCGCTCTCCCTCGGGATACCCAAAGGCGCCACGCTCCAGGCTCCGGCGGCGATCCCCGCGCTCCCCGTGGTCTGCTATGGAACTTCCATCGTCCAGGGCGGATGCGCGTCCCGGCCGGGTATGGCTTACCCCGCGCTCCTGGGACGGCGCCTCGGCGTGCCGACGTTCAACCTGGGCTTCTCGGGCAACGGCAAGGCGGAACTCGAGCTGGCGCGCCTTCTCGGCGAGATCGAGGCGTCGGCCTACGTCATCGATCCCCTCCCGAACCTGACCGAAGAACTCGTGGCCGAACGCATCGTTCCTTTTCTCGGCGCGCTCCGGGGCCGGCGGCCGGGGGTGCCCATCCTCCTGGTTGAGAACACCTGCTACCAGCAATCGTGGCTCGCCCTCGGCAAACTCAACGCACGCACGCCGAAGAACGACCTGCTCCGCCGCTTGGCTGCGCCGCTCTTATCGTCGGACCCGCTCCTTTCCTACGTCGCCAGCGAGACCCTTTTGGGGGAGGATGGGGAGGCGACGGTGGATGGGTGCCATCCCACCGACTTGGGCTTCTCTCGCATGGCCGATGCCCTGGCGCCGGTTTTGGAAAAGGCCTTGGGACAGGGGCCCCGAGGGGACAAAGGTGGTAAAATGGCCGAAGAGGGGAACGCGAAGTCCCGTTGACCCGCCGCGCCAAGAACCCATGGTCCCGAGTTTTTTTACCCCGTGCGCGCTTGCGGGAGCCTCGAAGTTTCGCCTGAAGCGCTTGGTGCCCCTGCTCCTCCTGCCGCTGGCGGCCTGCGCCTACGACCCTTTCCGGGCCTTCGATCCGACCGGGGCCACCAATTATCTCCCCACCGCGATGGACGCCAACCTCTTCGCCTACGCGGGCATCGAGGTTCCCCTCGGCGATAATATCGCCCTGGTCACCGAGGGGGATCAGACCCAATCGGTCGAATTGCGCCTCTTCCCGGGGCAACCGCTTAAAAATAACGGCGTGCGGGCGGAACTGGTCGTCGATTTTCCCTACCGCGAAGGCGAGACCGTGCTGACCACGTGGCAGATGAAGTTCGTCGGACCCTTCCCCTACGACGAAAAAAACCGGTGGTGGGTCGTCAGCCAATGGCATGACCAGCCTGACCGGACCCTCGGCCAAACCTGGGACGGTTTCCCCGCCAATAGCCCCCCCGTGCTCCTGGCATTCGGCTACACCAATAGCAACCGGGTGCTCGGCCTCTCCTACGGGCCCCAGAACGCGCCGGTGGGTTTCTTTCCGATCCTGGAGGACACTTGGTATTCGCTCTCCGCGAAGATTGTCTGGTCGCGGGGCGGTTCGGGCTCCATGGAATTGAAGGTCTCGCCCGGGAACATCACCCTGCGCGCGAACGGGGCGAATATGCTCAATGCCTTCCAGCATTATTTCAAGGCGGGGATGTACCGGCACAAGGAGATCGACACCCTCAACCGCGTGCGGGTGCGGAATATCGGCATGTACAAGGTCTAGGGCAGGGGTTCCTCAGGTCGGGGGCAGGCTCGATTCCCGGGGAGCCACGAGCCAGACGACGAGATAGCCGATGAAGCCCACCCCGGTGAAGAGGGCGAGGAGCACGGCGGCGATGCGCACCAGGGTCGGGTCGACGCCGAAATAGGCGGCGAGCCCGCCGCAGACGCCGCCGATTTTTTTATCCGAGTCGGAGAGGAAGAGTTTTTTTCCCATGGGGGCTCCACATCGGGGGGTGGTCGATTTTGCCACGGGGGGGCCCGATGCGCAAGGCGGGAAGTTCCAAGCCGCCCTGGGGACGGGCGCTCCGGAGGGCGTCTTGGGAAGGAACCCAACCACCAACGATTGCGGGGGGTCTTCGCCGGATGCGATGATCCGCGATGCCCGGCCGCTACCTCACCCTCAGTTGGGACGACGGCTTTCGAAGGTCCTGCGAGGTGATCGCGGCGCTCTACGAACGCTTCGGTTTTCGGGCCGAGTTCAATCTCGTGGCGACCCGGGCCCTCTCGGGAGGACCGTCCGCCGTCCACGCCGATTTCGGCTTCTGGAACGAACTCCAGGCCCGGGGACATTCCATCCAACCCCACGGCTTCGACCATTCGAACAAATCGATTTTGACCTTCGAAGAGGGGAAGGACCGCATTTTGCGCTGCCTCGATGTTTTTTCGCGCTCGCTCGCCGGCTTCTCCCCTGAACGGGCGATCTTCGCCTTCCCCTATAATACCGCCACGCCCGCCTTGGAAGCTTGGTTGGCGGGGGTCGTGCGGGCCTACCGGCTTTCCGCCGGAGGCCCCGCGGTGATGCCGCTCCCCACTCCGGCGACCCGGCGGATCCATACGGTGGGGATCGAAGCGGCTGCCCAGGGTTTGGAAAACGCGCTGGGCGAACTCAAGGCCAGCGCGAACGGATGGCTCGTCTACACCGCCCACGGACTCGACGGCGAGGGCTGGGGGCCGATGCGCCGCGAGTTCCTGGAGGAATTCCTGGAACGGATGGCGAAAGGGGAAGACGGGGTTCGCCTCATCAGCGCCCGCGATCTTCTGGATCAGACACCGGGTGCATCTTGAGCCGGGATTTCTCCTGACTCCGGCATCTTGGTCTCAATTGGCGGATGGCGGAGATCGAGGCTCGCGAGGTTGATTGGATGGGAGGGCGGCCTCAGTTTGGTCGCCCCATCCCCGAATCCAAGGAGCCGTAACCCGATTGCAGGTGCTCGCGATAATCCCGGGGCGCGCAGCCGAAGATTTTCCGGAAGGATCGGGTGAAATGGGGCGTATCCCAGAAACCGAGTTCGTGGGCGACCGCCGTCACCGAGCGGCCCTCGAGCAGGAGCGGGCAGGCGCGGAGCACCCGGCGGCGCAGCACGTAATCGCGGATCGTCGAGCCGGTCTTGGCGTGGAAGAACGACGAGGCGTACTCCCGCGTCATGCCGAGGGCGTCGCCCACCGCGGGCACCACATCCCGCGCCGGGCCCTCCAGGAGGTTCTCCACGGCGGCGAGGGCGGCGAAGATGCGCCCATCGATGGCGAAGGCCGGATGGTCGGGGAATTGCCGTTGATGGTCCTCTGCCACGAGCACGAGGAGGGCGGTGAAGAGGCTGCGTAGGACGATCGGCGCCGCAAGGCCCGAGAGCGCGGGGGCGGGGGTCCCTCCATCCCGCGGATCCTCCAACGCGGGCTTCTCGCCGACGTCGGCGTCGGGCGCGGCGAGTTCCAGGATTTTTTCGATCTGGGCGAAGACGGCGGGGGTGAGGCGGAAGCAGGGCACCCCGGAGCTTCCGAAGAGTTCCCGGTGGAAGAAAAGGCCCATGAGGCGGGGAAGGGAAAGGAAGGCGCCGTACTCGCGGCTGAAAAGTTCCGGGGAGTAGTAGATGTTCTGCACGGTCCACGATTGGGGGACGCGCAGGGCGTGGGATTCCCCCGGGGTGAGGATGTAGATGCTCCCGGGCTCCAGTGCCTGCTCCAGGCCGTCGTGGAGGTGGATCGCGCCCCCGCCCAGGCTCAGGCCGATCTCGCAAAAGGCGTGGGTATGCTCCTCGGTTTCCCGCTGGCGGCCCATCTCGAAGCGCTGGAAGCGCAGGGGGAATACGCCCTGCATCTGGACCTGGGCGGCGGAATAGCGGCGTTTTTTCAGGGCCATGGACCCAGCATACAACAGGATCTTACATCCATACAAGTCCTCAGCCCCCCGGGGGGCTATCCTTATCTCACGCTTCGGGAGGAACCCCATGGAACAGTCAACGCTTTCAGATCGGAAATCGGCCCCCCGGGACGCCGCGGGAAGTTTGGAACTCTCCCCCCGCCAGCGCTTCCTCAACGTCATGGAGTACAAGCCGGTGGACCGGGTGCCCAACCACGAAGCCGGCGTCTGGGGCCAGACGAAGGACCGCTGGGAAGCCGAGGGCCTCGACCGCCGAGACCTGCACTGGGACTGGTTCACGGGGGAGGAGCGCTTCGGCATGGATCCGCGGGAGTTCATCCCCGTGCATTTCGACATGATGCCCTGGTTCGAGACGCGGGTGATCGAGCGCACCGAGCGCTACGAGGTCTTCGTCGACCAGAAGGGCCAAACGCGCAAGGCGCTGCTCGTGGGCCAGTCGGGGGGCACCCGGGCCTCGATGGACGAGTTCATCGATTTTCCCGTGAAGCGCCACGACGACTTCAAGCGGATGAAGGAGCGCTACGCCTCCCACCCGAGCCGCTACCCCGCCCAATGGGAAACCTTCCATCTCCCCGGCTGGAAGAACCGCGCCCATCCCCTCGTCCTCGGGCGCAATTGCCAGATGCTGGGCTATTATTGGCGCGCCCGGGAATGGCTGGGCACGGTGGATCTGTGCTACGCGTGGTACGACGAGCCCGAGATGATGCACGACATGATGGAAACCGTCACCGACCTCACCATGCGCATCGCCGAGCCCATCCTGGCCAAGACCGACGTCGATTATGTGCTCCTCAACGAGGATCTCTCCATGAAGAGCGGGCCGTTGCTGTCCCCCGCCACCTTCCGCGAGTTCATTTTCCCCGAACTGAAGAAACTGGTGGCCTGGTTTAAGGCGCGCGGCGTGCGCTATGTGGCCATCGACTCTGACGGCAATTGCGAGGCGGTGATCCCCCAATTCATGGAAGCGGGGGTCGACGCGATCTGGCCACTGGAGCGCGCCTCCGACATGGACCCGTGCGCGCTCCGCGCGAAATTCGGTCGCGACCTGCGCCTGTGGGGCGGTGTCGACAAGCGCGAATTGGCGAAGGACAAGGCGGCCATCGACACCCACCTCGCCACCCTGCTCCCTCTCATCGAGGAGGGCGGCTTCATCCCCACCGTCGACCACACCGTCCCCCCCGACGTCTCCCTCGAGAACTTCGAATACTACATGAAACGCAAACGCGACCTGCTCGCCGGGACCTTCTGAGAAGCGGGAAGGAAAAGAGGCACCCATGAACACGCGCATCGAACCGAAAGACCGGGCCTTCTACCTGGAAAACGGCTATTTCGCACGGCCGGATTTCCTCTCGCCGGAGGAACTCGAGGCCTGGCGCGCGGCGGTGGGCAACTCGGTGTCCGCGCGGCAGGGCAATGGCCTCCCGGGCACCGATCGTTACGACACGAAAAATAAGGGCGAGTACGGCCGCGACACCTTCCTCCAACTCATCAATCTCTGGAAGGACAATCCGGCCATCGGGCGCCTCATCCTCAGCGAGGCCCTGGGGCGGATGCTTTGCGAGCTATCGGGGCTGGAGGGGATCCGGCTCTGGCACGACCAAGCGCTCATCAAGCCCCCTTGGGGCAACCCCACCGCCTACCACCGGGATAACCCGTACTGGTCGTTCCACGATGCCCGGGCGCTCTCGATCTGGGTCGCCCTCGATGCGGCGACGCGGGACAACGGGTGCCTCTATTACATCCCGGGCTCCCACCGAAGCGGGGATTTCCGCAATTCGGGGATCGGGCCGCGCCTCGGGGATATCTACGGCGTGCTGCCCGAGTTCGCCGGGGTGGAGCCCGTGGCCGCGCCGCTCCCCGCGGGCGGTTGCGTCATCCATAACGGGCTTACGATCCACGGGGCGGGGGCCAATATGACGCCTAGGCCGCGGCGCGCCATGACGGGGCAATTCATGCCGCTTCGGGCGGTGTATAACGGGATCCAAAACGTCCTCTCGGACGAGGAGGCCGCCTCCCTGAAAGTCGGAGACCCGCTGGAAGACCGGCAGCGCAACCCCCTCCTTTTCCAGGCGGGGTGAGGGCCTTCGCGCCCTGATTCCCCCCGGAATTGAGAACTCGGGTCCGGATTCCAGGATTGGCCGGCGGCGACCATCGGGCGTCGCCCCCCGTTCGGGTGTAGCATTTGCCATGGGTAAATTATTCCGCTGGCAGCGCGATTTGGATCCGTTCGAGGAGGAACTCGACCACCAGATGCTCGTGAGCGAACGGGGCCGCGCCGGGCTCCTGGTGGGCTTCACCGGGATCTTCACGGCCCTGGGGATCCTCACGCTCACGGGGTTTCGACCGGTTCTGGCGACCATCGAGCGGCTCATCGGGAGCACCGCGTTCTTCGACCGGATGATCTGGGTCCTCGTGGCGGCCTTCCTCTACGAAGCCTTCCTCTTCACCCTCCTCGGGGCCGCGGTCCGCCGGCGCGTCCAGGTGCCCGCCTTGCCCCGCTACGTCAACGCCTTCATCGAAGTCAGCCTTCCCACCCTCGTCCTGTGGATCATGGCCCAAAGCTCGGGCGCCGCCGTGGCCCTCAATGCCCCGCCTTATCTCCTCTATTTTCTATTCATCATCCTCTCCACTCTGAGGCTGCGTTTCTCCATCTCGCTCTTCACGGGGGTTGTGGCGGGGGTCGAGTTTTTCGCCGTGGCCCTCTACTTCCTCTACGGGAACGAGGCCGCCGGGTTCTTCGATTCCTGGGTGCCGGCGATCCCCAAGGCGGGGTTCCTCGTGGTCGCGGGGGCGCTGGCCGGGTTCGTGGCGCGGCGCATCCACCGCCAGATCCAAGCCTCCGTCAGGCTCACCGAGGACCGAAACCGCGTCGTCGGCCTCTTCGGGCAGCACGTCTCCCCCCAAGTCGTCGAGCGCCTCCTGGCGCAAAAGGAGCAGGGCGGCGGCGAATTGCGCCACGTGGCCGTCCTCTTCCTCGATATCCGCGGCTTCACGAAGTTCTCGGAATCGCGGACGCCCGGGGAGATCGTCGCCTTCCTCAACGCGCTCTTCACCCGGCACATCGAGGTGGTGAACGCCCACGGGGGTATCATCAATAAATTCCTCGGGGACGGCTTCATGGCCGTCTTCGGCGCGCCGCTGTCCGACGGGAACGATTGCCGAAACGCCCTGGGAGCGGCGCTGGCCCTCGCGGACGCCACCGACGAATTGGTGGGCCAGGGCGCGATCCCCCCCACGCGCATCGGCATCGGCATCCATGCCGGGGATGCGGTCACCGGATCCGTGGGTTCCGCGCGCCGACGGGAATACACCATCATCGGCGACACGGTGAACCTGGCCTCGCGGGTCGAATCCCTCAACAAGGAGTTCGGGTCCACCATCCTCGCCACCGAGGCCGCCTGGAAGCCGGCGGCGGGGACCTTCACGGCGAAGGAACTTCCGGCGCAGAAGATCCGGGGGAGGGAAGGCGAGGTCGTCCTCTATCAACTCCGGTAGCCGGGGGGAGGGGCCCGACCCCGCTTTTCACCCGAGGGCTTCGGCGATCTTCGTTTGGAGGGCGCGGAAACTATAGGGCTTCGGGAGGATCCCGAGGAAGCCGTAGGCTCCCGGATCGGAGAGGATCGGCGCATCCGAATACCCGGAACTGACGAGGGCCTTGAGATCGGGCTTCAGGGCCCGCAGGCGCTGCATGGTCTCCTCGCCGCCCATGCCGCCGGGGATGGTGAGGTCGAGGATGCACAAGTCGAAGTCGGGGGAGGCCTCCAAGGCCGCCACGGCCTCGTCCCCGCGATGGGTCGCGACGACCTCATGCCCCATGGTGGTGAGCATGGTCGAGAGCAATTGGACGATGAGGGGATCGTCGTCCATGATGAGGATCCGGGCGCGGCGGGTGGCATGGGTCTGGGGGGGCGCCGCCGGCGGGACGCTCACGTTCCCGGAAAAGACGGGAAGCCAGATTTCAAAGCGCGCCCCGCCGCCGGGCGCGCGGGAGGCGCGCAGGGAGCCCCCGTGGCGTTGGATGATGGAATGGCTGGTCGATAGGCCGAGCCCGGTGCCCGCGGGTTTGGTGGTGAAATAGGGGTCGAAAATCCGCGGAAGGATCTCCTCGGGGATGCCGGGGCCCTCGTCATCGATGGTGAAGGCGATGACGCGGCCCGGGATCGCCCCGGGGGCGCCCGCGGGGGGAAGCTCACGCGCTTCCAGGCGCACGCGCACGGTGCCGCCCTCCGGCATGGCCTGGACGGCGTTGAGGAAGAGGTTGTGGAAGACCTGGAGGATCTGGTCCCGGTCGCCGTCGACCCGGGGCAGGTCGCTGGGGGCCTCGATCTCGGAGACCACGGGGGAGCCGAGGAGCGCGAGGGCCGCGCTCTCGCGCACGAGTTCGACGGGGTCTTGGGGCGCCTTCACCGGGCTCCCGCCCTTGGAGAAGGTGAGGAGTTGCCGCGCGAGGGCGGTGCCGCGGGCGGAGGCCTTCTCGACCTGGTCGAGCACCCGGGCGCATTCCGCGGTGTCGGGCGTCTTGAGGTGCTCCTTCAGGAGCGTCACGCCGCCGAGGATGCCGGTGAGGATATTATTGAAGTCGTGGGCGATGCCCCCGGCGAGGGTGCCCAGGGACTCCAGTTTCTGGCTGCGCTGCGCCGCGCCGCGCCGCGCAGCCCCTCGATCTCGGTGATGTCGCTGATGCTCGAGCGCAGGCCGACGGGCCGCCCGTCGCGCCAGATCGGGGCCGAGGTGAGCAGCCCGTGCAGGGGCGTGCCGTCTTTCCGTCGCAGGCCGTACTCGTTGGCCCCCGTGCGCCGCCGCTCGACGATGTCGGCGAAATTGCGCCGCGCCCGCTCGTGCTCTTCGGGGCGGATGATGTCGCGGTAGCCGTTGAGGCCCCGGTCGAAATCCTCCTGATCGTAGCCGAACATGGAGAAGGCGGTGCGGTTGGCGTGCTTCACGTTGCCCTCGAGGTCGACCTCGATGATGGCCGTGGGGACGAGGTCGACGGTCTCCCGGAAGCGCTTCTCGCTTTCGGCCAGGGCCAAACGCGCATGGACGGCGGCGGTATTGTCCACGAGGAAGATGAAGCGCCAGTGGTGGGCGCCGAAGGCCGAGAAGGGGGAGATCCCGACGATGAGATGGCGGTGGGGGGCGTTTTCCTTGGGGACCAGGCGGGTTTCCCAGTGGCGGGGGGCCTTGGAGAGGCCGGGGAGCAGGCTCCCCGCGTCGAGGTTCTCGAGGGGGCTGCGCAGAAAAAGGCGCTCGGCGGCGGGGTTGGCCTTGCGGATGACGAGGCGCTCATCGGTGATGAGCACGCCTTCGCCCAGGGCGTTGAACAATCCCTCGGCGAAGCCCTCCACTCCCAGGGAGAGGAAGCGGTAGCGCAGGACGGCGACGAAGGTGAAGACCGAGATGAACGAGGTGGAGGAGGGGCCGAGTTCGATCCACGAGCGGTGGGGGAAGGCGAACGGCCCGAGGATCTCCGTCGTGACGGTGATGAGGAGGGAGGCGGCGATGCCCGTGGCCACCCAGACGAGGGGATGGCGCCTCAGGGGCACGGTCTCCGACCGCGCGCGGCAGAGGATGAGGTAGAGGGCCACCACGACGCATCCCGCCGAGAAGAGCGTCGCGGGCAATTGGGCGGGCCCGTAGACCGCCCGGTTGCCGTAGGCGGTGGCGGTGGCGCCGGTGACCAGCAAGTCGGTGGAGAACTCGAGGACGATGAATGCAAAGGCGACTGCCGCGCAGAGCCAAAGGAACGGGTCATCGGGCCGCTTCAGGAGCCGGTAGGCGAAGCGGAGGATGAGGAGCCCGATGGGGATCCAGAAGACGGCCTCGACCCGGTAGAGGGCGATGAGGGCCGGTCCCGGAACGGAATTCCAGGCGACGAACTCGCAGAGGGCCCAAGCCGCCATGGGCAGGCTGAACGAGAGGAAGGCCCGATTGATCGGCGCGCTGCGGTTCTGGGCCCCCACCCAGGCGGAGAGCACCACATTGAGCACGAAGGCGAAAAAGGGCAGGATGGAGTAGGGGCTCATGGACCCCCGATTGTGCCATTTCCCGGGGAAAAGTCACGCCAACGGAAGGGCGGCACCCTTTCGCGGCCCAATCGGCCTCCAGCCCCGCGCCTACTTTCCCGGATACTTCTTCATCAAATATCGGGTCACCGAGGCGCGCTCATCCTCGGAGAGGCAGCGGTTCCAAACGAGGACTTCGGAAACCATGCCTTTCCGGCAGACATTGCCGCTCATGAAGGGCATGGCGAACGCACCCCCGCCGAAGGAGGCCACGGGCTTCACCGAGAGGGAACCGGAGGCCGCGCCGTTTTTGAAGGCTCGGACCTGGCCCTCGGGGTCCATGGCGTAGCACGTGGTTTCCACGTATCCCGCGGATGAGGAGGGATTCACGGATTGCGGGATCTGGTCGTAGATGAGGCTGCCGCGGGTCGCGTAGAATCGAGGCACGCCGCCGTTCCCGTTGTCCATATTCCCGCAGAAGCCGAAAAGGGGATCGTCGGAGCGCGTCACCATGAACACGGTGAACGCGCGGGAGACCCCGAACTCATTGAGCAGCCCCGGGGCGCTGAGGACATCGTGGTTGCCGCTGAAGGAGACGGCCGCCTTTCCCCCCATGCCGCCCGCGGAAAGGGTCGGGGCCACGGGGGTCGCGCCGTCGGGAAAGGCCGTCGGGGGCACGGTCAGCGAGGGCCCCTTCGCGGCCTTCCATTCGGGGACGGGGGCCCCATCGGCCTCGGCGAGTGCGTCTGCCTTGAGCCAAAGTAAGAGGGCGGGATCCGCGGCGAAGTCGAAGGCGCTCTTCGCCGTGAATGCGGCGGAAGCGACGGCGCTGGCGCCCGCGGGACCGAAGGAACGGGCCTTGATCGTGAGGCTTTTTTTGATGACGAGCGGGGCGCTATAGAGGGGCGATTTGGGGCCGGGTTCACGGTCATCGAGGGTGTAGCGAATCTCGTTTCCCGGGGCGGCGACGAGGGTGACCGTTTGGGAACCCTGGAACACCCGCTCGCCGGAGAGGTAGGGTTGGACGAGGGGGTTGGGGTCTTTTTCGACCACGAGCATCGCCCAGAGGTCGAAGGGGGGCAGACGGAATTGGGTGCGCGAGGGATCGGCGAAGACGCGGGTTTCGACCAAGGCGTCAAAACGCTTGGTTTCGGAGGCCTTCGAGAATGGGCCCGCGTCATAGGCGATCGGCGTGATCATGCGCAGCTTCACGCTACCGCCGAAGAACGCGGCGGGGTTGAACGAAAGGGTGATCCCAGTGGCCGGGTCGGGCGCGGTGCGCAGGAGGTGGACCACCACGGGGGCCTCGGGGTTCTTCGGCACGGCCCGGATGAACGCGTAGAGGTTCGATGGATTTTCCACGGTGATCGGGGAGGAGGGATAACGCGCATCGAACGCTTCGGGGCCTACCGCGCCCGCGTCTTCGTAGCCGTCGAGGAAGGGGGCCATCTGGCGGGCCATGGCGTAGAGGGGGGCGAAATCCTCCTTTTTTCCGTAGAAGCGGGGCACATAGGAGCCCACGTAGACGTCCCAGGGCGCGATGACTGAACCCCCCGTCGCGTAGGAGGAGGCGACGAAAAGCCGGTTGTCGAAAACCCCGGGCTTGGCGAGGGTGAGCACCACGGGTTTGCCGCGCTTACGCGCGATGGCGAAAGTTTCGTAGAGGGTGAGGGGCATCGGACTATAGTACTCGGCCACCGCGAAATCGTGGACCTCCTGGAGATAGGGCTCTTCGCTATTGCACGAATAGGTGATTTTTTTTCCCGCGGTGCGGTCCAATTCGCCGTGCACGTATCTGAAGAAATCCTGGACCCCCCAGGTTTGGAACGCGACGAACCGTTCCTTGAGCCAGGGATTCGACTTGTATTTATAGAAGGGCTCCCGGGGCTTATTGCCCAGGGCGAGGAGCATGGCCCGGTAGGAGAAGGTCGAAGGGTCGTTGATCCCCGCCGCCGTGAGTTGGGCCGGGGTCGCGGTGCGCTTCAGGAAAGCCGAGAAGCCGGCGTCGCAGGCATCGCAGAAGCAGCCGCCGAAGTGCAGCGCCTGCACATTGAAACTGGGGTCGTCCTGCTGCAGGGCGGTCGCCCCGTTCCCGACGAGGAAGCGGGCGTGCTTGAGCCAAACCTCACGGTAATCGGGGTGGATGGAGCAGCCCCAAAGGACGTTCCATTGCCAAGTGTCGGGCCGAGTGGTGAAGCCATTGGTGAGGTCGCGGGTGCGCCCCCGCAGGAAGGTGGATCCCCCGACCTCGTCGGCGAGCAGGGTATTCACCGAGACGCAGATGGGGATCCCCCCCTCGTTCGCCTTCCGGATAAACTCGGTATCGCCCTGGTTCATGATGTAGGCCCATTCGAACCGGGTGGCGAAGAGATCCCGGGCCATCTGGAACGTGTCGAGACCGTCGACGTGCGCCTTGGGATCGCGATCGCGTAGTCCATCTTTCCGGTACCACCGGGAGGAAAGGCAGACGTCGCTATAGCGCGGAACGCCGGGCATCCGCGAGACCGCTTCGGCGATGTCGGAGGGACGGAACTGGGCCGGAAACAGGGAGGAGGCCGCGAGGGCCAGAAGAAAGAATGCCTTGAAATGCATGGTGCGCTCCGTAGCAGGGGGCGCCCCTGATGGGAAGGGAGCCGCTACCTGGAGTGTAAACGCGGGCATCGGTCCGCGCAATTGGAGAATCGGGACATTGGATGGAAACCGCCCGCTTCTCCGGAGGCGGGACGGCGTCAGAAAATCTGTTCGGCTTGCATGGGTTTTTCGGCCATCGCGCGGAGCATCCCCTCGTCCAACCGATCGTATTCCAGTTTGAGGACGATAGGCTCGTCGAGGATGCGCTGTTGCGGGATCTGGCGGAGGTGGAGGAGCGGCCGGGAAGTGTAGCGGGCGGGGGTGACTTCGACCTTCGCCCAGAGGGGGGAACCGTCGTTGAGTACGGTGGCGCGCTTGGGGAGGAGGTCGATCGGGGGGAGCACGAGGCCGCTGGAGGCGTGGTCCTGGTGGAAGACGACGTAGAGGGCGTTTGGGCCCAGGGTGAGCATGAACCGCTCGTGGTCGAGGAGCCAGGAACAGGGTTCGCCGTGGAGTGCTTCGCGCACGCGCAGGTACCATTGGCCGATGCGCCGGGCATTGGACACGGGCTCTTCGGGGAGGGTGCCGTCGGGCTTGGGTCCGATATTGAGGAGGTATTTTCCCCCCATGGCCATGATCTTCGCCATGGACTGCATGAGGTGCTTGGGGGTGAAATAATCCTCCTCCTCCCGCCAGCCCCAGCTTTGCTGGCCGAGGGACTCGCAGGCTTCGGTGGCGCGCTCGAACCCCTTGCCCCCGGGCACGTGGCGTTCGGGGGTATTGAAATCGCCGCCGTCCCAGCCGCGGTCGTTGATGCAGATGCCGGGCTGGAGTTCGCGGAGGATCCGGTTGACCGAGGGATCGCGCCGTTTGGGCGGGATATCCCAAAACCACTCGAAGATCGGGCCGTAATGGCTGGCGAGTTCCCGGGTTTGGCGCTTCACGTATTCGATATAGGCGTTCTCGTCGGGCTCATCCCCAGGGTTCTGGTGTTTAAGTTCATGGTCGCCGCCCTGGTTGATGGCGTTCGGGTGGTGCCAGTCGGGGCACGAGTAATAGAGACCGACCTTCACCCCTTTTTTAGCGGCCGCGGCGGCCAGGGGCGCGAGAAGGTCCTTCCCGTAGGGGGTGTTCATGATGCTGTAATCGGTCTCCTTCGTGTCCCAGAGGCAGAAGCCGTCGTGGTGCTTGGTCGTGAGGACGAAATAGGACATGCCGCAGGATTTCATGAAGTCGATCCACGCCGCGGGATCGTAGGCTTCTGGATGGAAGCGCGCGACGCGTTTCACATACTCGGCCTTGGGGATATTTCGGCGCCACTGAACCTGCTCGTGCCAGCCGTCCAAGGCGTAGATCCCCCAGTGGATGAAGAGACCGAAACGGTGCTCGAAGAACGCGTCGCGGCCGTCGCCGAACCGAGGGATGGGCATGGAAAAACTCCTTGAGGGATGAAAGACTGGGGGGATTGGGGAGGGGAAGTGCGCCTCTGGGGAGTCGCTTTGGGAGAGTTTACAACGAACCTGGCGAGATTAGGTGGTCGGTGAGGGAGGAAAGTGGTCGGGAATTGATGGGGGTGGGGAGATGAAGGATTTCGTGTGTGATGGGCTATTATGTGATATTGGGCCAGTGGCAGGAAACACGAAACTTCTCATTTATAGTATGTCTTTCGTTGGTCGTGCTTCATCAGACGATTTGAGGATCAATTACAGGCACGCCGGGAGTGTGAGATCGCGGCCCATTGGTCGGCGAGGGGAAAAGGGCCGAAAAAGAAAACATATGGTTAGATTGGGCTAGCTAGTTTACTCGCGTTAGATGATGGTGCCTATCGCTCCGTGGAGTTGGCTATATGCGAAAGAGGGCTGTTTGGAATTCTTCCATTTCCATGGAGAGGTATTTTCCTTCGATCGTGGGCTTTGAGCCTGAAGTCAAGATTTGACAATCGAAAAACTCGGAAGGCAGCCGAGTCGTGGTTTTCGCGCCAAAATTAGCCACGAAGAGGTAGGACCCACGCTCATCGGTGCACCGCACGGCACGGACTTCCGGGGAGAAGGGATCCACTTGCCGCAATTCGAGCCCCTTTGGTTCGTGCGCCAGAGTTAGGGCGAAACCGTCATCGATCAGTCGGGAATCTTCCGGGTAGAATTGTGACCCGATCTCGCACCGGAGGCAAACCTCATCGGCGTAGAGAGTGCCCAATCGGGGCGGGGTCGCGCGAAGTATCGCGATGCGGCGCTCCGGGGGCCGAAAAATATGGAATCCCGTCGGACCGTAGCCCTGAGTGAGGGTGAGGGTCTCATCGACCGTAAGCGCGGGCGAGTCGATGGAGACCCGTTGCCAATCGGCTGGAATTCCGGCCGCCTCGTAGTCCTTGTTTGAACCGCGATAGTGCCGTCGATCACCGTTCCATAGGTCGTTTGGTATTTTTAGGCCGAGGCTCTTGACCTCGGTGAGAATGCAGTCCTTCATGGTCTTGGCCCGTTGGAGCACGATCATGCTTCGCCCGTCGGGTAAGGCGACCGCAGCAACTTGGTGGTCAACCAGGATGTCGGTCCCTTCTCCTTCCCCCATGGGGAGCGTTTCTTTCCAATATAATTGGCCGCAAGCAGCGAAGCCTCCGGGAAAAGTTTGGACGACCGCACGCCCTGGTTGCGGGCATAGATGCCCCGCGGTGCAGAACTCGCCGAGAAGGCTCTTTTGCCATTCGACGAGATCGCTTCGGTCGGGGGGCACGCAAATGAGAGCGGGGCCCTCTGCGCCCTTCCAAACCCACGATGCCAATCGTGATCTCGAGCGGTGGGCGACTGCCCCGTGGAAACCGTCTTCCCACGCATCGGGGACGGCGATGGGATTCGTTTTCTTCCTCTCCGCCTTTGGCCCCCAGTAGGCGGCTTGGGAAAGAGCGAGGGCCCGGTCCGATTCCAGGCGGGCGAAATAGAACCAATTGGACGCGCGGACGGCGGCCAATCGCTTCGATAGAAAGGAGCCATCGCCATTCGCCGCCATCTCGGTCGCGAGGATCTTTAGCCAACCTGACTCGAAAGACGTCGTGTCGTCTTTGAAATGGTCGGACGCGAAAAGCCACACCGGGTAGGCGTAATCCTGGCAATAGCAATAGCGCGCCCGGGTGTCGCCGCCGATGCGGTGGAGGCGCCCATCGGCGAAGGTGAAAGATTTCACCACCTTCCAAAGGTCTTCGACGTGGTGGTAGACTTCGTCGGGGAGGGGAGTTCCCCTCTCCTTCATCGCGAAATGCAGCATGGCAATGTTGGACAGGCAGATCACCATGTAGCCGATATTCAAGTAGTGGTGGTGATTGAGCCCGTAATTCTCCGTGAAATTCGGGCCCACATGCCATGTGGCGAGGGGCTTGCCGCGATAGATCGTCGATGAAGATGCGTCTGCTGGCACCGATATGCCATTAAGGAAGAAGGAAGTCGCTTTCTCTAGGTAGGCATCACGCCGGGGGGCGTCGGGATACTCCATTGCGGACCGGATCAAGTGGCAACCATTCCAGATGTTCGATTCCGGCCGATTGTCCTTGGCCTCGATTCCCGCGATCACCGGATGGTGGTCTAAAATCCAATCCGCCTCCGATAGCAGGACCTCTTTTAGGCGTGCGCGGTCTTGTGCCGTCAGGTGTGGCGCCAGGGATTCCAAACCATGCCGCATGCGTTCGAGTCCGAGTACGCTGATCCATGAGTGGCCCCATTGCTTCCCGTCGGTGCAGGTATGGGGGCCCCCGACATGGGTCGATAAGCCATATCGGAACAACGAAAGGGCGGTTTTTACGAGTAGATTCGAATCCAGCCCCCCGTCGATTGGATGGTAATCGGCGTGGGTCCCTAAAACCGCAAGGGCTGCCGCGACATTGAAATTGCTTTGAACAGGCCAATGGGCGCTTTCCCCGGTGCCGTAATATTGATAGGGGGTTCTTCGGGAGGGGCGGAGGTAGGAAGGCAGCGCTCGCGTCCAATCTTCAAGTAGGTTGAGGGCGTTTTTCATACCGACTCCTAGCGTGCAAACATATTTTGCGCCTCGTTTCCCTGTAAGGAAATGGTTTAAGATCTTAAAAACATGTATAATAATCTTGTTTATCAGTTAAATGGATGAAAAATAAGGATTCCCTGTAAGACCCATGGAAACCGTCTCTTCCCTCGAGAAAAGTATTTGCGCCTTGGAGGCCTCTCTTCGTATTTCCATCACCGTCATCGATTACGCCGGTATCTTCCACACCCCGCTCGGAATCTCCCTGTTCCCACCCCTGAGGCAATCCCATAAAAAGAACGCAGTATGCGCGGCGGGTTTCCATCGCAAATGTATCGCGCATTGCCGGGAAGCGATGAATGCCAAGTGCCAAACCGTCGGCGTGCCCTTTGTGGAGACTTGTTGGAAGGGTGTGGTGGAAATTGTGGTCCCCTTGCAAGATGGCGGGGTGCATTTTGGGATGCTCTACGCCGGTTCTTGGCGAAGTCCGGAAAGGTCCCCTCCGCGGTCGGCCGCATATTGGGAGGTCCTAAGCGCCCTGCCTCCACTGCCCCCTGAGAATCGAAATTTCACCGAGGTGCTCTCGGTGTTTTGCGATGGCCTCATGGCGCGGCTTAAGCGTTTGAACGCCTTGGCGATCATTCCGGACTCTCGCGCCAATCAAATTCGCTCCTTCGTTCGGAGGCATGCAGCCGAACGCATCTCCTTGGGCGACATCTCTAAGATCGTGGGTTTGTCGCCGTCTCGAACGAGCGCCGTGGTCAAGGAGACGACGGGCGTCTCCCTGTCGGCCTTGATCAATCGCGAGCGCATTCATCGTGTCAAGTCTCTACTCGTTACCACGGAAGATCGCCTCGGTCAGATCGCCGATGCTACTGGATTCTGCGATTCCTACCATTTGAGTAAGGTGTTTTCTAAAATGGTCGGGATGAGTCCGAGAGATTTTAGGCGTCGGGCGATGAATCGGTCGTTTTCTGCTTGACCTATGAGTGATGAAAGTCTGGTGAGACGCGGGTTAATTTCGGGTTTTGGGGGTATCAGACTCAAGGCAAATCGTAGGTTACTGGATCTGTGAAAGATTTCGTGTTTCATGGGCTATTATGTGATATTGTCCAATTGGCTCAGGTGTGGCAAATTCATTGCAGCAGTCAGCTCCGGCCACCTCCCAAACCCCCAAAATACAGGAACCTCCATGCCCTCCTCCGCCCGCAGTCTTTGGTATACTCTCCTCGATAAAGTCTCCCGCCCCGTCGTGGAATCCCTCTCAAAGGGCCGTCTACGAATCGAGATGCCCGTCGAGGGTGCGCACCCCGATGAGCGGAAATCCGTCACCCACCTCGAAGCGTTTGGCAGAACCCTGGCGGGCCTCGCCCCGTGGCTATCCTGTCCGGACCTCGAAGGGGATGAGGCCATGCGGCGAGATGAAATACTGGCCTTGTCGCGACGCGCATTGGCCGTCGGTGTCGACCCATCCAGCCCGGATTTCCTCAATTTCAGCGAGCACCACCAGCCGATCGTGGACGCAGCTTTCCTGGCCCATGGCTTGCTGCGTGGGAAGCGAGTCTTGTGGGATCCTCTGGAACCTTCCGTGAAAGGCAGGGTGATCGCAGCCCTGAAGGCGACGCGAACGCGTAAACCTGGCTACTGCAATTGGCTCTTGTTTTCGGCGATGGTCGAAGCGTTCCTGGCGTCGACCGGCGAAGCCGATTGGGACCGCATGCGCGTCGATTATGCGCTTCGGTCCCACCAGGAGTGGTATAAGGGCGATGGCGTCTACGGCGACGGGAAAATGTTCGCTTGGGATTATTACAATAGCTTCGTCATCCAGCCCATGCTCCTCGATATTCTGGCGACAGTGGGAGACCTTGAGAACGAATGGGGTACGATGCGCGCCGCCGCCGAGGCCCACGGGCGCCGTTATGCCCAGGTCTTGGAGCGATTCATCGCTGCGGACGGTTCTTACCCCCCGATCGGCCGGTCCATCGCCTACCGGTGCGGGGCCTTCCAACATCTCGCCCAGGCGGCCCTTCGCCATGCCCTTCCCGCCGAACTTCCTCCCGCCCAAGTGCGTTGTGCCCTCACCTCGGCGATCCGGCGCACGCTTGAGGCGCCCGACACCTTCGATGCGAGGGGATGGCTCCGTATCGGCCTCTGCGGAGCCCAACCTTCCCTCGGCGAGGCATACATCAGAACGGGGAGCCTGTATCTTTGCTCGACGGCGTTCCTCCCCCTCGGTTTACCGCCTTCGGATCCGTTTTGGCGCTTGCCCGATCTGCCTTGGACGCAGGTCCGTCTCTGGCGCGGGGAAGATCTTCCGGCGGACCACGGCCAGCATTGATCTGAGGCGTCGTTCCTGCGGGGCGCTCTCCCATTTGATAATCGAGACCCCATGGCCCCGAGCGCCCTATTCATCAACCACCGTTTCGGCTATGGGACGGACCGGTTTTCCGGCGCTTTCGCGGTTCTCTTCGCCAGAGCGCATCCCCATCTGCGGGTGAGGTGCCGGGTCTATAGCGATGTGGATACTCCTTTCTTCGTCCGCCACGAATTGGGGCCGCAAGGCACGGATATCGCCCTCTTTAACGCCATGAACGACATCCAGGCGCGCGCCTTGGGCGAGGAGGGGAAACTCTTGGCCTTGGACGGTCTCTTGGGGGAAGATCTCCTTTCGCGGTTGGATCCCTTGGGTTTATCGAGGTTCACATCGGGGGGCCGGCTATTCGCGCTCCCCAAGAATAACGCCTTCGGCCTCCTCTTTTGCCGCCGCGATCTTTTGGACCCGTTAGGCGTGGACGTCCCGCAGACCTGGGAGGCGCTCGTGGACATCGGCCGCGTCCTCCAACAGGCGAAGCGGGCTTCGGCACCGATCTTGATGCGGGGCATCGGGAACCACGCGAAAACGTTCCTGGAGTACCTTTGGTCCAATGGCGGGCGCGTCTATGCCCCGGATTCTGGGATCGCCGTCAATAGTACGGCGGCGGGGGAGACCCTCGATTTCCTCCTTTCCCTCATCTATCGTCACCGCCTGGTTCCGGTGGAAAGTCTCCAGCGTGAATCGTGGAAGAACCGCCAACCTTTCCTTGTCGGGCAATCGGCTTTCTACCAGGAAAGCTCCGACTTCCTCATGCTTCTTCGGCATCAATGGAAGACCGGGGTGGATCGGAAATTAAAATTGGCCCTGGCGCCGCGAGGTCCTTCTGGCCGCCTGCAGGGCTCATATATAGAAGGATCCTGTTTTGTGGTGCCGGCCCGAACCCGTTTCCCGAAGGAGGCGGAAGCCCTCGTGAAGTTCTTCGCCGATTGGCGAACATGCGGCGCACTGGAATCCCGTTGGGTTTTCCCATTCCCCCGGTTTAAACTCCCCTATGAAGTGATCAAGGATTCCTATTTCGTTCAAGTCCACCGGGGGCTCGCTCTCCTAAGCGGTCGGCAGGAGGTTCCCGAGGATGGGGCGATGGATCCGGCGGCCATGGCTGTTTTGGAGCGCCATGTCACCCGGTGCCTGCTGCGCGTGCAGGGCGTCGAAAAAACCCTCGGCGCGTTGGCCGAGGAATGATCTTTCTCAAAAATTGGGACAGTCGGTCAAGCCACACTGAATTGCTTCGGGTTTGATTCTACATGCTTTTCCTCCGGGGTGCAATAATTGATGGACGAGTGGAATCGTTTTTTGTTGTAATAGA
>JAFLEE010000071.1 GCA_017302015.1 Spirochaetota bacterium | reverse complement strand
TCACCGCCGGCACGAGCCTGTGGCTCGGCTTCACCAACGCCACCTCAGTGACCTGGACCGTCTTCGCCAAGGACACCACCAACCAGATCACCTGGGCCGCCACCACCAACACCCTCTCTATCACCAACACCAACGGGGGCGCCGATCTCACCCCGCCCTCCGCGGCCGTGCCCATGCTTCCCGCCGATAACGCCTCCATCGGCCTGACGAACCAAACCTTCTATTGGTCCCAGGCCACCGACAACGTCGGCGTGGCGTCTTACCAACTTTTCCTCACCACCAATAGCGCGATCTGGCGCGCCTATAGCAACCTCGCCACGACCAATTATCTGGTCTCCAACCTCGCGGGATTCTCCAACACCAATCTCCGCTGGTACGTGAAGGCGCTGGATGCGGCCCTCAACCAGTCCGTTTCGGCCACCAACCGCCTGGCTTGGAACGTGCCCACCGGCGCCGATCTGCCGCCCACTCCGCCGAACCTGGTGTCGCCCGCGAACTTCAGCAGCCTCAGCAACACCAATGGCGTCACGTTCACCTGGGCAGCCTCCACCGACGATATCGCCCTCTCCAATTACACCCTCGTGGCCCGCACCAACGGCGGCGCCTGGACGAGCAACGTCTACCCCACCAACGCGACCTCCGCCTACCTTACTTTCTCCTTCATCTCCAATACGGGCGTCCAGTGGTACGTCTTCGCCCGCGATAGCGCCAATCAACTCGCGTTCTCCGCCGCGACGAATACCGTCCTCCTGACCAATACGGCCCCCGACGCCACCCCGCCCAGCGCGCCGGTCCTCCTCTCCCCGGCGCAGGGCGCCACGGCCACCGCCACCAACCAGGCCTTCCTGTGGGCCGCTTCGACCGACAACGTGGGCGTGAGCGCCTATGCGCTCGTGCTGCTCACCAACGGCGCCGCGTTCCAGCAATTCAGCAACCTGGCCGCGACCAACCAGGCCGCCAGCGTCGCGGCGGGCTTCTCCAACGCCTCGCTCTCCTGGTATGTGCGCGCCTTCGACGCCGCGGGCAATAGCGCGGTCTCCGCCACCAACGCGTTCTCGTGGTTCGTCCCGGCGGCCGCGGCCCCGGTCACCAACGCCGCCGGCGGCACGTTCACCCTCCTGACGCCCGCGGCCAATGGGGTCGTGGCCAGCAATATCGATCGCGTCGCGTTCGCCTGGCGGCCCGCGCCGGGGAGCGCGTTCGACAATTACCAGATCGCCGTGATCATCTACAGCAATGGCGTGCAGCGATTCGTCTGTTCGAACACCCTCGCGGAGACCTCCGTCCTCCTCGACCTCAGCGGCGCCACGAACGGGATCGCCAGCAACACGATCCACCTCGACTGGGTCGTCAACGGCATCGACGCCTCGGGCAAGAGCCTCTACCTCGCCCGTGCCGGCTTCACGCTGGTGCCCCCTCCCCAACCCGGCAAGGGCGACATCCGGCCGCTCCTCCAGGATCCCGTGGGCCAAGTCATCCTCGGCACCCAGTCCAATAGCGTTGCGGTGCTGGAATACATGGCCTCGAAGACGAACACGGTCGTTCCCCCCATCTACAACGGGGAAGAAGTGCCGGTGAAATACAAGGTCGACCCGCGCACGGGCGCCCCGCTTTCGGCCCGCGTCATCCGCGTCTACGATCGCCGCGGTCGGCTCATCTTCGAAAAACCCGCCCCCCGTGGGACCTTCGCCGCGTGGGACAAGAAGGACCGCCAGAACCGCCCCGTGCCGGCCGGCATGTATGTGCTCGAGATCGTCTATGAAGACGGCAGCAGCGAGAAGGCCATGACGGTGGTTCCGAAATGAGGGCGCTGCGTTCCCTCCCCGCGGGCCTCCTGCTCATCGCCAGCCTCGGCGCCCTGCCGGCACTGACCGAGGTGCGGCTGGCCGGCATGGCGGGGGTCGGCGCCGGGCTGCCGTTGGGCAATTCGTTCGTGCTCAATCCCGCCACGGTCGACCTCCAGCACCGCGTCGCCTTCGGCACGGAATTGGGCTTCGCCGAGGGCGTCTCCAGCGATATCCAAGATTTCCAGGGCCGCCTCTGGCTCGTGCGCCGGGTGCCGGTCCCCCGCGATTCGGGGCTCCCCGATGTCGGCGCCGGCCTCTCCCTCGACTACGCCGTGGCCAATTACTCCGGTTCGTACCCGGGCGCCCAAGGCGCCCTCTGGTCCGAGGGGAGGCTCGACGGCGCGGTACGCGTGAAATTCGGGCCGCTCTCGGTGGGCCTCGGGATGCTGGGCGTGCTTTCGGGCACGGGCATGGCCGTGAATGCCGAGACCATCGCCCCGGCCTTCGCCGGGGACCTCAACGCCGGCGTCTTCCTCGGCCTGGCCAATATCGGGCCCGGGCATTTGGGGGTCGGCGTCGCGGTGGACCGGATCCTCGCCGATGCCACCAATAGCGCCTCCCGACAGATCATGGTCGGGGCTTCCTACCAGATCCCGCGCGTCATCTTCGCCTTCGACCTGCGGGCGGCCCCGGACGCCGTCAGCCCCATCGACCTCGCCCTCGGGGCCGATGTGTCGATCCTGCCCGACCGCCTCAGCCTCCGCGCCGGTGTCCAATGGCTCGGTCTGGAAACGATCGAACCCACCGTCGGCGTATCCTTGCGCATCGGCGCCCTCGAACTCGCCTATGCCGTCGGCTATAACCCCACCCAGGCCGGCATCGGCACCCACCGCCTCGGCGTCACGCTCGCCGCGCGCTGACGCCCGGGGGCGATTCCCCCGAATGCCCAACCGACCCTCGTCGACGTTTCCCCGCCCCGGGTGGGCAGGAAGGCGGCGATAGGGTACAATTTCGGCCCGGCGCGAAAGCCGGGTTCGGGGGCGGGAAGCCCCCGCCCATGGCGGCCCGGGCGCAGGAAGCGCGAGAGGGGCCGCGGAAGAAGGATGTCCTATGCCCCGTCCTCCCGTGCCCGAATGGTTCCGCACCGCCCAACTCTACCAGATCTATCCCCAGTCCTTTTGCGACACCAACCATGACGGCATCGGCGACCTGCCCGGGGTGGTCTCCAAACTCGATTACCTGAAGGGCCTCGGGGTGAACGCCGTCTGGCTCTCCCCCTGCTTCGACTCGCCTTTCGGCGACGCGGGCTACGATGTGCGAGATTTCTACAAGATCGCCCCGCGCTACGGCACCAACGACGATTTCAAGCGCCTATGCGCCGAGGCCCACCGCAAGGGCATGCGCGTGCTGCTCGACCTCGTCGCCGGCCACACCTCGGTGGAATGCGCGTGGTTCCAGGCCTCGGCCAAGCCCGAGAAGAACCGGCACACGAACTGGTACGTCTGGACCGACAACGCCTGGACGGGCCCCGCCGACGCCGTGAAGGGCTATAGCGACCGCGACGGGCGCTACGTGCCCAATTTCTTCTGGTTCCAGCCGGCCCTCAATTACGGCACGGCGAAGGTCGAGGCGCCTTGGCAGCTCCCCCAGACCCATCCCGACGTGAAGGCCGTGCGCGCGGAACTCATGAACATCATGCGCTTCTGGCTGAAGCTCGGCTGCGACGGTTTCCGCGTGGACATGGCCTCGAGCCTGGTGAAGAACGACGCCGACAAGAAAGAGACGATCAAGCTCTGGCAGGGCTATCGGGCCGCCCTCGAAAAGGAGTTCCCGGAGGCCGTGCTCATCAGCGAATGGTCCTTCCCCAAGCAGGCCCTCGCCGGCGGCTTCCACGCCGACTTCATGATCCATTTCGGCACCCCGGCCTACGACAAGCTCTTCCGCGACGAGCTCGAGCGCGACGTCTTCCGCATCGCCGACCGCAAGCGCAGCGCCACCATCTTCGACCGCAAGGGCAAGGGCGACATCCGCGAGTTCCTCGACATCTACCTCGACCATTACGCCGCCACCAAGGACAAGGGCTACATCTCGCTCCCCTCGGGCAACCACGATATCGGCCGGCTGGCCACGGGCCGCACGAAGGACGAACTCGAGGTCTGCTACGCGTTCCTCTACAGCATGCCCGGCTTGCCGGTGCTCTATTACGGCGACGAGATCGGCATGCGCACCGTACCGGGGCTCGCCAGCAAGGAGGGCGGCTACGGCCGCACCGGCGCCCGCACCCCCATGCATTGGACCCGCGGTAAGAACGCCGGCTTCTCCAACGCCGAGCCCGAGAAACTCTACCTGCCCATCGACCCCGACGCCCACCGCCCCACCGTCGAGGACCAGGAAAAAGACCCCGCCTCCCTGCTGCACTTCATCCGCAAAATGGCGGCGCTGCGCCGCGCCCACAAGGCCCTCGAGGCCGATGGCGAGTTCACGGTGCTCTACGCCAAGAAGAAGCAATTCCCGTTCGCCTACCTGCGCACGGCGGGGAAGGAGAAGATCCTCGTCGCCGTGAACCCGTCCCCCAAGGCGACCCGGGTGAAACTCCAGGGCAAGGGGTTCGCCCACGCGCCCCACGCCCTCGCCGCGAAGGGCGCCACCTCCCTCAAGCGCCAGGGCCACGACCTGATCCTCACCATGCCCGCCCTGTCTTGGGGTTTCTTCGAGGTCTAGGCCTCCACCACGGCCCGCTCAGCCCGCGTGATCCCCGTCGCGGGGCCATCGTCGACCGGCGACGCGGGCCACGCGTAAAAAGCCTTATCCCCCTGCAGGGGCCCGGAGAGGGTCCGGTTCGATCGCGGCCTCCAGAAAATAATGGTCGCTGGGGAACCGCCCCCCATCGGCGTCGCGGATGACCTCGGCCGATCGCGCGCGAAGGGGGCCCCGCAGGAAGATCCAGTCCATCTTCCCGATGGCCGACGCGTACGCTTCGCCGAGGAAGGCGTGGTAGGTGTGCCCGGCGTAGGCGGTCCCGTTGGCCGCCTCGTCAGTATCGACCCACCCGCCCTCCTTGAACACGGCGATGGCCCGATTGGGGGCGTCGCTGTTCATATCCCCGGTGAGGATCTGGGGAAAATCGCCCAGGAGGGCGGCCTCCTCGGCCACGACCCGCGCCTGGTTCTCCCGGGCTTCCTGGCTGATATGGTCGAGGTGGGTGTTGACCACCCGGAAGGAGAAGCCGGTCGACGGGTCTTCGAGGGTGATCCAATTCGCGAGGCGCACATTGTCGCTCCCCCAAGAGCGGGAACCCGGGACCTGCGGGGTGTCGGAGAGCCAATACCCCCCCGTGCCGGCGGGACGCCACCGCCCGCGCCGATAGAAAATGCCGTTCGTCGGGTTCGGCCCCCAGGAGTGGTCGAGGATCGCCCAGGATCCGTATTCGGGGAGCGCCGCGGAAAGGTCGTCGAATTGGCGCGCCCAAAGCTCCTGGAAGCAGATGACGTCGGGCGCCCGCTCCCTCAAGATGCGCAGGCACAGGTCTTTCCGGTTTTCCCAGGCGTTCTCCCCGTCCGGAGCGCCGCAATATCGGATATTGCACGAAAGAAGTTTCATGGCCGAGCATACCATCCGTCGGGGTCGACGAGTCCCGGGGAGGTGATGCTATTATTCCCGATGAGATCAATTCCCGCGCGTTCGGTCGCGCTCGCCGGCATGCTCCTTCCGGCCCTGCTGGGCGCCTTCCCCAACCAACCCTGGCGCCATCTCCGGGATGGGCATTTCACGCTCTCGTATGAGCGGGGTTTCGAGGCCACGGCGACGAACGCGATGCGCATCGCCGAAGAGGTGCGCGAAGCCATGGGGCCCGTCTACGGACGCGGCGCCGTGGAACGCCCCATCGCCATCGCGATGGCCGACGACTCGGACGAACCCAACGGCGGCGCCTATTTCGACATGCCGCTCATCACGATCTCGCCGCGAAAATCCGAGAGCCTGTGGCGGGGGGAAACCCATTGGCTGCGCGCGGTGATCTCCCACGAACTCTCCCACCTGTATTCCTTCAAGACGCTGGTGCCCCCGATCCGCCTGGGCGTCTCCGGCGCCTACCAGGGCGAACGGCCGAGCCTGAGCGCGGGGGCGGAGATCTCCATCGACCCGCGGGCCCTGCCCGTTTGGCTCGCCGAAGCCTTCTCCCAACTCGGCTCCTACGAGTTCAAGGCGGAGATCCGGGATGCCTACCGGGAAGCGCTGCTGCGCGACGCGTGGCACGGCCGGCGGCTGCTCACCCTTTCCCAGATGGGGCGATTCGAGGGGACGAGCCGCGAGTTCGAACTCGCCTATAACCAGGGTTTCAGCTTGATCCTCTACCTGAAGCGGCGCTTCCAGGTCACGCATTGGGAGCCCTTCCTCCGCGAATTGGGGCGCCGGGGGATCGATGGCGCGCTGCAGAAATGCTTCTCCATCGGCCTGGCCCAACTCGACCGCGATTGGCGCGAGGATCTCGGGGCGGGTTTCGGATCGCCCCTCGGCGACGAGGCCGTCGCGCCCGTCTTCGAGCGCCAGACGCTCTTCAAATCCGATCGGCGCGACCTGCTGGGCATGGTGGAGTTGGAGAGCCTGCCGGGAAAGCGCGGCGTGGTCGCCAATTGGCGCCATGACAGCCTGCGTCTGGATCTCTTCCTTTTGGGCCAGCGCCAGCCCGTCCCCGATGTGGGACCCCACCTCCGCTGGCTCCCCAAGACCGGCGAGGTCTTCTACACCCGGAAGATCCTCGACCGCTCGGGCCGCGAGAGCGACGATCTCTTCTCGTGCTACCCGTTCTCGATGGAGCGCCGATGGACCACCAACGCGCGCGTGACCGCCTTCGATGTCGACGATGAGGGGATCCTCGTCGCCTCCTGCGTCGGCGGTCGCACGTCCCTGCTCCACCGCCCTTGGACCGTCGGAGCGTGGAAGACCCTCGCCGCGCTGCCCGGGGAGTACGGGGTCTACGATCTCTGCCTGGACGCGTCCCATACGCCCTATGCGGTCATCGGCGATGGGGAAGCCATCCGCGCCTACCGCCTCGGCGAAGGGGGCGTCCTCGCCAAACTCTGGCCCGAACACCCGGGGGACCTCCGCGACCTGCGCATCGATGGCGGGGGTCGCTGCCTCTTCGTATCGACGGAAGACGGAACCCCCCAAGCTTACCTCGCGGACTCGGCGGAAAGCACGGCTTGGCAACGCGTCTCCCGGGCCCGCGCGGCGGTGCGCTACCCCGCCTTCGAGTCCGCGGGCAAAGAGGCCCTCTTCTCCCAGTTCACGGCGGGGAAGTGGGTGCGGGTCTCCGCGCCCTTGCCCACCGCCGCGCCCCAAACCGGCCCGTCGACCCCGAAGCCGTACGCGATGGAAAACCCTTCCCCATCCGGCAACGGTCGGCCCATCCTGAAGAGCGGGGGAGCGCTCCTCCCCACGGTGCCCTTTTTCTCCCTGGCCTTCAGCCAATCGGACGCCTTCGGACCCGGCGGCGCCGTCACCAGCGAGCGCGCCCTCTCCGCCGGGGTCTCGACCTCCCTCCTCGGGAGCGGCCTCGATACGGGCCTCGCTCTCTGGGGCCGGGCCATCTTTCCGCTCCCCTTCCTCGGTCCCGATCCCGGATGGCGGGCGGGGGCCCAATTCGATTTCCCCATCGGGGTCCTGCGCATGAGGATGCAATACGGCCTCGCGGCCGGGAACGGAACCTCCGTAAATTATGGCGTTTCAGAAACCTATTCAAGCCTCTCCCAGCAAGCCTCCTGGCAAACCTGGGTCCAGGCCTCCCGATACTTCTCGATCTACGCTGAAGCCCTGGGACAATGGGCGGACTATTCCTCGTCGATCCAGACCCCAGGCTATACCTACCGCTCCTCGGGTACCGACCGCCTCTCCTTGCCGGGGATCTACCAGGTTTTCGGGGGAGCGCTCGGGCTCCAGTTCCAACAGACCTCCCACGAAAAAATGGGGGCCACCGGTTTAGCCGCCCCAGGCATCGTCTGCTCCATGCGCCTCGAAGCGGCGTGGCTGAAATTCAACCCATCCTATTGGTCGAAAAAGTACTTGATCGGGGACAACCAACGGCTGGACCTCCAATACCTGGTCACAGGGTCGCTCCCCATCAAGAGCCGGGCCTGGTCGATGGACCTCGAAGTCGAAGAACGCTCGATGAACACTTCCGTCAAAAGCACCGCCACCGCCATCGTCCCCATGGGTTACTTCACCGTCGGCGGCGAAAACTCCTTCAGCGGCTTCCCCGGCGGCTTCCTACCGGCGATTTCCCTCATCCGCCTCCACTGGGAAACCCGGTGGAACCCGTTCTTCAACGCCCAAAACGGGTTCCATTGGTGGGATCGCCTGGGCCTCGGCGCCAAGGTGGAGGGGGGCCTCGTCACCGTCCCCGGCTATAGCGGGTTCCTCTTCGTCTCCTCCACGGAATTCGCGCTGCGTTTTCGCTTCTACGCCAAGGCGAGCCAGCGAAGCTCCGTCTACGTGAAAGTCGGCGTGCCCTTGACCAAGGGGTATGCGGGCATGCCCGGCTACCAACTCTACGCGGGGCTGAGTCTGTAGGGCCCGGGGGGATCAGCCCCGGGGCGATCGGAGCCCGGCCACCGCCCCGCGGCAGGCCGAGGCGAAGAGCCCCACGTCCACCGAGTGGGCGAGGTACCCGATGCCCGCATCGCGCCATCCCCTGGCCGCCTCGACGGAATCGGTGAAAATCCCGGCCACCGCCCCGGCCCGGCGGCATTTGGCGGCGATCTCCTGTACGGCGGCGACGACCTTGGGGTGTTGGATCTCCCCGGGCACCCCCAAGGATTGGGAGAGGTCATAGGGCCCGATGAAGATCACATCGAGCCCCTCCACCCCCAGGATCGCGTCGAGGTTCCGAAGCCCTTCGGCCCCCTCGATGTGGATGATAAGGGCGACCTCCGCGTTCTGACCGGCGAAATACTCGGGTTTCTCCATGAGCGAATAGTTCGCCGCGCGAACATAACGGCAAACGCCGCGCTCCCCCGATGGATGGAAGCGGACGGCTTTCACCGCCTGTTCCGCGTCCTCCCTCGTGGCGATCTGGGGGATCTGCACGCCGGCGACGCCCAGATCGAGCACGCGCTGGAGGTCGGGGGCCGAGAGCGAGGACACCCGCACGATGGGAAGGAGCCCGCCGCAGCGGGCCGCGAGGATCAACGGCAAGAGCGTCCTCGGATCGTTGGGCCCGTGCTCGCAATCGAGGATGGCGAAATCGAACCCCGTCTTCCCGAGGATCTCGATGAAGAAGGGATCGCTGGTTTTCGAGAAGGTCCCGTAGACGGGGCCGGCGGCGAGTCGTTGCTTCAAATTTTCCATGGGGTTCCCCGGCGGCTAATTTCCCATCCAGGCGCCGCCATTGGCGTGGATCGTCTGGCCCGTGATGAAGCCGCTGTGTACCGTATTCCAGATGATCTCCGCGATCTCCTCCGGGGCGGCTCCCCGTCCGAGGGGGACGCTGGCAGTCTCGGCCAGTAGTTTTTCCGGGCCGAGGCGCGACGCGGCGTTCTCCGTCAGGATGAGCCCGGGGGCCACCGTATTGACGGTGACCTGATGGGGGGCCCCTTCCCGGGCGAACGCCCGGGTGAGGGCGTGCATGCCCGCCTTGGAGACGCTATAGGGGATCAAGTTCCTCGGCGCGGACCATTGGGCCCATATGGAGGAGACGTTCACCACGCGGCCCCAGCCCCGACTTTTCATGCCGTCGAACACGGCCAAGGTCGCCAGATAGGCCCCCCGCAGGTTCACCGCCAGGGTGCGGTCGAACCAGGCCCCGTCGCTGTCCGCCGCCCCGCGCAGATAGGGGTCGAGGCGGGCGTTATTGACGAGGATATCGATCCCGCCCGCGCGCGCTTCGAGGGCCGCGAAGGCCTCCTCCACCGCTCCTTCATCCGTCAAGTCGCAGGGGAAGGTTTCGGCCTCCCCGCCCGCGCGGACGATTCCCGCCACCACCTCGCCGGCCTTCTCGACCCCGTGGGCGCAATTCACCCACACGCGGTGCCCGCCCCGGGCGAAGCGCGCGGCGATCGTCGCGCCCAATCCCTGGGAGGCCCCGGTCACGAGGACATTCCGCTTTTGCGTTTCCATGACGTTCTCCCCGCTCGCCGCTTGTCCCGCGGGCGCCTTCTTTTCATCCCTCGCATCCATGGGCAATTCCCCGGGATTCACCAGTCGCAGACCGAGCCATCTTCCCGGAAGAGGCGCGGCATGGCGATGGGTATTTCGGGATGGGCGCGGCAGAGCGCCTCGTCGAGTTCGATCCCCCAGCCCGGCTTATGGGGGAGGTCCAGGAAGCCATCCTTGACGACCAGTGGCTCGGTGATGACCTCGTTGCGCCAATCGTTCAAGTAGAGGCGTTCCTGGATGAGGAAATTGGGGATGACCGCGTCGAGGTGCATGGAGATCGCCGTGATCACCGGGCTCATGGGGCAATGGGGCGCGACCCAGGCGGAGAACGCCTCCGCCAGATGTGCGATCTTGAGGCCTTCCCCGAAGCCGTGGCAATGGGCGAGGTCGGGCTGGAGGATCGAGAGCGCCTTGCGCTCGAGGAAGGGGCGGAACTCGCCTTTGAGCGATAGGCGCTCCCCGGCGGCCAAGGGCGCGGAGACCCGCCCCGCCACCTCCGCCATGGCCCCCACATCCTCGGGCTGCACGGGCTCCTCGAAAAAATAGAGGTCCACGTCGCGCAGCGCGTCGGCGATGCGGATGGCGAGCTTCGCGTCGTAGCGCCCGTGGCCGTCGAGCATGAGGGGGCAATCGGGCCCCACCGCGTCCCGGATGGCCTCGGCCGCGGCGACGATTTTTCGCACGAGGCTCCGGTCGTCCAGGGGCCATGAGGCCACGGCCAGGGAGAACTTGAAGGCGCGGTAGCCCGCGGCCAGGGCCTCCTGGGCCTTATCCTTGATCTGGACGGGATCGGTGGCGCCGCCGCTCCAGCCATTGGCGTAGACGCGGATCTTCTCCCGCACCGCGCCGCCGACGAGTTTGTAGACGGGCAACCCGACGCTCTTCCCCAGGATATCCCAGAGGGCGAGTTCGATGCCGGCGACGGCGCTGCCCTTGAGGATCCCGCCCTTCCAGAATTTCTGCCGCAGGAGGACCTGGGTCAGGTGCTCGATGCGCGTGGGATCCTCCCCGATCACCAGGGGCTCGAGATCCTTGAGGAGGCCGCGGATCGTGTGGTCATACCCCTCCAGGGTGGCTTCCCCGAGGCCGTAGAGGCCCGAATCGGTGTGCACCTTGACGAAGACATAATTGCGGTTGGAGAGGAGGCCGCTGCCGGGGGTGGGCGCGCCGACGACGATGGGTTCGATGCGGGTGATCTTCATGGGGCTCCCGTCGCTCGCCCGGGGGCGACCGATGGGTGAAGGATGGCCCATGGAAGGGCCCGCATCTTTGCGAAATGGCCGATCCGTTCCCGCAATTCCTCCGGGACCGGAAATCGGGGCGGCTGCCTAGGGGGCGGAGGGCGCCGGGGAAGCGCTCGGAAGCCCGCTGCGCGCCAGGATTCTCCCCGACCAATAGATGCCGATCCCGCCCGCCAGCAAGTCGGTCGCCAATCGCCCGAGAAAAAGGCCATGGATCTGGAAGAGCTGGTTTCCGATCAGGGAAAGGGGGAGCAGCAAGCCGAGGATGCGCAGGATGTTCAGGAGCGAGGCCTGGAAGGGATGGTGGGTTCCCGTGAGGCAGAAACCCGCGTAGCGGTGCACTTCGAGCATGCCGTAGCCGGCGCAGGTGAGGTAGATATAGGTTCGCAGTACCTCGACCACCGCCGGATCGCCGGAGAAGACGCCTGCCATCGGCCCGGCGAAGAGGATGAACAGGGCGCCGATGAAGAGGCCGTAGAGCACCGCGAAGGCCATGGCGCCGCGCCGCGCCCGAAGGATGCGGTCGCGCTGCCCGGCCCCGTGGTTCTGGGCGACGAAGGGGATGAGCGACATGCCCACCGTCATGGGGATCATGAACGCGAACATCTCGATGCGCCCGGCGACGCCGATGGCCGCCACGGCGGCGGTGCCGTAACCGGACACGAGGCCGGTGATCACCGCCGAGGCCACGGGCGTGAGCACCATGCCCAGGGCCCCCGGCGCTCCGAAGGAGAGGATCTTCCCCCACGAGGCGAGAACGCTGGCGGGGCGCAGGTCGATGGCCCCGATGAGATTCATTCGTCGCCGCAGCAGGTAGAGGGCCCCGCAAAGGGTCGCCCCCTGGGAGAGGAGCGTGGCCACGGCGGCGCCGACGATGCCCCATTTCGGCAGGCCCAGGTTCCCGAAGATGAGGCCGTAGTCGAAGACCACGTTCACGAGGGTGCCGCCGACCATGAGGGCGCTCACCGCCTTCGTCTTCCCCGTGGCGATGATGATGTCGGCGGTCATCATCTGCACGACCATGACGACGGACCCGAGGTACCACACCTTCATGTAGGCGGAAGTCTGGGCGAGGACCCCGCCGCGCGCGCCGAGGGCCGTGAAGACGGGCCCGATGGTGAAGAGGCCCACGGCGGAAACCACCCCCGAGAAGGCGAGGGAGAAAAGAAGCGCGTGGGAGGTCAGGGCGGCCGCCCCCGCGCGGTCCTGCCGGCCCAACGCGTGGGCGATGAGGGTCATGGCCCCCGTGCCGAGGCCCCGGGCGACGACCATGAAGAACATGACCACCGGGAACGTGAACGAGATCGCCGCGAGGGACTCGGTGCCGAGGCGCGAGACGAAGTACGCGTTCGTCAGGTGGTAGGCGTTCATGGCGAAGGTCCCCGCGAGCATGGGGACGGCCATCTTGGCGATCGTTCGGCCTACGGGTTCACGTACCATTCCTCCATATTAGCATCCTGGCCCCACCCTAAGCCCCCCCAACCCGTAGCGGTTCCCCGGCATCCCGCCCTCCATGCCGAGTTCGATGCGCACCGCCGACTCGCCCCGGCGGCAGAGCGCCAGGCTCATGCCATAACGCCCCGGCGGGAGGGAAGCGGGAAGGTCCCAACGGGAAACGTCCTCGTGGGTCCGCCCCCGGTCCCAGGCGAGGGAAGAGGTCTCGAACCTCGGCACTTGGGCGGCTTCCCATACCACCCGGCCGGAAAGGTCGTGAAGGGCGAGGAGGAGGTCGAAGTTCTCGTAGCAGGGCGCGGCCCCGCGGTTGACCCACCGGCACGAGAGTTCGAGGCGCTCCCCGGCCCCCAGGGCCTCCGGATAACGGGCCTCCTCGAGGGTGAAACGGTAGCCGATCGACCTCGCGATATGGCGGTACATCTCCTTTCGGGCCTCCACGTCCATCCTCTGGATGAGGGCGTTATCGAAATCGGTGAAGAGTTTGTCGCCGAGGAGGTGCTCCTCGGCGAGGCCCTCTGCCTCGCCGCCCCGGTTCCAGTAGCTCGCGTGGTGGCGCTCCACCGATGCGAAGGCCTTGGGGTCGAGGAGGATCCCATAATTCTCGTGGGCCACCTTGACCTTCGGGTAATAGGCGTCGTAGGCCTCCGCCACCCAATCGTGGCAGAAGGGGTCTTTCCAGGACGGGTCGTGCATGCCGAACCCGTTCATCTTGAGCCCCACGCCCTTCGAGACCGCGTAGGCGATGCACGCGCTGCTGTCCCGCGCGCTCACCCCCGGGATGACGTAGGAGGGCGCCCCGGTTTCCTGCACGAGGGGCGTCGATGGGAAGGCCGAGCGGTAGGCGTCCAGGAGCGTCTTGAACGCGGCGGTATAGGTCGGGACCGAGAACCCCGCCCGGATCCAGGGCTCGGGATCGGGATGCAGGCAGCAATGCATCTCGCCCCACATGCCCAGATGGCCCGGCATGACGAACTCGAGCCAGGGTTCGCCTTCGTAGCGTCGACCGAAGGCCTCGATGAAACGGCAGGCCTTCTCGAGATAGACCTTGTCCCAATAGACCGGATGGCGGATGGGGCGGTCGTCCTGGGCGCGGCGGGTGCCGAAGGTCTTGTAGAACTCGGCCCCGTGGTCGATGGCCCGGGCCCCCGCGTCGAAAACCCATTGGGGTGTGCCGTCGTCGTAGAGCGTGCCGAGGGAACTCATGCCGCGCACCTGAAGCGCCACGCGGAAGCCCGCTTGCCGCCAGGAATCGATCACCGGATCCCAATCGGGATGGTCCCAGCGGTACTCGCCTTCCCTCGGCTCGAGGCGCGACCACGGGATGTCGAGGAGGATCTTGTCCGAGAGCCGTTCCTGCAGGAACCACCGGTCGGGGGCCAGCGCGTCGAAGCGCTTCTTGTTCGCCCCCCGCTGGATGAGGAGGATGCCCATGCCGGGATTCAGCAGGGGCGTCGACGAAGCCCGGGGGCGCCACCTCACGTGGCCGCTCATCGCCGCTTTGAACGCATCGCCTTCATCGTCCCTCCCGGTCCGCCGGTTCATTCCGCGGCGAGACCCTCGATTCGCCCGGGCTTCCCCGAGTCGAGTGGATCATCGTCCTTTCCGCGGGAATCATCTAGGCAGTTCGGCCGGAGATTTTTGCGGATGCTCCGGCGCGGAACGCCCGCGGGGTCGTCCCCAGGAGGCTGCGGAAGGTCCGGTTGAAATTGGACACGTCGCCGAACCCCGATTCCAGGGCGATCTCGAGGATGGTCAGGTCGGTGCCCCGCAGCAATTGCTGCGCGTGCTCCACCCGTTTGCGGCGCACATAATCCACGATGCTCGTGCCTTGCCGCTCCCGGAAGAGTTCGGCCAGGCGGGTGCGCCCCAGGCCGACCGCGGAACCGATCTCGGAGACCCGGATGGGCCCAGTGTGGCGCGCCTCGATGAAGGCGAGGATGCCGCGGAAGACTTCCTCCTGGTGGCGGCTCCAGCCGGGGCGCCGGGCGCAACGCTGGGCGTAGGCCCGGGTGACCAGGGTGATGAAGGCCTTGAAAAGCGGGGGGAGGAGTTCGCTCTTCTTCGGCCAGGCGCGATTGAACTCGTCGAGCATGAGGAGCGCATGGGCGGCGAGGCGGGCGAACTCGGCCCCCTCGAAGGCGAGCTTGCCCGAGGCGTCGTCCACCGACCGGAAGAACGGCTCGAAGAGGAAAAATTGGAGCCCCGCCTCCAATTTCTCGAAGGTCACGGTGGATTCCAGGAACTCCGGGAGGAAGTGGATATTGAGGATGGTCAGCGCCCGCCCCTTGGGGACGATGAAGCGGTGCGGCGATTGGTGGTTGAGCAGGAAGAGATCGCCCCGCCGCACGGGATAGACGTGCTCGCCGCTCTTGTGCTTCGCCTCCCCGTCGAGGATGAAGGAGATCTCGAAGAAATCATGGGTGTGGTCCTCGAAGGCCGTCGCCGCGGTGGGCCGGCGCACTTGGAGGAAACAGCCGAGTTCGCGCCCCTTCTCCGTGAAGGCCAGGCGCGGGCCGAAGGTGAGCAGTTCCCGGTTGCGCTGGCTCAGGGCCTCGTCGTCGAGGACGAGACAAGAGGCGAGGAGGCCCCGGAGGACGGGTTCGACGGGATCGCTTTCTTTCATGGTGCGGTTTCGAGAATCGGGCCCGGGATGAAGTCTACCACGGGGCGGCGCCGGGGGGATCAATCCACCGGAATTTCCATCAACCCTACGGAATCCGGTGCCCTCCCCATCGCCTATCATTCCAGTAGCGCGCCGGCGGCGGCCGCCAGAGGAGCCTCCCATGACCCCCCGCGAAAGGCTGACGACGGTCCTGAAAGGCGGCATCCCCGATTGCGTGCCGGTCGCCCCGGACTTCTCCAACATGATCCCCGCGAAACTCACCGGCCGGCCCTTCTGGGACCTCTACCTCTACCAGCGGATCCCCATCTGGGAGGCCTATATCCGCTGCGCCCGCTATTTCGACATCGACGCGGTGATGGACGGCTATTTCCCCCTTTCCTTCCCGGAGGAGAACGGCGATCCCACCCCCTGGGAAACGTTCATCGTCTCGCGGTCCCAGACGCGCCTCGTCACCCAGCGCTCCTACCTTGACGGAGGAAAAAGGATCTGGGCCCCCACGGTGAGCGTCTACCACGTGGCCGATTCCCCGGCGCACCACGTCAAGCCCGCGACCGTCCATCTCCCGGATGTTCCCGAGCGCTTCGAACCCCTCGAGGGGGTGCAACCCGTGGACCGGGGACCTGAAGGGCTTAAGCGCGTCAAGGCGCTCATGGGCGACCAGGGCCTGGTGGGGGTTTCGGCGGCGAGCACGGCGGCCCTCGGCACCGAAGAGGCGATCTACGATTACTACGATCACCCCGAACTCCACGAAACTTGGGCCGCCGAAAGGGTGGAGCGGGCGGAGAAGCGTATCGCGCGCATCCTCGCCATGGAGGTGAAGCCCGATTTCCTCTGCGTCGGGGGGTCGGGAACCCTCGTCTACCAATCGGTGGAGATCTTCCGCCAACTCGCCCTGCCCGCCGTGAAGCGCGCCATCGAACTCGCCACGGCCGCGGGACTTCCCACCCATGTCCACTCCTGCGGGCCCGAAGCGGCCCTGGTGAAGATCATGGCGGAGGAGACCGGCCTCACCGTCATCGATCCCCTCGAGGTCCACGCCTCCCACGGCGACTGCGTTCTCAAGGACCTCAAGAAGGCGTTCGGTCATAAACTCACCCTGAAGGGGAACCTCCATACCACGGACGTCATGCTGCGCGGGACGGTCGAGGACGTGCGGCGCGAAAGCCGCCGCGCGATCGACGACGCGAAGGAAGGCGGGCGCTTCATCCTCTCCACCGGCGACCAATGCGGGCGCGATACGCCCTTCGAGAATCTTTTCGCCATGGTGGAGACGGCGCGAACCTACGGCCGCTACTGAGGCGGGCGTTCCCCCCCCGCTCCCCCGGCCCAGGGGATAATCGGGCATGGCGCGCGCGATTTCGGTCCTCGGAACGGCCTCGGACGTGGGTAAGAGCCTCGTCACGACCGCCCTCTGCCGGCTTCTGACGGACCACGGCCTCGATGTGGCCCCCTATAAGGCCCAGAACATGGCCAACCAGGCGGGCGTGACGCCGGACGGGCTCGAGATGCCCCGGGCCCAGATCCTCCAGGCGGCGGCCTGCCGCAAGGCGCCCCACGTCGACATGGGCCCGGTGCTCCTCAAGCCCCTATCGCAAACCGGGGCCCAGGTGATCGTCCTCGGCAAGGCCGTCGGCCGCCAGGAAGCGCGCGATTATTTCGGCGGCCGCATGGCCTACCGCGAGGCGGCCCTGGGCGCCCTCCACCGCCTCGCCTCGAAGCATGCTGTGATCGTACTGGAGGGCGCGGGCAGCCCCGTCGAACTCAACCTCATGGACCGGGATATCGTGAACCTCGTCCCGGCCCGGGAAGCGGGGGCCGCCCTCATCCTCGTCGCCGACATCGACCGCGGGGGGGTCTTCGCACAGGTGGCGGGCACCCTCGACCTCCTGCCCCCCGAAGATCGTTCGCGCGTGCTCGGGGTCGTCGTCAACCGTTTCCGGGGCGACGCCGCCCTGTTCGAGGACGGCATCCAAATCCTGGAATCCCGCACGAAGGTCCCCGTGCTCGCCCTCATCCCCCACGTCGAGCACGCCCTCGACGAAGAGGACCGCCCCTTCCGCATCCCGGTGGACGAGCGCGCGCCCGACGGTAAACTCCGCGTCGGCGCCGTGCTCACTCCGCGGGTCAGCAACACGGAAGATCTCGCGCCGCTATTGGCCGAGCCCGACCTCCATCTCACGTGGGTGACGGATCCCCGGCTTCTGGGCGAGCTCGACTTGATCCTCCTCCCGGGATCGAAGGCCACCGTGGGCGATTTCGTCCACCTCACCGCCTCGGGCATGGCCGAGGCCCTGCGGCGCGCCGCGGGGGATGGGGCGTGGATCCTCGGCCTCTGCGGCGGCTACCAGATGCTCGGCGAACGCCTCCTCGATCCCGGGGGGACCGAGGCGGGGCCGCCCGACTTTCCCGGCCTGGGCCTGCTCCCCATCCAAACCCGGTTCCAGGGCGAAAAGATCACGCGTGAAACGACCGCCTCTTCGCGATGGCCCTCCGCGGGCCATCCCCTCCATGGCTATGAGATCCACCATGGGATCACCGCGCTCACCTCAGAACACGGGGAAGCGCTCGCGAACGGGGGAGCGGAGCTGGGTTGGCGGCTTGAAAAGGCGGCGGGTTCCTACCTCCACGGCCTCCTCGCTTGCGACCCCTGGAGGACGGCCTACCTGAACGCGGTGCGGGCGGACCGCGGGTTCCCCCCCTTGCCGATGCAAGTCGCCGATTCCATCGATATCCGCATCCAGCGCTGGGCCGCCCACGTGCGCGCGCAATGGCGCCCCGGGGCCTGGGAGCGCATCCTCGAAGCGGTCACTTAGGAGCCTGTGCGACTTAAATCGCTAACGGCATTCTTTGCCGGATGCGCCCAGCGGAGGACGTGAACCGAAGCGTCGTCACCCGTTTAAAGCGGGTTCTGCCTGGCGATTCCGGAACATGGCGATAAGTCACACCGGCTCTTATCCGAAGCAGAGCAAGCTAAAACGAAACATCACGCCGAGGATGAAAAATTGCCGCACGGGCAGGGCCAAGCGGCTGCTGCCCAGCAGGTTATTCTCGTGTTCGAGGAAGCCCAGGCGGTACTCCGCATAAGGTTGGACCAGACCGATGGTGAAGGTCACCCTCTGGGTGACCCCGAACCCGTAGAGGAAGGTCACGGCGGGGATGGCATCGGAACCCGTGGCCGCCTGGCTATCGAGGCCGCCATAGGCGGAGACCGAGGTCCGCGACTCGAACCAGCCGTTCGGCGCCCACCTCGCCCCCAGTTCCATCTTGAGCGTAAATCGCCCCCCGGAAAGCCGCACGTTGGAAGCCGCGGTGGGGCGGAGGTTCGACGCGGTGACCGATTGCAGCGACGCGGCGACGAGGTTGGTGTAATCGACGTTGGTGATGTCGGGCGTCGCGTAGTACTGGGACAGCAGCCCCCCCCGGGCGAAGAGCCCGAAATAGGGCGAGAGGGAGTGCTGCCCGTAGGAGCCGATGCCGAGCCCGTAGAGGTTCTTCTCGTAGATGAGCCGTCCCGATTGGGAGTAGCGCTCCAGGCGCCAGCCGAGTTCCACGTAATCCTCCCGGTCGACGCCCCGGGCGATTTCCCAGATCCCGGTGGCGGCGAAATGCTGCACCCCGAACGTCACCGTGGCCATATTGGTGTTCGAATAGGAGCGGTCTTCCGCCCCGTACCAGGTCCAGAAGCCGAAGCGCTTGTAATCGTACTGGGCCCCGGGAAGGAGCTGGGCCCCCGCCGGCGAGGGGGCGAGCCCGAGGGCGAGGAAAAGCAGGAGGGACGCGCGCGCTTTCATTTGAGTTTCAGGTCGAAGCGGATCGTGAAGGCGCCCTGCCAATCCGGGCTGGCGCCGGGCACGACGCTATTCTCCAATCCATAGGCCCCGCCCTCCAAGTGGACGTCGAACAGGGAGAGGAAGCGCAGCAGGTTGGACCCGAGCCAGACGACGGGATTGCGCCGCCCATAATCGAGAAGCCCCGCATAATCCCAAGACCGGGGCCACCAGAGGATCGACACGGGCTCCCGGGGGAAGAAGAGTTTCAGGAAGGGGACCTTGGAGAGGAAGCGCGTATTGACGAGGGCCTGGGCGGAGAGGGAGGGGTAGCCCTCGTGGATGCCGGCGCGCAGGCGGATGGCGTCGAAAAAGGTGCCGAACTCGAGGCCCGCGTGCACGCGCTTGAAGACCGGTTCTTCGTTCTTCCCCCACACATCGCTGAAGGAGACGGAGAGCACCGGGTTCTGGAAGAATCCCAGGGCATTCACCGGGGGGGACCAGGAGACGCCGAGATCGAGGGAGGGGGCGATCCATTCGTTGGAGGCGCCGAGCCAAACGACCATGCCCGCGGTGTCGCGCAGCATGGCCCCGGCCCATAGGTGGGGCACGGGCTCGATGAGGAAGCCGGTGTCCACCGAGACGCCCGTGCCGATGCGCGTGTAATTGCTGGCCAGCCCGAGGGAGCCCGTCCCGGAGAGCAGGCTCGCCGGATTGGCGACCACCGCGTTGACCGCCCCCGTGAGGGCCGTCGGATCGCTGATGAGGGCGAGGAGCTTGTTCTCCGTATCCACCTCGATGAGGGCCCGATTGAAGGCCTTTCCCGTGAACCCCACCGCCATCGGGATCTCCGTGGAAAGCCGGAAGCCGAAGGCCGTCCAAAGGGCGAGGTCGTTCTGGAGGCGCAATTCGGGCACGGGGATCCGCCAGATGATCTCGTTATGGGCCTGGAGCCCGAGGGACGCGTCGAGCATGAGGTCGATGCCGAAACTGAACCCCCGCGCCTCGAAGGAGAGGAGCGCGGCGTCGAGGCCGAAGCGGAAGCCGAGCCCGACCAGGGGGTTGATGAGGTTGGTCACGGAGCCCAGGTTCGTGGCCATCCCCGCGAGGCTGTACGAGCCAGCGTTCGAGGAGGCCACCGTGAGTTGCCCGAGGCCCAGGGAACTCGCCAAGGTATCGAAGGGCGCGGGCAGCGAGATGGCCGTGCCCGGCAGGGCCAGGTCGATGAGGCTGCGCATGCCGGCGATATTGCTCCAGACCCCCGTGGACATGGCGACCGTCAAGGAGGGAAGGCCGATGCGGATCGGGGAGACCGCCCGGGGGCGCACGAAATCGTCGTCATCCATGGCATGGAGCGATTGGTGGCTGCCGCGGCCCAGGAACGCGTAACCCGCGGGGTTATAGTAGGCCATGAGCGGGTGGTCGAAGAGCGCCGTGTAGGCCCCCCCCATGGAGAAGAAGCGCAAGTCGGTGCGCCGCGGAGAAGAAGTCCCCGCGCCCCAGGCGGCGGCGACGCCGAGCAGCAAAAGCAGCGCACGCCTCACGGGAGCCCGAAATTCGTCCACGTAATCTTCAGTTGCCCCTGGAGGCTATTGGTGGAGGGCTTCACCGCGGCATTGGAGAGCGGCACCCAGGTCCACGGGGCGAACGAGGAGAGGCCCGCGGCGGGGTTGAACGCATTGGAACCGTCGAGCAGCAGGTGGACCGTGTTGAAAGCCCCGCCGCCCATCACGTTGGAGGCGTTCGCATCGGTGTTCATCGCGCCCAACAGGGAAGATACCGAGAGCACGGTGCCGAGCATGTTCGTCACGGCGGCGGCCCCGGGGATGGTGGCGATGCGGGCATTGATCTGGTCGAGGAGGGCCAGCCGCCCCGCGAGGTCGACGGTCTTCACCCCGGCGAGGAGGGCCATGAGGGAGACGTGCACGGCCTTGAGGGTATCGTCGGCGGAAAGCAGGACCGGCACCGCCCCCGCGAAGGGGCTCGAGGCGATGGCCGCATTGGAGAGATAGGCGAGGTTGACCACGTTGGTGGCGTTGGTGAGCCCGGCGAGGGAGGTCGGGTTGGTCAGGCTCGAGAGGTTGCTGGCCACGGAAGCGAAGGAGTTCGTCAGGCTATAGAAGGTCGGGTTGATTCCCACCGCCCCGCCCGTCCACAAGAGGAGGTCGCCGCTCGTGTTGATGTCGTTGGTATTATTGTAGACGTAGTCGCGCCTAAGGTCGAACATCACCGCCGGAAGTTCCAACACATTCGCGAAGAGGAGGTTGATGAGGGCGGTGAGGCCGTTGGTGGGCACCACCCCGTCGCATTGCCCGGCCCACCAGGAATAGCCGTTCGTATCCCTGAGGTAGCTTTGCACCCGCGTGGGCGCGCCGCCCGAGGCGTAGAGGGCGCTCGCGTTGAGCCCGCCCACGAAGGTCCCCAAGCCCGAGAGGTTCCCTCCGCCAAGGCCGGTCATGAGCGTCGAGAGCGCCGCGAAGGAGAGCGGATCGTCGCGCAGCATCACCGAGCGTACCGCCCCGAGGCGCGCCAGACTGAGGCGCGGGTTGAGGAGGATCGCCCGCTCGAAGCAGGCCTGGGACCGGGCGTAATCGCCCTGGTCGATGGCCACATTCCCCATGGCGATGAGCGTGGCGGGGTCGGTGAGGGCGCCGAGGTCGTTCGTGCTCCCCGCGGCCGCGGCGGGCGGAGCGAATACGTTCGTGCACGAGACGAATAGCGGTACGAGAAGCGTCGCCAGGGTGGCGGGGAGGGCCGATTTCAGGAGGAGGCTCCGGGGGAGCCCGCGGGCGTTCGTCATCCTAATGGAACCCCCGGTCATCCGGGAAGGGAAAAGGAATCCCGCCGGGCCCGCGCGGGCTTCGTTCGGCTCTCGCGGTCCTCCACGTCCGCCAAGGTCTCGAGGAGGCGGTTCGTGCGCCCCTGGGCCGTGACGGCCTCCCGGCCGAGGAAATCCCTCGCCCCGCGGAACATGCGCAGGAAGCCCTTCCGGTCCCCCCGGCGCACCACCGCCTCGAGGGCGGCCGCTTGGCGCTGGTAGGTCGCCAGCACGCGCCGGGTCGCCGGGTTGCCCAGGGCGATATCCGCGTACATCTCCGGGTTCTGGCCGAGGATGCGGGCCGCGAAATCCATGCGCACCCGGTAGACGGGCGAAGAGAAGGCGCGAAGGAGGTCGAGGGGGATGCCCAGGCCCCGCAGCGTGGTGAGGAGTTGGACGCTCGTGAGGTGCATGAGGCCCTGCACCACGGCCATGATGCGGTCGTGCTCTTGGGCCGTCGCGCGGCGCACGCTGGCCCGCTCGGAGCGGAGCATGCGCGTGAGGCGCGCGAACCAGGGCCCGCGGCGGCCCGGCACGAGCACGACCACCTGGCTCGCCAGGCGGCGGAGGCTGGGTCCGAAGACGGGGTGGCAGCCGAGGACTTCGCCGGGATGGGAGGCGAGCATGGTACGCAGCGGGGCCGCCTTCAGGGAAGTGAGATCCATGAGCGCGGCTTCCTTTCGCAGGTGGGGCGCCACGCGGCGGATGACCGCGTCGGTGTCGCGGATGGGCACCGAGACGACGAGCAATTCGCTCCAGGCCGCGCACGCCTCGGGGGTGAGGGCCGTGCGCCGGCTGGAGACCCGCACCTGGCAGCCCTGGCGCCGGAAGAAGCGGGCGAAGAGCGAGCCCATCCCCCCCGTACCGCCGACGATGCCGACGCGGGGCCTCGTCATTTCGTCAGCGCCTCGAAGAAGCGCAGGTACACTCCGGGATTTTTCTTGATGAACTTGCGGAAGGCGTCGGCCCCCAGGCGGAAGACGAGGGCGCCCTTCTTCGCCGAGCAGCGCTGGGTGGACGGCAGGCCGAGGTCGAACTCGCGGTAGGCGCCGAGGATGCGCCCGCGCGCCAAGGGCTCGCGCCGCCCGTCCTTCTCGTGGATCTCGCCGGAGCCCGAATGGAAGATATAGAGGTCGTGCACGGGCTTCCCGAGTTCCACGAGGTCGGTATCTTCGCGGACCTCCACGGGCTCGAGGATGAGTTCGAGGTCGGTCTTCTGGCTCGCGGAGAGCTTCAGGAAGAGTTCGGTGGCCGAGAGGGCCTCCCACGACCGTTCGCTGCGGTTGAGGGCGCTGCGCTTGAGCTTGCGCTCCACCTCGGTCCCGGCGAAGAGGTTCAGGAAGGCCGATTTCCCGATGGTGAGGGCCTCCACCTCGGTCTCGGCGTAGACGTCGGCGGTGCGCGGCTTGTTGAGCAGGATCGAGACCTCGCCGAAGGTCTGGTAATTGCCGTAGCGCTTGGCCTCGGTGCCAGCCCCCTCGCCGATGCGGATGGAGCCGGAGAGGATGATATAGAACTTGTCCCCCGGCGTGCCCTTGGTGATGATGCGCTCGCCCCGGGGGATCTTCTCGTGGTTCACCACGGCCACGAGGTCGCGGGCCTGGGCGAGGTTGAAGTGTTGGAAGATCTCGATGCGCGAGAGGATGTCGAGGATCCGGAAGGCGGGCTCGTACGACCCGGCCTGCACGTCCACGATCAGGCTATTGGCCAAGCCGTAGGTGGCCAGGCGCAGGTGGGTCTTCTCGGGGAAGTCCTTCTTGGCGATGTGGTAGACGGTGATGCGCTTCTGGACCTCCTCGGGCAGGCTATTGAGCCAGGCCACGGGCGTGTGCAGCGGAGGCACCCCGGCCTCGTGGTAGATGATGTCGGTTTCCCAGGGGAAGCTCGTGAGTTCGTCGTAGCGCTCGGCCGAGATCGCGCCCTTCTCGCGCATCGTGCGCAGGGTGTCGGGGAAATTGAGGTGGTCCGAGGTGTAGAGGAAACTCTTGTCGCGGTAGGAGAAGCGGAAGGCGACGGTGGGCAGGGAATGGAGCGAGTAGTTGAACACGAACCAGGCGCCGTTTAAGTTCACCTTCTGGCCGATGAGCACGGGGTGGAAATCGAAGAGTTGGGAGATCTCGCGCTGGGCCATGCCCGTGAGGGCGGCGTACTTCGTCAGCCACGAGTTCATCACCGTCTGGGTCGTGTAGATGGTGACGCGCTCCCCCTCGAGGATCTTCTGGAAGGTGCCCGCGTCGTGGTCGGCGTGGGTATGGGTGAGAATCACGCTGTCGACGAGGAGGGGGTTCACCCCGGCGCGCACCAGCCAACTGGTGCTGTTGACCGGCGGGTCGACCATGATGCCGCGCTTGTTGACCCAGAGGATGAAGCCCGAGGTATTGGCGGTGGGGTCGAAGCCGTGGCTGGGGCCGAGGCAGGTCACCCCGAAATTGGGCGGCTCGAAGGGCGTGCTCGAGACCGCGCCGAGGTCGAAGGCGTCCTGGTATTCGACCGTCCCGGGGATCCGCACCGGGGCGGGATGGAAGGGGGCGTCTTCGATCTCGAAGTCGTGGTTGGCCGTCATGCGCACCGTGACGCCGCCCAGTTTCACCTCGCCCTTGGCGTCGAAGGTTCGGAACTCCACCAGGTGGTCCAGGTTCAGCGGGCCGCGGAAGAAGGCCATCTCGGCCTTGAGGTCGGGGACGGGGAGGCCGCTTTCCTCGTCGAAATCGTTGGCGATGTTGAACTGCTCGGGCCCGAAGAGCGATTCGTTGAGCACGACCGTGAAGAGTTTCTTCTGCGCCTCGGAGCACAGGAGCGTCGTCTTCTTCTTGCGGATGAAGAAGTTGAAGTAGAGGGGGAACTCGACCTCGGCCACCGCGATGCCCCGGGTGCGGTTGAAGAACTCGGCCGGCAGGCAGAAGAAGAGGGGGACCCCCTTGGGGAAGCCCATGGTGTCCTTGATGGTCTCGGGGGGGGAGCCGACCTGGAGGTAGCCCTCGGAGGAGTCCACCAGGTAGCCGCCCCGGGGGAGCGTGAGGAACTGGCCGGGCTTGGGCGCTTCCATGGGTTTCACTTCACGGATTTTTCGTAGGTCTTGTAGATGACGTCGGCGATGCCGAAGCTGCGCGACTTGGCGAAGCGCCGGGAGTATTCCTCGGTGAGCATATCGTCGAAGACCTCCTCGGCCTGGCCGCCGTGGAGCATGCCCTCTTCCTTATGCACCGTCTTCTTCATGGCCGAGTACATCATCTTCACGAAGAGCGACTCCATCTCCTCCGAAACCCGGCGCAGCTGCTCCTTGGGGTTCTTGAGGCCGCGGATCTTGTCGAGGCGCAGGGCGTCTCCCGTCTCCTCTTGGGAACGGCGGTACTTGGCCTCCTGCCCGGGGGCGAGTTCGAGGGGGGAGAGTCGCGCCTGGATTCCGGTGAGCATGGCCATGGGGTTTCCTTCAATAATATGTGGTAACAGACGTCTCGGGGGATGAGGAAAACTATTGCACGATGATTTCGGCGTTGAGGGCGCCGGCTTTCTTGAGGGCCAGGAAGATGCTGATCATGTCGGCGGGCTTGATGCCCAGGCCGTTGAACTCGCCGGCCAGGTCGTTGACGGTGGCCGTTCCCTTGAAAACCCCCGAGAATTGGGCGCCCTGGCCCTCCTTCACGGCGATCTTGAGGCCGGGGAGGGAGATGAACGAGGTATCCACCCGTACGTCCTGGCCGCCGACGACGACGCCGGTGGCCTTGTCGATGACGATGGTGGCCGCCGATTCCACGCTCACCGGCAGGTTGAGCACGTCGGCGAGGGCCTTGAAGGTGAGCGCCTGCGCCACGCGGGAGGAGATGGTGAGTTGCTTGTAGTCCTGGATCGTCACCGTGAGGTCGGGGTTGGCCCCCTCGATGGCATCCTTGAGGGTGGTGGCGGTGGTGAGGGAGGGGTTCTTGAGCACGAGCTGCACCGGGGCGTTCTCCTTGAAGAGGCCGTCGGCCGCCAAACTGCGCTCCACGATGGCCCCGGCGGCGATGAGGCCGCGGCGCGGCTGCTTTTCCGAGCCGGTGCCCACGACGCCGCCCGCCATGGCGTAGATCTGCCCCGCCGAGGACTTCAGCGCGGTCTGGAGCAGCAGGCCGTTCTCGAGGTTTTTGGCGCTGCCGATGCTGGCGACCTGCACGTCCACCGTGTCGCCCTTCTCGACGAAACCCGAGAGCTCGCACGAGACGGCGACCACCGCCATATTGGCGGTATTGAGTTGGCTATTGTCCGCGTCGATGCCGGCGTAGGTCAGGAATTGGCCCAGGGTCTTGCGGGCGAGGGCGCTCCCGCCATCCCCGGTGCCGGGCAGGCCGACGACCAGGCCGTAGCCGTAGAGGCGGTTCTTCTTGAGCCCCTTGAGCGTAGCCACGTCGCGGATCTTCACCTCGTAATCGCCGAAGAGGAGCGAGGCGAGGAGCGGCAGCAGGGCGAGCGCGGGAACAAGTCGATGGGATCTCATATCCCTTTGATTATCGGAATAAGCCGCTCGGGCGTGACCGATTCCCCCGAATTTGCCCACCGCCAGGGGAAGGAATTTTCCGGGCCCTTCCGCCGCACCGGCGGCCGCCGGTACCGGCAAAAGCCTTGTTTTCAGGCCGAACATCCCCCCTGTCCCCCTGGGTAGGTCCGCGGCCGGCTTTAGTCATTTTTCCGGGGAGCGCCGCAAACGGCCTTTAGTGGAGGGATCCTTCCCAGGGCCGAAATTCCAAGGGCCCCATTCGCCGATGGAATCCTTCAAGGCCTATTATTATAGCCGCTACCAAAAAGGGGGTGGCCTCCCCGGGCAGAAACCCGCCGCGCCCGCGGCGTTCCTGGCCCGCGCGCCCCAACCCGTGCGCCCCCGCAAGGCCGGGTCGCTCGCCAGGTTCTGGTCGGGATTCTTCTCCAAGCTTCCCGCCAAGCCCCGCCACCCGGATTCCCTCCTGCATAAGGCCCTCGGCTCCGCCCCCTCCCCGCGGCGCC
>JAFLEE010000070.1 GCA_017302015.1 Spirochaetota bacterium | reverse complement strand
GGCTCACCTCCCTCGCGGGGTTGTCCCTCGCCCTCGGGGCCTTCATGGCCGGCATGGTGCTCGCCGAGTCCGACTACGCGCACCGCGCCCTCGGCGAGGTGATGCCCCTGCGCGACGCGCTCACCAATCGCCTGCCCCTGGTCCAAACGTTCCTGCTGCGGGACAAGGACGAATACATCTCCTCGGAGGACCGCTGCCGGGTGGCCAACGGCAAGGTGAAGCGCGACCAGAACGGGCTCTTCGTCTCCATCCACCTCAATATCTGGCTCGACGCCGAGACGCGCGGCTTCGAGGTCTACTACATGGGGCACCAGGAATGGAGCGAGAACGCCCGCATCTGGGCGATCTGGGAGAACCGGGCCTTCAACCCCGAGCGCACCAACCTCGCCGGGCTCTCCGATTGGGAGAAGATCTTCGGCCGCATCGCCGCCATCCAGTACCAGAAGGAGAGCCGCATGATCGCGGAGAACGTGCACTTCGCCGTCTTCAACCGCATCAAGGACTACGCGGTCAGCCGGGGGGTGAAGAGCGAGACCTTCTACGTCCTGAAGGGGGCCGTGATGCCGAGCATCCTCATCGAGTGCGGCTTCCTCTCCAACAAGGCCGACATGGAGTACTTGAGCGAGGAGGCCAAGATGCGCCGCCTCGCCGACGCGATCGCCGAGGGACTCGCCCAGTACGTGAAGGATTTCAACCAGACGGGCGGCTTCACCGGGGACCTCTTCTAGGCCCCCGGCGGCTCGGGCCGCGCTCAGCCGCTCTGCTTCGTGTGGTCCTCGAGGCGGTAGACCTGGGTGAGGTCGAAGGACTGGTAGCGGCTGACCACGGTGGATTGGTCGCCGATATCGTCGGTGAGGGTGGCGTCGCCCCGGTCGATGTTCATGCGGCCGAAGACCACCCCCCGCCGGCCCCGGCTGGCCCCGGGGATGAAGATCATCATGCGGTCGGAGGCGCCCACGATGCGGCAGTCGCCGCCCCGGTCGGCCAGGCGCGCCTGGTAGGCGGCGTGGGCCTCCTCGACCATGGCGTCGATCTGGTCGTCGGTGCGCTTGGGGTCGTGGTGGCCGAGGAGGACGTTCTTGAGGCCGAGGGTCGCGGCCATGGCGCCCACGATCTCGACGCGCCCGTGGCCGAAGCCGGGGACGAAGTTCTTCTCATTGTACTGGGCGTCGAAGTACACCACGTCGGCGTCCTTCACGTGGCGGGTGAAGTAGGCATTGCGGTCGTCGGTCTCGCGGATCTCGTGGTCGGTCACCATGACGAAGGCGTTGACGAGGCGGCCGCTGTGGTCGTAGTTCTCGTAGCGGTAACTGATGCACGGGTCGGGGTGGTCGGCGTTGTAGAGGCGCACCACCAGGCAATCCGCAGGTCGTAGAAGACCTTATTGTGGCGCACCTGGGGATGCTCGGAGTCGAGGTAGGTGTTGAAATCGCTGGAGGACATGTCGCGGAACTCGCCCGTCGGGGTGAAGATGAGCACGCTGGACCGGGGGTCGGAGATGTCGTGGAAGGTGTAGGAGGCCTGCATCTCGCCGAAATCCCGCGGGAAGGCCGGCCGCTTGAACGTCTTCGTGAACTGGCTCTTAGGGTTCTCCCCGCCGATGATGGTCTTGGGCACGGCATTGGCGTGGAAGAGGCCGGCCAGCGGCGCGCCGAGGTGCAGGTGGTCGTAGTGGTAGTGGGTGTAGGTATTGAGGATGCGCGCGAGGTGGGGGGCCACGGCGGAGGCCGGGGCCGTGAACGGGTTGACCCCTTGGGCGAAGATCTTGCGGATCACCGCATCGTCGATCTCGAGGATGCCCGAGCCGCCGTCGCCGAGGTAGAGCACATTGGTGGGGAGTTTCGGGCTCCAGATCTGGTAGGCCGTGGTGTTGGACCCGTAGCGCACCGTGGCGGGGCCCGAGAAGGCCGTGCTGCCGCGCACGCCGTAGAGCACGGCGATGAAATCGTCGTCGTGGAATTGGATGCCCTCGGGGGAGGAATCGATCCAGGGGAGGGTCTTTAATGTATTGAGGACGTAGGGGGGAAGCAGGATGGCCTGTTCCCGGAGGGTTCTTTGGCCCATGGGAGTCTCCTTTGCGCGGTGCGCGTTGGTTCGGTCGGTGAGCCTTCGGGCCTATTCGGTGGGGAGCGCTCGTGGGGCGGGCCCCTTCCTCAAGGGGCCCCTTTATTCCGCGATCGCCGACCCGGTCCGGGTGGGGCGTCCCCTATGTTAACACATCTGTCGCGGGAAGGGGACGCGCAATTCATTCCGATAAACCCACGCTTTCGGCGTCGAATGCCGCCGGGATCTCTCCATAGGCCCTTGGTGCCCGCTCGTTTCCACGAAACGGCGCGTTTCGGACGGGAATTTCCCGATTTCCAACCACCTTGTTTAGATACTAAATTGAGCGTATCCTCCTGTTGAATCCCGCCCAAGGGGGATCTCATGCAGTCAGGAGGATTGCGATCTGGACGCCGCGGCCGGAAGCCGCCATGGGGCGTTTGGCAAGGAAATCCGATGCGCTTCTTTTTTGTCGCCTTCATGTTCCTCCTGCCGCTCGCCGCCCAGTCCCTGTTCGTCTGCACGCCGGGCGATGAGGCCGTGCAGAAACCCTGGGTGGAATGGCTGCTCGGCTCCCAAGCCCAAAGCCGCCGGGTGGAACGCTTCCAACCGGAGGCCGCTGTGCCCCCCGCTTCGGTGCTCCTCTACGGGAGGTCGTTCCATACGCCCGTTTTGCGCTTGGAGGGGATCCGCCTGAGCCGCAGCACCCTCTCCCCCGGCGCGTCGTTCACGGCGACCTATTATTTCCGCCGGCTTTCCAGCGATCCGATGGCCGCGGATCTGCGCCTCGCCGTGCATTATCGCCAGGGCGACCGCATCCTCATCAACCACGACCATGATTTCAAGACCCCCGTGCCGAAGTGGGTTCCGGGGGCGCTCATCGTCGACGGGCCATACGAATTGAAGGTGCCCGCCGATACGAAGCCGGGCGACGTGGCCCTCCATTTCATCCTGAAGGGGGTGCGCGTCATCGGCGAGGGCAAGGCGACCTTCGTGGCGCCGAAGAGTTATTTCAACGAAAGTTGGCTCATGGCGACCCTGAAAACGGGGGGCGCGGACGGCGGCGAACTCGATACGCACGCGGGCGCGCCGGCCCAGGTCGCGCCGCTGCCCGAAATGGCCGACCGCGTGAAACGTTTCGTGGAGGAGGGCGGGCGGCTCCTGGCCTTCGGCCCGGTCGACGCGGCCGTACAGCGCCTCCTCGGCCTTCGCATCGACACCGCCGCGGCTGTGACCGCCTCGCCCCTCGCGTCGGAGGGTTGGGCCGCGGGCATCGGGAACATCGCCCAGGCCCGGCTCGCCGTCGCCCTCGACGCCGGCGCAACGGTGGAGGGCCGCTACCAGGATGGCGTACCCGCCCTGGTCTCCCGCCCCCTCGGGAAGGGGAAACTCTATTATTGGAACGGCAGCTTCGGCCGCGACTATGCGATGCCGCCGCTGCGCCCTTTCCATGACGCCGCCCTCGTGCGCCTCCTCGATCATCTCGGTGGACTCGACGCCGCCCGCGCCAGCGCGGTCGAGGCGAAATTGCGGAGTTCCGCGGCCAAGGGCGCGCTCTCGGTCCAAGGCGGCGCGCCGACGGCGGCCTACACCGGCTTGTCGGCCTCCAATTTCGGCCGATTCGGTTGGAAGCCCTCCGACGGGCTGCTGGTGGGCGAACTCACCGACAAGGGGAGTTGGGTCTGGCGCCGGCGGGAGTTCACCTTCCAGACGGCCGGGGGCGAGAACGAAGCCATCGGCCTCGCGGGGGAATGGCGGATCCTCTTCGACGACGAGCAGAAATGGCGCATCGAGGCCCTGCCGGGCGATGGTTGGACGCCCACGGCCGTACCGGGCTGGTGGGAAGCCGGCGGCCTCGGCAAGCACCGCATCGCGTGGTACCGCCTCTCGGTGGACTTGCCCCCCGCGCTGCGCGGGAAGGATCTGGAGTGGAACCTGGGCGGCGTGGACGATTTCGACCAGGCCTGGGTCAACGGGGTGGCCGTGGGGGCCACCGATAACCGCACCGAGTTCTGGTGGAGCGCGCCGCGCCGCTACCCGGTGGCGCGGGCGCTCACGGCCACGGGCCGCCTCGAACTCGTGCTGCGCGTCGAGAACAATAAGGGGGACGGGGGCATCTACAAATCGCCCCTGGACCTCCGGTTGGCGGGCACCGGCCGTAAGGGCGAGCTCGCCGTCGAAGGGCTCACCTGGCTCTCCAAATCCCTCTCGCAGGCGCAGGGGGACCATCCCCTGAAAATCCGCCACTCCCTCGCGCTTCCGGGCCTGGTGCTCGAGACGAGCGCCCAAGAACTCGGGATCGGCGACCTGCGTCCCCTGGGCGTGTTCTACCGCGACGGCGCGGGCCTCGTGGTGAAGGCGGCCTCCGAAGCCTTCCCGTGGAAGCGCGGGCCCGAAGCCTGGCAGGACAATACCCTGGGCGGCTGGTTCCAGGGCGAGAGCGCCGATCGCGTCGTGCCGTTCCTGTGGGTCGTGCAGAATCGGCCCCGGGGGGTCGACCTCGAGAGCACGGGCTTGCGCCTGCGCTTCACGGGCCCGGCGGGGCGGGTGGTGATGCTTTTCCCCTTCGGGGAAACGGCCTTCACCCGCGCCGATGCCGAGGCTTGGCTCACGGGCAAGCATCAGGCGCTCGCCGAGGCGATCGCCTTCTGGTCGCCGAGGGCCCTCAAGGTGCCCATGCAGGTCGAGGAGCGTTTCGCGGTGGACCGGAAGGCGGGCCGGGCGATCCTCGCCGATCGGTTCGTCTACGACGACGCCCCCGATGCGTGGAAGATCCCCCATCCCGATTGGTCGGCCCTGCCTCCGCTCGTGGCCTTCGACATGGCCGGCGGGCATAGCCGGTGGGAGGGATCGGCGCCGATGCTCAAGACGGGCTGCCTCACGGCGCAGGGCCCCTTGGTCGTCAGCGAGGGCGCCGAACTCGCCTATAGCCTCCCGCTGGCGCCCCTGGGGCATTTCGGCATCGTCGACCGCTCGGGCAACGAGGCCCTGCGAAAATCCGCGGGGGAGCATTTCGCGCTCCCCGCCCGGTGGGCTTGGCGTTTCTCGAAAAAGGAGAACGGCGCCTGGAAGACCTGGGGCGGGCAGGAGATGGCCAAGCGTTTTCCCTCGCCCCTCGGCATGGACTTCTACGACCTCTCCGGCCTGCGGCGCATGACGGCGGGGGTGCTCACCCGGTTCCTCCTCTCCGGGGACGAGCTCTCTCTCATGGAGCGCCAGCTCGAGACCTACCGCCTCGTCTGGAATTTCCTCCAGCCGGCGGCCCTGCAGGAGGTGCGACGGGAGCCCTACACGGGCCTTCGCTACCCGGTGAACACCATCTTCACCACCGGCAACGAGACCTATAACGACGTCAACGAGTTCTGCGGGAACCAGCAATCCTTCGATTGGGCGGCGGCCCAGTACGGGGGGGATTGGCGCACGGCGGCGAGCACCTGGTCGTTCAGCCAGTACCAGGCCAGCTTCCTCTGGCGCATGCACGATTGGGCCTACCTCGCCTCCGGCTGCCGCGAGTACGGCCTCGGGTCGTTCATCGACATGCTCGACAGCGAGATGCCGGGGAGCATCGCCCACCAGCGCCTCGCCCGGGCCCTGGGAGACCGCGACGGCGAGGATTTCTTCGCCTACCTCGGCGCGCGGCAGGCCGTGGCCCTGCGCGCGCGCATGGTCTTCCAGCCCTATGCGCGTTCCCTCGGGCTGGTGCCCTCGAACCTCGCCCCCGACGACGCGGTGATCACCGGCTTCCGCGAGAACGGTTTCGACCAGAGGCCCATCTCCGCCCGGCGCATGCCGCCCTACCTCTACGATACCGCGGGGATCGGGATCCCCTGCGAGACCATGCTCTACCATAAACTCTACGCCTTCCCCGCGGTGCTGGCCTTCGAGGCCGGGGTGGACCGCTATTGCCCGGACTGGCGGGAAGAGGATGTGCTCGGCGGTCCGTGGTGCCGCCTCTTCGCGCGCAGTTTCCTCCCGGGAGAAACGGCCGGCCTCGTGCGCGACCTGGAGACCGTGGACGCCGCCTGCGCGCCCCTTTGGCGGGAAGGGCGTTGGGGCAATTATGCCAATACGCCGGGGATGCTCATCGCCCGGGAGAACCATTTCTTCCTCCAGTCCTGGCCGGCCTTGGCCCTCCGGAAAGCCGCCGAAGAAAAGTCCGTCCTCACCCTCCAAGGCGAACTCGTCGCTTCGGCGCCGGTAGTCGCTTCCATTGAGTGCTTCAGCCGGGGGAAGGTCATCCGCTGCCTCGTCAACGGAACCCCCTTCACCGCCTGGAAGCAGGACCCGGACGGGATGGTGGTCGTCGACCTCGCCCGCGTTGCCCCGGGCCCGTTCACGGCCGTAATCGAATCCGCGAAAGAACGCGTCTACACCCACCCCTATTTCCCGGATTGGAAGGGGAAGTAAAGGAGGCGACCCATCCGACCCCGTCCCTCGGGCGCACTCTATCATCGCCTCCTGCGACCGCGCGATTCCCGCGCATCCCGCGCTCGGCCGAACTCCGTGAGAGTAAGTATCGATTCGTTTCGGAAATAGCAGTCAACGAACTTCTTTGGTTGGTCTGCGCCGTGCGTCATCGAAATCCAAATGCTTTGTCATCTCTTCCCCCTACCCGAAATGGGGGATCGTTTCACTTCGGCATCGCCGGAGGTGCCCATCAATCGAGCCTCTGACCGTATCTCCCTGGAGGTGCGCCTATGCGCCCATGATCAGATCCGCATTGCCAAAAAATCGCGGCGCATCGAGCGCACCGGAGGGGAGATACGGTCGGAGGCGGATGAAGGGGATCCCCCGGCGATCCAAGGTTTGCAAAATTCTTCCCCGGTTCAGATCCTGGACGGCGAGTCCTCCACCGGCTTGAAATCGATGAATAGGCGCTCGGGGTTGAGCCCCACGAGTTCGACCTCGACCCGCTTGCCGAGGAACCAGACCTGCTTGCCCTTGGCGGTCTTGAACGATTGGTCGCGCTCGTCGAAAAAGAGTTCTTCGTCGGCCAGGCGGGCCAGCCAATCGTAGTCGACGAAGCCCTCGATGCCGGTGGCGAGGTCGCGCACGAAGAGGCCGCGGGGGATGATGCCGAGCACGAGAGTCTGGAAGAACTCGCCGATGCGCGGCTCGAGGTAGCGGATGGTCTTGATCTTGTGGTATTCGCGCTCGGCGGTGACCGCCTTGCGCTCGAGGTGGGAGGCGTCGGCGGCCATTTTTTCGATCTCGTCGGGGCGATGGGGCGCCTTGGCCTTGTGGACGATCGCGGTGAGGATGCGGTGGACGAGGAGGTCGGGGTAGCGGCGGATGGGCGAGGTGAAATGGCTATAATGCGTGAAGCCCAGGCCCCAGTGGCCGATGTTGGCCTCGCTATAGCGGGCCTGCATGAACGAGGTGAGCAGCAGGAACGAGAAGAGGCGGCGCTCCTCGGGATCGGCGATGGGCGCGAGGATGGCGTTGAGGGGGTTGGGCGTATTCTTGGAGACGGGGTGGGGGTCGAGGAGGCCGCGCGCCTCGAGGCCCCGGGCCTTGGCCAATTGGCCGAAGCGCATGAGCTTCTCGGGGTCGGGGGGCTCGTGGACCCGGTAGACGCCCGCCCCGTGCTTCTCCATGAGGAGGGCGGCGCAGATATTGGCCTGGAGCATGAACTCTTCGATCACGCGCTCGGCCTCGATGCGCGGGCGCGGCGAAATGGATTCGATGGCGCCGTGGCGCCCGGGCTCGAACTCGAGTTCGGTGCTCTCGAGGTTCATGGCCCCCTCGGCCATGCGCTTCTTGAAGAGGATCTCTTTCAGGCGGTTCATGAGGGCCGCCTTCTCGGCGAACTCGGGGCCCAGGTCGAGCTTGCCGTCGAGGACGGCTTGCACCTCGTGGTAGGTGCTGCGGCGGCGGTTGACGATGACGCTCTTCCGGAACTGGAAGCCGGTGCGCCGGCCGGCGTCATCGAGGGTGATGAGGCAGGAGAAGGTCAGCCGCCGCTGGCCCTCGACGAGGCTGCAGAGGTCGTTGGAGAGCACCTCGGGCAGCATGGGGATGACGTGGTCGATGAGGTAGACGGAGGTGCCCCGCCGCCGGGCGGCGAGGTCGAGCTTGGATTCTTTGCCGACGAAGAACGAGACGTCGGCGATGTGCACGCCCAGGTGCCAGACGCCGTCGCGGTATTCGATGGAGATGGCGTCGTCGAAATCCTTCGCGGTCTCGCCGTCGATGGTGATGATCCACTCCCGGGAGAGGTCGAGGCGGCCCTCGGCGAGGTCCCAGGAGGGGTCTTTCTTGAAGGCGTCGGCCTGGGCCTGCGCGGCGACGGGGAAGCCCCGCTCGTAGGCGAACCTACCGCAGAGGACGTTGAAATCGTTCTTGGGGTGCTCGTAGAGGAGATCGCGGTTGACGACAAAATCGACCCGGGCCGGCGCCTCGCTCCCTCCCGGAGCGCGGCGCCCCCCGGCGTCACGGCGGGACTCGGAAGCGGGGCCTCGGCGGGGCCGGCGATCCCCTCTCTCCGGCTTGCGGCGGGGCCCCTGTTTGCTTCTCCGTCCCATCACACGCTTTGTAGCATCAATTCGCAAAGGCGGATGAGGGCGTGGATTTTTTTTTCTTCCCGTTGCGCGGCGAGGGCGAGTCGTGCCTGGAACGATGGCGGCGTGAGGCGGAAATCGGCCTGGAGCCCGTTGAACAGGGCGAGATCGGAGGCCCCTAAGCGCACCGGAGCCTGGGGGAGCGAGCCGGGGACGAGGGTGCCGAGGCGCGGATCCCAGGAAAAGGCGGCGGGGTCCCCCGGCGCCAATTCGAAACTGGGCGCCCGCCCGTCCAAAAAAAGGAGCGCGTGGAGGAAGAGGAAGCGCAGGAGCTCCGGGGGCTCCCCCGCGCACTCGTCGCGCCAGGAGAGGCGCAGGGCGTCGAAGCGCGCGGGGTCATGCCCTTCGGGGAGGGCCCGCACGGCCTTGAGGCAGGGGAGGAACTGGGCGCAGCCGGCCTCGCTCTCGGTGAAGGGGTTCTTGCGCAGCAGGGTCAGGTGCTCGAGGCGCCAGCCCTGCCCCTCCTCGGTGAGCCCGATGGTGAGCCAATCATAGCCGGACAGGAGGGCCCGCCGGCGGGATTTGGGGGAACGGCTGCCGAAGGATGCGGCGTGGAGCACCCCGCGCTCACGGGTGTAGAAGGAGACGCGCTCGTTGTATTCGCCGACGGGCTTGCGCGAAAGCAACAGGCCCCGGGTTTCGAGGATCACGGCGCTTCGGGGGGCGCCGGGGCCTCGGCGCCGACCGCGGGGGCCCCTTGGCGCCAGAACTCGAGCACCGTGGAACTATAGCGGCGTTCGCGATAGCATTCGGCGCCGCGCGCAAGCAGCGGCGCGTCGAGTTTTCCCGCTTCCTTCTGGGAGCGCTCGATGACGGCGATCCAGCCCGGGTTCAGGAGGCCCAGATCCATGAGCATGGTGAGCGCCTCTTCGGCGATGCCCCGGTGGTAGGGCGGGTCGATATAGACCAGATCGAAGCGCTCGGGGGGTTCCCGGGTGAGGCGCTTCAGCATGAGCGCGCACGGCCCCCCGGCGATGCGCACCTCTTCGTGCACCTCCAGGCGCCGGGCGTTGGCGGAGAGGGCGCCGATGAGTTTGCCGTCTTGTTCGATGAAGACGACCCGCTTCGCCCCGCGGGAGAGGGCCTCGAAGCCCACGGCCCCCGTGCCCGCGAAGCAATCGAGGAAAGAGGCCCCCTGGAGCGGGTCGCGCACGATGTTGAAGAGCGCCTCGCGCACCTTCCCCATGGTGGGGCGGGGTTGCTGGTCGAACTCGAACTGGAGGTGGCGGCCCTTGAGCCGTCCGGAGAAGATCTGCATGGGGTGGACGCGAACCGGGCCTAGTTCGTGACCCCCGGGGCCTGCGCCTTTCGGAGGTACGGGGCGTAGCGCCGGTCGAGGTCGAGGATATGGGCCGCGAGCCATTTCTTCAAGAATTGCAGCGTCTCGATCTCGAACCGGTCTTCCCAGTCAAAAAGAGCCATGAAAAGAAACCCGCCTCGCGGGGAATCCCCGCACCGAATGCCTGATTATAAACTGCCCCTCGCCCCTTTCACCGAAGACGCACCAAGGATACCGAGCGCAGTTCCACCGACGCCGTACCCAGGGTGCCCATGCGGAAATGCAGCCGCGCATTGCGCTCGGGCGCGCCGACCGCGAACTCGAATCGAAAGGTTTTCCAGGCGGTCGTGAGCCCCACGGTCTGGCGGAGGAAGGGCCGCTGGGGCATGGCCTCCTGGATGAGTTCGGGTTTCAGAAGGCGCGGGGCGTCGGCGCGGGCTTCGAAGACGAGGACGTAGGTGCCCCGAGCGAGGGGGAGGCCGCTTTGGCGGAGTTGGAGGCTCCATTCCTTCGGGCCGTCCCGGGTGATGAGGGCGCGGAAGGCGCCCTCCTGGAAGGCGGCCATGGCTTCGGCGCCCTCCGAGGTGGAGAAAAGCCACGCGTTCGTGCCGAGGGAGAAATCGCCGTTGACGAGCAGGTTGGAGCCGGGCTCGAAACCCTCCGACGCAACGAGGTCGATGGGGCCCCGACGTTCGCTTCCGCCATAGGGGAGTTCGTATTCGGCGAGGGGGCGCACGCCGCTCCATAACTCGAAATGGTTGCTTCCCCGGGCGAGGGAAGGGAAGGGCCCCGCGGACCGCGGACCGGAAACCGTCCCGCCCGCATATCTGCGGATCGCCCGCGGGTGGACGAACGGGGAGACGGGGGGCGCCGCGGGGAGGAAGAGGCCCAAGCGCAGGGCTTGGGCATCGAAGGCGACGCCCACCGGCGAGGCGATACTATGGGCATCGCTATCCTTCGCGCCGGTGCGTTTGCCCCAGGCGGCCTTCCAGTCCTCGAAGGAGAGGCGGTCGGGGACGTCGAGGAGGGAGAAGCGGGTCTCGCCCTCCTTCATCCCGTAGAGATTCCAGTCGAAGCGGCGGTCGCCGAAGAGGTCGCCGCGGCCGTTCCACGAGGGGGTCTGGGCCTGCACCATCGTCGTGCAGCCGAGGAAGAGGTTCCCGAACGACCAGTGGTGGGCGGCGCTCCATTTGCCTTCGCGCTTCACGTCGCCGAGGATGCGGTAGCCGTAGCCCGGCCCGGCGATGAGGTTGTTCATGGCGAGGAGCCCGCCCCCCTCCCGGGCGCTCACGGCGATGGATTCATTGTCGAGGAAGACGTTATCGGCGAGCACGCAGGAGGCCGCGGGGAAGGCGCCGATCTCGAGGTCGAAGCCCTTCCCGTTCCCGATGACGAGGTTCCCCGTGACGAGGGTATTGGTGCCCGAGCCCCCGTCGAGCCAGATGCCGGGGCAGTCCCGGTTGCTGCGCACGAGATTGCCCGAGAGGAGGGCGCCGTGGGGCGTATGGAGCTTGAGGCCCGCGGTCTCGTAGCGCTTGCGCCCCGTGAAGCCCATGCGGTTATTGCGTTCCACGACATTGCCGATGATGCGCACGCCGGTGGCGGCCATGGCGGCGGTGCCGGGCCCGAGGTTATCGCAGATGCGGTTGCCCTCGAGGAGATGGAAGCCGACCGGGCCAACGGCCCTGCCGTTGGATCCCCGTTCGAGATCGCCGCGGTCTTGGGACGCGAGGGCTTCGTAGCCGAAGTCCAGCCCGACCATCCCCTGGCGGATGACGTTGCTGCGCAGTTCCCAGTGGTGCCCCGAGCGGGTGCCGACCAGGCCCGCCTGCTGCCAGGCGGCGTGTTCCTTCTTCCAGAAATCGCAGGGGTACTGCCCTGCGGCGTGCTCGAAGACGAAGCCGGTGAGGTGGAGATACCCGAGTCCGCGCCGGTGCGGCGCGAATACCCGGCGCCGCGCGGTGAGTTCCACGGATTTCCCGGCGGGATCTTGGGGAAAATGGACGAAGAGGCGGCCCGTTTCGGGTTCGGCCCACCAGGTTTTCATCCCCTCCGCGGCCTCCTCCTTGAGCGGGACTTGCCGGTAGGTCTCCCCGTCGACGAAGACCTGGCCGAGGACGTAGACGAGGCGCTTATCCCCCGACCATCCCCGCTCCACTTCCCTTCGCCCCTCGCGCCCGAAAGGCGTGGTGGAGAGTTCGACCTTGAAGGGGTTCTTGTCGTCGAGATAGCAGTCGTCGTTCCATAGGGAATCGGGCGGGATCGCCGTGTAGAGCGCTCCCTCTTTCTGCCATTCGGGCGCCCAGAGCTCGGAGCCCTTGAGGATGACGTTCTTCCCCGGTTCCGCCTCAAACCGGATGGGGTTGCCGGGCGCACCGCCCCTCGGCGGGGCCACGCGTTCGCGGTAGACCCCCTCGTGGACGAAGACCGTGTCGCCGGCTTGGGCGGCCTCGGCGCCGCGCTGGACCGTACGAAAGGGTGCGGCCTCGGTGCCGTCGGCCTTGTCATCGCCGTTCGTGGCGACATGCCAAGTGGCCGCGGGGAGGAGGGCGAGGAGGAGCAGGGGGATGGGGAGGCGCATGGGGTATTTTCGCCTCAATTTTCAGTTAAATAAGGCTCGCCAATTTTTCATCAGCGCCCACGAATCCCACCTTCTTCCGCTTCGAGATCTTTCGTCCGCCGGGCGTTCAGCCCAGCCAGGGTCTTTGGGCGCTCTGGGCGGTGTATTCGAAGAGTTCGATGCTATTGCCGTCGGGGTCCTTGATCCAAGCTTGTTGGGTGCCGTCTTTTCCCGTTTGGATATCCCGTTCGATCTTCACGCCATGGGCCTTGATGGCGTCCACGCTTCCCAGGAACAACTCGAGGAAGCTGCGCCCGCCGATATGGAGGTAGATGCCGAAGCGCTTGCCGTTCTCGTCGTGGAACTCGAAGGCCGGCCTCAGGGCGAGTACGTCGCGGTAGAAGGCCAGGGACCGGTCGAGGTCGGCCACATGGAAGCAGACGTGGGCGAGTTGGACGACCACGGGGTCGGGGAGTTTGGCGGCGGCGCAGGGGTGGATGGTGACGCGGTTCCAATCGGGCATGGGATCCTCCGGGGATGCCCGCATCATACCTTATAGAAGGAAGATCCCGCGGGAAGCGCCCCGATGGGCGAAGGCATGGGTTCGTTTGCGGGGGTGGACCGTTTGCGCGGTCGCGCTTTCGTGCGCCCGATTGCGGTTAATTCGGCTCGGATTTCCGGTATCCCGTCGGCGAAAACCCCGTGATGGATTTGAAGGTGCGGTTGAAATAGGGGATATGCCGGTAGCCTACGCGCAGCGCCACATCGGAGACGGAGGCGGCGCCGGCGTCGAGGAGCCGGCAGGCCTCGCGCACGCGGACTTCGTTGACGTACTCGGAGAGGTGGTAACTGGTGAGCCGCTTGAAGAGGCGGGAGAAATAATCGGCGGACCAGGGGGTGCGGGAGGCGAGTTCGGCCAGGTCGAGGGGCTCGGTGAAATGGGCCTGGATATGGTCGAGCGCCCACTGCACGTGCTCGCCGGCGGCGGGAGGGGCACGGCGCGCGCCCGCCTTCTCCCAGACGAGGGCGCGGTGCACTTCCACCCAGAGTTTCAGGAAGCCGGCCCGCACCGCCGTATCGAAGGCGTCGCCGCGCTGTTCCATTTCGCGGTGGAGGGAGTCGATGAGGTCGCCCATCGGGAAGAGTCGGGCGGGCGGGAGGGGATGGACGGCGCAGCCCCGGCTCTCGCCCGCGAGGAACCGGGCCAGGGAGAGTTCGGGGTGGCGCGGGGCATCGGATAGGAAGGGTTCGAGGCCGGCGAGGAAGGGGCGGTGGAATTGGAGGAACGTCACCACGGCCGCCTCGTCGGGGAACCAGCGGTGGGGCTCGGCCACATTGGTCCAGACCAGGCTGCCCTTGCGGAACCGACGCTTGCGGTCGAGGGTCTTGAGGAAGCCCCGGCCCTCGTGGACGAAGGCGATCTCGAAATAGGCGTGCTCGTTCCAGACCGTCTTCCGCCGCGAGAGGCGGGTTTGGCGCAGGACGCGGAAGGGGAAACTCGTGGGGGAGGGGTGGTCGAAACGGTAACGGGGAACTTCCCGGCGGGCGGCCATGGAGAAGTATACCGGAGAGGGCGTGCCTGCACCAAATCGATTCTTCTTATACAAATCCGGCGTCGTGGGGCACTCTTGGGGCGTGGTCGTGGCCGGGGACTTCCCTCCGGCGGCCCGCGAAGGGATAATCGGGCGAAGGAACGCCGAAGGGCCCGCGGAGGCCGCCGGCGAGGATGCCGCGATGAAAACCCTCTTCTTCGCCATGCTCAGCGCGCTCATCATCTTTTCCCAGGTCGTGACCTACCGCCACGGCACGAACCTGATCGCCGGATCCAGCGCGCCCGTTCTCTATTGGGTGACCGATCCCAACCCGGCCCGTGTCGAGCAGGTGCGGCTCTTCCGCGTCTGGCTCAAGAAGAAGGGCTATCCCGACGTGGAAGTGCGCGTCGACCCCGCCAATACCGGCATGCAGAAGACCGTGGTGCAGGGCGTCACCGGCGTCGCGGGCGACCTCATCGACGTCCCGAGCCCCAACCTGGGGTTCCTCCACGAGATGGGCATCCTCGCCGGCGTCACCGACCTCGAGAAGGTCTACGGCTATCCCGACGCCGAAATCTGGCCCGCCCTGCGCGAAGAGATCTTCCTCGCCGACAAGGGCGGCGCGAAGCAGTACGGTTTCCCGGCGAGCTTCTCCGTCCCCGGCCTCATGGTCAATAACACCGTGTTCCGCAGCCTGGGCCTCGAGCCCCCGGCCATGATCGAGACCCTCGATCAGTGGGAGACCCAGGGGCGCGCGTTCACCAAGCGCGCCAACGCCGGCAAGAAGCGCCAAGACGCCTTCTTCTGCGGCGACCTCAATTTCGAGGCGCTGCGCCGGGCCTCGGGCATCGCCACCTTCAACGAGACCTTCACCGCCTGCGCCCTCGGTGGGCCGGACCTGGTCGCGCTCCTCAAGCGCTATTACCGCTGGATCTACGACGACCACCTCATGCCCACCGCCGCGGAAGCGGCCTCGTTCTCCGCCGACCAGGGGTACGGCGGCGCCACCTTCCAACTCCTCAATAAGGGGAACTTCGCCATGGCCTACACGGGCCGGTGGGCCCTCATCCAGATGCGCGCCATGGGCAGCAAGACCGAATGGTCGGCCACCCTGGTTCCCCACGGCGGCTTCCCCAACGCCGTCTGCCAGACCCGCGCCATCAGCCTCTATGCGGGAACGCACAACCGGGAACTCGCCCACCGCTTCCTCGGCTTCTTGCGCAGCGAAGAGTACAACCTCCACATCGTCCACGACGCCGACGCCCTGCCGCCGTCGCCCCGCTTTGTGGACCGGCCGGAGTACCGCACCCCCGCCGAGCACCCCAATGAATGGGCGCTGCACCAGGGCTGGGCCGAAATCGCCAAGAAGTACGCCCGCACCCGCGACCTGAGCCCCTATCTCCTCTATACGGAGCAGGCCAAGATCGAGAACAAGCTCCTCCAGGCCTTCGTCAGCGGCGTATCGACGGCCGAGGAGACGGCCCGGGATCTCGCGGCTTCCATCGACCAGGAGATGCGGCGCTTCCTGGGGCGCCACCGCGATCTGGCCATTGCCCACGCCGCCGGGTTGGAGAAGCAGAAGAAGATCGACGGGATCAAGGCGAGCGGGGGCAAGGTGCCCCTCGAACTCATCGACAACCGGTTCCTGCGGGCGGTGGTCGCGGCGAAGAAATAGGAGAGCGGGCTTCCGCCGGGGAGTTTGGCCCATCCCGCACTCCGGTGGGCGACTTCAGCCAAGGATCCGCTTCCCAACACCCTCCCCGTCCTCAAGCGCCTGGGGTTCCTGAACTAGTTCTCGTGGGCCGTCACGGCCTCGGCCCCGGTGCTCAGGTTCTGCTGCAGGCTCCCGCGATGTGCCAGGGGACGGGCGCCTAGGCTTGGCCCACCTCGAAATGATAGGCGCCCGATCCCAGTGCGAGTTTCCATCCCCCCGGATCCTTCGCGATTCGTCCCATGCCCGGGATCTTGCCGCCTTTCGAGGTCGGAGCGAGGACCGTTCCCCCTTCCGTGAGCGCCCCCGAATATTCCGGCGGAAGGATCAGTTCCGCTTCCATGTTCGCGGGGATCTCGAGATCGAGGAGAAGGGAAGGGCCCGATTTCCTCCAAGAAACCGCGACGCGGCCGCGGACCGTTTGGAGCGAGGCCCGGGCGTGCTCGATCTGCGGCGGGATCCGGGGGCGGATGCGGGCCCGGGAAAATCCCGGGGCGAGTTCATCGAGGTCGAGGCCGGCGAGATCCCGGTGCATCCAAAGCGCCACGGAGCCGTACATGGGGTGGTTATAGGAGTTCATCCCCGTTCCTCCCAGTTCCCAGCGCTCCCAGATCGTGGTGGCGCCGTGCTCGATCATGTAGCCGTAGGAGGGGTAGCTGGTCTGGGAGAGGATGCCGATGGCGAGGTCCCCGCGGCCCTCGCGGGAGAGGACTTCGAACAAGTATCGGGTGCAGAGATTCCCCGTGGTGACGTGGAGGTCGTGGGCGTGGAGGTCGGCGACCAGGCTGTCCATGCAGGCCTTCCGTCGGGAGTCTGGCACGATGTCGAGCCAGAGGGGAAAAACGAGGCACGCTTGGTTCCCGCTCCCGTAGACGCCGCGCGCCCCGTCCCAGAAGGTTTCATGGAAGGCCCGGGCGATGCGGGCCTCGTGTTTTTGGAATCGCCGGGCGTCCCCGCGCTTCCCCAAGGCCCCGGCGATGCGGGAGAGGAGGCGCGCGAGATAGAGGAAATATCCGGTGGACATCAGGGCCGCCGGGGTATGGGCCGGGTGCGCGCTCCCGTTTCTCCCTTCGGCGATCGGGGGCGCCCAATCCCCGTAGAGGCTATGTTCGAGCACGCCGTTTTTAGACAACCGCTCTAGGCAATGGAACCACGCCGTGAGGTTCGGGTAGTGCCCGGCGAGGGTGCGCGCGTCGCCATAATGGGCGTAGAGGATCCAGGGAAGGAGGGCGTAGGAGGCGTCCACCGGGTCGGCCGGCCGGTTGCCCCATTTCATCGGCGCGGTATCGGCGATGGCGCCGCTGGCGTCCTGGGTATCGGTGATATCGTCCATGAACTTGGCATAAAGCCGCGGGAGGTGGAAATGGCGCACGGCGGCCTCGGCGCGCACGGTGAGGTCGTTGAGCCAGCCCATGCGCTCGTCGCGCTGGGGGCAATCGGTGGGCAGGCCGTGGAGATTGCCCGCTTCCGTCCATCGGGCGTTCTGGTGGATGCGGTCGATGAGGGGGTGGCTGCAGGAGAAATCGCCCGACGCCTCGACTTGCGAGCGCACGATCTTCGCCACGAGGGTCGCCCCGTCGGGCGCGGACGGCAGGCCCTCGACCTGGACGTAGCGGAACCCGTGGTAGGTGAAGCGGGGTTCCCAATACTCCATCGCCCCGCCCTTCAGGATATAGGTATCGGTGGCCCGTGCCGTGCGCAGATTGCCCTGGTCGATCGTGCCGTCTTCCGCGAGGATTTCCGCGAAGCGCAGGACCACCTTCTGCCCCGCGTTCCCCGCCAAGCGGAGGGCGCACCAACCCGCGATATTCTGCCCGAAATCGAAGACGTGGACGCCGGGGGACGGTTCCCGGATCGAAACCGCGGCGAGTTGGCCGACCACGCGGATGGGTTCCATGTCCTGGGGAAGGAGCCGTCCCCCGGGGGCGTCCACGGGCACGGCCCCCATGAGGCGCCAGGCCTCGGGGGTCTTGGCGGGGGGCGGCTTGAAGCCGGGCTCGTCCCACCCGGGTATTTCCAGGCGCGCGTCGTAGGTTTCGCCGTCGTAGACGCTATTCTGGGTGATGGGGGAAGGCGCGACCAGCCAGCGCGGTTGGACGAAGACGGGTTCGGTGCCGGTGGCGATCACCTCGAGGCGGCCCGCGTCGTCCCACAGCATGAGTTGGGCGATGAGTTTCGGCATGCCGTGCCAGCCGTTCCCCACGAGCACCCCGAGGACGTTCTCGCCCGGCCGGAGCGAATCGGTGAGGTCGTAGGTCGAATAGAGGATGCGCTTGTCATAAGCCGTCCAGGCCGGGTCGAGCACCCGGTCCCCGACCTTCGCGCCGTTCAGGCGGAGTTCGTAATAGCCCAGGCCGGCCACGTGGATGCGGGCGCGGGCGATGCGGCGGTCGAGGGAGAAGCTTCGGCGGAAACACAGGGCCTGCCCGTTCCAACCGGCCGTCCAACCGATCCAGCGGGCCTTCCAATCGCTCTCGTCGGGGGCGGTCTCGAACCAGGCCTCCCCGGTGGAGCGGGTCTCCGCCCCCGTTTCATCGCCCACAAGGACGGCCCAATGGCCGCGTTCGCTACCCGAAAGGGGTTTCCCGCGGTAGGCGATGGCGATGGATTCTCCCGAGCGGATGCGCCCGCTATCCCATCGGTCGGCTTTCCCGGGTTGGGCGAGCTCCGGCGAGGAGGCGACGAGGATGCGGTAGGAGACTTGGCGGGCCCCTCGGCGCGCGCTGGAGAGGCGCCAGGAGAACCGAGGCTGGCGGGTCGGGATGCCGAGGGGATTGACGCGGTATTCGGTCCGAAGATCGGTGATCTCGAGATCGGCGTGAGGATGCGGCATCCAAGGCTCCTTGGGAAAAGAACAGGAGGCAACCCCCTCGATCCTTTCCTGCCAAACAAATCTTAGACCAAAGGGGTCGGGGCTGCCATAGAAACGAATCCCTTGCGGATGGACTTATTCCACCCAAGTCACTTGATGCAACCCCAAACGACGGGGGATCGATCCAAACCGAACCTGCGGAAAGGCGCTTCGGCCGCGCGCGCGTTCTCCGGAAGGGGAGCCCCCTCCGTTGGACCTGGCAAAAGGCCCCGATGACCGCGCACGGTCAAGTCACTCGAGGGTTCGTCACGGAAAGATGATCTCGAAATACGGGGTCCCGTATTTCAAGAGGGAGGTGTCGATCGCGATCGAGAGGACACCTTGATCGTTGGAACTTGCGATCGGTTCCGCCCGCGTGCCGTCGAGGTATAGGGAATAAACCGCAGCCGCTTCGGGGTGGGTCGTGCGGATCCCCAGGCGGAGTGCGGCGGTCTCGACCAAAACGGGCGTGTGGCCGACATCGAGCATCAACATGCGGGATGAGTTTTCGAAACTCATGCCGGTATTGAGCGCATCGGTGGCGAAAACGAGCAGCAAACGCTTGGCGTCCCGGATCCCGCGCCCGGCCTCCAAGGAAGCGATCGCCACCGAAGCCGGGCGGGAACAGGAGGCGATCTCCAGAGAACCCAGGCGAACGGGGGTGTTTTTTTTGATGATGGCCCCTTCCAGGCGGGGGGCGATGACGGTCATCGTCTCGGTGTTCCCCTGCAGCGTCACCTCGCCGGTTTCGCTCTGGAAAACGCGTCGATCGTAATCCGTGGCATTGGTGGCCGGCAACATGCCGCGCCGCCGAAGTTCTCCGAGGAGACCCGGGAAGGTCTTTCCATCGGTCGATGAAGCGGAGGCGTACCATTGCGAGACGTTCAGCGGCGAGAATTCCTGGGGGCTGATTTCCCAATCGGTGCGCGGTTTCCCGACGGGAGCGAGCGGTTTGACCTCGGGGTAGCCGATCCCGATACGCGTCAGGAGACCCAACTTGGCGTAGTCATCGCCGATCGCGGCCAGGGTGAACTTCGGGAAGAGGGTCCCGTTGGAGAGCGTCATTTGTACGGTGTGGGAGGCCCCTTTCACATCGGCGCGCAGCCAAGCGAGTGCCGCGAGGGTCTCGCTCGCGCGGGAAATGGGATCTTGGGCGTTTTCAAAATTGCAGAACGGGTCGAGATAACCCGCGTCGACCACCACGGGAAGGTTGCCGTGGGCGGCGATCGAATCCCACCCCTGGAGCGCGGCATAGGCCCCGAAATAGAGGCCCCGCTCGTGGCGGAAACGGTTGAATGCCGAATGGGAATACTCGGTGATCATGAACGGACGGTCTAGGAACCGGATGGCCGCGGCCGAACGGAAATAGCTCGAGTTGAGGGAACTGTCCTGGGAGACGATCACGTCATTTTCAAATCCGCCCGAGAACCCGGCGTTGGAACCTTTCGTGACCAAATTCTTCGTGGGGACCTTATTCGGGTGCGCGAAATAGGTATGCTGGGCGATCACTGGCATTTCAGCGCGCACGGCCAGTTCGAGCGTGCGCATGATCATGTCCCATTGGGTGACGAGACCTGGATAGCCGCAGCGGCGGAGGACCCCGAGATACCAGGCATTTTGGGCCTTCAGGGTTTGGACCAGGAAATGGGCTTGATCGGCGGCCATGGGGTCGCCCCGCCTGAGGGATTCTTCGTCGATGGGCGGGAGCGACTCGAGCGAGGCATCATCGCGTTTCCATGCCCGGCGCAATTCGCCATCCCCAAGGTACTTTTTCTCGAGGAATGCCTTGAAGGCCGGCGCGAAGGCCGCCATCTGATTTTTTTCGTAGAGCAGGAGATCTTGTTCGTTATAAGGTTCGACGATGGCGAGCGCGGGGTCTTCTTTGAGTTTGAGTCCGGTGTAGGGGTTGGTGTGGTTCAATAGGAATTCGGTGGCGGCCTCCCAGTGCCGGCGGTACTCGGGATTGAAGAACAGTTGTATGCGGAAACTGTCTTCCGCGGGGTCTTTCCCGGGATAGGCCATCGTATAGCCGGTGGTCGCGGACATCAAATCGAGGTTGATCGAGATCCCGTCTTTCTTGAGGCAAGCGACCGCATAATCGAAACGGTCTAGGTTGGAAGCGTCGAAGGCGATTTCAGTGGCGCGCTGGGGGATCTTGGTCTCTTTCATCGACCTCAAGGGGCGGTTATGGACCTTGTGGCCCAATAGGAAACGATCGATGTAATGAAGGCGCAGCATATTATAGCCCTGCCGCGCCGTGCGCGAGGAAAATTCTTCGATATCTCGGTGGGTCCAGGTGTGCGCTTTCGCCCGCCAATAGGATAGCGACGTATTGAATGAGAAGAATCGCACCGCGCGATCGGGGTTTTTTTCGAAGGCGAGGCGTCCTTCGCCGTTGATGATCACCCGTCCCTCACGTCCTGCTTCATGCCGCGGCCCCAGGAGGCTCGAGAAATCGAGCGCGGTGCCCGGTTTCACGGCGAGGGCATCCATATTGACGGGTTTCCAGGCCGCGCCGGGCCGGACGACGAAAAAGCCCGGATCGTCGGGCGCGCGCGTCGGCGATCCGCAAACGAAGCGCCAACCCTTGGAGCCACTGAGTACTTTCGCCGCCAGGAGATTTCGCCCGACCCGGACGGGGAGTTCAAAGACATGGTCATCGGGGATGAACGCCTGCGACTGGTTCCCGGCCGGGATGGTTCCGTACACTTTCTCGCCGTTCAAGAAGATCTCGACCCACCAATCCGCCGACACCCCGATCCGCATGGAACCTGCTTCCCTGCATTCAAATGCGTTGAAGAGGACGGCGCAATCCTTGGCGTGGATTTCCCCGGACAAGGCGCCGAGATCGAGCGTGCCGCTGGCGAGCGTGACCATGCGAGGGCGAACGACCCCTTGTTTGCCTGCGAGGCTCTGGGGCACCTCGCTAAAATTCGAAGGCGTATCGACCCCGAGGAACAATTGCCATTGAGGGTCGAGCCCGATGGGCAGCTTTTTCGGGAGTTCGCGAAGCTGGATGGGCCCGCAATAGATGGTCGCCGGCGCTCCGAATTTTGCCAGCATGAAGCGGGGCACCGCCAAGGGCTCGCCGTGGTCCTTTTGGGCGGTGAAGACCAAACGGCCTGTTCGCCATTCCACGCCGGCTTCCAATTGGCCCGTGGCGCCCGGCAGTACGGCCCAGGGTTTTTCCGTCTGAGCCACAGCCATCTGGATCACGCCGGAGGCCGTGGCTTTGCACGGGAACGAAACTTCGTAAGTTTGGTTGCTTTTGAGCCCGCCCAGGAGGGGGCAAAGGAGCTGCACGTCCCAGGCGACCGCCTCCTGGCGGAAGCGATCCAGGGAGATCGCGATCGTGGCGCGTCCATCGGGGGTTTTGACCTCGCCGCCCGGCTTGAGCGCCGCGAGGTAACCATCAGCCGCGTAGAGGGTGAGGCCGGTTATCTTCTCGGCCGACCATTCCTGGATTAAGGAAGGTGTGCCGGCGGGCAAGCGGGAGGCGATCAGGATCAGGATCAACCAACGTTTCACGTTAGGCATGTTTTTTTCCTTTCATCGCCTCTTTTCGAAGCGTCTTGATGGAGGATCCCGAAATGATATTCATATCGATTTCTCGATGGAAGAGGCCGCCGGAGACCCGCTTCACGACTCTTTTTTCAAGCCAATCGAAAATAGCCTGGCGCATCCCAGATTCCCGATCGATATAATCGGCTTCGAGTCCGCCCAGGAAACGCGGGTCGGGTCGACCATAGACGAGGATCGAAAGGTCACCCGGCACCGAAAGGCCCGATCGCTCGATCGAAGCGGCCACCCAAGGCAGGAGATGGTCTTGGGTATACAAAAGGGAGAAGGATGAAAGCGGCCGGCGGTGACTGGACATGTGTTCGTTGAAATCTCTCAGGAGCCAGGCCTCCGCCGAGGGCCTCTCGCCGCTTCGCCAGAGCGCGTGGAGGCGCTTCTCCATGGATCGGTGGGTGGACGTGGCGCCCGTTGCCATTCGGTGATGGCGCATGCCGATATTGTGGACCATCAAGAATCGCCGGTGGCCGCGGGCGTGGATGTATTCGGCGGCGCGCGCCCCGCGGCGGGCGCCATCCGAGACGACCGCATCGATACGGGCGGGCCATCGGGCGCGCTCGAAGTCGACGACGAGGAGGGGAATCCCCTCGCCGATCAAGGCGTTCGCCATTTCCCGCTGTTCAGGGGTAGGGTCGAAGGACTCCCAGATGACGGCGTCCATCCCCGAGCGCACCGTCTCGGCGAACCGGTCCGAATCCCGGGATTCCGGGAGGTGGAGCCACTGGAAGATCATCCCGGAACTCTTGACGCACTGGGCGACGAAGGGGTCGAACGGGGTCGTGGCCTGGCGCCCGTCCCCCCGCAGGATTCCGATGGTCGGCAATGCCGTCACGCTCGAGTCGATGCGCGCGGGGTTGATGAAGGTGCCGATTCCGCGGCGAGGGATGAGGTAGCCGTCCTTCACGAGGCCCTCGATGGCCCCGCGTACGGTGACCCGGCTGACCTGGAACCTCTGGCACAGTTCATTCTCCGGGGGGATCTGGGTCAAGCGCCCCCCCGAATTCCGGAGGAGGTTGTAGAGATACTGGCGTACGCGCATGTATTCAGGAATCATCTGGTTCGTGCGCTCCGGAGGCCATTCATGAGGGATAGAAATATAATACATGATAAACATGTAAAGAGCAACCTGGGGGATTTCCCGCCTTACGGCCTGGAAGTTTTTTTTATCGTCCGGCGTCCAGTCTGCGTCGATGCATGCCCGGACATTCTAGGGATCTCCATGGCTCGGGGCGGGCGGGGACTCCACGACGATCGGCGGGTCGAAGTGGAACCCCGGAATCCATGGAGCAACGTGGGGATGAACGGGACTGGCCACTCCACGAAAATGAACCGGGCTGAGTGCGCCCGCGGCGGGTAGGTCCGGGTTAAACTTCGAGGGTATGTCCCTCGACGGCGTACTCGGCGCGAGGGAAAACTTTCTGGGCCTCAGAGAGGGCGCGGGGTTGGGCGTCGCGGTCGTTGTGGATGAGGATGAGCCGCTCGACCCCCGCGGCTTTCGCGTGCGTCGCCGCCACCGCGCCCGGGGTATGGGCGGCGTCATGGATGAGGACGGGCGCGCCCTTCGCGAAATCGACCACGCTGGGATGGGGGTGGGTATCCCCGGTGTAAACGAAGTAACGCCCCGAGGCGGAGTGGATCCGTAGGGACAACGCCTCTTCCCGCGCCCCCTTCCCGCTGGTATGGAAGGCGGCCGCGGTTTCGAAACGGTGGCTCCCCAAGTCTAGCGTGTCGCCTGGCCTCAACGGGCGCACATCCAGGGGGAGCTTGAGTTCGGGGTAGCGCTCGACTTGGAGGAAATCCAGGGCCGCGGCAAGGACGGGTTCCACGCGGCCAGCGGGGCCGGACACGACAAGGGGCTCTTTTGAGTGCGCCGGGCCATAGGAGCGTTTCATGGCGAACCAGAAGAGGAGCGACGGGAGTCCGAGATAATGGTCCTGATGCAGGTGGGTGAAGGTCACGGACCGGATTCCCGAAGGATCCAGCCCCAATTCGGTCATGCGCTCAAGCGCATACCAGCCGGTATCGATGAGGTGGGTCCCGTCCACGAGGAGACAGGCGCTATCGCCGCCCACGGCTGGAAGCCAACCGCCCGTGCCGAGAAACGTGATGTTCATGGGCGCATTCCCCCGTCGGAGGAGATTGTGGTATTCGATTCCGTCGGATGATAGACCGATTGCGCCGTGAGCCATTCCTCTTGACGTTTTCCTTTATTCGACCTAAACTGCGCAGATAAAACGTTTGATCATTGATCTCCTTCCCTTGAAAAGCGCCATGCATCGCCTCATTCCCTGCCGAGCGGCGCGGTTGAAATCGATTCCTGATTTCTGCTGCGGCGTCAGGGCCCCTTTCCATTCGTACCGTAAACGGCGATGACTGAACCCACTCTGGAAATTTTCCTTGTTCGCCATGGCATGCGCGTGGATTTCGAAAATCCCGATTGGTCCCGCACGGCCGCGTTTCCGTCCGACCCGCCGCTGTCCGACCTCGGACGGCGGCAGGCGTGCGAACTCGGGCGAGCCCTCGCTGACAAGGGCATTCGCGCCGTGTACGCATCGCCCTTTTGGCGTTGCCTCGAGACGGCCCATGCCATCGCGCAGCAGGTCGGATGCCCCGTGCGCATCGAACGCGGCCTCGGCGAGTGGCTCAACCAGGAGTGGTTTCCCGCGCCTCCCGAGTTCGTGAGCGGGGAGGAGCGTGGGGCGCATTTTCCCCTGCTCTCCGCAGTCGAAGCATCCAAGGTGATTCCCGCTTGGCCGGAAACGGAAGGAATCGCCCGGGAGCGCCAGGCTTCAGCCGTGAAGGCCCTGATCGCGGGTGCATCGGGTCCGATGGTTTTGGTGGGCCATGGGCACTCGGTACAAGGCATGTTGGCGGCCCTGACCGGTTGCCTTCCGCATGAGGTTCCCCCGTGCGCCAGCATCACCCGGCTGTCTCGACTCGGAAACCGCTGGCAAGCCAGGAAACTTTTCGATACTTCCCACCTTTCGGTCCAGGGGAATTCTTCGCGATTCGTATAAGGGGCGCCGGTCAATGAAGCGGAGGGGATGGGCGCAGAAAAAGCCACTCCTGCCTTGACGTCAAAGCGACCGGTTGAAAGTTGTACTCCGGGTCCGGCGATCAACGAATCGATACCGGGCCGAAGACAATGGGATGATCCGGCTGATCGATGGCTCTGGATCTGGCGACAGGCCTCTTTGGATGATTCTTGGTAGAATCCCCCATGCCGGTCGATGACATCTATTCGACGCAGCTGCCCCTCGGGGCGACGCGGGACCTTTGGGCCCATATCCGGGTGCACGGGCTGGAGAGCTTCGAGAACGGGGTGCTGAATTCCCTCAATCTGGGCCTCCTGGGCTTCGGGCGGGTGACCCTGGATGCGGCCTTCCAAAGCGATGATCGGCAGAGTTTCTACAATGAGATCAACGTGGTGCTCGGGGGGCGGGGGTTCTTGCGCTTCGACGGCCGCGAGGTGGAGATGAAGGCGGGCCAGGTCTACCTCTTCCCGGCGGGCGCCGATCGCCTCGCCCACCGCAACGCCTCGCTCCAGAAGATCTATTTCCAGTTCAGGGCCCTAGTGAACGGGTGCGAACTCCTCCACCGCACGGGGCCCCTTTCCGCGCCGCTGCCGCCCGCGCTCGGGCGCGTCCTCGCCGAGCGGCTCCGTCCCGGTAAGCCGCCGGGGCTCCTCGACATCCGCGCCCAAGCCCTCGCTTGCCTGGCTCTCTTTTCCGATCCCCTCGGGGGGATGATCCGCGGTCGCCGCGAACACCTGCGCTCCTTCGAGCCTTTTTTCAACTATGTGGCCCAGAGGCTAAACGGCGAGTTTTCCCTCGCCGATTTCGGGGCGCGCCAGGGCCTGCGGGCCAAGACCTTCGCGGCCCAGTTCAAGAAGGCTTTCGGGGAATCGCCGAAGAAGTACTTCCTCCGGGAGAAACTCAACCGCCTCAAAGAAGCCCTTTATTATTCGGACCGGCCCCTGGGGGAGATCAGCGAGGCGTTCGGCTTCTCCGACCAGTATTATTTCTCCCGCTTTTTCAAGAAGGAGTCGGGGATGAATCCCACCGAGTTCCGCCACTCCGTGGCTTCCGTTGGGAGGAAATAAAGCGAGGGGGGTTGGGCCCCGATATCCCACTTTGACATAGGGCGCTTAGAAATCAGGCCGGATTCTAAGTGATTCCCCCGATTTTCGCCACCCAGACATATCAAAAGCACAACCGAACATAGTAGGATTGCAGGCCATAAGGTAACATAAACGCATCCCACCCATCGGACCGCTTGCGCGGCCCAGGAGAAATCAATGCCCAAGATCACGTTCATGGGAGCCGGTTCCAGCATCTTCGCCAAGAACGTCCTCGGCGACACGCTGCTGACGCCCGCCCTGCGCGAAGGCCACATCGCCCTCTACGATATCGACGCCACGCGCCTCAAGGAATCCAAGCTCATGATGGATACCTTGAACAAGAACATCAACCGGGGCCGCGCCACCATCACCGCCCACCTCGGCGTGGCGCAGCGCAAGGCCGCCCTCAAGGGCAGCAAGTACGTCATCAACGCCATCCAGGTCGGGGGCTATAAGCCCTCCACGGTCATCGACTTCGAGATCCCCAAAAAGTACGGCCTGCGCCAGACCATCGCCGACACCCTCGGCATCGGCGGCGTCTTCCGCTCCCTGCGCACCATCCCCGTGATGATGGATTTCGCCCGGGATATCGAGGCGGTCTGCCCCGACGCGTGGTTCCTCAATTACACCAACCCCATGGCCATGCTCACCGGCGCGCTGCTCCAAGGCAGCCGCGTCAAGAGCGTGGGCCTCTGCCACTCGGTGCAGGGCTGCGCCGAGGGCCTCCTGCGCGGCTTGGGCATGCTCGAGGGCGTGGAGAAGCTCCAGTGGAAGATCGCGGGCATCAACCACATGGCCTGGCTCCTCGAGATCACCGACGACGGCGTCGACCTCTACCCCGAGATCAAGCGCCGAGCGGCCAAGAAACTCGCCGACGCCCGCAAGAGCGGCGCGATGAAGTACGGCGACATGGTGCGCCACGCCATGATGCTCTATTTCGGCTACTACATCACCGAGTCGTCGGAGCATAACGCCGAGTACACCCCCTATTGGATCAAGGCCCGGTTCCCCGAACTCATCAAAGAGTTCAACATCCCCCTCGACGAGTACCCGCGCCGCTGCGTCAACCAGATCGCCGGGTGGAAGAAGCGCAAGAACGAGATCATCAGCAATCCCATCCTCTCCCACTCGCGCACCCACGAGTACGGCTCCTACATCATGGAGGCCATCGAGACCGACACCCCCATCCGCATCGGCGGGAACGTGTCGAACAACGGGTCCATCCCCAACCTCCCCCCCAAGGCCTGCGTGGAGATCGCCTGCGTGGTCGACCGAAACGGGGTGCAGCCGACGATGGTGGGCGACCTGCCCGAACAGTGCGCGTCCCTCAACCGCACGAACATCAATGTGCAGCTCATGATCATCGAGGCGGCCCTCACCAGGAAGCGCGACGCCATCTACCACGCCGCGGCCCTCGACCCGCACACCGCCGCGGAACTCCCCCTCGACAAGATCCGCAAGATGTGCGACGACCTCATCCTCGCCCACGGGAAGATGCTGCCGAAGTACACCTGACGAAGACCCGGGACGACCGGGAGGGCGCCGGGACGGCCGATAGTGGCCGCCTCGGCGCTTTTTTTTGTGCCCGGGTCCGGGCATTGCAAGGCTTTTCCGTTTTTTCCATGGCGCGACGGCCGCGGATGGATGACACTGGAGCATGAACCATCGCGAACGTTTCCAGGCCGCTTGCGCCCATCGGGCCCCGGATCGCCCCCCCGTGGATTACCTGGCCCACCGGGAAACCGACCGCAAATTGAGGTCGCATTTCGGCGTGGGCACCGAACGGGAGCTCCTCGATATCCTGGGCTCCGATTTCTATTATTTGTCGTGCCGCGATATCTCCCAGAATGAGACCTGCGTCCCCTTCTGTAAAAAAAGCCTTCCGATGACGGATCGGGAACGGACCTGCCCCCTAGGCATCCGCTGGCATCGAAGCCCGTGGAACGCCCTCGGCCAGGGGCAACGGGGAGATGGGACGAACCCCACGGCCAAGTTCACGGTGGACGAGGCGATCCGGGGGCCGCTTTCGGGAGCCGAAACCGAACGGGAAATACTCGACCACCCCTGGCCGAAAGCCTCGGATTTCGATTTCAGCGCGCTTTCGGGCGAGGCCGAGACGGCGGGGGATCGCGTCGTCATCGGCGGCCTTTGGACGGGCATCATGGGCGACGCCTATCGCATGATGGGTTTCGAGGATTTCCTCGCGACCTGCGCGGCGGAGCCCGAACTCGTGAAGACCCTCGTGCGCCGGCTCACCGACCTCTACCTCGAACTCAACGACGTCATCTTCCGGCAAATGAAGGGGCGGATGGACGTCTGGTTCTTCGGGAACGATTTCGGTTCCCAGGGGGGCCTCCTCATCGGGAAGGAGATGTGGACGGAAATCTTCTTCGGAGAGGTCCGCCGACTATGCGCCCACGCCCATGGCTATGGGCTCAAGGTGATGATGCACTCCTGCGGGAGCATCGTGGATCTCATCCCCCAACTCATCGAGGCGGGCGTGGACATCCTCGACCCGATCCAAGTCACGGCGAAGGGCATGGAGCCCGCCGCGCTCAAGGCGCGCTTCGGCGACCGGCTGGTCTTCCATGGGGCGGTGGACACCCAGCGCGTCCTGCCCCGGGGCACGCCGCAGGAGGTGCGGGCCCACGCGCGGGAGACGTCGGAAATACTGGGGTGGGACGGGGGGTTCGTGTTCGCGCCGTCGCAGATCCTCCAGGCGGACGTGCCGGTGGGGAATATCGAGGCGATGTATGGGGTGGGGGAAAAATGAATTCTCAGAGTTTGTTCCCGAGTGGATCCATTCTCTGAAATTGTGCTGTAAAAATCCCGCCTACCCCCCCCCCTCGCCGATTCCCCGCGGACACCTCACCCCCATCCACCCAATCCCGTCCCCATCTGGCGCCCCCGCCCCGATGTTCCCCCCCGTCCCCTGATCC
>JAFLEE010000007.1 GCA_017302015.1 Spirochaetota bacterium | reverse complement strand
TCGAGGTGCGCATGGGCGCGCTTTCGGAGAACGAGCAGATGGTGCTGGCGGGGAACCTGTCGGCGGTGATCGAATTGGGCCTCATGAATTACCGCATCGATTTCGGGGCGCAATTTAGGCCGTCGTTTGGGCCGACCTTGCAGTTCGGCATGGGGATCGTCTTCTAAAAACCCCGCCTCTTCGGGGGCCTATTCGGCGGAGGGTGGGCATCCCCTCCGGCGCGCCGCGGCGCCCGGCTTGGGGTGGTTTGTTGCTGGTTTTTTTGTGGGCGCCGATGCGCGCCTGCGGGGACGCCCACCCTCCTGCTTGAAAGGGGCTTCCGTCGAAGAGGCGGATCAAAATGCTTGCACGCATTTTGAATTGGGGGTTGGGAAAGGAGAGGGCCCGCATCAGGCGCGCACGATGTTTGGGATATCGACGTACTTGCTGTGGTGAACGGATTTGGGCTTATTATTTAACGTCTCGCGATCGGGGCGCAATCCTTGAGGTCGTTTAGGCCGGTAAGCTTCGTGAATGGGAGGACTTCAGCGTAAGGCGTATTGGAGGAGCGCGTACCAGGCCAGGGTACCGAGCATCACCAGGGCGGTGGCGGGGAGGAGGCGGAGGAGGGCGTCGCCGACTCGGGTCTTGAAATGGGAGCAGGAGACGATGAGGCAGGCGTGGATGGGGGAGAGGATGAGGCCCATGTAGCCGAAACCGTAGGCGAGGACCTCGAGGGCGAGGCGCTCGTGGAGGGGAACGCCACTGGGCAGGAGCGCGGCGATGAAGGGGAAACTGGCCCCCACGAAGCCCACGGCGATGCCGCTGGTTACCCCGGCGATGAAGGGAAGCACCATGACGAGGGCGAGGACGGGGAGGCCCCAGGCGGCGAGTTCCCCCTGCATGACGCGCATGGGGAGGGTCCCGTCGGCGAAGGGGAGTTCGGCCAAGGCGCCGTAGACGCGCACGAGCCAGACGGCGAAGGCGATGCCCGCGGCGCCCGGGAGAAGAGGATCTTCTTCCACGCGGCGGCGGGAAGGGCTTGGCGCGCCTGGAGGTACGCCATGGCGGCGACGACGCCGCAGACCATGGGGAGATACTTGCTGATCTGGGCGAAAGACGGGAGGAGGAAGGAAACGAGGGCGTAGACGAGGGTGAGCACCGCGATGGGGGCGATGCCCTGGAGCGCCGCATCGCGCGCGGCGCGGCGAAGCTCGTCCCGGCGGCCGAGGGCCGCGGCGGGGGGGACGCGGCGCAGCAGGAAGAACCAGCCGGAACCGATGGCCAGGAGGCTCAGGGGGATCTGGATCGCCATGAACAGCCACGGCGGCAGGCGGAAGATTTCCGCGGCGAGGAGGGCACCCGGATAGAGGGGCCACCAGTACTCCCAGATATGGCGGAACCAATAATTGATGCGCGCCTTCAGGTTGGCGTCGAGGGCGTTCTCCCGGTCGAGGGCCTCCACCAGGGGGGCGCTGAAGAGCGCGCCGCCGGGCATGGGCAGGAAGCCGATGAGCATGGGCACGGCGGCGAGGGCGGACCTCCGGGGGAGCAGGGCCTCCGCGGCGGTGACGATGCGCTTCATGGTCCCCGCCGCCGACATCTGGGCGCTCATCCACACCACGAGGAAAAGGATCGCGATGAAGAAGAAATCATCGGCGCTCGAGACGCGCATGCGGAACGCGGTGAGCAATTCCGAGGGGCTGCGGGGCGTCCAGAGGGCGAAGACCGCGATCCCCGCGAGCACCGCGGCCCAAAGACGTCCGGTGAGGCGATTGGCGCCGAGGATCACGAAGAGGGAAAGGACGATCTTGAGCAGGAGCGGCACGGCGAGGATCTGATGGACCATGCCCGAAGCGTACTATGGCGCCGCCACGCCGGCAGGATCGGCCCCGCGCACGCGGTCTCCGTCAGGAGCGCCGCGTTTCGAAAGCGCCCTCCCGCCGAACGGCGATCCCCCTTTAGAACATCCCCAAGGGGTCTTCCACGCGGGGGACATCCGGGACATAGAACGCCTGGCCGTAGCGGGCCTCCACCTGGGCCCCGAGGGCCGCGGCGCTGGCTTCCAGGCGCGCTTGGATGGTGGAAGGACGGCCCGGGCGGTCGAATTGGGACCCATGGTGCGCCAAGGCTCGCATGGCGATCGGGAATTCTTCATCCACCGGGACGATGAAGCTTGGTTTCAGGTAGGGCTGCAAGAAGTAATAAAAGATTTTCTTTACTGCATGGGGCGAACCCTGGGCGGGGTACTTCTCGAGGTGGGCGAAATTGGCGGCGTGGGTGGCCAGATGCCCGCAGGCGATGTGGTCGGCGTGGCCGCGCCCCCGGCCCGGTTCGATTCCGTAATAGGGGGCGAGCACGATCTGGGGCCGGTACTTGCGGATGAGCGCGGCGACGACGACGCGGGAATCGTGGTCGTCGACGAGGCGGGTGTCGCCCAGGTCGAGGATCTCGAGGGCGTCGACCTCGAGGTCGCGGGCGGCCTTGCCGGTTTCCTCCCTTCGGCCCTCGGGCGTGCCCGAGCCCATATCGCCGCCGGTGAGGATGACCATGCCCGTGCGGTGGCCCCGGCGCTTCATCTTGAGGAGGAAGGCCCCGCAGCCGATCTCGATGTCGTCGGGATGGGCGCCGATGCCGAGGTATTGGAGGGGTTCGGTCATGGGGGGCGCCTATTTGTGCTTCACGGCGAGGAGCGCGAGGAACCCCGCGACGAAGAAGAACTCGACGGAGAGGATGGCCAGGCGCTGGCCCCCGCCAAACGAGGAGATCACCCCGAAGAGCGCGGGGCCGAGGATCGCCGCCATCTTGCCCCCGGTGGCCATGAAGCCGAAGATCTCGGTTTTCCGGCCTTCGGGGGCCAAATCGGCCACGAGCGTGCGCGCGGCGGCCTGGGTGCCGCCCAGCACAGCCCCGGCGGCGATGGCGACGAACCAGAAGGGCGTCTTGCTGTGGGCGAGGAAGGCGGCGAGCACCACCGCGATCCAGATGAGGAGCGTGAGGAGGACGGTGCGCCGCAGGCCGATGCGCTGGGCCAATGGGCCCGAGGCGAAGGCACCGAGGGCGGCCGTCACCTGGACGAGGAGCAGCAGCAGCGGGATCTCGGAGAGGGTGAAGCCGAGGGTGTCCTTGGCGTAGGGGCCGAAGAACGAGACGACCGTGGTGATGGCGTCGTTGAAGAGGAAGAAGGCGAGGAGGAATTTCCACAGGTCGGGGTGCTGGCGCACGGTGCGGAAGGTCTCGCCCAGGCGCCGGAACCCGAGGCGCGCATCGGCGAGGAGGCCGGAGGGGTTCGGACCGGCTGGGGTGCGATCGCGCAGCAGGAAGAAGGCGGGCAGGGCGGCGAAGAGGAAGAAGGCCCCCGTGATGAGGAGGATGGCTTGGGCGCTGGCGTGGCCCTCGGGCGTGACGGCGCTCTTCAAGAAGGGGCGGATGATGAGGAGCGCGCTCAGGCCCCCGACGTAGCCGAGGCCCCAGCCGATTCCGGAGACCCGAGGCCAGGCCTCGCGGGGGGCGATCTCGGGGAGGAACCCGTTATAGAAAGGTTGGGCGGCCGTATAGCCGATATAGCCGAGGATGAAGAGGATCATCCCCGCGGCGACCATGCCCGGGCCGATGAGGGTGAGCGCGAAGGTGGCGAGGATGGCAAGGGAGGCGAAGAAGATGAAGAAGGGCCTCTTTTTCGAGCCCTGGTCGGCCACGGCCCCCAGGAACGGGGAGATGAGGGCGACCACGCCGCAAGCGATGGAGGTGGAGAGGCCCCAGTAGAAGTCGCCCCGCGGATCGCCCTGGGCGACGATTTGCTTGAAATAGAAGACGAAGAACGCCGTGATGACGACCATGGAGAACGACGCCATGCCGAAATCGTAGAGAAACCAGGCGAAGAGTTTTCTGCGGGGGTACGTTTCTGCTTTCATGGGGAGCGTGTGTCCCACGAATGTACCCCGGCGGGGGAAAAAGATCAAATCGACGGGGGGAAACCCCTACAACGCCCAGTCGGCTCGCATCCAGAGCCCGCGGGGTACTTGGGTCTCCAGCGAGATTCGAGCGGCCCGGTTCTCCGGGAAAAAGGTCTTCTCCGCGAGTTCGGCGCCGAAGTCGAGGAGATTGTAGACGCAGAAGGTCAGGTCGAGGGCTCCCCGCGACAGGGGGATCTTCCAAGATAGGCGGAGTTCCGTATTCCAGAACGCGCATTCGCGGCTTCCGAACTCCCCCGTCCAGGGATTATCCCCGGCGACGAGGTTATTCCAGATCGCCGCCTGGCGCACCGCGGCGTTGGTGATCGCCGCCGCGCTGAAATAATGGAAGGGTTCCCCATCTTTGTACTTGAGTTGGAAGGCGAGGCGCAAGTTCGGGGTGAGTTTCCCCCCGACGAGCAGGCGGCCGATATAGCCGCGGTCCGGGGCCAATCGCCCGGGTTGGTGGAGGAGCGTGTTGGGATTGGCGGTGCTCTCGTCGATCGTGCCGACGTCGTTGGCCAGGGGGCCGTTGCCCAGGGCCGAGATCCCCGGGGCCATGAGCGCCGTGAACGAGGCGGAGAAGAACGAGCGCGCCCCCTCGTGGGCGATGCGCACCGTCGCCCCCGCATAGAACGGGTCGGCGAAGGTCGAGCCCCCGTTGGTCATGGCCGAGGCGGGCATCGGGCCGAGCACGAAGCGGGTTTCCGGATTGGTCGCCACGAAGACCGGGGTATCCCCCACCAGGACCGTCGAACCGACTTTTCCGGGGCCGCCCTCGTAGGAGAGCCAGGGGAGATTTCGGAATTGCCGGTATTGGGCCGTGAGGGAAACACCCCAGCCCTTCGGAAGGCGGACCTCCACCGGGATGTCGAGGGAGAGCACCTGGGGGGACCCGAGGGCGTTGGTGTTCGTCCACCAGGCGGCGCCGGTGCGTCGGGTGACCGGGCCGAGTTCGCCGCCTTCGACCGCCCCGTCGCCATTGGCGTCGTTCCAGGCGCGGGCGCTCCCCGAGTTCCAGCCGGGCATTTGGGCCCGCACCGATTCCCACTCGAGGGGCGCGCGGCGATGGGCGAGGAGGATCGAGAAGGAGAAGGCCTTCGCGGGGCGCCACGCCACGCCCGCGGTCCAATCGAGGCCCGGGTTGAGTAGGGGCGCAAGGGCGCCGACAGCGCCGTCGAACCAGATGCGTAGGTCGCCGTGGAGATGGAAGGCTCCCAGGCGTTTGGCGGCGTCGAATCCGAGGGACTGGGAGAAGAGGAGGGCGGAAACGGGTTTGCGGTCGAAAAGCAGGGCCTCGATGGGCGTCGCGCGCGCGCCGTCATCGAGGGTGAGCCCGTTGGTCTCCACCGAAAGTTCCGGGGTGAAATGGATGAACTGATTGTGGGAATCCGCGGAGAAGGCCAGGCGGTCGAACCAAGGGACGTCGAGACGGCGCTCCAGGCGGCCCTGGAGGCCGGCGGCGATCCCCAGGCCGGAGGGCTGGGTGGGGTTGAAGCCCTCCCCATCCTGGTCGATGAGGTTCCGGGTGAAGTCGGGGAGGCGGGATCGCGTGTTCTCGATGGCGAGGCTCGCGCCTAAGAGCGCCCCGAAGGCCCCGTTGCTGCGGGTGATCCAACCCGAGAGCGAGGCGGCGGTCTCCATGCGGGATTCTTCCGGCGCGAGATGGTATTCGACCCCCGCGCATTCCCGGGCCCGGGCGGTGAGGAGGAGCGAGCGGCGCTCTTGGGCGCCCCCGTCCTCACGATCGGCGGTCAGGCGGATCTCGCCCTGGCTCCAGGATTCGTCGAAGGCGCCGAGGTATCCCGCGCTCCCGAAGCGCAGCAGGTGGCGCAGGCCTCCCTCGGCGAAGGTCGTCAGCGAGAGGGGTCCGCTCCCGTTGCTGAGGGTCTCGCAGAGAAGGAGCGAGAAACTCCCCAGGGGCCTGCGCCGATCCTCGGGGGGTAGGACGCCCCGTTCGTACGGCGAGGGCGAGCGGGCGAGGTTCTGGTAGAGCCAATCGGCCGCCGCGAAGCGGCCGCCGAGGAAGCCCTCGGAGAACTCGAAGGCCAGCCTCTGGCGGGGGAACGCCTCGCGCAGGAGCACCGTGCGGCCCAGGCGGTCGAGTTCCATGGTGCGCTGCCACAGCGGGGCGCGGGTGAGGGAGGCGCCGGGGTGGAAGGGGTCGTCGAGGCGCATGCCGTCGAGTTCCACGTGGTTCCACCGGCGGCTGGCGCCCAGCACCGAGAACGAGAGGGGATCGGGCGTCCCGATGCGCCCGGCCGTCTCGATGAGGACCACGCTATCGTCGAAGGCATTGTCGAGGAGGTGGTCCATGCGCCATTCGCCGTAGAAATCATCGAGCCAGGATCGCGTGGCCCGGCCGGCGGCGAAAAAATCGCCCGAGAGGTCGAGGCTCGTGGGCGAGGCGGCGAACAGGGGGAGGAAGCCGAGGAGAAGGAGTGGGGAAAGGCGCATGGCTCGGTCGGCGGGCAGGCATGCGGCCCGGAGGGCATGATTTTGACATGCAAACCCGGTAGGTTTAGACTATCGCGTGCCCCGCCTGCGCGTCCTCTCCCTCTGGATCCTCCTGGCTGCTCCCGCCGTCGCGGCGGTCGAGGTGGTCGATCTGGGCGACCGGCCCTTCCGCCATGAGCCCGAGCGCCTCCTCTTCCACGTCAGTTACCTCTATATCCTGGGCGGCTACGCCACCATGGAGGTCCGCCATCCCCCCGTACCCCGCCAGACCGAGTTCGTGCTGCGCGCCTGGACGACCCCCTTCGTGTCGGCGCTCTACCGCCTCGATATGACGCTGACCTCGAGGTGCGATCCGGCGTCCCTCACCACCCGGGAGTACGTGGAAGACCGGGCCGAGAACAAGTACCGCATCTTCCACCACGCCCGCTTCGGCCCGGGGAAATCCCTCGTCTACGGCCATTTGGCCCGGGGGCGCACGAATTACGAGACCTTCCCCATGGAGCGCTACCGGTTCGACGCCCTCTCGAGTTTCTACGTCGCCCGTTGCCTCGATTTAAGCCGCCCCGGCACCGTCTACCACACCACGGTCCATTACCACCAGGATCCCCACCACGTGGAGATCCGCGTGCTGGATCGCCGGCGCATCAAGACCGCCTGGGGCACCATGGATACCATCGTCATCGTCCCCAAGATGGATTTCCGCGGCATCTTCATGAACGAGGGCGATATCCTCATCTACCTCTCCGATGACAAGTACCTCGTGCCCGTCTATATGGAAAGTAAATTGAGTTTCGGGAGTTTCCGGGCGGTGCTGAAGGAAGGGTACCCGGGCCCCGTGCGGCCCTAGGGCCCGGTCACGGCGCCTCGCCGTGGGCGAGGCGCCGCTTCCACCGCGAGAAATGCTCTTGGAGCCCTTCGATCTCGGGCACCCGCTTGATCCGGCAGCCCAGGGTCTTGAGGCCCAGCATCCCGTGGTCGATATCGCCCGTGGAGAGGTAGGCCTGGATCTCATCGGTGTAGGCGCTGCGGTGGTAGCCCTTCTCACGGAGCACGGCCTCGGCCCGTAGGCGGAAATCCCGGGGGAGCGCGCCGACGAAGGCGTGGGAGCGTCGGCGGTAGCGTTCGTGGAGATGGAAGAAGGCATGGGCCGTCTCGTGCTCCGTGACGAGGGCCTTCTCCACGGGGCCTTCCTCGTCGCAGACGCCGAAGAGATAGAGCCCGTTCCACGGGGGCGATCCCGCGGCGCCGCGCAGGGCCGCAAGCAGCTGTGCCTCCTCGGGGCGGAGTGAGGATTCGGCCTTCACCCGGGCGAGCCATTCCTCCACCACCGTGCCCGCCACGTTATAGCCGTTCCAGCGCTTCGGGTAGGTGAACGCGCCCTCTCCCTTGCGCTCGCACCAGTCCGCGATGAAGGCTTCGAGTTCGAAGATCTTGCGGTGGAAGCGCGCGCCATCGGAGTACTCCTGCAGGCGGACGAAGGCCATGGCGAGCTCGTACAGGCCCTCGTACTCGGCGCAATAGATCCCGGGGAGGATGGGGGAAACGCGCACAGACCTATCGTTTCGGACGCGCTCGCCCCAGATCCTGGAAGGCGGCGCGGGCGGCGGCGAGGGTCTTGGCGATGATCGCGGGGCCATGGGCGCTGGAGGAGAACCAGGCCTCGTAGGCGGAGGGTGGCGCATAGACGCCCCGGGAGAGGAGCCCGTGGAAAAACTTCCCGTAGGCTTTGGCATCGGCGCGGGCGAGGTCTTTCGCCGAACGGACGGGTTCGGCGGTGAAAAAAGGCGTGAACATCGTGCCCGCTCTCTGGATCGTCAGGGGGATGCCCTCCGCCTTCGCCGCTTCCTCCAATCCCTCCGCGCAGCGTGCGGCCGCCGCCTCGGCCCGCTTCCAGGTCGTCGCGTCGAGGTTCTCCAGGAGGGCGGCCCCGGCGGCCATCGCCAGCGGGGAGCCGGAGAGGGTGCCGGCCTGGTAGACCGAGCCCGCCGGCGCGAGGAGGTCGAGGAGTTTCGCGCTCCCGGCGAGGGCCGCGGCGGGGAGGCCTCCTCCCACCACTTTCCCCAGGGTGACGAGGTCGGGTTCCACGCCGTAGGCGGCGACGGCGCCGCCGGGATGCACGCGGAAGCCGGTCATCACTTCATCGTAGATGAGGAGTGCGCCGTGCTTCCGGGTGAGTTCCCGGAGTCCGGCCAGGAAACCCGGCTGGGGCGGCACCACCCCCATATTGCCCGAGCAGGGTTCCACGATGATGGCGGCGATGCGGCTCCCCTGGCGCTGGAACATCTGGCGCACCTGGTCGAGGTCGTTGTATTCGGCGAGGAGGGTCAGGGCCGCCAAGGCCCCGGGGACGCCGGGGGAATCGGGGAGGCCGAGGGTGGCGACCCCGCTGCCGGCCTTCACGAGGAGGCTATCGTGGTGGCCATGGTAGGCGCCATTAAACTTGAGGATGAGGTCGCGGGAAGTCGCCGCGCGGGCGAGGCGGAGGGCGGTCATCACGGCCTCGGTGCCCGAGCAGACGAAGCGCAGTTTCCCGATCCAAGGAAGGCGTTTATGGAGGATGCGGGAGAGCCGGAGTTCGCCCTCGTGGGGCGCGCCGAAGGAGAGCCCATCCCGGGCCGCCTTCAGCACCGCGGCCTCGACTTTGGGATGGCGGTGTCCGAGCAGGTGGGGGCCCCAGGAGAGCACCCAGTCCACGTAGCGCGCGCCGTCGACATCGGTGAGGTGGGGGCCGCGGGCCGATCGGAAAAAACGCGGAGACCCGCCCACGCCGCGGAAGGCCCGCACGGGCGAGTTCACGCCGCCGGGGAAGGCCTCCTGCGCTTCCCGCCAGAGCCGCGTGTTTTTCTGGGCCATGGTCAACTCACTCCCCTTCGAGCCATCCCTCGCGGGCGGCTTCGGCGGCGAAATACGTGATGATGAGGTCGGCCCCCGCCCGGGCGAAGGCGAGGAACGATTCGCGCACGGCCCCCCGCCGCGGGAAGGCCCCCGCGTCGGCGGCCCGGGCGATCATGGCGTACTCCCCGCTGACCTGGTAGACGGCCAGCGGCAGGGAGGGGAACGCGCCCTTGGCCCGGTAGACGAGGTCGAGGGCGCTCAGGCCCGGCTTCACCATGAGGAGGTCCGCGCCCTCCGCCGCATCCCGCGCGGCGACGGCGAGGGCTTCCTCGGCGTTGGCCGGATCCAATTGGTGGCTGCGCCGGTCGCCGAAGGCGGGCGCCCCGCCCGCGGCGTCGCGGAAGGGCCCGTAGAACACCGAAGCCTGCTTCACCGCATAGCTGAGGATGGCCGTGCGAGGGAATCCCGCGCCATCGAGAGCATCGCGGATGGCGGCGACCTGCCCGTCGAAACGGCCGGAAGGCGCCACGATCTGGCAGCCGGCCCGGGCATAGGCGATCGCCGCGCGGGCGTAGGATTCGAGGGCGCCTTGGCGCGAGAGTTCGCGATGGCCATCCAGGGGCGCGCAATGGCCATGGCTCGTGTATTCGCAGAGGCAGACGTCGGCGATCACCAGGAGGTCCGGCGCCGCTTCGCGCATGCGTGAGGTGGCCACGGGGATCACGCCTTCGGGGTCCCACGCCCCGCTCCCGGCATCGTCCTTGCGCGCGGGGATGCCGAAGAGGAGGACGCCGCCCAAGCCGAGGCGCGCCGCTTCGCGGGCGAGTTCCCCCGCGCGGGCGAGGGGATGGCGGAAGACCCCGGGCATGGCGGCGATGGGCTCGGCCTCCCGCGCGGTCTCCGAGATGAAGAGGGGCCACAGGAGCTTGGAAGCATCTAGCCGGGTTTCCCGCCTCAAGCGGCGCAGGGCGGGATCGAGGCGCAGGCGTTGTTCATGCATGGGGTTCATGGGGATCCGCAAAAAGCCGGAGGAGCTGGGGAAGGAGGCCGCTGGGCCCTTCGATCGGGTCGGGAAAGCCGGCCTTCCGGCACGCCGCCGTGGTGCTGGGCCCGATGGAGAGGAGCGTCGCGCGGCCCAAAGCGGCCCGGCCCATCCGCTCGTTCCACGCCTCGACGGCCGACGGGCTGGCGAATAGGACGGCCTCGAAGCCCTCGCGAAAATGCTTCAGGGCATCCTCATCGGGAGCGGTGCTAATCGTATCGTAAAGATCGACCCTCTGCACGCGCACGCCGCGTCGCGAAAGGTCGCTAAGGAGGGGTTCGCCCCCCCCGCGACTGACGGGAAGCACGGCGGTTTCCCCGGGTTTCCCGGGCCATTCCCGGGCCAGGTCTTCCGCGGTGGCGCGGGAGGGGATGAAATGGGTCTTCCACGACCGCCCGTTCGCCGCTTCTTCGGTGGCCGGGCCGACGCAGGCGATCCGCTCGCCGGGCGGGAAGGCTTCGGGCCAGAGGGCCACGCTCGCCGGGCTGGTGAAGATCGCCCAGTCCCCCCGCGGGATTTCGGGGAGGGACAGGCGTTCCCGCCGAAGGAGGGGGAAGGGAAGGGCGATTAGGTTAAGTGAAGCGCATAAATCCCGCGTCGCGGCGAAATCCTCGGGGCAGCGGGTCACGAGGATGCGCTTGCGGCCCGGGGCCCTCCGGGATCCGGGCCCGAGCCTTTCCAGGGCGAGCGCCACCAGACGGCCCAGATCCGCGTCGTCCAAATCGAGCAGCGCGCCGCAAAGGCGGGCCGAGGGGCGGAAATCCCGGGCTAAGAGGCGCCACGAATCGCCCCGGGGTGCCAGGTGCACGGCGAAGGCGGCGTCAAGCCCGATGCCGAGACGGCGATGGATTTCCCGCTCGGCCTCGGACGCTTCGCGCACCCTCGGCGCGTCGATGCCGGCCAGGATCTCACGGGTCGGCCCGTCGTCGCGGCGGCATTCGGCGACGAGGCTTCCCTGGCCCGCGCAGGGCACCATATCCTCCAATGGAAAAATCCGGGAGGCCCGCGCTTCGAATCCGGCGCGCCGAAGGCCGGCCAGGGCGAGCACGGTGCCGTCGAAGGCCCCGGCCTGCACCTGCTCGATGCGCCGGCCCACGGAACCGCGGATGGGGGAGCAGACGACGCCGGGAAAGATCCGTTCCAGTTGAAGGGATCGCCTCAGGCTGCAGGTGCCGGCGGTGCGGGGCGGACGGGCCTCCCGCGCCACCCAGGCGTCCCGGGCATCCTCGCGTTCGGGGAAGGCCGCGAGCACCAGTTCGTGGGGACCTTGGAGGTCGACATCTTTCAGGCTATGGACGGCGGCATCGATGCGGCCGCCGAGGAGAAGGTCGCGCAGTTCGTCGGCCCAGAGGTCGCCGCGCCCGCGGGAAAGTTCGGTCAGCGGGGTGGTCTGGTCGCGGTCGCCGATGGATTCGGCCTCCACGATCTCCACTTCGATCTCTTTCCACCGGGCAAGCAGGCGATCTTTGAGATTCTGGGCCTGAACCCTCGCGAGCGGGGTCGAGCGGGTGCCGAGGCGGATCTTCATGGGGTGGAGAAGTTCCGGGCGGTCTCGATAAGGCCGCGAAGGCTGATCTCGCCCGTCCAATTGCCGAAGAAGACCAGGCCGGGGTGCGCCGCGCAAAAGCGCCGGCAATGGTTCCAGGCGGCCTCCAGGGGCAGGCCGTAGCGCGGCAGCGCGCGCGGGTGGGCGGCGATGGCGTATTCCAAGAGCGCCGACTCGGGCAGGTCGAAAGACGCGGCGAGGATGGCGCAGAGTTCGGCGCGTGTCGGGGGTTCGGCTCCGCGGAGCATGAGGGTGAGGCTTCGCGCGACCTGTTCGTCAAGAACCCGGCCGGCGAAGGAACTCGAATTATACAGGATGCCCAAGATCCGCGAATCGCCTCGGTCCATCGACAAGGCGCCGGTACCCACGGGCGGGTGGGCGAAGGCCTTCGCGTCAATGAGCGCCGTGACGCAGGTGAGCGCGCCGTAGGGAACGGCTTCCAGGCGATTCCCCAGATCTTCATCGGCCGATGCGACCAGGCGGGCGCAGGCGTCGGGGGGCGCCGTGAGGATGAGGTTGGACTTCGTGTCGCTTCCGCGGAGGATGGGATCGACGAGATCCCGGGGCACGGGGACGCCCAAATGGAACGCGACCCCGCAGGTGCGCGCCTTATTCTCCAGGGCCCGGATGAGGTCGCCCATGCCCTTGCGGGCGGCCGCGGCGACGATCCCCTTCTCCCGCTTGGTCCGGAGAACCCACGGCAGGAGCGGCCAGAGCGGGTCGGGGGCTATTTTGGGGAAGGCGAGGCGCGCCACGAGTTCTTCGGGTTCGCTGCCATAGATGCCCCGCGCCATGGCGCGCATGGCCGGCGCCGCGCCACCCAGGTGCCGCTTAGCCCATTCGGCGAGATGGGCATCGCGATTCCCCGCGGGCGCGAGGGTCGCGTGGAAGAGGGCGGATAGGGTTTCGAAGACGCCGAAGGGCCATTTGCGGAGACGTCCATTTCGGATCAGGAACTTGGCGCGTGCCTCGGGCTTGGCGCTCACCCAGTCCAGGCCGAGTTCGGCGAATAGGCCGCGGACCGCCGCGCTGGCGCGCAGGCTATGGGCGGCGTCCTCGGCGAGGCCGTGCCTCAGGACGCGCGTCTCGATGAGCCCCCCGAGGCGTTCCCGGGACTCGTATAATTCCACCGTCTGGCCCTTCTGGGCGAGGCGCAGGGCGGCGAGCAGGCCAGAGACCCCTCCGCCCACCACGATGCTGCGGCCCGCTTCTTTCCGGAGGGTTCCGATCATGGCTTAGACCGTCTTGCTATGGACGAAGGACGTGCCGACCTGGCGGCGGGCCAACCGGGCATCGAAGGCCATGGCGACATTGCGCACGAAGGGCCTTCCCCTCGGCGTCACCTCGAGGCGGGCCCCGGAAATTTCCACGAGGCCATCGAGGACCATCGGCGCGAGGCGCTCCTCGATGCCGTGGAGGAAGGGCGTGCGGCGGGAAGCAGCTTCCCAGTCCGTCGCGAAACGCGTCATGACGTTGAGGATATGCTCGCGTAAAAGGAGGTCCTCCGGATCGTGGACGTGGCCGCGGAAGGCGGGGAGTTCCCCCGCGTCGAGGCGCTTGGCCCAGGCCGAAAGTTCCCGCTCGTTCTGCCTGAAGCCGAGGCTGCATTCGGAGATGGCCGAGGGGCCGATGGCGAGGAGCGGCTGGGCGCGGGTTTCGGTGTAGCCCATGAAATTGCGGTGGAGGCGGCCCTCGTGGAGGCTCCGGGCCAAGCCGTCTTCGGGGCGCGCGAAATGATCCATCCCGATTTCCTGGAAGCCCGCGCGCAAGATCGTTTCCCGGCCCGCCAAATGCAGCGCGAGGCGCGCGGCGGCATCGGGGACCCTCTCATCCCGGTAGCCCTTCTGGCCCGCCTTCACCCAGGGCACGTGGGCGTAGCCGTAGAAGGCGAGGCGATCGGGCCCCAGGTCGAGGGTGGTCCGAAGCGACGCCATGAGGCCTTCGGGCGTCTGGCCGGGAAGGCCGTAGATGAGGTCGAAATTGATGCCATCGAAACCGAGGCACCGTGCCGCCGCGAGGAGGTCGGCCACGAGGGACGCGCTCTGCTCGCGATGGGCCAGGCGCTGGACTTCGGGGTCGAAATCTTGGATGCCGAGGGAGAGGCGCCGAAACCCGAAGCGGGCGAGCACCGCCAGGTGCTCCCGCGTGGTCACCCGCGGGTCTACTTCGATGGAGGCCTGGCAGCCGGCATGCGGCCCCGTCAGGATCCCGGCGAGGAGGCGTTCCAGGTTTTCGGGCGCCAGATAAGTCGGCGTTCCGCCGCCCAGGTGGACTTCCCCGAGGGGGATGTTCCCAAGGCGCAGATGGCATTTGAGGAGGGACCATTCCACTAGGATCTGTTCGACGAACGTTTCCTCGCCATCGTGCTGGGGGCGGATGAGGGTATTGCAGCCGCAATAGGTGCAGCGCCGTTCGCAGAAGGGGATGTGGACGTAGAGGGCGGCCCGGGAATCGCGTCCCAAGTCTTCCTTAAGCGATGCGATCCACGCCTCGAGGGGCGGGAGGGAACCCCAGTCGAGCACGCTGGGATAACTCGTGTAGCGCGGCCCGGGGACGGAGTACTTTTCCACCAGGTCCCGGGGCCCGAGGGGTTCGGCGAGGTCGGTCTTCACGGGGCGAGGGCCTTGAGGCGCTTCACGGCGAGGCGCACGGTTTCTTCCCGGGCGTCCCGGGGCACGCCGTGGCCGAGGGAGGCGATCCACCCGCGCCGCCGTCGTGGGGGCAGTGCCTGGATCGGAGCCGCCCAGGCATCGAAACGCTCCTCGAACTCGGCGGGGGGGAGGGCCAACCAGGCGGGGGGAAGATTTCCCTGGATGGCCCACGATCCCTCGCCCAGGGCCGCGGGAAGGTCCTGGGTCTCGTCGAGGCCGAAGCCGTCGTAGCCCGCGGCGGAGAGGGCTTTGCGGTCCGTAAAGTCGAGCCCCCTCGCATAAAGTATCACCGGCGTCGCCGGGGCCCGCTCGGCGAGGGCGGCGCGCAGGGCGGCCATGGCGGGGCGCCAATGGGCCCGGCGCCAATCGGGCCCGTAGAGCCCGGCCGAGGTATCGAAAAGGAGCAGGGCATCCGCCCCGGCCTCCGCCTGGCGCGTGAGCAGCGCCGCCAAGAGGGGCACGAGGCGCGCGGCGAAGGCCGTAAAGAGGCCGAGGTCGACCGTCGGCCCGTCGGCCAGATGGCTCCCCCCGCAGGCGTAGCGGAAGAGGGTGGCGGGACCCCCGCTGAAACCGAAGGCGGCCCGGTCGGCGGGGAGGGACCGCCTCAGGAGTTCCATGGCTTCCCACTGGAAGGCGAGTTTGGGAAGGGCGGCTTCCCAGGGGAGGAGCTCCTCCAGATCGCCGAGGGAGAGGATCGGCCGGGGGAGGCGCGGGGCCGGGTCCATCTCCAGGGGTAGGCCGAGGGCCTCCAGAACGAACAGGATGTCGGAAAAGACAATGGCCGCGTCGAAGTCGAACTCTTCCACCGCCGCGAGGGCGAGGCGGGCCGCCAGGGCCGGCGTCGTGCATAATTCCACGAAGGAATGCCGATCGCGCAGCGCCCGGTAACTGGCTTGGTAGCGCCCGGCTTGCCGGGGAAACCACACGGGCGGGCCGAGGGGGTTGCGCCCGCCCAGGGCATCGGCCATTTTGAGGGGGGCGCGGGTCGCGGTGTCGGGGCTCAAGGGGACTCCTCGTGTTCCGTGGGATCCATCAGGTAACCGAGCCCCCGAAGGCTCTTGATGCGCGAGGGATCCTTCGGGTCGTCCCCGAAATCGCGGCGGAGTCGGGAGATGATATTGTCGACGGTGCGGGCCTTGGAGGCGTGTGCGGTGCCGCAGGCGGCCGCCAGGACCTTCCTCGGGATGGCCTCGCCGCGCTTGCGCCACAGGAGGCGGAGCACCGCCAATTCCATTGGGCTCAAACGGCGCGCGGGCGCCTTGCCCCGGGAGAGCGTGCGGGCTTCCCAATCGATGCGGACCTCGCCGATGCGAAGTGGACCCTCCCCCGCGCCGGCGCCCTGGGCCCGCAGCGTGTTGCCCAGGCGCAGGGATAATTCGCGGTAATCGAAGGGTTTCAGCACGTAGTCCGCCGCCCCGAGGGAGAGCCCCCGCAGGCGCTCCTCCAATTGGCCGTGGCTGGTGAGGAAGACGAGGGGGAGGAGCGGATGGCGTTGGCGCAGGTATTGGGCGAGATCGAAGCCGCTCCCGTCGGGCAGGCCGACATCCAGGAGGGCCAGGGAATAGCGCCCGACGCCCAGGGCCCGGCGCGCCGCGACGAGAGTGTCGGCCCACTTCACGGCGTAGCCCTCGCCCGCGAGGCGCTCCTTGAGCGTGAGCGCCAGGTCGCTCTCATCCTCCACTAGGAGGATCCTAGGTTTCATGGGATCTCTCCCCGCGCAGGTCGAACGCCACCCGGAACCCGGGAGCGGTGCCATCGAACGAGGCGTGGCCGCCCATCCCCTGGGCGAGGGAGCGGATGAGGAAGAGGCCCATGCCGGCGCCCCGGGAGGACTCGCCCGGGTCGGGCCAATGGGCCGCGTGGTGGCGTCCGCTTCCTCGGCCCTGGTCGCTGAACAGGAAATAGACCCGGTCCCCTTCGGCGCGCCAGGTGAGGAGCGCGGCGGGCTTCTTCTGGCCGCCGTGGCGGCGCGTATTCTCGACGAGGTTCTGCAGGATCATGAGGAAGCCCTCTTCATTTCCCCAGAGGCAAAGGTTCGCGGGGCCCAGGGTCTCGAACTTGAAGCCGGAGAGGCTCTCTTTGCGCTCGCGGCGGAAGCGGGCGAGGATCCCGCCTAAGTCCATCTTTTCCAGGGAGACCGGGAGCCCCTCGATATGCCGGGCGATGCGCAGCGCCTGGGCCAGGCGGTCGTCGAGGCGACCGGTTTGACGCAGGAGCCGGGTGAGGAGTTCCTTCCGTTGGGGCCGGCCGCGGGAGGCCAGGAGCGTATCGGCCTGGAGACGCACGCTCGTGATGGGCGCGCGCAGTTCGTGGGCGAAGGCGGCGAAGAAGCGCTGGAGGGCGAGGGCCCGCCTGCGGTCGCGCAGGAGGATGAGGATGATGATCGCCTTGGTGATGCCCATGGCCGCGATGAACGCCGCCCCCTCCAACAGCACCATGCGGTGGAAGGACGCGTTCGCGCGGGCTTCTCGAGGCGGCGAGCCCGCCGCGGCTCCGGGGAGACGATCATGCTCGCGCAGCAGGAGGAAGCCCCACCAGATCGTCAGCGCCAGGGCGAACACCTGGAGCGTCACCAGGAGCGCCACCAGGATCCGAAAGGAGCCGGGGATCTTCCGCATCAGGCGGGGATCCTTTCCGGCAGCCCCGCTCGGCAGGCCGCCTCGGCGCGGGCCAGGGCCTCGGTATTGCCGCGCTCCAAGGCCCCGGTGAGTTCGAAGAGGTCGGCGAGGCCGAGGCGCACGCCGGCCTGGGCGCCCTCGGGCGCGGTCGCCGCGCCGAAATGGATGCGGGTATGGGGGCCGGGGGCTCCCCATCCCGCGGCCTCGGGCACGCATAGGAGTTCGTAGGCGGCCCCGGGTTCATCGGGCCGCTCGAGGACGCGCGGGCGGAACCGGAATTGCTTCTCCATCTCCGCGGCGAGGCCCCGGGCCGCTTCGGCGTTGCGGGCCCAGACCCACACCGGGTACTCGCGGAGATGGGGGAGGATGGCCCGGGCGAGTTTCCCGGCGCCGAGCACCCGCACGGGCCCGCGGAGGCCCGTGACGAGATCGCGTTGCCGGATCACATGGCGCGCCAGGCTGCCATAGGATACCTGGTGGAGGGCGCCCAGGTGCTTTCGCCGGACCTCGCGGGCCTTCTGGAGGGCGTCGCGGAGCGTCTTGCGCAGGGGCCCGGGCAAGGAGGGCGCCTGGGCCGTGAAGGCGGCCCTGAACTGGCCCAAGACCTCGGCTTCGCCGCGCAAACGGCTCTCCAGGCCGCAGAGGACCCGCAGGAGGAAATGGAAGGCCTCCGCGCCCTCGAAAGGGGCCCCGGTTTCCACCGCGCCATCGGCGATCCAGATGCAGAGGTGGCGCTGGCAGGTCTGGAGAACGAAGCGCCCCGCCACGCTCGAAGGCGATGGCGCCGGGGTCCCCGGCTCATGGAGGATCCTCAGATCAGCGAGTGCGTGGACGTCCATGGGAGCATCTTAATCGAAGACGGCCCCGCCGGCCATCCGGGCTCGGGCCGTGGCGGGTCGGGGGCGACCGGGGGCTTTTTTTGTCACGATTCTGTCATCGCCCATGGGGGCGCCGTCATAGCCCAGGCGGCCGCGGCGGCGGCCCAGGCGGGGCTTGAATTAAGGCAAGGAATGTAAGTAAATGACTCGCCCCCGGCTTCGAGGAAGGCCGCCCGCCCCTCCAGGTCGAGTTCTTCCAGGGTTTCCAGGCAATCCGCGACGAAGGCGGGGGCGGCGACGACGAGGCGCTTCACGCCGCGGGTGGGGAGGGCGCGCAGGGTGTCCCGGGTGGAGGGCCCGATCCAGCGCCCGGGACCCATGCGGGATTGGAACGCCGCGTGGACCCGCCCCTCGGGAGCCCCGAGTTCCCGCGTGAGCGCCCGCGCGGTCTCGAGGCATTGGGCCCGGTAGCACGAAGCGCCCTCTTCCCGGCAGCAGGCGCCGCCCTCCTCCAGGGGCCGGCACCCCGGCCCGTCCAGGTGCCCCGCCGGAAGCCCGTGGAAACTCAGGAGCAGCTCCGCCCCGGGTTCCCGGTCCCAGGTACTGCGCACGCTATCGGCCAGGGCCTTCAGATAAGGAGGCCAGGCGTGGAAAGCGGGGAGCAGGCGCAGGGCGCCCCCGTCGAGGCGCCGGCATGCATCAAGGATGCTCCCGGTGGTGGCCGCGGCGGATTGGGGAAAGAGGGGAAGCACCGAAATGACCCGCGCCCCGGCTTCCCTCAATTCGGAGAGCCCCCGGGAGAGGGATGGCTGGCCGTAGCGCATGGCGAGGCGCACCGAGGTCCCGGGCGCGAGGGCCCGGGTGAAAGCCCCCAAGAAGGCCCGGCTATGGACGAGCAGCGGCGATCCCTCCGTCGTCCAGATCCGCCGGTATTTCATCGCGGAGGCTCTGCTTCGTAGGGGCGCGATGAGGCCGTTGACGAGCAGCGCCCGAAGGGGCCCCGGCATGCGGAGCACCTGGGGATCCGAGAGGAACTCCCGGAGGAAATGCGCCACCGAACGCGGGGAGGGGTCATCGGGCGACCCGAGGTTCACCAGGAGGATTCCGTGGTCGGACCCCGCATCGCGGGGAAGGCTTTGGGCGGCAGGAGCGGGGTTTAACGGCATGGTCACGGCGTAGGCCGCTGCCACCGAATTTGCCCCCCCGGGAACCTAAAAGCAAGCGTATTTCGCCCCGGGAGGCCCGTCAGGTGAACCGGAACTTGTCTTGGCGGAAGACCTTCCGGCAGGCCGAGACGACGGCGGGATCGTAGCGGGTGCCCTTCCCCGCCTGGACCTCGCGCAGGGCCAGGTCGATGCCCAGGGCGGCCCGGTAGGGGCGGTGGTTGGCCATGGCCTCCACCACGTCGGCGACGGTGATGATGCGCGCCTCGAGGCGGATGCGCCCGTCCTTGAGCCCGGCGGGATAGCCGCTCCCGTCGAGGTGCTCGTGGTGCTGGACGACGATGTCGGCGATGGGGTAGGGGAAGTCGATGGTCTTGAGGATGTCGTAGCCGAGTTGGGTGTGGGATTTGATGAGCCGGTACTCGAGGTCGCTGAGCTTGCCCGGGCGGTTGAGGATCTCCGCGGGCACGTAGATCTTCCCGATGTCGTGGACGACGGCGGAAAGGTGGGTGTAATAGACCTGCTCGTCGCCCAGGCCCATGCGTTTGGCGATGGCCCGGGCGAGCTCGGCCACCCGCTGCTGGTGGCCGGCGGTGTAGGGGTCGCGGGTCTCCACGATGCGCGCCATGGTGTAGATCATGGCCTGGAGCGTCTTCTCCAATTTGCGCACGCTCTCCTTGATGAGCCCCTCGGCCTTGATGCGCTCGGTGACGTTGCGGCTGATGCCCAGGGTGCCGGTGGCCTCGCCCCGGGCGTCCTTCAGGAGCACCTTCGTGGAGGAGAACCACTGGGATCTCCCCCGCTCGTCGATGACCGGCTCCACCCGGTCGAGGATCGGCGTTCCGGTGCGCAGGATGGCGTTCTCGTCGTCGCGGTACTTCTGCGCGTGCTCCCGGGGGAAGTACTCGAAATCGTTTCGGCCGAGGACCTCCTGCTGGGTGCGCGATTTTCCCAGGAGCCGGAGGTGCGCCTTATTGTTGAGGAGGTAGCGCCCCTGGCGGTCCTTGGCGTAGACGTAGTCGGGGAGATTGTCGACGAGGGTGCGCAGCAGGTTGCGCTCGTTCTCGATCTCGGCGCGGGCGCGCACGAGGTCGGTGACATCGCGGGAGATGCCGAAGATGCCCACGACCCGCCCCGTGGCGTCGCGCAGCGCGATCTTGCTCGACTGGGCCCAGGTGACCGCGCCCCCCGGCATGGTCTCCTTCTCGATCTCGTTGACCATCGGCTTGCCCGTGCGCATGATCCGTTGCTCGTCGCGGTGGGATTGCCGCGCGTGCTCGGAGGTGAACGAATCGAAGTCGGTCTTCCCGATGGCCTCCTCGGGGTTGGCGAAGCCGTGCCTCGCGGCCAGCGCGCGGTTGACCCGGGTGAAGCGGCTCTTCACGTCCTTGAAGTACACCCGGTCGACCTCGTTGTCCATGATGGTGGCCAGGTAGAATTGCTCGGTCTGGAGGTCTTCCCCCGCCTTCTTCCGCTCGAGGGCGAGCCAGAAGATCTCCCCCACCATCTGCAGGAGCGAGAGCAGCTTGGGCGACCAGGCGAAGGGCGTGCGGATGGCGTCGAAGCCGAAGAATCCCCGCAGCCTCCCCTGGCAAAGCATGGGCACCTTCACCGTGGAGCGGATGCCCCGGGGGGCCGCCAGGCGCCGCTTGATCTTGCGGCCCCGGGCCCGGGCCGCGAGGCGCACATCGGGGATATGCACGATGCGCCCCGAGCGGATGGTGGCGGCGAAGGCGGGGTCGTCGTCCAGCGAGATGGGCGGGCTGCGCAGCGGCGCGCCTTCCCCGCTGGCGAACCATTGCTTGAAGATCGCCATGCGGTCGGAGGGGCCGATGAATTGGTAGAGGTAGGAATGGTCGGCGCCGAAGAACTCCCCGATCCAGCGCAGCGCCTGGTGGATGCCCCGGTCGATATCGCCGTTTTGGAGGTTGATGAAGCGCGTCGAGATGCTCGATACGAGTTTCTCGAAATCGTAGCGCTGCTCGAGTTCCCGGGTGATCTCCTCGTGCTCGGCCGCCTTCTTTTCCAGGTCGGCCAGCCGCTGGCGGAGTTCCTGATTTTCCTGGATGAGGGCGGCGGAGTTCGGGGCGATTTTGGCCATGGGGTTGAAAAGCGGGAAAAATGCGAAAGGAACCGTCAATATTAGGGTACAGGCCCCCGCCCCAAATTACAAGGGGAAAATCGACAATTTCAGCAACTCAAATTGCGGAATGGGAAATCCCGTGAATTCCCCCCATTTTTAGGGGGTTTCCACCGGACTTTCATTTTTGTACAAGAATTAGAGTTATTCTAATTTATGGAATTTTTACGTATCTACTAGGGCTCTTACAGGATTCCATCTATCAGACTTAATTCCCATTGTCCGTGGCAGCGACCTCGTTGGGATAGGGAGAGCCGTTAGGGGGCGCTTTCTTTCTTCCCCGAAGAGTATTTAGGGAGGGGTTGGAAGTGCACATGGAGGAAATGCGCTTCCTGCGTGTTTCCCCACAGCGTAGCGCTCTCCCTAGTCCCCCATCAGTCGTTTAAGTCGCGCCGATAATTCCGCGTGCTCCTGCTTAAGCGGTTCGAGGCGCTCATCCACATAGCGGTTAAGCCACAAATCGGGAATGAGCCCGTGGTAGGTCTTGAGGATCTCCCCGCGGAGGCCTTCGATGGATTTGATCTGGTGGTCCTTCAAATAGCCCAGGGACTTCTCGGGGCTCAAGAGGGATTTCCGCCGGGGATCCGATTCGAAGCAGGCGAGCGTCTCCCGGGGCTTGATGGCGTTCTCCCATCCGGCGAGGCGCTGGCGGTTTAAGCGATGCATGACGTCGCGGCAGGCCTCGAAGCGGGCCGCCTCGCCCCGTTTTTTCAGGAGCGCCATCGACCTCGCGAGGACCTTGGCCTTCCAGGCGGCGTCGGGCTTAAGGAGATTTCCCGCGGCCTTGGCCGCCCCGCTCCAGACCAAGCCGCCGGCGACGAGCAGGTCAAGGGCGGCGTCGATGGGGATGTACTGGCAGGCGTCGGTGGTGTTACGGCTCCACGCGGTATTCATGAGGCCCTGGAGCGGGAAGCGCTGGGCGAACACGGCCCAGTCGGCCGTATTGATGAGGCGCGCCTCATGGTCGGGGAGGTCGGGATGCATGAGGCCGCGCACACCCGCCTTGTAGGCCCCGCCGCCCCAGAGCGGCACGCCCGCGGCGAGGAAGCGTTTGAAGAGGGCGTCGCAGGCCGCATGCCCGCCGCCGCCCTGGAGGATGGGCGGTTTGGAGGCCGCCTCCGCCTTGCCTAAGGCCTTCATCCAAGGGGAGCCCACCCGGTCGTAGCGGCCGTAGCCCCAGACGCAGAGGTCGGCCTTCTTCCCCAGGGCTTTCAGGGCGGGGAGGTCCCATTCCAGCATCATGTCGTGCCAGAGGATCGGGCGGACGCCCCGTGCGATGAGGCGGTCCAGGATAGGCTCGACGTGCTTCAGGTAGAGGGCGCCCTTCCCGTGCTTCTCCACGAAGGCCTTGGTGTCGGGATGGGTGCCGAAGGTCCACGCCTCGTCGCCGCCTAAGTGGAACCATTTGCACCCCGGGGTTTTGGCGAGGACTTCGTCGACGAGACCCTCGATGAAGGCCCCGGCCCCGGGGGCCAGCGGATTGAGCACGTCCACATAACGGGCGGTCTCCCGCAGCCCCTCAAACTCGGGTGGGCGGAGCCAGGTCTCCATATGGCCGAGGCATTGGACGAGGGGGATGATCTCCATGCCGAGGCGTGCGGCCTCCCGGTGGAAGGTCTCGACCTCCTGAACCGAATAGCAGGTCTCGTTGCGGAAGCGCTCGTCTTTCCAGGGGAATTGGTCCTCCCATTCCACCAGGAGCGCGTTATAGCCGCTCGCCTTGGCGAGTTCCATGATCTCGGTCAGCCGCGGCGCGGTGGGGGGAAGCCCCTTCAAATCGAGGTGCAGGGCGCGCACGGGGGCGACCGTACTCCTTCGGCGCGATTGCTTCGCGGTGGGGCGTTTCTTCGTCATGGGGGCGACCTCTCCCGGGGCCTTTCAGATGGCCTTTTTGGGAATCTCGTGCCTAAAGGATAGGCCGAAACGGGCCAAATCGGTATGGGCGATTTGGCCCCCTATGGCCCTTTTGGGGAGAGGCCCCCTGGACGCGCGGGGCCTCAGTCGTCGCAGGAGGCTAGATAATCCATCGCGGCGGCCTGGTCTTCGAAGGCCCTGGCCTTGACGCCCGTAAAGATGCTGTAGGTGTTGATGAAGATTTTCTTGATGCCCGTCGATCCCAGGATCGCCTTGGCGATGAGCAGGTGCTTGTAGGTCAGGCCGACCTTGCGCGCCGTCTCCATGAACTCGCTGGAGACCGAGACGCCCTCGAAATTATTGAGGGTGCGCACCCGCTGATTGGCCTTCAGGATTCCCTCCACGGCCTCGTGGAAGAGGGAGAGCATTTCGGCGTCGTTTTGGCAGCCGCGGTAGTCCGTGTAGAGGATGGACTTCCCCCGGTGGGTCAGGGTCGTGATGGGCATGGGTGTCTCCTCGTGCGTGGGAATCGGGGAAGGGCGGATTGCGGGCTCTAGAGCGCCGGCACGTCCACCCACTTGCGCTCCTTATGGGAGACGGCGCTCAGTTCGGCGAGTTGCACGCCCTTGGCGCCCTCTTTGAGGGACCAGCGGAAGGGTTCGTTCAGCACCACGTGGCGCAGGAACATCTCCCACTGGATCTTGAAGGCGTTGTCGTAATTCGTGGCGTCCGGCACCTCGGTCCAACCCGCGTAGAAGTCGATGGGCTGGTCGATGTCGGGGTTCCAAGTGGGGCGGGGGGTGGCCGAGGCGTGCTGCACCCAGCACTTGCGCAGGCCGCACACCGCCGTGCCCTTGGTGCCGTCGACCTGCATGGTGAAGAGGTCGTCGCGGCGCACGCGCACGTTCCAACTGCTGTTGAAATGGCAGACGATGCCGTTTTCCAGGAGGAACGTGGCGTAGGCCGAATCGTCGGCGGTGCACGGGTAGGTTTTGCCCTTCTCGTCGACCCTCTGGGGGATGTGGGTGGCCTGGTACGAAGACACCGACTTCACGTTGCCGAAGAGGTTGTCGATGACGTAGCGCCAGTGGCAGTGCATGTCGACCACCATGCCGCCGCCGTCCTCGGCGCGGTAATTCCACGACGGCCGCTGGGCCTGCTGGTCGCCCACGAAGCCCTCGAAGACCCAATAGCCGAACTCGCCGCGCACGCTCATGATCTCGCCGAAGAAGCCCTGCTCCTTGAGCATCTGGATCTTGCGCATGCCGGGCAGCCAGAGCTTGTCCTGGACCACCCCGTTCTTGAGCCCGGCGTCGGCGCAGAGCTTGTAGAGGCGCATGGCCTCCTTCGTCTCCACCGCCGTGGGTTTCTCGCAGTAGATCGCCTTCTTCGCCTTCACCGCCTTCTCGATGAACCCGGCGCGCTGGAGCGTGCCGGAACTATCGAAGAAGATCTGGTTGGCCGGGTCGGCGAGGGCCTTGTCGAGGTCGTCGCTATATCGGGCCACCCCGTGCTTCTCGGCCAGGGCCTTCACCTTGTCGAGGTTGCGCCCGGTGAGGATGGGGTCGGGCATGATGATCTCGTCGTCGCTCACCTTCACCCCGCCCTGCTTCATGATGGCGAGGATGCTTCGGATGAGGTGCTGGTTGGTGCCCATGCGGCCGGTGACGCCGTTCATGATGATGCCGATCTTGTGGATTTTCATTGGAGGCTCCTGGGGTTTCGGTTGGAAGGAAAAAGGTTGGATTCGGGGCGATCAGGTGATCGGGGATGGGGATCGTTTAGCCGTGCTTCAAATACGCGTCTTTGATCATTTTCACGTAGTCTTTTTGGTCCAGGGCCCACAGCCGGTCGGAAAAGATCTCCACTTCGTTGAAGCCGTGGAACCCCGCGGCTTCCACCCAACCCCGGATGCGAGGGATATCGATGCACCCCTCGCCCATGAGGCCCCGGTCGTTGAGCAGGTCGATGGTGGGGGATCTCCAATCGCAGATGTGGAAGGCGTGGAGCCAGCCGTTCTTGCCGCAGCGGGCGATCTCACCCTGGAGTTCGGGGTCCCACCAGAGATGGTAGACGTCGACCGCCACGCCGATATCGGGCCCCCCGATCTCCTGGCAGAGGTCGTTGGCCTGCTTCATCGTGTTCACGGCGCTGCGGTCCCCGGCGTACATGGGGTGGAGAGGTTCGATGGACAGTTTCACCCCGGCGCTCTTGGCGTAGGGGAGCACCGCGCGGATGCCGTCGGCGATCTGCTTGCGGGCTTCGACCAGGGGCATGCCGGGTACCGCCCCGCAGACGAGCACGATGATGGGGGCCCCGAGGGCCGCGGCTTCGTCCACCGCCTTCTTGTTGTCGTCGATGGCCGCCTGGCGTTTGGCGCCGTCTTGGGCCGGGAAGAACCCGCCGCGGCAGAGCGAGACCACCCGGAGCCCGGCTTTGGCCAGGTGCTGCTTCACCGCGGGGATGCTCTTTCCCTCCAGGGCCTGTCTCCAGACGGTGATGGCCGGCACGCCTTCCTTGGCGTAGAGGTCAGCCGCCTGGCAAATGTCCAGCGGCTTGGTGGTCATGGTGTGGATGCAGAGTCGGGAGAAATCCGTTTGGGCCATGGGGGATCCTGGGTTGCCGTTCGCCGTCTTAAATATTCGCCTTAAATATTATAGAAGAAGGGCTCGGGCTTCCCCTCGGAGAGCCGTTTCAGGTACACCGCCAATTCCATGGCGTGGTAATCGCCCCAGAGGCTCGATTCCCCGCAGGGCACCTTCTGGCCGGGGGGGATCCAATCCCACCCATTGGGACGGTGGTAGACGGAATGGAGGAGCATGCCCTGGTGGTCCTTGGCGATGGAGAGGTAGGGCTCGCCGAGGAGCGTGCGCGCGGTGGTGAGACCGGCGCCGAAATAGCGCGCCCCCGCCTTCGGATCGCCGGATTTCATGAGGTGGCGCCCCAGGCGCAGGAGCCCCTGGGCGCTGATGGCGGCGGCGCTGCTGTCGACGGGCTCGTGCTCGTTGAAGGGGTCGGCGGGGCGCGACAGGTAGGCGCCGAGCTTGTGGAGGTTGGGGGCGCCGGTGTCCCAATAGGGCACGCCGCAGACCGGGGTCTGCTCCAGGGTGAAATCGGCCACGGCCCGGGCGGCGGCCTCGAAGCGCGCCACGACTTCCTTCTTGCTGCGGAAAAGCGGCTTCGGGGAGGCGGCGAGTGCGGCGAGAATCTCGGCCTCGGGGACGGTCTTGATGAACTCGATCTCTTCGGCATAACCGAGGAGGATCCAGGCGAGGCCGCGGGTCCAGGTGGAGAAGGGGGTGTAGCCCTGCTGGGTGGAGGGGCAGCGGTAGGCGCCGTCCTCGACGTTGAAGATGGATTCGTGGGCGACGCGCCCGCGCACGTCGTAGGCGTCGCGGCCCTTCCCGAAATAGACGTTGAAGCGCGCCGTGGTCTCGGCGTGCTGCAGCAGGCGCGCGAGCAGGTTGATCTTGCGGTCGCGCTCGCCCATGAGCACGTGGCCGAGGCGGTGGCCGAGGGCGAGGACGCGCAGGCTGCGGATCGTGTCGGCGAAGAGCGAGTGCGGCCCGTTGAAGGAGCGGATATAGCCGAGGCCCCCGGGGAGCTCGGTGAAGCGGGCGGCCTGCACGGCCGACGACGCCTTGAGCGCCATCTCGTAGAAGGCCTTCTCCCAGGGGTTGGCGGGGAGGCGCTTCTCCTTCATGAGGCGCAGGAGGTTCCCGTAGGTGGAGACGTTATTGAAGCCGTGGTCGTGGACGCCGGTATGGCTGACGTGGGGAGCCATGCGCCGCACGGTGTTCTGGCGCCCCATTTCGAGGAAGCGGCGGTCGCCCGTGCCCTCGAATTGAAGGATCGCGTTCCCGTAGAGGAAGCCCTGGGTCCATTCCGTCCACCCCCGGGCGGTGTAGCGGCCCTTCACGGTGAAGACGGGCGTCCCCTGGGCGGGGTCCCAGACGCGGTCGAGCAGGAGGATCTTCTCGCCGGAGACCTTGAAGAACCTCGCCAAGGGGGCCTTCAAGGAGGCGGGGGTCAGTTTGGGGTCGATGTGGATCATGGCGGCCCCGTTAGAGCGTCTTCAGATGGAAGCCGCCGTCGACGTTGATCACCTGGCCGGTGGAGTAGGGGAAGGCCCCCGAGAGCAGGGCCGAGGCCGCGCGGCCGACGTCGTCGCCGGTGCCCCAGCGCTTCATGGGCACGACCCCCGCTGCGATCAGTTTGTCGTACTTCTCCTTCACGCCGCTGGTCATGTCGGTGGCCATGATGCCGGGGCGGATCTCGAAGACCTGGATGGCCTCGTCGGAGAGGCGGGACGCCCAGAGCTGCACCGCCATGGCGAGGCCGGCCTTGCTCACGCAATAATCGCCCCGATTGGTGCTGGCGGTATAGGCCGAGATGCTGGTAACGAAGATGATCTTGAAGGTCCGGCCCGGGAGGGGTTCGAACGCCTTGGAACGCCACAGGTTCACCACGCTCTGGGTGAGGAAATAGGGCCCCTGGAGATTGGTCTTCAGCACGGCCTCGAAGGATTCTTCCGTGGCTTCGGTGAGGTCGCCACGGACCTTCGTCGGGATGCCGGCATTATTGACGAGGGCGTCGAGGCGCCCGAAGCCCCCCACGGCCTCCCGCACCATACGTTCCCGGTCTTCGCGCAGCGAGATATCGGCCTGGATGGGGATGAACTTCTGCGTCTTCTCGGGAGCGGCCTTGGCGCACTCGGCGCAGGTCTCCTCGGCGGCCTGGCGATTGCCGGCGTAATTGACGGCGACCGAGAATCCGTCGCGGGCGAGTTGGAGGGCGACGCCGCGGCCGAGGCCGCGGCTGGCGCCGGTGACGAGGGCGACGGGGTGGAGGGTCATGGCGGTTTCCTTGGTGCGGGATGACGCCTCCATTGTAGGGCGGGGACCGGCCCGGGGCTTTGCAGTTTGGGGGGGCGCCCTTGGAGGAATGGGGGCGCCGTGCGCTGATTCGCGGAAAGGCGTATAATCGCCAAGCGTTATCTGGATTGTAGGAGTCGGGAGGATTCCGATTGCGGGGCGCCGCGGCAGGAAGCCGACCGAAGCGCCTTCCGGGGAGCCCCCATGCATCAGGCCGGCATCTGGACGAGTTACCTCATCGACCAAACCCCCGAGGAGATGGTGAAGACCTTCGCCGCCAAGGGTTGGAACCATCTGGAGTTCTCCGACGAGCACGGAAAGGCCCTCCTCGACCGCGGCGGAGCCCCCGAGGCCGTCGGCGCGCAACTACGGCGCTTCGCCGAGGGCGAGGGCGTCTTCTTCCCCCAGGGCCATCTCTGGCTCGTGGCCGATCTGGCCGCCCAGGATGGCGGGAAGAGCCTCGACCTTCTGAAGCGCTGGCTCGATCTCTACGGGGCCCTGGGCATCCAGGCCGCGGTGCTCCACCCCGGGGCGGGGGAACTCCAAAGGTCCGGGGCCTCCCCCGAGGCCGTCTTCGAGGCGCGCACGAAGGCCCTGGGGATCCTCACGGCCCACCTCGGGAATGCCCCCCTGCGCATCGCGCTCGAGAATATCCCCGGGCTCGCCCCCCGGATCGACGACCTGATCCCCCTGGTGGATTCGGTCGGGGAGGCCCATGTCGGCATTTGCCTGGACACGGGCCACCTCCATCTCGGGAAGGGAGATCCCGCCGATTTCGTCCAGCGCGCCGGAAGGCGCCTCATCGCCCTCCATATCGCCGACAATGAGGGCCAGAGCGACCAGCACCTCATGCCCTACGGCCGTGGCACCGTCGATTGGAAGGCCTTCGCCGCGGCGGTCAAAAAAATCGGTTATGCGGGTTTATGGAACCTGGAAATCCCCGGGGAAAATCGGTGCCCCCTCCCGATCCGTCTGATGAAACTCGACTATTATAAGAAGGCGATGGAATACATGATGGGCGAAGTCTAGGGCCGGGCTTCCGGCACGGGCGGCGCTCCTTCGGTGGCGCCGAAACTTTGGCGTCCCTCGACTTCCGCTACCCCGCCTTCGTCGTCCCGCGGAACCGGTAGACTCCCGAACCCAAGTCGGCGCCGCCAGACGATAGGTCGACGGGGGCGGCGGAACTTCCCGTCGAAGCGGGTACTTCCTGCAGGGCCCCGATTCCGGCGGGCGTGACGAGGCGGCATCGGGTGTTGGCTGGAACCGAGAGATCCAGGCGCCACTGGCCCGCTTCGACCTTCCACTCCACGGCGATCTCCCCCTGGGGCGTGCGGTGCTTGGCGCTCACCGCTTCGAGCCCCTTGGGCACCACCGGGGCCACGGTGAACTCCCGGAAGCCGGGGCGGCGGGGATCCGGTTGGATGCCGGCGAGGTGCCGATAGAAGAAGTCTCCCACGGAACCGAACATATGGTGGTTGCGGGAAGTGGACCCGATGCTCCAATCCTCCCAAAGCGTGGTGGCGCCCTGGGTCTGGAACCAGCCCCAGGAGGGAAAGCTCTCCTTGGCGGCCATGGCGTAGGCGAGATCGCCCCGGCCGATCTTGACGAGGGCCTCGAGGATCCATTTGGTGCCGAGGATGCCGCAATCGATATGGCCGTCCCGTTCTTCCACCGTGCGAACCAGGTGCGCGGCGACTTTTTCCCGGACTTCGCCCTCGACGAGGTCGTGGTAGAGGGCGCACGCATAGGAGGTCTGCACATCCCCCGAAACGATCCCCGTGGAGGGATCCACGAAATGCCGGTTCCACGCCTGGCGGATCGCCTGGGCCGATCGCTCGAGGCGCGCCGCCTCCCCATCGTGACCAAGCGCGCGCGCCATGGACGAGGCGAGGCGGGTGTCGCAGAACCAATAGGCCGTGTCCGTGACGGCGACCGGGCAACGCGGGGTCCAATGGACCCGGCGCGGGTCGAGCCAATCGCCCAGGCCGAAGGCGACCGCGCCGTCTTCGGCCATGGAAGCCATATAGGCGAGGTACTTGAGGATCGCCGGGAAGCTGCGCTCCAAGATGGCGGTATTCCCCCGGTAGAGATAGAGATACCAGGGGATGAGGACGAGGGCGCTATCCCAGGCGGGGCCGCTTCCCCAATTGAACCCCCAGCCGCCCGTGGGCACGATGCCCGGGAGTTGGCCACTGGGCCGCTGGGCGTCGAGGAGGTCGTGGATCCATTTTTCCCAGGCGGTCTCCGAATCGAAATTGAATAGATTGGCCTCGCAGGAGAGTTGGGCGTCGCCCGTCCAGCCGTTTTTTTCCCGCTGGGGGCAATCGGTGGGCAGGCCGTGCCAATTGGTGAGGAGGGATCTCCGCACGGCGTCTTGCACCCGATTGAGGACCGGGGAGGAGCAGGCGAAGGATCCCACCTCGGGGAAATCGTTGTGCACGACCACCGCCTTCACGGCCCCCTCGGGTCTCGTGCGCGAGAGCCCGCGCAGCTCCACATGGCGGAACCCGTGGTATTGGAAGCGGGGTTCCCACGTTTCCTGGCCCCGGCCCGCGCAGGTGTAGCGGTCCACCTGGAAATCGGGGTGGAGGGAGCATTTTTGGATGGGGGAGCGGTCGACCTGGCCGAAGGCGTTGAGTTCCTCGGCGTAGGTCGCCGTCACGGTGGTGCCCGCTTCTTCCTCGACAGAAAGTTTCGCCCACCCGGAGGTGGTTTCGGGGAAATCGAACACGATGGCCCCGCCGATGGTCTCCCGCCAGGCGCTGGGCGCGAGTTCCCGGATGCGGCGCACCGGGGCATGGCGGGAGGGCTTGAGCACGCCCCCCGGCGGCCGGGCGAGGGTCGCCCCGTGCCACGCTCGATCGTCGAAGCCCCCCGCGTCCCATCCGGAAAACTCGTGTCGGGCGTCATAGTTTGAACCGACCCGAAGGGCTTCGCTCTCGATGGGGCCGGCGAGGGTCGCCTTCCATTGGCGGCCGCTGACGATGGCTTCACGGGTTCCGTCCGCCATCTCGATCTCCAGGCGGCAGAGGAGTTTGGGGCGATCGCGCCAGGAGGCGACGTAGAAATTCCAGACATCCTCGATATGGTGGTCGTACCAGCCCGAGCCGAGCACCACGCCCAGCGCGTTCTCCCCGGGGACGAGGAGGCCGGTCACATCGAAGGTCTCGTAGAGCGCCGTGCGGTCATAGGCCGTGAACGCCGGTGCGAGCATGGAATCGCCCACCGGCCTTCCGTTGAGCGACGCCAAATGGAACCCGAGGCCGCAGAGGTGCAGCCTCGCCCGGGAGACTTTCCCCTCCACCCGGAAGGCCCGCCGCAGCATGGGCGCGGGCTTGGGCGCCTCGGCCTTCGACCGGGAAACGGACCCCTCCGCCGAGATCCAATGGGCCCCCCAGGCCGATTCGTCGGGGAGGCCGACTTCAAAGCATGCGGGCGACTCGGCTTTTAGAACGGCGCCGCCCTCCAGGAAGACTTCGACGTTCCACCAGATCCGGGAACCCGGGGCGGGCAGGGGCGCCGTCCACACGGCGGCGCTCTCATCGGTGGTAACTTTGCCGCTATCGAAAAGGTGGGGCCCGCCGCCGAGGGCGTCGGCCGAAGCGGCGGCCAGGATCCGGTAGGCCGCCTGTTTCACCCCGCGGGCCCCGTCGCCGGTGGCGAGGAGTTCCCAGCGCAATGGGGGCGGCGCCACGATATTGAGGGGGTGGGGCCGTAAATCGGTGCGTAGATTTTGGATGCGGACCGGCATGGGGACCTCTCCCTTTGGAAAAAACGAGCATACAGTATATGCCAGATGGATTCCATCGCGCCTCTCCTGCCGTCACTTTTCAAGCTTTATTCGTCGGGGGCGGCGCGCCTTGACGCCGCGGGCGCCCGTGTTTAAAGTGCCTTCGATGACCCCGAAGCCGAATCCCCCAGAGAAAGCGGCGGTCCGTGGGGCGAATCCTTCCCCCTTCGTGCGCAAGGCGCTTGTGGGCCCGGACAACATGGGGCGGCCCTTCGGGGCCCTCGCCGTGAGGATGACGCGCCTAACCCTCATTTCCTGCGTCGAGCCCTACCGCTATCCCGAGCACCTCCATCGCTGGGGCGAACTCATCCTCCCTCGAAAGGGGCGCTACGCCTGCACGCTCAACGGGGAACACCTCACCGTCGAGGCGGGACAAGCGCTTTTCGTCCAACCCCCCGATCGCCACGCGGACGAATACGAGGTCGGAAGCGAACTCCTCTTCCTCTTCTACGATTTTTTGGGCATCGATGGCGAGATCTGGCCCCACGGCATCCTGCGCCCCGATCGCCCCATGAAGTCCCGCATATTGCCCATCGGCACGGCCTCCCCCGCCTCCGCGCTCACAGAGCTCCTGCTCTCCATGGCGCCGGGGCGGGCCTATCGCCCCCTCGCCACCGAAAAATTGGGGGAGGCCTTTTTCTGGGAACTTTGCGGCGGAGTCCCGCGCGACGCCCTCTCCCCCGCGTTCGTCGCCGCCATGGAGGCCGATGCATTCCAGAGGGCCGTGCTCGACCATTTCGCCGCGAAGATCTACGGCAAGCTCGAGGTGGAGGCGATGGCCGAAGCACTCGGCATGAGCAAGCGCAACCTGGAATACCGCTTCCGCAGGGCGTTCGGGTCGAGCCCCATGCAGGCCTTCACCGCCCGAAAACTCGGCCTCGCGTCCCGGCTTCTGGAATCAGGGGAGAGCGTTCAGTCGGTAGCGGAAAAATTGGGTTATGCCGATCCATTCAATTTTTCCACGACCTTCAAGCGGGTGATGGGCTTCCCGCCTTCCCGCACGGTGAGGCGAAAATGATTGCGTCATTTAGCATGGAGAATCCGATTTCCCTAGAAAATGATTGAATTCGGTTTGCGCTAATTCACATGTCTTTTGCGCGGGGCTCCATTCCTTCCCCGCCTCGGGTGGACCTGAATCATTTCAGGATTCCCACCATGAATTGCGATGCGCGTTTCACCCAGTCCGGCCATTTCGGCCTCGGGGCCAATTATTGGGCCTCCCACGCCGCCACCGATATGTGGAAGGATTGGCGGATGGATGTGATGGAGGGGGATCTCGCGGCCCTCGCCGCCCACGGCTCCCAGGTGCTCCGCGTCTTCCCGATCTGGCCCGATTTCCAACCGATCACCCGGCTCTATAAGGGCGACGGCACCCCCCAGGAATACCGGCTCGGCGAGGAGGAACTCCCCGACACCGAAGCCGGCCGCGCCGGGATGAGCGAAGCGATGATGGGGCGTTTCGAGCAATTCGCCGATCTCGCCCAGCGGCACGGGCAGAAGCTCATCGTCGCCCTCCTCACGGGGCAGATGACCGATCGCCTCTTCATGCCCCCCGGCCTCGCGGGCATGAACCCCATCACCGACCCCGAGGCCCTCGTGTGGGAAGTGCGCTTCGTGCGCTATTTCGTGCGCCGCATGGCGAAGCACCCGGCCATCGCGGCCTGGAATTTCGGGAACGAATGCAATTGCATGGGGAAAGCGCCGAGCCCGGCGGCCGCCTCCCATTGGATGGCTTCCATCGCCAACGCCGTGCGCCTGGAGGATCCCGCGCGGCCTATCATTTCGGGGATGAACGGCAATGCCCTCGTCAGCCGCGAGGGATCGGCCAGCCCCGGCCACCACCATTGGTCCGTGGCGGCGCAGGCGGAGCATTGCGACGTGCTCACCTCCCACTACTACCATATGTGGAAATCCACGGCCACGGACGCCAGCGCGACCCTCAAGGCCGTCCTCATGCCCGTGGCGGAGAACCGGCTCTTCGGGGACGTGGGTGGCCGCCCCTGCTTCATGGAAGAAACCGGCATGTGGCGCGGCTCCAACGCCGACCTGGAAACCCTCGCCTCGCACCTGCGGGGCATCCTATGGAACCTGCTGGCCAGCGACGGGGGCGGGCTCCTCTGGTGGTGCGCCTTCGACCAAGATACGATCCGCCTCCCGCCCTACGATTGGGAGATGGCGGGGCTGGAGCACGGGCTCTTCTCCGCCGCGTCCGAGCCGCGGGCGACCGCGGGGGAACTCCTTTCATTCCGGAAATACCTCGATTCCCTCCCGTTCCCGACGCTTCCACCAGCGCCGGCCGAGGCCGTCTGCCTCGTCGGCCATTCCCAACAAGACCATTTGAAGATCGCCAGCGGCGCCTTCATCCTCGCCCGGCAGGCGGGGCTCAACCTCACCTTCCAGGAAGGCCGGCAGAAACTGAAAGAGGCTGCGCTTTATCTCATCCCCTCCGCCATCGGGAAAGCGGGCCTCTCCGCGGCGAATTGGGAAGAACTCCGCCGGCGCGTGAAGGAAGGCGCGACGCTCTACCTCTCCATGGATGAAGTCTATGTGGACCACCTCGCGGAAGTCTTTTCGGCGGAAGTGCACGGGCGCTTCGCGGACCCCCGCGGCGGCAAATACACCTTCCATCTGCCGGAAGGCGATTTCGACCTCGCGCTTGCGTCGCGTATGACCACGGAATTGCGCGGTCTCGGCGCCCAGGCCCTCGCCCAGGACGGCGCGGGACGGCCCGATTTCTTCAGCGCCGCCTACGGCAAGGGCCGCGTCTTCCTCCTCGGCTTTCCCCTGGAGCGGCTCATGATGGACGTGCCCTCCGCCTTCCAGTCGCCCCAGGGCTCCCATGCCTGGAAGATCTACCGCCACATCGCCCGGGAGGCGATGGCCGGCCGCATCATGGGGAAGGAGGATCCGCTTCTGACCCTCACCGAGCATCCCGTGGGGGAGGGGGAGCGCCTGGTCTTGGTCGTGAATAATCGCCCAGAAAAAACCCGCGCCCGCCTCGAGGTGAGCGCGGGATGGACCCACGGGGAAACCTATCCCCCGAGTGCGGCGGTGAAAGGGGAGGGCGTTGGGATCCATGTGGAATTGGGCCCCAATACCGGCGCGATCCTCAGGTTCAAGCGGGGTCCGAGGTGATAGGCCTTAAAGCGGGTCACCGCTGAGTCGGGACTCGCCCCTACGCCGCAGCCATCCCGGGAACTACAGAAGCGGTTATCGGGCCGAGTTCCACGTTAAAAAGAATCGCCGCCCTGGAACTCAAAGCGGCGACGAATGGGGGGGCGTTCCGGGGGCGTCTATCGCGGTAAACCACCGGATGCTACCCTTACCCATGTTCGAACATTCCCTTTGGCAATGGCTCGCCGGCGGCCTCAGCGCGCTGCTCATCGGCCTCAGCAAGACCGGGGTACCCGGCCTCGGCATCCTCGTGGCGCCCCTCATGGCGGGGGTCTTCCCGGCGAAGGCCTCCACCGGCATCGTGCTCCCCATGCTCATCATGGCCGACGTGTTCGCCGTCTCCTATTACCACCGGCACGCCCGCTGGAAGCACCTGCTGCGCATCATGCCCTTCTCGGCGACCGGCATCGTCATGGGCTACCTGCTCATGGGCCGCATGGACGACCGCCAGGTGGCCGTCGTCATCGGCGTGATCATCCTCGTGCTCCTCGCCTTCACGGTGCTCAAGGAACTCGGCGTGATCCGGGACGAGGGCATCCCCCACCACCTGGCGTTCACCGTCTTCATGGGCCTGGCGGCGGGCATCACCACCATGCTCGCCAACGCCGCGGGGCCCATCATGGTCATCTACCTCCTGGCCATCGGCCTCCCCAAGGAAGAGTTCATCGGAACGGGCTCCTGGTATTTCCTGATCCTCAACTGCTTCAAGGTGCCGTTCTCGTGGCATTTGGGGCTCATCACCGCCCCCACGCTGGCCTATAACGCGCTCTATCTGCCCCTCATCGCCGGGGGCGCCTTCCTGGGGATCTACCTGCTCAAGCGCATGCCCCAGAAAGTCTTTAAAGTGGTGAGTTTAAGCCTCTCGTTCGTCGCGGCGCTTAAATTATTCTGGGGTTGATGGGCGCGGCGGTCGGGGGAAAACCGGGGTGGATTCGCCCGTGCGTTCCGGCCGGGCAGCCCCTTCGTCCATGCAATAGGCCTTGAGGCACGCCGGGCACAAGCAGTCTCGGTAGCTTTCCGGGATCTTCGAGACGACCTTAAACTCGGGCCCGGCGCACCAGCAATCCCCCGCCGCGTGGCCGCAGGTGAAGGGCGCGCCGCATTTCGGGCAATGCTTCTGGACCGTGGCCTTTCGGGTCAACGGCGCGCCTTGCGCTTCATCTTGCGTTCGAGGCGTTCGGCCGCGCGTTCCATCTTTTCCTCGAAACGCTCCGCCTTCGCCTCCATTTTTTCGCCGAGGCGCCGGGAGAAATCCTTGCGCGGGAAGCCGCCCAGAATAACGCTCACCCCCCACCCGATCACGAGGATCCCCAGGAATAGGCGGACGACGGGCAGGTTCGCGCCGAAACTGGCGTTGGCGATGAGCACGCCGCCGAGGGCGATGAGGTAGCAGGACCAGAACAGGGGGCGGAGGGTTCGGCGCATGGGGCTCCCGTGTCTCGCGCTCGGGCGAGCCTAGGGGATCATACCATCGCGGGTCAGCGGCCCCGCGCCCTCACCAAGGCGTCTCTTTGTAGTCCTTGAGGAATTTCCCCCAGACGTGGTTCCCGGTGTTGATGCCCGAGATGATCGGGTCGACGATGCGCGCGGCGCCGTCGACGATATCGAGGGGCGGGTGGAAGCGCTGCTCGCGGGTCTTGCGCTCGGCGAGGGCGGCCGGATCCTCGTCGGTGACCCAACCCGTGTCGACGCTATTCATGTGAATGCCGTCGCCCTGGTACTCGGCGGCCGAGGTGCGCGTCATCATGTTGAGGGCGGCCTTGGCCATATTGGTGTGGGGGTGGCGCGTGGTCTTGAAGCGCCGGTAGAATTGCCCCTCCATCGCCGAGACGTTGACGATGTGCTTCTCGCGCCCGGGGGTGCGCATCATGAGGGGCTTCAGCCGCGCATTGAGCAGGAAGGGCGCCACGGCGTTGACGAGTTGGACCTCGAGGAGTTCCACGGCGGAGACCTCGGAGAGCAGCAGGCGCCAGGTGTTCCTCTCCCGCAGGTCGACTTGCTGGAGGTCCTGGTCGAGGCGGCCCTCGGGGAAGAGCTCGGCCCGCCGGGCGTGGTCCTCCGGCAGGAGCGGAACCTGGGAGAGGTCGGCGCTGCGGGCGAGGCCCGCGATCTGTTCCAAGCGCCGCTCCGGGGCGTCGCCCTCGCCCGCGGGGAGCATGTCGTAACGGCGCAGGCCCTCGTAGGCCCCGAGGAGCTTCCGCGCTTCGGGGGCGAGGGCGTGGTCGCTGCCGTTCTCCAGGGCCATCATGTGCCGGTAGAAATCGGGGGGGCGGCGCACGGTCTGGCAGGCGTTGCTGATGATGAAATCCAGCCGCTCCCGGGTGGCCATCAGGTGGCGGCAGAAGGCCTCCACGCTCGGGGTGTGGCGCAGGTCGAGGCCGAAGATCTCGAGGCGATGGCCCCAATCCTTGAAATCGGGCTCCCGGGCGTAGCGGGCCGCGGAGTCCCGGGGGAAGCGGGTGGTGACGATGAGGCTCGCCCCGCAGCGAAGCAATTTGATGCCGGCCTGATAGCCGATCTTCACCCGCCCGCCGGTGAGGAGCGCCACGCGCCCCTCGAGGTTCGCCGTCTCGCCGCGTTTTCGGAAATTGAAATCGCCGCATTCGGGGCAGAGTTGGTCGTAGAAGGGGTGGATCTGCTGGTAATTGCGCTTGCAGATGTAGCAATTCTGGGGTTCCACGACCTCCCGGGGCTCCACGTCGCCGGTGAGTTCCGAGGCCTCGATGAGCGGAGGGTCCCCGATATTGGGCGTGGTGAAGACGGGCGCCCGACGGAGGGCGCGGATGCCGGTCTGGCTCAAGGCCGCCTCGTCGCGCTGGATGCGCTCCTTCTCGCGGCGGGCGAGTTGGGCGTTTCGGAGGCGTCGGCGGTCGATATTGTCGGGGCGGCAGACCCGGCCGGCGGCGGTGAGCAGGCGCACCCGCTCGGCCTCGGGCAAATTGGCCAGGAGCGCCCGGTTTTCGGCGATGGATTCGAGGAACGCGACGGCGTCGGCGAGACGATCGGGAGGGAGGGGGGACTGGGGCATGGGGAGGGGTATTTTATCCTGCCGGGGCGCTCCGTCCGCAGCTTTTTCCCCGCGCGTGCCCCCGGGCGCCTGGCGGGGGCCGCGCCTCCGTCGGGCCCTACCCGGAGGGCCCCCCGCACGGCACAATATCCCCATCGATTTGCTGTATCCGGAGGAAGCCATGGCGAAGACGAGGGTCGCGGTGATCGGGGCGGGGCTCGGCGGGCTCTCCGCGGCCATCTCGCTGGCGGCGAAGGGCTTCCAGGTCGAGATCTTCGAGAAGAACGACCGCATCGGCGGGAAACTCAACCTCCTCGAGAAGGACGGCTTCCGCTTCGACCTTGGTCCCTCCATCTTCACCCTGCCTCAGTATTTCGAATCGCTCTTCGCCCGGGCCGGGAAACGCCTGGGCGATTATGTCCCCCTCGTGGCGGTGCGGCCCCATTGGCGCAATTTCTTCGAGGACGGCACGCGGTTCGACCTGGATCCCGACGACGCCGTCCAGGCGCGCGAGTTCTCCAAACTCGCCCCCGGAACCTGGGACGATTTCCGGCGCTTCCGCGCCTATTCGAAGGCGCAGTACGACCTGGTGGCCGAGGGCTATTTCGACCGGGGCATCGATGGGCTGCGCGGCCTGCTCTCCCATTACGGGCCGCGCCGACTCTTTCTGGGGATGGATTCCCTGCGTTCCATGGACCGCAGCGTGCGGCGTTTTTTCCGCGACCCGAAGGCCGTCGATGCCTTCAACTACTTCATCAAGTACATCGGATCCTCCGCCAACCAGGCCCCCGGGTTCATGAACCTCATGCCGTGGATCCAGTACGGATACGATCTCTGGTACATCCCCGGCGGGCTCTACGGCCTCGCCCGCGGCCTGGGCAAACTAGCGGGCGAATTGGGGATCCCGCTCCACCTGAACGCCCCCGTGAAACGCCTCGATCGGGAGGGGCGGCGCATCAGCGGCCTCGTGCTCGAGGACGGGCGTGAAATCAAAGCAGATCTCTTCGTCTCGAATATGGAGATCCTCCCGGCCCGCCGCGATCTCTTGGGCGAGGATGGGGCGAAACTCGGGAAGGTGGGCTGGATGAAACCTGCCTGCTCGGGGCTGGTGATCCACTTGGGCACCGATCGGATCTATCCCCAATTGGCCCACCATAATTTCTTCTATTCGAAAGATCAGAAGAAACACTTCGACCGGGTCTTCCGTCGGGGCCTCCTGCCCGATGATCCCACGCTCTACGTGGTGGCGCCCACGCGCACCGACCCCGGCCAGGCCCCGGCGGGCTGCGATAACCTCAAGATCCTCCCCCATATCCCGCCCATCGACCCGAAGAATCCCCTCATGCACGCCGACTACGCCGCGCTGAAAGATCGCGTCATCGACAAATTGGAGCGCATGGGGCTTCCCGACCTGCGCCGGCATATCATCCTGGAAGATTTCTGGACGCCCCTCGACATCGAAGCGCGTTACCGGTCGAACCGGGGTTCCATCTACGGGGTGGTGAGCGAACTCGGATCGAATTGGGGCTTCAAGGGTTCCAAGCGCAGCGGCGACCTGGCCAACCTCTACTTCACGGGGGGCTCGGTCAATCCCGGGGCCGGCATGCCCATGGTGGTGCTCTGCGGCCAGAAAGTCGCCGACGCCATCACGGAAGACGGGTTCCGGGCGGGGGCGTGAGCGTCCTCATCCCCGTGGCCATCGCGGCGGCCCTGCTTTCCGCCGCCTTCTTCATGCTCTGGCGACGGCGCAACTTGCCGGAACCCGGGAAGGTCCCCGCTGGCTTGCCGTCGCTTTCGGTGATCATCCCCGCGCGCAACGAAGCAGCGAGCCTTCCCCTGCTCCTGGCAGACCTGGCCCGGCAGACGCTTAAGCCCGGGGAGATCCTTGTGGTGGATGACGCGTCCACCGACGCCACTTCGCGCCTCGCCCGCGCGGGCGGGGCCCGGGTGCTTCGTATTCCGAAAGGGAAGAAGCCCACTGGCTGGAACGGCAAATCCTTCGCCTGTCATTCGGGCGTGGCCAAGGCCCGGGGGAGCCTCCTCTTGCTCCTCGATGCCGACGTGCGCCTGGCCCCCGATGCCTTGGCCTCGCTCTGCACCTTGTCGCGGGAAAGGCCACTTGCCGCTTTCTGCGTCCAACCCCGGCACGATCCCGCCTCCACGCGGGAACAACTCTCCGCCGCCCTCAATGTGCTTGTCTTAAGCGGCACCAACGCCTTCACTCCCCTGGGAGAAGCCTGGCCGCCGTCGGGGGCCTTCGGCCCCTGCCTGTGGATCTCAAAAAAAGACTACCAACGCTGTGGGGGCCATGGGGCCGTTCGCGGAGAGATCCTCGACAATCTTCCGTTAGGGAAGAATATCGTCGCTTCGGGCATCCCCCTCGTCGCCCTCCAGGGCGGAAGCCGGGTGCGCTACCGGATGTATCCCGGTGGGTGGACGGAACAGAACCAGGGATGGAGCAAGAGCCTGGCGACCGGGGCCTCCTTCAGCCATCCGGCGATGTCGATCGTGGTGGGGCTTTGGATCACCGGGGCCCTCTGCGCTTTCGGGGCCCTGGGCCAGGCGCTCACCTTCGGGGCCCACCGGGGGCCCGCGCTCGTCTGCTACGGCGCCTGGGTGCTCGCGCTCTGGCGGCAATTCCGTCTGGCGGGAAGCTTCCATCCCCTGCTCGTGTTGTGCTATCCCCTCCCGTTCGCCTACCTCCTCCTCATGCAGGCCCATTCGATCTGGATGCTGCGCGTGCGCAAGCAGGTCGCCTGGCGCGGGCGCCTTCTTCCCGCCAAGGGGGAGGGGCGATGAGTCTGCCTCTCTTCCATCCCGATCTCTGGCTTCTGGTGCTCCTCAACGTGCTCGGGTGGCTCTTCCTCCAACTCGGTTTGGCCTTTGTGGCGGTGCGTCTGCCCCTTAAGTGGTTCCGGCCGAGCGCCTTCCTCTTTGCGACGCGACGATTCGAACGCGGGGGTAAGCTATGGGATCGCCTTTTCTCGGTGAAGGCCTGGATGGGGAAATTGCCCAGCGGCGCCGCCCTCACGGGTTCCTTCAATATGCAGAACCTGGGACGGCGCGATGGGGCCTATTTCACCCGGTTCGCCGGTGAAACATGCCGCGCCGAGGCGACCCACCTGGTGGCGCTCTGCCTCGTGCCCCTCTTCGCCCTATTCAATCCGCCCTGGGCGATGATCATCCATGTCTCCTACGCGATCTTGGCCAATGGGCCCTGCCTGCTGGCCCAGAGGGTCAATCGGCCCAGGCTCCTCGCGGCGGCGGCCCGCCAGCGGAGCCGGGCGGGTTAGAGGCGGACGATCACAAGAGGCTCGAGAGTTCGCCGCCGACCTCCAGCCCCCCGTGGGCGCCCGTGCCCTCGAAGAGGATCTCGCCCGTTCGGATCCGGGAAAGCCTTAGATGGATGAGCGCGGTAAGGCTTTCCAGAACCCGGGGCGTCATCGCCTCGGCTGAGTCGACGTCATTGGACCGCATCGGCGCGTGGAGGAGGCCCCCGCCGCGCCTTTCGGCCTCGAGGGAAAGGCGCAGACCGCGGCCTTCGAGGTCCCAATGGACCCGTTCGTCGCCCACCGTCAGTCGCGTGGTGCGGGAACCCAGATAAGTCGCGAAGCGGTGGAGCCTCCCATCCAACAGGAAGCCGACGATGAACCCGCGGAAGGCCGCTCCCATCCACGGGATGCGGGCGATGGAGGCCGTGAGAGAGAGGCCGCTACGGCCGAAATGGTTCGATTGCATCCACACCCAGGCGCGGGGAAAGGAGCGGCCCCAGTCCTTCTCGAGGTAGCCGCGGCCGCCGGTGAAATCAAGGGCGGTCCCGTCGGCCTCGAGTACGCCGCTCACCGGGTGGTCGAGGCTCAGCACCCCGTGGTAGCACTCGAGGCGCGGGGTGAACGTGAAGGGTCCCATGATCCCGGGCGCCCAAGGCCGCCAGGGCCAGGGGGTCGGCGGAGAAAATTGGAGATGCCCGCGCAGGCGCTGGCCCCCGCCGTCGATATTCAATTCCAACGACTCGGCGGTGAAATGATTGCCGCCGAGGCGCAATTCAAACCGGTCGCGGGCCGCGTGAAAGGATTCGATGGGGAACCGGTGGAAATGGGAGGCGTCACGAGCGCCCTGGAGCACCTGGATGAACGCGTGGGACCCCTTTCCCCCCGGCCCGTGGAAGACCCCGGGGATGACCGCCCAGGCTTCCTTCCCATCGGCGCCCACAAATTTATAGTACCAGCCCTCGAAATAGCCGCCCCGACGGCCCCTGCCGTGGTAGAGGGCGGGGTGGAAGAGCCCGCGGGCACGGTCGAGGAGGGGAGGGAGCATCCCCCTAATCTACCCGGGCGGCGGGGGAAGGGCAATCGCGATGGGGCTTTTTCGGGAGCGGGGCAGGCAGAAATATTCGATAATAACGATATAATAGAGTGGGATCGCCCGCGGGGCTATTTTCTCTTGCGCGCCGTCTTCACGCGGCCCCGGGCCGGTTTCGCCTTCTTCGCGGCGGGCCGGCCTCTTCGCGGGGCGGCGGCCTTCCGGGGCGCCGTCGGGGAAGCGGGGCGCGCGCTGAGGGCGGCGCGGGAGCATTGGCGCACCGCCACGGCGTTCCCCACGCCCTTCAGGAGGGCTTCCTGGCGGCGCGAGGCGTACCCGGCGAGACGAAGGGCCTCCGCCACGCCGGCCTGGTTCCACACGGTCTCGGTCATCCAGATTTCCCCCGCGGCGGAGAGGCCCTGCACGCGGGCGGCGATATTCACCGTTTGGCCGAAATAGTCCAGGCGCTCGTCGGCGTTCACGGCCAGGGCGGAGCCCTCGTGGACCCCGACCTTAAGGCCCATATTCCAACCCTGCTTGCGCCACTCGAGGTTGCGGGCCTGGATGGCCGCGCTCATGGCGATGGCGGCCTGGGCGGCGTCTTCCGGGCGGGAAAAGGCGGCCATGATGGCGTCGCCCATGGTCTTGATGACGGCGCCCCGGTGCTCGCGCACCACCCGGGTGAGGATCTCGAAATGCTCCTGCACCACCTGGTAGGCGGAGATATCCCCGGCGCGGTCGTACATCTCGGTGGAGCCCTTGAGGTCGGTGAAGAGCAGGGTGAGGCTCTTGAGGGAGAGGCGAAGATTCGGGTCGAGATCCTGTACCTTGAATAGGTCGCGGAAGGTCTGGTGGTTGAGGAGGTCGCGGGCGGTGAGCCAAGCATGGGGTTCGGGTCGCCCCGCCATGCGCGCCCCCTCGAAGCGCGCCGGGTTTTTCCGCAGGCCGGCCACCCCGACGGTTTGTCCGGTGGCGTTGCGCACCCGCACGTCCACCGGCCCCGGGGGCAGGACGCGCCGGGCGGGGGAAAAGCCCTCGCTGGTGAGATCGAGGTCGACGATCATCGTCTCGCCGCGCGGAGCGCCCTCGGGTTCGAGGACCGCGCGCGCGTGGGCTTCCATGCACATGAGGTGGACCGGTTCCCCCGGGCGCAGGTCGAAAGGAAAGGAGAGGGACTCTCCGGGTTCCAAACGGGCGGCCCCGATGGCCCAGTCCTGGGAGAGGAGGCGCTGGAACTCGGTGGCCAGGGCGTAATTGGGCGAGAAATAATGCTTGCGGTAGCCATCGGCCTGCTGGGTCCAATCCAGGTCGAGGCGGGCGAGGCCCTCGTTCACCGAGAAGGCCACCTCCACCTGCTCGTCGAGGTGGGAGGGCGCGTCGCGGTCGCAGGGCGTGCAATGGAAGTTTTCCGGCATCACCTCGTCCATGCGCCGGAAATTATGCTCCAGGCCCCCGCAGAGGGGGCAGATGAGGTTATATCGAAAATCCAGGAGGCCGATGCGCACGCCGTGGAGGAAGGCGTCGAGAGTCTCTTCGAAGGGGCGCTGGATCGCCTCGGCGACCCGGCGGGGGTTGAGGCGGCTTAAGTCCCAATCATCGAGGGTGGGCAGGTAGGCTTCGAGGGCGCGCGCCGTCTCGCCCCGCACGCGCGGGTAGTGGGCGAGGGTTTCGATCTTTTGGCGCAGGGCGCCGGGTGTCCATTGGGCCATGGGGATAAATTGCCCCCCCGATGGCGGCGAAGTCAAGGCGGACGGGGAGGCCTCCCCGAAGCGGCCTCAGTACAGGGTGAATTCCCAACCCGCGCGGATCTCCCGTTGCTTCTCGGCATCCCCCTTCCATTGCAGCGGTCCCCGATTTCCCTGGACCACCGGGATGCCGTTGACGAAGACGTTGGCGCACTCGGCGGTGAGCGCGAAGGAGCGGAGTTCCCTGGCCGAGATATCGAGTCGCGCACCGTCGTAGGCGGCCGTCACTTCCTCGCCGTCGGCCTGGAAGACCCATTTCCCGCCGGCCTTGAGGGACTTCCCCTGGGCTACTGTCCAGGCGATAGGCTTCCCTTCCCCATCGCGGCGAAACCAGAGGAAATGGCCGTCGCATTCGAAGTCTTCGGCCTGGATGGCGGCGCCGTCCCAACGGCAGGCGAGGTCCTTCATCCCCCCGGGAAGCGCGACGGAGATGCCGACTCCCTTCTTGAGGGGCACCGTCTTCACCGCCTCGGCCGCCTTGAACCCGGAGGCGATGCGGTATGGAACCAGGGCCCACAGGAAATCGGGCTCCGCGGCGTCGACTTCGGCGGTGAGCCGGGGGTGGCTCCCGGCCTGGGTGGTCAAGAAACTTTCCTCCCGGAACGCAGGGGCGCCGGGGGAGGCGAGGCGCAAGAACGCTTCGGCCTCGGATTTCGGCAGGTTCGAGGGGAGTTTCTTCACCGGACCGCTGACCTGGAAATCCGCGGCCATGACTAGGACGTACTCGCCCTTCTCCCGCACCAAGCGGTCGAGGGAGCGGGTCTCCTCGGCGGGGACGACATAGAAGGCGAGGATCGCCGCGCCTTCTTCACGGGTCTTGAAACTGAATTGATGGGGACCCTTCGAGAGGGTGAGGGGACCGACGGGAAGGGTTCCGTTATTGTCGACGAGTTTCGACCAGACCACGCCCTCGGTGGCGATCTTCCAGGCGAAGGTGGCGGCGTCGCTTCCCCCGGCGAAGCCCGCCTTCCCGCCGTCGATGGAGAAGAAGATGGAATCGGACTTGCCCCCGTCGGTGCCGGTCGCCGTGGCGAGGGCCCAGATCTGGTAGCGCCCATCCCGGGGGAGCGTCGCGCTGGCGCGCATCTCGCCCGCCTCGGACACCGGCGCGTTCGGCGTGAAAACGCCCCCGTCCAATTTACTTTGGTAGGGCTGCACGGCCATGATCGGGTAGCGCGCCCCGTCTAGGCTCGGCTTGATCGTGACGCCTTGGGCGTCGACATGGAAGGCGTTGCGCGCCCCCGTGTGCCATTGGATCCCGTAGCGGTGGGCCTTGGCGTCCATGGCCAAGTCTTCGTAGACGACGAGGTAGGGCAGGGGGCCCCGGGCGAAGAGGGCGTGGCGGGCAGCTTTTTTCATGGTGCGCACGCGCTTTTTCTGGTACCCCGCCTGGATCGTGTATTCCCAGGCGTCTTTCAGGTCGGCCCGGGCGAAATCCGCCGCGGCCGTGTGCAGGTGGTCGCGGACATAACCGCTCGTCTGGGCGTGGGCGCCGCTGCCCAGGGGCCCCTGGCCGTCGATGAGGACGAGGTTATGGGCGCCGGCGCCCTGGCTCATGAGCATGCCGCCGTCGTTGCCGTAGCCGCTATCGATGAGGAAATCTTCGCCGTAGGCGAACAGGTTCACCTGGCCCTTGTCGACCTGGTCGTGGCGGATGAGGGTGTACTGCTGGGCGTGCATGGTGAAGAGGACGTCATCGGCCTTCCACCCGGTGCGAGAGATCATGACCCCGCGCCAGGGCGACCAGGCCCAGTTCTCCATCAGCTGGCCGGGGTTCCACGCGGCGATGCCCGGCGCCTCGTCCCACCAGAGGATGAGGGCCACCAGATTGTCGCTCAATTGGGCGGAAACATCGGGAGCCAGGGACCGGTAGCACCACGAAAGGGGTCGGCGATCGGCTGCCCGGTGGAGGGCGTAGAGCATGACCTGCCAATGGGCCATCGAGTAGCCCGAGTCGCTCAGGTTGAGCACGCGTTTGCCGTCGGGGAGCACTTCGTTGGGGAAGAAGCCGCCGACCTTGCGGTAATGGGTCGTCTCGAAGAGGTCCTCCCCCGTGGACCGGCGCAGGGCTTCGATGAAGAACGGCGTGGGCGCGGCCCCGTAGCCGATATAGGCGGGCCCCTCGACCGCCCCCCCGTTCTTGTCGATGGCGAAGCGCCAGAAATTCTCCACCTGGCGGGCGGCCTGGAAGAGCCAGGGGCGCACCGGCTCGTCGGTCTCGCCTAAGATCGCCAGGCAGGCCAGGCCGAGATTGCCCGAGATGCCCGCGTTCCAGTTCCACACCTGGTTGAGCGTGTCTTCGGCCCAGTTTTCCCAACTTTCCCGGGGGGAGCGCTCGTAGAAGACGCGGGCCCAGGTGGCCAGGGTCCGTCGGAAGAGCAGGCGCTCCTCGGCGCCCATGAGGTCGTAGCAACTATCATAGGTGATGGCGGCGCCCCGGAGGAAGAAGCCGCGGGTATAGAAGAAACCGGGGAACTCGAGCACGGGGTAGTTCACGGCGATCTGCCGCATGATCTTCACCGCCGCTTCTCCGTAGCGCTTTTCCTTCGTCAACAGGTAGGCGAAGGAGAGGAGTTCCACCGAGCTGCCGGTGGTGGCGAAATAGCCCTCGTAGGCGCCCTTGCCGCCGGGGGCCTTCGTGTTGATGGCCTTGAGCGTCTCGTAGCGCTTCAAAAAGAAGGGATCGTCGGAGGCCAATTGCTTGTCGCAGCGGGAAAGGAGTTCCTTCCAGGCCTTCTGCGGCTCGCCGCCCGCCTTGATGCGCGCCAAGAGGGCCGGGATATCCTCGCGGGTCGTCAGGAGGCGGGGATGCTGGGCGGCCCAGGCGGGGTTCTCCGGCAAGAGGACCGGTTCGGGGACCGAACTCGACGACGGAGCGCCCGCCGTCGTGGCGCTTTGGGATGCGGGGGGCGTTGGCATGGATCCCTCCAGGATCTCGACCTCATCGATGTGGACGACGCATTTGGCCTTGAGCATGGCGCGCACGTAGAGGTCGGCGCTCACGGCGCCCTCGGGGGCGGTGAAGGTGCCCGCTTGCTTCGCCCAGGCCTTGCCCTTGATCCCCACGAAGTTCTTGCTCTGCTGGAGCTCCTTGCGGTCGCGGTCCCAGAAGCGGAGGAAGATGCCGGCCCCGTCGCCGCTGACGAAGCGGGCCCAGAAGACGAGGGTGTACTTCTTGCCCGCCTCTACGGGGATCATTGAGGAGAAGATCTCCGAACCCTTCTCGTCGCTTGGGTCGTTGATGAGCAGGCCCTTTTCGCCCCCATGGGCCGCCTCGGCGGAGAGGGAACCCATGCCGGGGTCGGCCTCGTGCTTCCAGCCGGCCCAGCCTTCCTCGAAGCTCCCGTTGGGGATAAGCGATTCCTGGGCGCCGAGGAGCAGGGCGAAGCAGAACAGGCAAAAGAGATATTTCATGGGAGAAACCTCGTGCTTGGAAGGCGGCGCGATAAGCGGAGAGCGATGGCCCCCCTGTAGCCGATGGTAGGCCCGAAGACCCAAGGTGTCAAAGGGGCCCCGGGAAATACACTTTACACTTTTTTTGGTTCATCGGGGATTCGGCGGGCTCCCCGTGGTCGCGTTCGACCACGCGCCAACAGCGTCTGCCATTTCGGGACCGGAGGCCGACCCCGACTTGGACCGGCAAGGTAGAATCAGGCTCTCTTCGTCAGGAGCCCCGGATGAAATCCTTTCCCGCGCTATGCTTCGTCCTCTCCCTGCTTTCGGGATCCCTATTCCCCGAGGGGACCCTCGAGAAACTCCTGGCGATGGACGCGAAAAAGAAGGAAAAATACGCCTTCAATCCCGCCTCGACCCTCCCTTCGCGCCTCGCCCTTGCGCCGGGCTTTGTCTACGATTACCTGACCAACCTCGACCAGGACCCGGGCTACCGGGCGTATCTCCCGGTCGGCGAAGAACGCCAGATCGTGGAGCGCACCCTGGCGCGCCTGCCGCCGCTGAACCAGCGGGTCCTTAAAGAGCGCCTCTTGGGGATGTACTTCATCGAAGGCTTCCAGGGCAGCGGGATGGCCGATTTCGTCCTCGATGCCCGCAGCAATTTCTACTTCATCATCGTCCTCAACCGCGCGGTGCTCGGGCGCAACCTCTCCGAACAATTCACCTACCGCGAGAGCACCTGCTTCCGCCAGGGGAACGACGGCACCACCGTAAGGGTGGATTGCGGCACCAACGAGCGGGGCCTGCTCTATATCCTCCTCCACGAAAGTACCCACGCGGTCGATTATGTTAGGCGCATCAACCCTTTCGTCGAGGAATCCCTCCGGCCCTATCTCCGCGAGATCCCCAAGTCGACGGCGTTCTCCCGGGGGCTTTGGGAGGGCCTCGAGACCCCGATCGCCCCCGCGAGATACACGGGCCGCGACCGGGTGACTTTCTACGGCTTCAACCAGGGCCCGAAACTCGCCGCGGCCGAGGCGCCGGACCTCTACCGCGCCCTCACGAATAGCGGCTTCGTCTCCCTCTACGCCTCCCAGAATTGGGCGGAGGAATTGGCCGAACTCGTGACGCTGCGGGCGATGACCGAGCGTCTTCGCCTCCCCTACCGCATCCTCGTGGAGCGCGGCGGCAAGACGGTGGAGGTTTTCGAGCCCGCGGCGAGCCCCAAGGCCCTCGAGCGCTTCAAGGCCGTCGACGCCTTCTTCAACTAGCGGGGCCTCCATGCCTTTCCATTACGCCTCCGCTCCCCGAGCCGCCCCCGGGCCGGAAGACAACGTCTTCGCGCTCCAAGAGGCGAAGGTTTGGATGGGCGTCCCCGCCGGCGCCAAGACCCTTCCCCTTTGGTCGGAGGTGAAGGCCTTGCTGCCCCCGGGCGCGTCGCCCCATCATGTCGGCAAGCTCGGGGAGAGGGAACTCTGGGCCCTCGAGATCCCGAAGGACGGCCCCGAATGGCGCGCCCAAGATTTTGAGTGGATGGAATCCCGCGCGCTCATGGGCCTCCTCCCCGCGGAGGCCGTGCAGGCCCTCTGCAGCGCCCGGCAACTCCTGTTTTGGGAGGGGCGTTCCCGCTTCTGCGGGCATTGCGGGAGCCGCACGGTGGATTCGGAAACGGAACGGGCGCGCAAATGTCCGGACTGCGGTCTCGTCGCCTATCCCTCCCAAGCCCCCGCGGTGATCGTCTCGGTGGTCCAGGGCGAGCGCCTCCTCCTGGCCCATAACAAGAATTTCCGTCCCGGGCTCTATAGTCTGGTGGCCGGCTTCGTCGACCCCGGGGAGTCTTTGGAACAGTGCGTGGTGCGCGAAGTGGCAGAGGAGACGGGGATCCGCGTCGACGAGGTCCGCTATCTCGCCAGCCAACCCTGGCCCTTCCCCAATTCCCTCATGGTCGGCTTCACCGCCCAGCACACGGGGGGCGAGATCAAGGTGGATGGCATCGAGATCGAACACGCGGCCTGGTTTTCCCGCGACGCGCTCCCCGACATCCCCTCCCACGGCACGATCGCGCGCCGCCTCATCGATACCTGGCTCGCCTCGGAAGACTGAACTCTAAAAATAGGATCGCCGGGCGCGGTTCGTAGCCGTACGAACTGGGTTTTTCGTCCGGCTAATCCTTCGGCAATTCCTTCCCGTTCCAGGTGAGCGAGCGCCCTTCGATGAGCGCGCCGCGGCGGGCTTCCCCGCCGCGCACGGGGATCCAGGCGAAGCGCCCATCCATCCCGATCTTTCCGTCGGGGGTGCTGAGGATGACGGGCCGGGCCTGGCGCAGCGACACGGCGTAATCGGTCCCCCCAATGGTCGCGACGGCGAGGACGACGGCGTTTTCGGTCTCGGATTCGGGGACCGGGAGGGCGCGCACGCCCAGCACGTGGGCGGCGCCGGGCGGGAAAGCCTCGAAGGCGGCGGTGAAGCGCGTCATCCCCTTCGGCGAGAGGCCCCGCACGAAATAGGGGAGCACGGCCCCCGCGTCCAAGTTGTTCATATTGCGCTGGCCCCAGCCGTCGCCGGTGAGGGTCTCTTCCCCGCTTTCGTTCCACCAATGGGCCGCGAACCGGAGCTCGGGGGAGGCGTCCCAAACGATCTTCCACGCCCCGATTTCCCGGCTGCGCGCGGCGGCGGCGAGGCGGGCGCCCCCGGAGAGGGTGAACTCGCCCGCGTAGGTTTTCCAATCCCCCGTGGCCGAGATGGCGGAGAGCCCCTTGATCGGGGTATAGGCGCGGGCCGTCTGCTGGGAAGCGTCGCCGTTCCAATAGAGGACCGCGGGTTTCACGATCTTCGCGTCGCCCTTCACGCGGAACGAGACCCGGTAGGTCTTTCCCCGCACCGCTTCCAGGGCCCGCGTTCCCCGATATCCATCGCTTTCCCCCAGGAGAAGCGCGACGTTCATCCCGGTGGCCCCCGCCTTCTTGGAGCGCAGCGTCACGCCCGCCTCGGGGGCCGCTTCCCATTCGAGGCCGCCGTCACCAGCGTAGACGCCCCAGCCGGAGGGCTTGCCCGTGGCTTCGTCCAACTTTTGTCCGGAGGGGTTTCCGAAGAGTTCGCGCCCGCCTTCCTCGAGGATGGACACCCGGTCCGCCGTGATTTCGCATTCGGGCTCGCTTAAGTGCAGGCGCACGCAAAAACGCACCACCTCTTCTCCCGCGGGAACGGGGGTTCGGGCCGGGGATTCGAGGGTGAACCGGTTATTCATCCCGTGGAGCACATATTCGTGCTTCTTGCCGCCACGCACGCGGAAGAAATCGAGCACGTACTCTTTGCCGGGCGCGGGGACGATCTTGGCCACGGTGCGTTCATAGACATCGGCCTGGGCATAGGCTTTCGAGGAAGCGACCATGACCTTCACGTCGCTGCGATTCGTGGCGAAGAGAGAAAAATCGCCCCCGCGGCCCTTGGTGCGCTGGTCGACCCCGTCGACCATGACGGTCTGGTGGGCGAAGGTGCGTTCCGCCATGTACTTCACTTCCGCGGGGAGGTCCCAGAGGTAGCCGAGGTCGGAGAGGAGCTCCTGCCCCCGGCGCCAATAGTAGAGGTTGAGGGATTCCATCTGATGGTGGTTGCCGTACTCGGTCGCATCCAAGATGAGGAGGCTCTCCCGCCCGTCCTCGCCGCCCCGGAGTTGGCCGAGTTTCAAGGAGGGATAGAGGTGGTCGGGGAAGCGCAGCGGCGGGGAGGGCTTCTTCTCAAGCCCGGGAGGGCGGCCGTAGAGGGCGAAGAGGCCCCCGTTGGTCAGGTCGGGGCCGAGGCTTTCCTTGAGGAGGGCGAGATACTGGGCGTTCTCGGGATAATTGTAGGCCATGAGTTCCACGAAATTCCCGAGGCGCTGGTTGGTGTAGGAATCGGAGAGCGAGGGGAAGACGAGGTCGCCCCGCAGGCCGAGGAAGAAGGCTTCCCACACTTTCTTGTACGCCGTGTCGTGGTAGAGGTCGAAATGGTCGAGGCGCTTGCCCTGGCCGTCGCGGAAACCGGGCGGGTCGCTATAGCCCCGAAAGGCCTGGCCGAGACCCTGGATGCCCTGGATCGCCATCATGCCGTAGGACCAGGATTCGGGCGTCGCGCCGTCGGGGAGGAACCAGCCGTCCACGGTCTTCAGGAAATTATCCAGGCCGAAGCGCGTGAGGAGGGGGTGCCCCAGGGCGATGCCGACCAGGGAGACCATGGTGGCGTTGCCCACGCTCTTATTATTGACCGCCTTGTCGGCGACCATGAGGAGCGTGCTCTCGAGGAGCAGGTTGCGTTCGATGTGCAGGCGGTCCGCTTCCGAGTAGATCGGTTTGCCGTCCTCCATCGCATCGCGGGTGAGTTCGTAGCCCCCCAAGACGTTGCGCACGAAGCCGGACTCCATGCCCGTGGCCGAGGCCCGCCCGCTGGCCCAGAACGGGTTCCAGCCGGGGGTGAGTTTGCGAGCGGGGGCCGCGGAGCCCCCGGTGATCTCGTCCACGGTGAGGCGGTCCATGGTGCGCACGACCGCGCGGGGGTCCTGGTCGACGTAATTGCCGTAGCCGTCGTGGATGAGCCAACGTGGGTAGACATCGGCGAAGCGCATGAGGATCGCCCGGGTGACCTTGGCGTACTCCGGCTTCCCCGTGAGGGCCCAGGCCTCGCCCGTGCGCCAGGCGCGGCCCGCCATGGCGCTCGCCTTGCGGCTGCGGATATTGGCCGTGAAACTGGGCCGGCCCATGAACCCGAAGAAGATATTGAAGGGGGCGCCGCCGTAATAGGAGATTTTTCCCCGGCCGTACTTCAACTCGAAGACGAGGGATTCGGGGTAGGCGTCGTTCGGGAAACTCGTGGCGCAGAATTGGCAGACGAGGCGCTCGGGGTCGCGATCGTTCCAGGTCCATTTGCCGTGGGGCACGTAGGGCTTTTTCTGGTCGCGGCAGGCCGGGCAGGGGGTGTACATCGGATCGCCCGGAGTTTCCTCGGGGATCATCGCGGCGAGGACGGCCGGGGTGAGGCGCTCCATATCGCCTTGGGCCGAGGCTTCCGCCACATCCCGGTAGCGCGCCGCCCAGGGGGCGAGGACGATATTCGACCGGGCCCGCGCCACATCTTCCCGGCTGAGGATGGCGGCGGGCAGCGCGACGGTCTTGCGGTATTTTTCCCAAGGCGTCCAGTCGAAGAGGGGATCGTCCTCCCCCGCCAGGAGCGCTGGAGCGGATAAAAGCAGCAGGCCGAGGAGGGCGCGTCTCATGGAGGGCTCCGTTTGTAAATCCAACCAAATGGTTGTTATAAATTATACTCCAGGCAGCTGGGGATGTCAACTCGAAGCCGGGTTCGGGAAGGGGCCCCATTGACGGGATGACAGGAGGCCATCAATCGGTCGCCGCGCCAGGAAGGCGCAATGAGGCGACCGACGGGATGACAGGAGGCCATCAATCGGTCGCCGCGCTAGGAAGGCGCAATCAGGCGACCGACGGGATGACAGGAGGCCATCAATCGGTCGCCGCGCTAGGAAGGCGCAATCAGGCGACCGACGGGATGACAGGAGGCCATCAATCGGTCGCCGCGCCAGGAAGGCGCAATCAGGCGAGCGATGGGATGGGAGTCGCGTCTGGAGCGTTCGATGCACGAATAACGCCAGGAATCCTTGCCGGGTCGCCGGGCATGATGGACCCCATGATGAATCCTTGGTCACTTCCCCAAAAAATGGAGCCCCGCGATGGGCGGGGCTCACGGAGGTCGAAGTCTTGGGCAGGGCTCCGAAGGGTTATTTAGCGAACGCGGTGCGGTAGAGACTTGAAAGGTGGTTCTTGTGCTGCAGTTCTTCCGCGGCGAGTTCACGAAGGAGTTGGGCGCCTTCGGGGATGGAAAACCGATCCGCCAGCTCGCTATACAGTTTATAGGATCGGTCCTCGGAATGGACGGCGAAACTCAGGATCTCCTCCAGGCGGGAGTGGGGGCCGGGGGCGCCTTCCACCCGGTAATCGGCGAGCTTCAAGGCGGGCCCTGCGATGCTGGCGCCCGGATCGGCCGAATGGCCATCGCGGAAATGGCGGAGTTTTTCGGCGTGCTCCTCTTCGATACCGGCGAGTTCGTTCAGGAGATGGCTGGCCAGCATATCCTCGGTGAGGCCCGCCGCGTGGGTATAGAGGAGTTTGGCCCCCTCTTCTTCCCGGATGGCGAAATCGAAGATCGCGAGGAGGTTTTCTTCCATTATGCTGCCAAGCGGAACCAAGCGCACGGGGGATCCCGCGAGGCACCGCATTGAATTACCGGGGCCCAAGGGCTACCCGATGCACGATGATACAACTAATGGAGCGCCCGATCAAGGGCTCCGGAGGAAGCCTACGGCTAACGTGTGGGATGATCAGGGTTTTCCGCTATATGCGCGGGTTCTTTCCGGCAAATGGAAGTGTTTGGTGGGGTTCACCCGCCCCTTTTCTCGCTTCGCGGGGTAAGAACTCGGCGCTCCGATCAATAGGTATCCGTGATTCCGCTCGGCCGCCGGGCCTCCCGAGGGGCCATCCCGAAACAGGCCTTGAAGGCCTTCGAATAGGTGAAGGCATCGGGGAAGCCGCAGCGACGGGCGGTCTCAGTGACGGAAAGCCCGGCCTCGAGGAAGCTTCGGGAGCGTTGGAGGCGCCTGCGGCGCAGCCAGGCCGCGGGGGCCATCCCCAAATGGCGCCGAAAGAGATGGGTGACGGTGCTCCGTTCGACGCCGAGGGCCTCGGCGAGGTCGGCGATGCGCGTGCGGGCCTCCAAACGCTTCTCCAGGTAGGCGAGGGCCCGCTGGACTTTCCGCAGGCCCGGTTCCAATTCCTTGGGGGCGACCCACGAAAGGAGGCCCTCCTCGAGGAGCGCGCCCAGCAATTTCGTGAGGAAGGCCTGGTGGCGTAAGTTCGCTTCTTCCCGCGGATGCTCCGTTTGGGCCCAGGCCTTGGCGAGGCCCAGGAAATCCCGGGAGACCTTCGGGTTTTTGAGGGCGAAAATCCGGGGGAACTGGACGGGCGCCAAGGCGGTGACGGGATCGGGGGCGAAATGGAGCGTGAGGACCTCAAGCGGAACCCGCCCGGTGGAAACCGCTTGCACGGGGTCGCCCGGGCAGAAGAGCACCCAGGATCCGGGGACCGCGCTTCGTTTAGATCCGGCGATGGAAAAGTCGGCGCCCCCGCGCCGCACCCGCCAAAGATGGAAATCGGGGGCGACGCGCGGCGGGTAGGACCAACCCGCCGCGCAATGGAACAGGGCGGGCGCCCCGCTGCGGCAGGGGTGCTCCGCGAGGAACCGGGAAAGGGAACGCGTCCTCTCGTCGGACATGTCCCCAATATGACATGTTTTCTCCCCGCGCCGCCATGGCGGCCAGGGGCCGGGCGGACTACCCTCATGGATCGCGAACCATCGCCTGGGACGATGCCCGGGTTCGCGGGGAGGACCGGATGAAACGATTGACCCTCGAGCAGAAGCGGCGATACGAGGAGGAAGGCTACCTCATCGTTGAAGGCTTTTTCCCGCAGGAATTGATCCAAGCCTTGTGCGCCGAACTCGACCGCTTGTCGGACGGCGCCCGGGGCCTCGAAGGCGACGCCGGGGGGTTTAATCTCCAACGCCCCGCCGGGGGCGGGATCCAGGAGGGAGCCCCCCTGGCCCCGGGCCTCCTGCGAAAGATCCAGGAAATCGACCGCCATAGCGAACGTTTCGCGGCCCTCGTAGAGCACCCGGACCTCCTCGATGCCGTGGAGGATCTCATCGGCCCGACCCTCCATTACCATTCCAGCAAGGTGATGTTCAAGCCGGCCCGGCATGGAAGCGCCAAACCCTGGCACCAGGACTGGGCCTATTGGCAAGGCACCCGGCCCGAACAGGTGACGTGCTGGCTCGCCCTCGACGAGGCGACGGAAGAGAACGGCTGTATGCAACTCGTTCCGGGCTCGCACCGCGGGGGTTTCGTGCCCCACGTGGACCCCCGCGAACTCCAGATCGAGGCCGCCCGGGTGCCGGGCGACCGCGTGCGCGTCGCCCCCATGAAGCCGGGGTCCATGCTCTTTTTCCACGTGCTCACCTGGCATTATTCGGCGCCCAATCGATCGGATAAAAGCAGGAGGTCGTTCATCGTGGACTATGACCCGAACGGGCGCGGCGCCGGCCAAGGCGGCTTGGCGGGGGATCGCCTCTTGCGGGGGGGCGCGAAGGTTCCCGAGCCGGGCCGCCCGGCCCCCGGAGTTTCCTTCGCCGCGCCATCGGGAGCCCGCCCATGAGCGCCCGACCCACCCGGCGGGAAAATCTGCTTAGGGTGCTCCGCGGCGAGGAACCGGCCTGGGTTCCCTTCAGTCCCAATTTCAAACAATGGTTCGACCACCATGAGCGATTGCAAACGCTGCCGAAGGAACTCGCGGGCGCGGATTATCTCGGGGCGATGAAGGCCCTCGGCTGCGATGTCTTCAGCAGGAACCTGGGGGCGGGATTAGAGTTCCGGGACACCGTGGCCCGACCGAAGACGGAGGTCGAGGAGACCCCGCTGGGGGAACGCCGGGTGACCCATGTCGAGACCCCCCATGGCTGCCTGAGTTCCGTCTACCGCGAGCAGCGGGCCCAGAGTACGGGGCATGTGGACGAATACCCGGTGAAGGATTGGGATCGGGACGGGAAGGCGGCCCTCTGGCGCCTAGACCAACGGGAGTTCCGCTTCGATGCGGCGGCCTTCGAGGCCCTCGACGAGCGGGTCGGGGAGGACGGGCTCGTGAACGTGACGGCGGGCTGCTCGCCGCTTAAGCAGCTCCACCACGAGTTCGGCATGGAAGCCGCCTGCTATTTCCTCACCGACGACCCGGAGGCGGCGCAAACCTATTGCGACGCGTTTTGGGGGAAACTCCACCCCGCGATCCGTGCCCTCGCGGAACATCCCCGGGTCGTATCGGTCATCTTGATGGACAATGTGGATACGCCCTTCTATGCCCCCGGGATCCTCGAGCGATTCTGGCTGCCCTATGTCCGGGAAGCCGCCGACCTCCTCCGGCAGAAGGGGAAATACCTCTGGGTTCACGCCTGCGGCCAACTACGCCAACTCGGGCCCTTCTTTGCGCAGGCGGGGGTCACGGGGCTGGAAGGCGTCTCCCATCCCCCCTTGGGAGACTGGTGGGTGGACGAGGCGCAGGCTTGCGCCCCGAACTTCGTCTTTAACGGCGGGTTTTCCGCGGCGGAGCAGGAGATGCCGAGTGAAGAGGCTTTGACGGCGTTCTATCGGGGTTTCTTCGCCCGGGCCTCCAGAAGGCGCATGATCCTAAGCACGTCCTGCCAGACGAATATCCGCACGCCTTGGGAGCGCCTCAAGAGGGTGCGGGACCTGACCCGCGAGTGGGGCGGCCGTCCCCTGGCGTGAACCGGGGTTCCGCGGCTTTCGGAACCGGAGGACTCGCCGGCTACGCCTTCACCACCACCGCCTCGATCCCGAGGATTCCGGCGATTTTCTCCAGGGTTTTGGCGTGGTGGCCGATCCCCAGGGCGTAATGGTGCGTGGGCCCCTGCATCACCCAGGCCTTGATGAAGTCGCGGGTATTGGGGGGGAAGAAGCCGCGGGTATTGGTGTTGCCGGTGGGCGGGATGGGCCCCTTGCGGCTCTCGCCCTCGCCGATGACGAACTTGAAGCCGCCGTCGGCCTTCTGGGTGATACCGAGCATGGTGAGGGGGCCTTCCTTGATCTTGAACTCGACCCCCGCGCCGCTGCCGGGCTTCCCGTGGTACTTGGTGAGGCTGCGCAGCACCGGTTTGCCCTCGGCGATGGCGAGGTGGTGGGGCCCGTCGTGGCCCACGAGGATGAAGTCGCCGTCGAAATCGAAGGGGTGGAACTCGGCGAAGGAGCCGCCGATGCCCATGCGGTCCATGATGAGCATGGCGAGGTTCGTCTTGAGGTCGAACTCGCCGCACATGGGGAAGCCCTGGGCGAGCAGGATGGAATTGCCCACCATGAGGGTGGTGGCGAGCTTGCGCTGGGGGGAATCGGGGAGGCCGTCGTAATAATAGGCGAGGCCGGTGAGCTCGAACTTCGCCGTGAGGCGGTCCAGGGCGCAGGCGCTCTTGGCCGCCTGCTCCAGGTCTTCCGGGGTGAGCTTGCGGGTGACGGGGTCGCTCTTGGGGTCGGGGAAATCGAAGAGCGACTCGATGACGCGGATCTTCTCCTTCACTTCGCCCTCGGTGACCTCGGCGGCGCAGGCCATGAGGTCGTCGATCTCGAGGAGGGGCACGTGCACCCCGAAGGCGGCGCTCACGGCGGTGGGGTCGGCGTGCATGTCGTACATCGCCTCGAGCACGTGGCCCATGAGGCCGATTCGAGCCCCGCGCAGGTCGTGGAGCACCTTGGCCACGTCGCACCACGCCGCGAGTTCCCCGTCGGCCTTGGGGTCGTCGTGGAGTTTCCCGATCACCACGTCGTGGATCTTGCGGTTCAGCCGCACGGCCACCCCTGTGAACTCGGGCACCGAGCAGATATTGTCGTTCTCGAGCTGCATGAAGGTGCTGGCCTTGGTGTAGTCCAGGGCCGATTTGGGCTGGAGGGCGACGAGCACCATGGGCACCGGTACGTCGCGCAGGATGGGCGCGAAGACGGAACTCGTGGCGTAGGTGAGCATATTGCAGAAGAGGAGGTCGAGTTCGCCCGACCGGAGTTTGGCGGCCGCCGCGTAGGCGGCCTGGCTTGTGTCGACCATGCCGATATCCACCACCTCCACCCCCATGGCCTGCAGGCGTTTTTTGAGGATCTCGTGGTAGCCCATCAGATTGGGCAGCAGGCCCTCGAACTGGCTCCAATAGATCTGGTGGCCGACGCCGAAGAGGCCGACGCGGGCGGTGCGGGGTTTCTTGCGTTCGATGGGGTTCTTGCTCATGGGGGCTCCGTGAAGCGGTTTGGGATGTCGAATTCCCAGGGAACGGCTTCGGCGAGGCCTTCCGACCGCCCGAAGATCCCCTTGGGATGCCCGAATTATGGTACGGATGGGCCCCGGGGGCATGGTGGATCGGGGTGGACCGAGCGGGGGGACGGGGGGCGACGGTTTTGTCCATGACGGAGGGGGCCCCGCGTTCGCGATTGCGCGCGAGGTCTCCGCCCCACCCAGGAGCCCTAATCGAGAACGACCTCCAGGCGGCTCCCCTCTTTTTCGATCCGCGCGGGAACGCGCTTCGTTTTCCCGGCGTGTTGGACCGTGACCTCGTAGTCGCCCAGGAATCCGCGGGTTTTAAGCGCCCCATCCGCGCCGCTCCTTCCGGAGGCTTCCGTCCACCAGGTCTTATAGATGAGGTCGCGCCAAGCCTGCCCATTGGGCTTGATCTCCCAATTTTTGCGCCAGAGGGCGCCCTTGGGCAGCCAATGGGCCGATTCCCAGAAGCCCCACATCACGATGCCCGTGACGCTGGCATGGCTGAAGAGGGCCGTGCAGAAATCCCGCAGGTAATCGCCCTGGGCGGCCTCGTCATCGTCGTTATTGATGTCGAACTCGGTGGACTGGATCGAGAGCCCGTGGACGGCGAAGCGGTCGAGGACGGCCAGCAGGGTTTCGGGGGGGACGAGCGTGGCCATGTGGGATTGCAGGCCGATGCCGTCGAGGGGCGCGCGCTCCTTCAGGAGAAAGCGGATGAGGCGTTCGTAGGCCTCGATATGGGGCGCGTCGTTCCCCCCGCTGGAGAGGATGCTGTAATCGTTGACGAACAGAAGGGGCTTGGGGTCGGTGGCGCGCACCAGGCGATACCAATCGGCGATGATGCGGAAACTCTCGGGCCCGCCCCCGAGGAAGTCGGTGACGTTGTGGTTATTGAAGGCCTCGTTTACCACGTCCCACTCGGCGCATTGGCCCTTCAGGATGCCGACCTCGTCGAGGATGTGGTTGCTGATGGCGCGCGAGAGCGCGGAGGCGTCGTTGGAGAGGGCCCGGACCGGGGCCGGGAGCAATTTCCACGAGGGCCAGACGAGGCAATGGCCCCGCACCTGGACATTGCTGGCGTTGAGGATGCGCACCGTCTCGAGTGTATCGGCGTAGGCCTTCTGGGCCTTCTCCGTCGTGCCGAAACGGCCCGCGTCCCAGCTGGGCCATTTCAGGTCGTTCTCGAGCACGACCTTATTGTAATGGGCGAAGAGCGTGCCGCGGTACTTGGCGCCGACTTCCCCGGGGTCCATGAAGAGGCGGGCCGAGACCGCGGTGCCGAAGCCGAAGGCGTGGCGCTTCATCGAGACGGCGATCTCGGCGCCGGGGACGGGCCGGCCAGCCTTGTCCTTCACGGCGACCCAGAGATCGCCCTTGCGGATCTTCTCGATTCGCTCCTCGGCCGCCTTGCGCCAGGGGGCGTCCAGTTTCCGGCCCGGGTAGTCGAGTTTGATGGCCGTCTTGGGGAGGGCCTCGATCGCGAGCGAACGGCCGTAGTCCAGTAGTTCCACCGAGGCCAATTCGAAGGCCTGGGGCGGATAGCCCAGGTGGAAATTAAGCGCGGCGCCGCCGCTTTCGTAGTCCGCCTTCATCGTGAAGGGGATCGTGAAGCGCGTCCATTGGTAGGGCGCGAGAACCATGCTGGAGACCGATTTCTCGTAGTCGGGGCCCGACTTCTCTACCACCGCGGCCGTGCTCGCGAGGGCGTTTTCGGTGCTGGTCTTCACGGCCCGGATCCAAAACACCAGGAGCATGACATCGCCCTTCTTCACGGGTTCGGTGAGGCGGGTGACGAGTTGGAGGGCGTAGGAGGAAGGGGGCCGAACGATGGTTTCGGCCCGCAGGGCTTCCCGAAACAGTTGGCCCTCCACCGCGACCTTTTCGATCTGCGCCTGGCCGTCTTTGCCGGCTTGGAGCCGGAAGGGCAGGCCTTCGGCGATGACCCGCTTCCCGCCGGGAGGCACGGGTTTTTCCTGCGGAAAAGCGACCATGCAAAGGATGAGGAGGGCGCTCAGGGATCGGTGCATGGAAGACTCCTTTTTAGGGTTGGGAGAAAATCATCCGATGGATTCGGAAAGAAACGGGCAAGGGATTTCTGATATAAATAGTATAGCAGCAATCAGGCCCTGTCAAGGTCGGATTCTAGGCCAATGGGTTCTTTCATCGAAGGCAAACGCGACCATTGGCTGAAGACTTCGTGGGCTTTTAAAACGGGCCCTCGTTCTTCAGGAGGGTCACCACGAACCTGCAGTTAGGAATGAGCGTATCCCTTGGTGTCTTTCAATGGACGTGCCCGGCAAACCCAGTCTAATATAGAAAGAAGTCGAGCGCCCCACGACCCTACGAGCATGCCACCCTTTTCTCCCATCCTCGCGGTCTCTTGCCTCTGCCTCTCTGTTTTCTTCGCGCTCTTGGGCGAATATGTGCCGCGCCTGCGGGCCTTACGGTACGTGTTCAAGCCGCTGTCGACGATCATCCTCATCCTTTGGGCGGTTTCCTTCTGGGAACGCCCGGTGGGGCGTGTTTCCATTGCCCTGACTCTCGGCCTCGTCTTTTCCCTGATGGGAGACGCGCTGCTCCTCTTTGAGTCGAAGTTTCGCGAGGGTCTGATCGCGTTTTTACTGGCCCACCTCGCCTACCTCGTCGCGCTCACCTCGGGCGTTGGCTTCTTGGCATCCATCTGGCCCTTCCTTATCTGGTTCGCCTCCGGGGGGATCCTTTTGCGGATATTATGGAGCGGGGTGCCCAAAGGCTTGGGCATACCCGTGGCCCTTTACATGCTCGCCCTCGTGGCGATGGCGGCCCAGGCTTCCACCGTCGCTCTCGTGCGCCCGACGTTCGCTTCAATGATGGCGGCGATTGGGGCGGGCCTATTCGTCGTCTCCGATGCGCTCTTGGCGTTCGACCGGTTCCGAAGGCCCTGGCGCACGGCCCGCTTGCTCGTCTATTCAAGCTATTTCGCCGCCCAAGGTCTGCTCGTCTATTTCCTTAAGTGACCGGGGGGATCGGCTCGACGCGGGAGCGCTCTATTCGGCTTGGAGGGATTGGGAGCCATTCGTTTTGGCGGTTGGGATGCCTTCAGGTTCGGCGAGATCGAAACGAAAGCCGTCCACCTCCAGATTGACGCGGCCCGTTTCCGTGGTGGAGACGAGGGCGTAGGCGCAGGAGTTTTCCGGGCGGATGACGAGGTCGGGACGTTCCGGCACGATCACGTAAGGTTCGGCGGGGCGAATGGCGGGATGGGCCCCTCCCATGAGGAGGATGAACTTCTCTCCGTCTTTGGGGAACTCGCTCTCCGTCCAAGTCATGTAGACGGCTTGGAGGATTTCTCCGTTCGATTTATTTCGGATCGTCATACGGTGGATCCCGTGGGCGCGCTACAGTCTCTCCCGAAGTCCTGTTTTGAACACGCACCGGCAGAATTGGTGAAAAATGCGCAAGGTCCTCGCCAGAAAAGTGACGTCGTACCGGTGAAAACTCGGGAAGAGGGGGCAATTGTCAACCAGGCACAACTCCATCCCAGACAAATAAGACAACCAGCACGCCGTTCCCCTCCGATGCTCGCGGAGGAGAGGATTCGTCGCGGCGAATTCGAGGCGGATTTTTAGGGGTTCTCGACGTGCCCGTCCGGATATCGTGCGAACCGACCCTGGTCCGCCGGATGAACGGGCGCATCCGAGGGCCAGGGCCAGCCGCCGAACTCATGCTCCTGATAATCTTCGAAGGCTTTGCGCAATCCCGCCTCGTCGTTCATGACGAAGGGCCCGTATTGGGCCACGGGTTGCCCGATGGGGAGACCCTGGAGGAGGAGGAGACGCGCGCCGTCCTTTCCCGCTTCCAAGGCGATGGGGGCATCGGGCTTCAACCAAAGGGCGGCGTGTCCGTCGATGGCCCGGCCGTCGATGGTCATCGCCCCGCCCTCGTGGAAATAGAGGCTTCGTACATGATCGTGGAGTGCGGGGGGGAGCGTCCAACGGGCGCCAGCTTCCATTTGGAGGACGAGGATCGTGACCCCATTCTCGGGATCCGCGGCCCAGGAATTGGGAGGGGGCGGGAGCGCCATCACCCCGTCGAGCACGCCGGCGACGAGGGTCGCGCGGGTGGCCCCTTCGCCCTGCTTCCCGAAGCGCAGCGTGGGGATCTTTTCGGACCAGAACATGTCGAAATGGGGCGGGACGAGTTTCTTCTCCGCCGGGAGGTTGAGCCAGATCTGGAATAATTCGGCGGTATTGGGGCCCGTCGTGTCGCGCAGGGGGAACATCTCGCAATGGACGATACCGGCGCCCGCGGTCATCCACTGCACATCGCCTTCGCCGTAGCGCCCGGCGGCGCCGAGGGAATCGGAGTGGTCGACGAGGCCCCGCTGGGTCACGGTCACGGTCTCGAACCCCCGGTGGGGATGCTGGGGGAAGCCGGGCACCGTCTGCCCGTGGTACATGCTCCAACCATCCTTGCCGGAGAAGTCCTGGCCGATGGCGCGCCCGGTGAGCGGGGCCGCGGGGCCCATTTTTCCGTCGCCTTCGGGATAGCGGTCGAGGTGATGGGCGCAAAAGAGGAAGGGATCCCGGCAGGGCCAGGGAAAGGTGAGCGCTTGGCTTTTCAGGATGGAGGACATAGAACCCCTGGTTGGACGGAGGACGACCGCTCTCTGCGGCGCCGTATGCGATGGATGCCTTGAAGCCGTCGCGCCTGCGTTTAAAAGTAGCGCTTTCTCCCGTGAAGGCAAGGACACCGCACCCACGTCCGGCGGGCGCGCTCTCGGGGTTAAATCGAGTGCTTAGGGATTTTTATGGTACAGAACCGCGTACTTCCCTTCGCGGAGCCTGGACCAACCCCTCTTTTCGAGGTCGTCGAGGAGGCTGCGATATTTCGTTTCCTCCTCACGGGTGAGGAGCACCCAGGGTGCTTCGCGAACTTCGGGCATCCTGGAGAAAGAGTGGCGCCAGGCCACGGTGGTATAGAACTCGAGTTTGGAGATGCAGACCTGGGCATCCGCGGGGACGAGGGCGGCGAATTCCCGGAATTCCCGGGCCCGTTCCGCGTTCCACCGGATGTAATAGCCCGGAAATTGGGCCCCGGCCACCAGGAAGACCAGGATCCCGAGGACCATCACGGCGCGCTTCTGCCATGCCTTTCCCCACCGGGCCCGCCAGGCCGCGCCGCGTTCTCCCCAAACGAGGAGCGATGCGTAAAAGACCGCGATGAGGCTCTCGGTGGTGTAATGGCGGGAGAAATTGCGCATGTACATGAAGTCGGAGAGTTGGATGAACGCCATGGGGATGAGGAAGAGGATCCACACCCGCCAATGGCCCCAGCACAGGAAGAACACGGTGGACGTGAAGAAGGCCACCTGGCCGAGGGTGAACGGAGAGAAGAGCCGCTTAAACACCGGATACGGGTTCTTGGCGAAATTGAGGAGGATCTCGACGGGGCCGTTTCCGGGGAGCAGCGACCAGAACATCTCCATGTGAAGCAGCCGGTCGTGCCCGTACATCCGGGGCATCAGGAACCCGACGACCAGGGCGAAATAGGCGATGGAGAGGAGGAGGACCGAGGCGCCGACGCGGCGGAGGCCCGGGCGGAACGCGAGGAAATACAGGCCGATGACCCCGGTGAACATCGGCAGGGATTCCTGGACCAGGAGCGTGAGGGCGAAAAACGCGAAGAAGGCGGCCTTGCGCCCCGATTCGAGGTGGTAGAGGCCCCAGAGGATCAGGGGGATCGCCATGGTCGCGGGGCGGTAGGGATCGCCCATGATGCGGTGGAGAAACGGGGAAAGGAGGAAGAGGATCGTGAAGAACCAAGCGCCGCGGGCGTCGCCGAGGAGGCGCCGGGCGAGCAGGTAGACCGCGGGGATCGCGAGGGGGACGATCGCGGCCTGGGCCACGATGAGCACGCCCGCGCTCTCGAAGAAACCCACCAGGGGGGCGAGGGGGAGGGAGAGCGGAATGAAATGCTCGCCGAAGAAATTGTATTGCAGGCAGGGCTCCCACATGAAGCGGCCGTGGGCCGTGTTCCAAAGGGCGGTGGCGTAGATGCCGATGTCCATGCCCAGGTCGACGAAGGCGGTTTTGACGAGGCCCCAGGCCGCCCAGACGGACCCGGCGAAGGCGGCGACGGACCAGACCAGGCGCAACTCCGCCTTCTCGTCCACGCGGCCTTCGAGGCGGGGCAGGCGCCCCATCAGCCAGGCGCCGAGGCAGAAAAAAAGCGCCGCGAAAAAGGGCTTCTCGGCGGATAGTACGGTGAGCGGGATGCGCCCGAAGAGGAGGTGCTTCCCGGGCCAGAGGAGGGAGAGCACCGCTCCCGAGGCCCAGAAGGCGGAGAGAATCCACAAAGTCCTCGACCAGATCCGATACATGGGGCGTATTTTAGGATGGCCCACTCACGGGGCCAAAGGCGACGGTCGCACCAAGGGGCCGAGGAAGGGGACGGTCAGCGCCCGGGCGGCTGGAAGGCGGACTCCGCGTGCACTTTCCCGAGGGCGCCGAGGCCCTGTTCGCGAAAGCGTGCCCAACGCGGATCCGTGTGGAACTCGGGATCGTGGCGGCGGATGAGTTCCACGAGCCACGCCGCGAGCGTGCCCACGCTTCCGTCGTGGGACCGACGGATCCAAAAGCGGATCATCTCGGCGTCGCTCCATGCGGAGGCGCCCTCGGGCACGGCGTAGGCGCGCGCGCTCAGGGCGGGGAAACGGGCCAGAAGCGCCCGGAATCCCGGGGGCTTGGCGCGCACGCCGTGCATGGCGGCGAGGTACTGGCCCTCGTAGGCCGCCCAGACCGCCTCTTCTTGGCTCAAGAGGGCGAGCGTGGCGGCGGCGTAGCGGATAAACGGTCGGCGCCCGTAGTAGAGGGCGGCGGCCGGCCAGGGGCCCATGAAACCTTCGGGCCCGGGGTCGAGGCGCCGAAGGAGGCGGTCGAGGCCATCGGGTTCCAGATGGGCGTGGAAGGGGCCGCGGTGGATGAGGGCGCGCCCGGTGAGGATTTGCGCGGCCCGGTTGATGGCTGAAAGTTCGAGTCGATAGGCATAAGATCCAGCGGTGCCCTGGTGGCCGACCTGGTAGCCGAGGCGGGTGATGCCCTGGAGGGTGGAGAATAGCGGCCGGAGGATCGTGGCCCCCCCGTCGCGCCGGGCGAATTGGCGCCCCCGGTTCGTCACGACCGCCTGGATCCGGCGATTGGAGATGCGGGTGAGGCGAAAGGCGGCGCCGTCGGCGCCCACGACCCAATCCGCGTTCGGATCGCTTTCGACGAGGGCTTCGGCGGCCACGGCGCGCATGCGCTCCAGGAGGGGTTGGACGAAGGGCTCGGGCGCTTCCAGCAGCACGGCGACGGCCGGAAGCGAACGCGGGGCCCCGAGGGCGAACAGGCACGCCAGCGAGAAGGCCCGAAGCGGGGATCGGATCACGGGACCTCCGCGACCGGGGCCGGCTTCGATTGCCAGACAACCCGGGCGCTCGCGGCCTCGATCACACCCACGAGGCCGAACCATCCCCCCATCGCGAGGAAGCGGCCATCGGGGGAGAACGCGAGGTGGAGGATCTGCTCGGGAAGTTCGCGGGCCGCGCGCAGCGCCTTCGGCCCCTGGCCATCGAGGAGGAGGACGCTCCGATCATCCGTGGCCACGGCCCACGTCGTGCCGGGCCCCCGGACGGCGGCGGACGACGGGCGAAGCGCGAGCGCCCACTCGGCGGGGCCGCCCCCGGCCAAGGGAAGGGTCGAAAGGCCCTGCCATTGGGCGACCACGAGGCTATTTCCATCGGCAGAAAACTCGAGGCCCCAGGGGGGCGCGCCTACGGAAGCGAGCGTGCGCGTGGCGCCTTTTTCGCGGACCATGATCCCCCCCGAGCTGTTCCACCAGGCGAAGCGCTCGCCCGTGGCGTCAAAGACGGCCAAGGCCGGCGCGGCGGCATTGGCGACCCAGGGGGTCGAAGGGGAGTCGAGGCGCCAGTATGAGATGTCTCGGGTCGCATAGGTCACCGAGCGCGTCCCCGCCAAAAGGTCGAGGGCGCGGTGGAAGGCGACGGGGGTGAATCCGTCGGGGAGGGGGAGGGCGGTGAGCGTGGGAGTCGCCCCCAAGGTGCATCGGGAGAGCCGCCCTTCCCCGGGGCAGAATAATAGACGGTTTTCGCTTTCAAACGCGAGGAAATCGCCGAATCCCGACTCGTCGCTGGCCGCCTGGTAATACCGCCCCTGTCCGCTGTCCGCGGAATGGACGAGGAGCGAACGGCGGGAAAGGCTTGCGACGAGCCTGCCGTCGGGCGAAATCGCGACCGCCACCACGGCCCCGTCGTGCCGCGTGCGTCGGGGAAGCGTCGCGGGTTCGAACGCGAGGATGGCGGTGGTGACCGAGCCGCGGGCCACCCGGTGGATTTGGTCGATGGGTTTCATGCCCTCCGCCTGGGCCAAGACCCGGTAGGCGCCTTCGGCGGTGAGGATGCGTCGGGGCTCCCCGGGGCGCAGGGTGAACCCCTTGCCGGCCGCGGCGACCGAGGCCGCGGTGTTGGGGTCGGCGCGCATCTCGAACTCGAGGGTGCCGCTGCGGCGCCAATCGGCGAGGAGCCGGTTCACCGCCCGCGTCCACGTCTCGAGGACCCGGGAGTTCTCCGAGCGTTCCTCGGTGGACAGCAGGAAACTCTGGAGGCCCCCGGCGGGCGCCCCGGCCTTGCGCGGGGCCAAATGGTTGCTGCGGAGTTCGACCCGGACGGAGGTGAGGTCGCGGAAGCTCTTGACCGAGCCGCCGAGGAGCAGGGCGGGGGGTTCCCAGGGGTCGGTGGCGGATTCATCCTGGGGAACGACGAGGCCCGTCATGACGAGTTGCTGCTCTTTAAATAGGCGCGGCATACGGTCGTACTCGATGACCGTAAAGGCGCGGCGGGCCTCCGCGAGGGCGAACTCGCCCAACGCTTCGCCGTAGACCGACATCAGCCGGCCGTTCCAATCCACCAGAGTCGAAGCGAGGGTGGGCCCCTCGGCGGCGAAGGGAGCCGTCTCGAGGGCCTGGCTGAGAAGCCTTTGCCATGGCGGGAGGCCGCGGTTTCCATCTTCGCCGCCGCCCCAAGCCGCGACGCGACCGTCTTCGACGCCGGTCTCCCGGCAGGCGGCGCGGTGGCCGTGGCGGTCGGCCCAGAGGGTGAGTTGAAGGGCGCGGCCCGCGGTGCGGATCACGGCCACGTCGGTCTCGCGGAGGCCCGCTTCGAAGCGCGCATGCTCCTTGAAGTACCAGTCCAGGCGCGCATCGAGCTTGCGGGCGATGCGCCGCTCGTTGGTGAGGGCTTTCCAGGCCGCGGAGAGCATCGCGGGGGTCTCTTGGCTGGCGTCGGGGCTGGCGACGATGGGATCGAAGGCGAGGACCTCGGCCCCGCTCCTTTCCGCCCGGGCGGAGGAGAGCAGGAGCGCGAAGAGGAGCCAACCCGCGGCGCGGCGGAGGCTCGCGCGTGGTTTCGTCCGGTCGAAGGGGGCGTTCGCCTTCATGTTATGCTCGAATTATACGATCGTCCCATTATGTCGAAGCGCATTCCTTTATTGCGGATCCCCGCCTTGGCCCTCGCTTGCGCCGGGTGGCTCGCGGCCGCGGAGGATCCCGTCCTCGAACTCGTCCGCTCCTTGCCGCTGACGCGCGAGGCGGGAGCGATCAGTCTCCAGGCGCGTTCGGTGGGAGCCTCCCCGCGAGACCAGGCCTTCGCGCTTTTCGCGCTCGTTTGCGAACGCTTGGTTCCGTCGGAAGGCGGCCCGGTGGACGAGGCGGCCCTCGCGGACTCCTTCGCCGATCTCGCCAAACGGTGCGGTCTCCAGGCCCGGGTTTTCCGCGGTTGGGCGAAGGGAGCCGCCTGGAATCCGTCCCAACTCGACGGCCCGCCGAACCACTCCTGGAACGCGGTGGAATGGGGCGGGCAATGGCATCTGGTGGATTGCGCCTGGGGCGCCGGGGGGATGGTCGCGGGACGCTATCGCGCCCGCCTGTCGCCGGTTTGGTTCGATACGCCGGCCTTTCCCTTCTATAAAACCCATCTTCTCGCCGATGCGGCGGCGGGCGCGACCTGGGCGGGCGCGCTCACGAGCCGGGCCCGCTTCGCCACCGAACCCGCCCTCACCACCGCGGCCCTCGAACGTTTTGGCGAATTGGGCATCCCCCTGGAGGGCGTCTGGGACGAACTCGTGGGGCTACCGGGAGTCGTCGATTCACGCTTTTGCGCCCTGGTTTTAGCGGGAGCCCCGCCCGATGCGGCTGTTCGTTGGATCAAATCCGGCACGAATGCCGATGTCTTTCGGGCCCTGTCCCTCCTGCGCCAAGGGGTCGCCTTCCCCGCGGCCACGAAGCTCCTGCGCGAGCACGCCGACCTCGATCTTTCCGCGTTCGCGAGCATGAGAGACTTGGGGATGCCCGCCGAGGAGATTCCGCGCTTCCTCAAGGGCCAATCCAACCGGAACCTGCAACCGCTCGTGCGCCTCGGCGCGGCGGGCGTCCCCCTCCCGCAAGCGATCCGGTTGATATCCCGTTTCCCGGACTTGGATACCTACCAACTATCGTTTTACCTCGATCAGGGGGTCGCTTCAAACGCTCTCGCCCCCTTCCTGGAAGCCCATCCGACGATCTCCTCTTGGCGTTGCCGCGACCTGATGCGGGCGGGGTTCCCGTTCGCGGCCGCGGTATCCCTCCTGGACCGAAATCCAAGGTGCCAGGCGGTTCCCCTCGAGCCCTACCGCGCCCTGGGCTTGTCCACCGAAACGCTCCTCGAGCAATACGACAATCTTTCGCAGGTTCCCATCACCCTCCTCTCCAATTTTATCGCCTACGGGGTTCCCGCCGGGAAAGCTTTGGCGCTGGCCGCTCGCGCCACCAACAATACAGAAGACGATTGGAAGGGGATGTTCGCCTTCCGGTTCCCCCTCGGACTTTTACCCGCCAGCGGTGGGGTGGAACTGCCCAGGGTGCGCACCTATGGGGTCGCTCCCCTGGAGATCCTCGAGGCGCCCATGGGGCCGCTGATCGCCGGAGAGGCGTATCGCTTTAGGTTCCGCGCCGCCGCCGGGGCGACCTTCTATTTCAGCAATTTCAAGGAGCGCTTCGGGAACCGGAGCGTCGAGGCCATCAAGAAGGCGGGGGATGGTTGGGTCTTCGACGTGCGCCCCACGACGATCGGGCTGACCTTCTACCGCGGCGAAACGAATGCCGCCGGGAGGGAAGATTGGAATGAGTTCCTCGATTACGCGGTGGTTCCACGCCCATGAAAATCCCCCCACCGTTCCGTCGGGGCTTGCTCCTCGCCTCCCTTATGATCGCGGCCCTATTTCCGGCCGTCGATGATCGGGCGCCCTTTTCCCTCGAGATGCGCCGTTTCTTTTCGGAGCAAAGGGGCACCCAAGCCCTCGTCTATTGCGAAAGAAACCCTTGGCATGCGGGCCTCGGGTTAAGCGAGCCGGCTTGGAAATATTACCGCGGGAGAGCCCGCCTGCTCGCCTATCGGCAAGGACCGCCCCCGCGTTCCGATCGGCCCCTCCTCCTGGGGGCGGAGGCAGATTTCATCGAGGCCGCCCGGGCCCCCGATGCGGATATGGCCATCCGAGGGCGCATCTATCATGCGGGAATCTTGGGATTGGAACTCGGACGACCCAAGGAGGGCGACGCCGTTTTGAAGCGCTTGGAAGCATCCCTGGCGGCGGGCAGCGAATACGCGCCGACCGTCGCCTATTGGCGCCTTTATTTCGGGGAACTCGATCCATCGGAGCAGAAACGTTGCCGCGCCCTCGTCCTCGCGACGCCGGACCATGTGGGGATCATCGACCTCCGCGACACGTGGGTGAAAAACATCGCGAGCCTCGTTGGCGATCTCCGCTACCGCGCAAGCTCCTCCGCAGGCGCAGCCGTATCGTCCGCAGCTTCTGGTTCGGCCGCGATTCGGTCGGTGGAACTTGATCCCCATCCCGAGCGCATCGAACTCTTGCCGCTGACGCGCCAGATCGAATCCAACGCCGACCCCGTGCGTAAGCGGCTCGACCTCGCGCTCCTCGCCCTCGCCGAGGGGCGCTATGACGGCGCCCTCTCCCTCGCCCGGGAGGCGTGGGAACGCCAGCGCCATCCCGAGTGTCTCTATGTTTTTGCGCGGTGCAAGTATGCGTCCCGGGAGGCCGGGGCCGTGGGTGATTTTCAAGCTTGCCTCAAGGCCAGCCCCGACTTCGCGCCCGCTTGGTTCTGGCTGGGGGTTCTGCACCACGGGGAAAGACGGAGCGCGCCCGCGGTGGAATGCATTAGGCGCGCCGCCTCCCTCGAACCGTCGAACCCGGTCTTCGCGATGAACTTAGGCACCGCCCTAGCTGCCGCAGGGGATCTTCCCGGTGCGGAACGAGAATTAAGCCGGGCGGAGGGACTCGACTCGAAGTTCGCCCTCTTGGCCCGCAATCAAGGAAGTTTCTATGCCCGGCTGAAGCCGGATCGCGTCAAGGCGAAGGCCTATTACGAGCGCTACTTGAGTTTAGAGCCCCATGCCTCGGATCGGGCGGTGGTGAGGGGGTGGATTTCGAAGCTGTGATGAGATAGGGGCGACCGCAGGGGCTCCATTCCTTCCAATTTGCTTCTGGGAGGCCCCGGAGAGGGGCTACGTCTAGTATGGGTCGCCCATGAGGTTTGGAGTGGATCCAAAGGCGAGGGGGGTGGGGGAAAGAGCGGGAACTTTATTCTTTGGGCTATTCCCGCATCATTGCCCTGGATAACGGAAATTTTTCATAGTTCAAGGGCCTATTATCACAAAATAGCCCTGCATATGTGAAATGGGATGAAACCCTAAAATTCTTCCGAAAAAAAATCTAATTTTCACAAATGGATAATAGATGATATAGTCACCAGACAAGCCATACTAAAGGATTGCGCAATGACGTCCCCTTTATATACCACCTCCCGCACCCTCCTCATCAGCCTGGCCCTAGTATTCACAATGGGAATGTCTGCCCCGGAACTCCTCAATGTCAGCTATGATCCCACCCGCGAACTCTACCAAGAGTTCAATACTGCCTTCACCAAAGCGTACCAGGCGAAAACGGCGGTCGCGGTCCGAATCCGCCAATCCCACGGAGGGTCCGGAAAGCAGGCCCGCGCCGTGATCGAAGGCCTCGAAGCCGACGTCGTGACCCTCGCGTTGGCCTATGATATCGACGTCATCGCCGCGAAGGCAAACTTGCTTTCGCCTGATTGGCGGAAGAAATTGCCGAACCACGGCGTCCCCATCACCTCGACGATCCATTTCCTCGTGCGGAAGGGCAATCCGAAGGGGATCAAGGATTGGGGCGATCTCGTGAAGCCGGGAGTGGCGGTGATCACCCCGAACCCCAAGACCTCCGGCGGCGCCCGATGGAATTACCTCGCCGCCTGGGCCTGGGCTTCGAAGAATTTCGATCGCGAGGAACCGAGAATCCGCGCGTTCGTCGGGGCCCTCCTCAAAAACGTGCCCGTACTCGATTCGGGGGCCCGCGGAAGTACCCTCACCTTCGCCCAGCGCGGCCTCGGCGATGTGCTCCTTTCTTGGGAGAGCGAGGCCGACCTCGTGCGACGCGAGTTCGGAACAGATCCATTCGAGGTGGTGTACCCGAGCCTCAGCATCCTCGCCGAACCTCCGGTGGCGGTCGTGGAGTCGGTGGCGAAGAAGCACGGTAACCTCGAGATCGCCAAGGCGTACCTCGAATACCTCTATAGCCCCGCGGGGCAGGAGATCGCGGCCCGCCACGGCTTCCGCCCGACGGAGCGCTCGGTGGCCGCCAAGTTCGCTTCAAAATTTCCGGCGATCCGGCTCGTTACCATCGATGAGGCCTTCGGCGGATGGCAGAAGGCGCAGCAGACGCACTTTTCGGACGGCGGCACCTTCGATCAACTTTTTCGGAGGGAGTCCAAGTAACCCTCGGGGAGGGAAGCAAGCGCCGTGCGTCCCGGGGAATTCCAATTTCCCCGTGGCGATAGGATAGCCCGGCGCGGCGGTACTCAGGAATTGGCGATGGACAGTTTCGCCCTCAAAGCCTCCGCCGAAAGGCGCGCGGCGTAGGAACCGAAACGCTCCTGTTCGGCCCCCTCGGATTTCCATGCGGCGAAGAGCCCGTCGAGCATCCTTTTGATTTCATCCAGCGGCAATTTATCCGCTAAGGGGAAAGCGAGGCGCGTGCCTTCATGGTCGCCGCCCACGTAGAGCGCGTATTTTCCCCCCGCCTGCTGGCCCACGAGGCCGATCTCGGCGGTATAGGGCCGGGCGCATCCATTGGGGCATCCGGTCATGCGCAGGACGGGGGCCCGGTCCTGGAGCCCGTGCTTCGCCAAAAGGGCGTCTACCTCCGAAAGGAATTTCGGAAGGAAGCGCTCGGCTTCGGTGATGGCCAGGGAGCAGGTGGGCAAGGCGGGGCAAGCCATGGCCCGCTCATGTACCTTCGTCGGCGCGTCGGGGGAGAGCCCGCGCGCCGCGAGGTAGGTTTCGATTTCGCCCTTCCGGTGGGGCGGGATATCGAGGAAGATGAGGTCTTGGTCGGAGGTGAGTTGGACGGGGAGGCGGAACTCGCGCACGAGGTGGGCCACCGCCGATTTGAGGGGCCGCCCCTTCTCGTCGCGCAGGCGTCCGGAGAGCAGATGGAAGCCCAGGGCCAGGTTCCCATTGACCATCTTCTGCCACCCGAGGTAGGAGGGCGTGTTCCAGGGGGGAAGCAGGCGGGGTTCGAAGAACACGTGGGCCCGTTGGCTCACTTCGCTGCGGAACCAGTCCACCCCCTTCTCATGGAGCACGTATTTGAGGCGCGCGTGCTTGCGGTCGCTGCGGTCGCCGAAATCCCGGTGGGCGGTCACGACGGCCTCGGCGACGGGGAGCAGGTGGTTGGCGGGGATCCATCCCAGGTGGTCGGCTTTGCGCGGAAAAGTCTCGGGTTTGTTGTGGGTCGTGCCCAGGCCCCCGCCGACGAAGACGTGGTAGCCGCCGATGCGTCCATCGCCGGCCAGGGTGGCGGCGAAGGCCAGGTCGTTGGTGTAGAGGTCCACGGAATTATTGCCCGCCAAGGTGACGGCGATCTTGAACTTGCGCGGAAGGTAGGTCTTCCCGTAGATGGGGTCGGCCTCCACCTGGTTCGGCGGGGTCACGGGCTCCCCATCGATCCACGTCTCGAGATAGGCCGCGGATTTGGCGATGAAATGGTTGGAGAGGCGGGCGGCCACGGGGTCGAGTTGGGCGAGATCGGGGCGGCCCCACGGGTTGGCCGCCTGGGTGACGTTGCGCACGATATCGCCGCAAGCGCCCTGGGTCGAAAGCGCGTGGTCCCAAATGCGTTGGATGACGCGCTTCAGGTCGCCCTTCAGGAGCCCGTAGAGTTGGAGGCTCTGGCGCGTGGTGAGGCGCAGCGTCTGGCCGCCGAACTCGTCGGCGAGGCCGTCCCACATGAGGTACTGGGCGGCGCTGAGGCGCCCCCCGGGGATGCGGCCGCGGAGCATGAAGGTGTGGGCGCGGTCCTTCACCGGCCCGATCTTCTCGCGGTCGTATTGCTGGTAGAGGCCGTGGAACTTGATGAGCTGCTGCCCGTCGGCGCTGAGGCCGGATTCGCCGCTCTTCAGTTCCGCGGCGAGCGAGCCCCGCAGCCCGCGGGATTTCTCCTTGATGGCTTCGTTGGCGTGGAGTTTGGCGGGTTCAGTCATGGGATTTCCTGGGGGTGCGCCCGTTCGGGCAGCGCGGATTTTTTGAAATAGCGTTCTTCTAATTGGCCGAGGGTTTCCCGGAGGATGGCCATGCGCTCGGGGGAGGAGGGCAGGCGCGACTTGAGTTCGTCCCTCGCCCTTTCCAGATCGGCCCAGGCGCCGTCGTGGTCCCCGGGAAGCAGGCCCTCCAGCAGGCGACGCAACAGGCCGGAGAGCCCGGGAAGGCGGCCCTCCGTACCGATGGCGACGCGGACCGGCCCGCGCTCCACCACGGCCCCGGTGAGCAGGCTGCACGCGGCCGGGTCGTCCACGCTATTGACCCAGATGCCGGCCCGGCGGGCCCACGCGGCGACCTGGGCGTTGGTGGCGGGGTCATTCGCGGCGCACACCACCAAGCGCGCCCCCGTGAGATCGCTCTCCACAACGGAGCGCCGGTCGATGCGTCTTAGGGAAGCCTCCGCTAAAAGGCGATCTAATTCGGGCCGCACGGCGAGGGCGACGACATCGATCTGTGCGCCCGTCCCCAGGAGCGAGCGGATCTTTTGGAGGGCCACCGTGCCGCCCCCCACGATCAGCACGCGCTCGCCCCCGAGTTTAAGCCAGACCGGGAAAGTCAACGGGATCGGGGAGGCACTTCGGGTTGTGGCGGGAGGGTCACGGTCTTGAGCGGCTCGGGGAATCTTCCCTTCGTCGGCTCGGAGTACCGCAAGGGATTCCCCGAAATAGATGAGGCACGGGCCGTCCACCGGCGCCTCCTCCTCGCGGCGAGAGAGTCGGTCGAGGTCCCCGAGCCAGAGGACCTCGTCGGGCCGCCCCCCGTTCCAGACCAGGGCGGCGGGGGTCTCGCCGTTCCAACCCCCATCCAACGCGATGGCGGCGATGCGCGCGGCGTGCCGCCCCCCCATGAATACGATGACGGTTTGGACCCGGGAGGCGAGGGCCCGGGCGAAACCATCCCGATCCGCATCGGAACCCTCGATGGCGAGGAAGGAATGGCTTAGGCCCCGATGGGTGAGGGGAAGGAGCGCGCCGGTGGCCGCGCCGTTGAGGGCGCTCACGCCCGGGACGACCTCGTAGGGGATGCCCGCTGCTTGGAGCGCGCGAACTTCTTCGCCACCGCGCCCGAAGATGAACGGGTCGCCCCCCTTGAGGCGCACCACCCGCTTTCCTTCCCGCGCTTTGGCGATGAGGATTTCTTGGATGGCCCCTTGGCTCAGGGAATGTTTTCCCGCGCGTTTTCCCGCGAAGACTCGCTGTGCCCCGGCGGGGAATAGATCGAGCATCGCGGGATGGAGGAGCGCATCGTAGACGACCACTTCAGCGAGAGATAACAGCCGGGCGCCCTTCAGGGTGAGCAAGTCGGGATGCCCGGGACCGGCTCCGATCAAGGCGACGCTCCCGGTTCTTGGTGCCTTGGTTTTGGCCGCGGAGGGGGCCGCGGCGCTCGAGGAGGACGGGTCGGGATTCATGGGCGAGTGTTCAGGATCGGGGCTTAGATGGAAGGTTCGTCGTCGGGCGGGGCGCTCGCGCGGATCATCGCCGCCCCGACGGTGCGCCCGCTCGCCTCGTCGATGAGCACCATGGCGCCCGTGAGGCGGTTTTCCCCATAGGGATCGAAGGGGATGGGCCGAGCCAGGCGGATCGTGACCCGCCCCAATTCGTTGAACGCAAGGCGGCGGTCCCCGTTCGTGAGGGGCTTCTCTTCGATCGAATCCAGATCCCAGCGGCGGCTTAAGTCGCGCACCGATGCGCGCAAAAACGCGGTGCCGTGGCGCACGAGCGTGCGGGCGCCCTCGACCAGGGGCTTCTCATCCAACCAGCACAAGTCGGCGACCAGGTCCTGGGAGAGGATCGGCGGGGCCCCGCTGGCGACGATCCAATCGCCCCGGCTGGCATCGACTTCATGGGCCAGGCGCAACGCGACGGAAAGGGGGGCTGGCCCCTCGGCGAGTTCCCGGCCAGCGGCCTCCACGGAAAGGACGCGGGTGGTGGCCCCGCTGGGGAGCAGGGTCACCGCGTCGCCCTTGCGGAAGGTGCCCGAGAGCACCTGGCCGCCGAAGGCCCGATAATCGTGGAAGCCCTTGGCCTGGGGCCGGATGACGTGCTGGACCGCCATGCGCGCGGGGCGGGCCTCGATGCCCTCGTCCACGGGGGCCGATTCCAGGAGTTCCAGGAGCGGGGGCCCGTCATACCACGGGGTGCGCGTCGAACGGGAGACCACGTTGTCGCCCTCGAGCGCGCTCACGGGGAGGAGGTGGACCCCCTTGAGGCCCAGTTTTTCGGCGATGCCGAGATAGTCCCCGGCGATCCGATCGAAGCGACCGCGGTCGAAGCCCACGAGATCGAGCTTGTTCACAGCCACCACGATCCTGGGGATGCCCAGGAGCGCGGCCACCGCGGAGTGGCGGCGCGTCTGCTCGATGACCCCCTTGCGGGCGTCGATGAGGATCACCGCGAGGTCGGCATGGGAGGCCCCGGTGACCATATTGCGGGTGTACTGCACATGGCCGGGGGCGTCGATGATGACGAAGCGTCGCGCGGCGGTGGCGAAGTATTTCCAGGCGATGTCGATGGTGATGCCCTGCAGGCGCTCGTCCATGAGGCCGTCGGTGAGCAGGGCGAGGTTGACCGAGCCGTTCTCGTTGCGGATGCGGCTCCTCTCCAGGGCCGCGAGTTGGTCGTTGAGCACGGCCCCGGTCTCGTAGAGGAGGCGCCCGATGAGGGTGCTCTTGCCGTCGTCCACCGAGCCGGCGGTGATGAAGCGTAGGCGGCGCATCAGAAATACCCCTGTTTTTTCCGCTCTTCCATGGCGGCCTCGCTGCGCTGGTCGTCGAGGCGGGAACCCCGCTCGCTCTCCCGGCTGCGGCGGATCTCCTCCACCACCGCGTCGAGGGTGGCGGCCCGGGATTCCACCGCGGCGGTGCAGGTCATGTCGCCCACCGTGCGGAAGCGCACCGTGGATTCGAGGATCTCCTCCCCGGGGTCGACGTGGACGAAGGGCGAGACCGGGAACAGGGCGGCCCCGCGGCGCACCACCTTGCGCGAATGGGAGAAGTAGAGGGAGGGGAGTTCGACCCCCTCGCGGCGCAGGTACTCCCAGACGTCGAGTTCGGTCCAATTGGAGAGGGGGAAGACGCGCACGTGCTCGCCGGGGCGCAGGCGGCCGTTGTAGAGGTTCCAGAGTTCGGGGCGCTGGCGTTTGGGGTCCCATTGGCCGAACTCGTCCCGCAGGCTGAAGACGCGCTCCTTGGCCCGCGCCTTCTCCTCGTCGCGCCGGGCGCCGCCGATGAGGGCCTCGAAGCGGAACTCGGCCACCGCGTCGAGGAGGGTGATGGATTGGAGGGCATTGCGGCTGGCGCCCTTGCCTGTCTCCTCCACGGCCTTGCCCGCGTCGATGGAGTCCTGCACCCGGCGCACGAGGAGTTCCTCGCCGAGATCCGCCGCCATCCGGTCGCGGTATTCGATGGCCTCGGGGAAATTATGCCCGGTATCGATGTGCAGGAGCGGGTAGGGGAAGCGCCCGGGGCGGAAGGCCTTCTCGGAGAGGCGGGCGAGGGCGATGGAATCCTTGCCGCCCGAGAAGAGGAGCGCGCTGCGGGAATACTGCCCGGCGACTTCCCGAAGGATCGAGATGGCCTCCGCTTCAAGTTCGTCGATGGCATCCATCATGGATTTTCCTTCTCGCCCGGATTCGCATTTCGCACGGCCTTGCCGTCCTTAAAATGCAGGCCGCATTCTTTCTGCTCGGCCTGCTCCCACCACCAGCGCCCCGAACGCGCCTCTTCGCCGGGTTTCACGGCGCGGGTGCAGGGTTGGCAGCCGATGCTCGGGTAGGCGCGCGCGTGGAGGGCGTTGACGGGAACGCCATGGTCCTTGAGGTAGGCTTCCACCTCCACCAGGCTCCAATGGAGGAGGGGATGCCACTTGAGGAGGCCGTGCCCCTCGTCCCACTCCACGGTGGGCAGGTCTTTGCGGGAATCCGCCTGCTCCGCGCGGATGCCCGTGATCCAAAGTCGCGCGCCCTGGAGCGCGCGGGATAGGGGCTCCACCTTGCGGATGCGGCAGCATTCCTTCCGATCCTCGATGCTGCGGCGAAAACTGAAGGCCCCCTTCGCCGTGAGGAGTTTTTCCACCGAGGCGGCATCGGGGACGTAGACTTCGATGCTTCGGTGGTAGCGTTCCCGGGTGGCCTCCAGGGTTTCCAGGGTCTCGGGGAATAGGCGACCCGTATCGAGGGTGAACACGCGTATCGGCAGGGCCCCGGCGAAGATGGCGTGGGTGATGAGTTGGTCTTCCAGGCCCAAACTCGTGGAAAAGGCGGCGCTTTCTCCGTAGCGCGAGGCCACGAAGGCCAGGGCAGAGCTCAGGTCGAGACCATCGAGGGAAGTCTGGAGGAGGCGAGGATCGGGGGGCATTCAAAACATCCTAAAGGCTATAGACAATATATACTATATGGGAAGCTGCGTCAAGTGGTCGACTCTCAGACATTGTTTCGCCATCGAAGGCGGGGACATCGCCTATGCTCGGGGTGAGAACGGCCACCAGCCCCCCCTTGGCGCCCCTGAACCTCCTAGGGGGGAGGGCGATTTTGCCGGTTGGGCCTAGGGATGTCGGGTTTGGTGCGCCGTGAGGGTTTTGGCTTGGTGTGAGGTTTGGTGAGGATGTCATAGGATTTAGGTGGATGGATTTCTAGATTTAGAATGATTCTTGTCGTGGGCTAATATCACATAATAGCTCATCGAAAACTTTTTCGACGCTCCTCCCCTCCAAAAAAGACGCCGCTTCCCGCTCCCCCTCAAAAAACCCACATTGACATAAAGCCTTATAATCGATAGAATATAAATACTAATGATTAGAAAAACACGTCCCCCCCTCTTCCCAGGCCTCAGAGTCAGCCTCGGCATCACCCTGACCGTCCTCGGCTTCCTAGTCCTAATCCCCCTGGCGGCCCTCGTCCTCAAATCCATTAGCGGCGGCTGGCTTCATGCCTGGCAGACCATCATCGACCCACGCCTTCTCGCCAGTTACCGCCTCAGTTTCGGCGTGGCCGCCCTGGCGGCGCTCTTCGACGGCGTCATCGGCGGCCTGGCCGCCTGGGTGATCACGCGCTATGAATTTCCCGGCCGGCGGTTCCTCGACGCTCTCGTCGATCTTCCCATCGCCCTTCCCACCGCGGTGGCGGGCATCGCCCTCACCGCGCTCTACGCGCCCAATGGTTGGCTCGGCGGGCCGCTCCTTCGTTGGGGCATCCATGCCGCCTATTCGCCCCTGGGCATCTTCCTCGCCTTGTCGTTCATCGGCTTCCCCTTCGTCGTGCGCACCTTGCAGCCGGCGCTCCAGGGACTGCCGAAGGAATACGAGGAGGCCGCCGCCTGCCTGGGGGCCGGTCGCTGGTCGACGATCGTGCGGGTGGTGGTCCCGGCGGTGCTCCCCGCCTGGCTCACGGGCATCGTGCTCGCGTTGGGACGGGGCGTGGGGGAATACGGCTCGGTGGTCTTCATCGCCGGGAACCTCCCCTTCAAGACCGAGATCGTGCCCCTCCTCATCGTCTCCAAACTCGAGCAGTACGACGACGCGGGGGCCGCGGCGGTGGGGACGATCATGCTCTTCTTCTCCGTGATCATCCTCGCCGTTTTCCATCGGGTGAGCGCCTGGAACCGGCGGCGCCTGGGGGCCTAGGAAACCTATGGCCACCTACCGACCGGCCTCGGGCGAACCCGTTTGGGTGCGCCGGGCCCTCATCCTCCTCGTCGTGGCGCTCATGGGCCTCCTCCTCGCGCTCCCCTTGGCCACGGTGTTCATCGAGGCGCTGCGCAAAGGGGCCGGAGCCTACCTCGGTGCCCTGCGCCATCCCGACGCCCTCGATGCCCTGCGCCTCACCCTTTTCGCCGCCGCCATCGCGGTGCCCTTCAATCTCGTCTTCGGCGTGGCGACGGCCTGGGCCCTCGCGCGCTTCGAGTTCCCCGGCAAGAGCCTCGTCGCGAGCGCCGTGGATCTTCCCCTGTGGATTTCTCCCGTGGTCAGCGGCCTCCTCTACGTCATCCTCTGCGGCGCCCAAGGCCTCCTCGGTCCCGCCCTCTCCGCCCTCGGCATCCGCGTGATCTTCACCCCCTTCGCCATCGTTCTGGCGACGATCTTCGTGACGATCCCCTACGTGGCCCGGAACGTCCTCCCACTCATGGAGTCCCTCGGCCGCGCGGAAGAGGAGGCGGCCCTCACCCTGGGGGCCCGCGGGTTCCAGGTCCTCTGGCGCGTGACCCTGCCCAAGATCCAGTGGGGCCTCCTTTACGGCGTGATCCTCTGCACGGCCCGGGCGGTGGGCGAGTTCGGTGCCGTGAGCGTCGTTTCCGGCCATATCCGCGGTGTCACCAACACGCTTCCGCTCCATATCGAGATCCTCTACAGCGAATACCAGGTGCAGGCGGCGTTCGCGGTGGCCACCCTCCTTACGCTCCTCGCCCTGGCGACCCTGGGGGTAAAAGCTTGGGTGGAGTGGCGGCAGCGACTCGCCCTCGCCGCCGTGCGCCGCGATTTCGCGGAGGCGCCATGAGTCTGGAGGCCTTCGCCGTCACCAAGCAATTCGGGGCCCAGAGGGTCCTCGACCAGGTGGGGATGCGGGTGGCGAGCGGCGAACTCGTGGCCCTCCTCGGACCCAGCGGGTCGGGGAAAACGACGCTCCTTCGGATCCTCGCGGGGCTCGAGTCCGCCGACTCGGGGGAAGTGCATTTCCATGGAACGGAGGTCACCGGCGAATCGGCCCACGTTCGGCGGGCCGGGTTCGTTTTCCAGCATTACGCGTTGTTCCAGCACTTAAGCGTCTTCGAGAATATCGCCTTCGGCCTGCGGGTGAGGCCCCGACGCGAGAGGCCGAGCGAGGGGGAGATCCGCCGCCGGGTGATGGACCTCCTCGGCCGGGTCAAATTAGCCGAGTACCACCGCTATTTTCCCGCTCAACTCTCGGGGGGGCAGCGCCAGAGGGTGGCCTTGGCACGGGCCCTCGCCGTCGAACCCCGGGTGCTCCTCTTGGACGAGCCCTTCGGCGCCCTCGACGCCCAGGTGCGCAAGGAGCTCCGCCGCTGGCTTCGGGCCTTCCATGACAGCACCCGCCTTACGACCCTTTTCGTCACCCATGACCAGGAGGAGGCCTTCGACCTCGCCGACCGCGTGGTCATCCTGCGGGACGGCAAGGTCGCCCAGAGCGGAACCCCCGGCGAGATCCGCGGGGCCCCCGCCGACGCCTTCGTGGCGGATTTCCTGGGCATCAATATTTAAGGAAAAACCACGGGGTTGTCCGAGCCGACCCCGGGGGGGGAGCGCCCCCTATTTCTTTTTTTTGAGGGCCTTCTTCAGGTCGCGACCCATCCCATCGAGGACCATCGCGCGCCAGGCCGAGAGGTCATCCGGGAAGATGAACTTCGGATCCTGGACCCTCTCGGCGATCTGGTTCACTTGGGAGAACACGGTCTCGCCCGCTTGGGAGCGGACCAGGCGAACGGAAAGTTTGAAATCATAGAAGCGCCGCTGGGCTTCCACCGACTGCCCGTTGCTGTCGGTCTCGCTCACCGTCTTTTTCCCCTCCTGGTTTTTGAGGACCTTCCCGAACAGGAGGGCGTCGGCGTGGGCGAGTTCGCCCAATTTGAGGGTGTCGGCCCCGGTGAGCCCCGATGCCGAGAGGGCCTGTTCCTTGAGGATCGCGCCCATGCGCTCCCGTTCCACCACCTTGAAGCCGTTTTGCATGAGGAGGGCGGCGAAGAAGGCCTCGGAATCCCGGGCGGCCTCGGGCGAGAGGCCCGCTTCAAGGTCGAAGGGGAGCACCGCGACCGTTTTCACTTCTTGGGCCGCATCGAGGTTCACCGCGGTTCGGGTAGTTTCGCACCCCGTTGCGACGAATAGGCCGCAGATGAGTAAGAGGTTTTTCATGGGGACTGTTTTCTCCGTTTGGGTGCGATGCCGTTTTATTGAGAGGGGTCGCTGCGATCATCCCGCCGGCCTATTGCCGCATCATGCGGCGCCGTCCGATTTGAGGCGATCCGACTCGACGGTTTTTGCGAGCGGCATGAATATAGGCGCCCCAGGGATCCGAGTCCAAAAAAAATCCCCCTTCCTCCGATGGCCAATCGGAGAAAGGGGGTCTTCTTCGGGGGGAATCCTCTGTTTTAGGCTTTCGAAAGCGCCTCGTCCAGGTCGGCGAGGATATCGTCGATATGCTCGAGGCCGACGGAAAGGCGCACGAGATCGGGGGTGATGCCGCCCTCCTTCTGCTGCTCGGGGGAAAGTTGGGAATGGGTGGTGGTCGCCGGGTGGATGGCCAGGCTCTTGGCGTCCCCCACATTGGCCACGTGGCTGAAGAGGCGCAGGTGGTCGATGAACTTGGCGCCGGCCTGCGCGCCGCCCTTGATGCCGAAGACCACCATCCCCCCGAAGAGATTTCGGGGCGATTGCTTTTTCGCCACGGCGTGGGCCGGGTCGTCCGCCAGGCCGGGGTAGCGCACCCATGAAACCTTGGCGTGCTTCTTCAGGTGCTGGGCCACCAGAATGGCATTCTGGCTATGGCGCTCCATGCGAAGGGGGAGGGTTTCGATCCCCTGCAGGAAGATCCACGCGTTGTCGGGGCTGATGGCCGCGCCCAGATTGCGCAGCGGCACGGTGCGCGCGCGGATGGAAAACGCCACGGGCTTAAGGGGTTCCGGCAGGTCGATGCCGAAGCGCAGGCCGTGGTAGGACGGCTCGGGCTCGGTGAAGAGGGAGAATTTCTTGTCGGTCCAATCGAAGCCGCCCTTCTCCACGAGGATCCCGCCGATGCCGGTGCCGTGGCCTCCGAGCCATTTGGTGAGGCTGTGGGCGACGATGTCGACGCCGTAATCGAAGGGCCGGGTGAGGAAGGGGGTGGAGAAGGTGGCGTCGGCGATGAGGGGGATGTGGTGCTTCTTGGCCACCTTGCCCACCGCCTCGAGGTCGACGACATCGAGGTACGGGTTGCCGATGGTCTCCACGAAGATCGCACGGGTCTTCGGGGTGATCGCCTTCTCGAAGTTCTCCGCACTCCGCGGATCGACGAACTTCACGGTGATCCCGAAATGGGGCAGGATATCGTGGAACTGGGTGTAGGTGCCGCCATAGAGGTTATTGGCCGAGACGATCTCGTCGCCGCTTTTGGCGATATTGATGATGGCGTAGAAGATCGCCGAGGTGCCCGACGCCACGGCCAGGGCCGCCGCCCCGCCTTCCAGCGCCGCCACCCTTTTTTCCAGCACATCGTGGGTGGGGTTCATGAGGCGGGTGTAGATATTGCCCAATTCGCGCAGGCCGAAGAGATTGGCCGCATGCTCGGCATTTTTAAAGAGGTAGGAGGATGTGCGGTAGAGGGGAACTCCGCGGCTGAAGGTGCCGTCGATATCCTGCCCTGCATGAAGGGCCAGTGTTTCCTGCTTGAACTCGGACATGGGAGTCTCCTATCGCCAACCGGCGTGTGATTTATAATAGATTATATAGTCTATTGATAAAATAGTCAATAGGAAATGAAAATCCGAGTGGGAGCATTAAAAATCGCTGATCCCAAACTGGTAGAGAATATGGGGATTCGTTTCACTCGATTGCGTCCATCGACCACGCGAAGCGCTTTGTTGTTTTTGACCACTTTTCGTGCTTATAACTTCTACGAATTATAGAAAAGACCAGAGAAAATCCCCACCCTCCCTTCACGGCCCTTACGGGTTTTCACGTCTCCCGAGCCTTTCCCCACGCCGCCAGCACGCGGTTCCTCGCCGCCTCGTGCTCCACGATCGGTTGGGGGTAGGCCGAAGTCCCCAGTTCCGCCACCCAACGCCTCACATAGATCCCCTCGGGATCGAAGCGCTTGGCCTGGGCGGCGGGGTTGAAGATGCGGAAATACGGCGCGGCATCGCAGCCCGTACCTGCCGCCCATTGCCAATTGCCGTTATTGCTGGCGAGGTCGAAATCCAAAAGGTGTCGGGCGAACCAGGCTTGCCCCTCCTTCCAATGGATGAGGAGATGCTTGGTGAGGAAACTCGCCGCCACCATGCGCACCCGATTGTGCATGTGGCCGGTCTCGGCCAATTCCCGCATGCCCGCGTCGACCAGGGGGTAACCCGTGCGGCCCTCGCACCAGGCGCGAAAGCCTCCGGGATCGCGCCGCCAGGCGACGCGGTCCCCGACCTCGTGGAATGAATGAGCCTCGACCCTTGGAAAGTGGTAGAGGATCTGGGAGAAGAAATCTCGCCAAACCAGTTCCTTGGCGAAGACGTCGCTCTTCGGCATGGCCGCGCGCATCGCCCGGCGGATCGAGACGGTACCGAAACGCAGGTGGACGCCGAGGCGCGTGGTGCCGTCCACGTCCATGCGGTCGCGGCGTTCCCCGTAGGCGGCCAGGCGCGGGCCTTCGAGGCGGATGGGCGGAATCGCGATCGTTCCGTCCTTGAATCCTAGGTCCGCGAGGGCGGGGAAGGGCAGGGGCTTGTTCCCCGTCTTGTGGAGCCGCCTAAGGCTGCGGCCGATGGGCGCTTCGGCGAGGTCCGATTCCGTCAGCCTCGCCAGGTGGGATCGGGAGTAGGGGGTATAGATGGTGTAGGGTTTCCCATCCCCCTTCACCACTTCGTCCTTCGCGAACAGAACCTGATCCTTCACCAGGTTGAAGGGGATGCCCTTCTCGGCAAGGAGTCGGGCGACCGCGCCATCGCGCCTGCGGGCGGCCGGCTCGTAATCCTCCGCCGCGTAGGCCGCGGCGACCGGGAACTCCCCCAGGAGCGCGGCCCAGACTTCCACCGGATCCCCCACGCGCACGAGGAGATCGGAACCATGGGTCCGGGCCGTTTCCTTGAGGGAAGCGAGCGTGCGGTGGATGAAGGCGACCCGGGCGTCGTGGGGATTCTTCAGCGCGGCGAGGAGCCCCGTATCGAAAATAAAAAGGGGCAATACGGGATGGTCCCCCGCGAGCGCCGCCTGGAGCGCCCGGTGGTCCTCGAAGCGCAGATCGCGGCGGAACCAGTGGATGGCGAGGGACATGGCCCAAATTTAGCCATTTTTCTGAGCAAAACAAGCCTAAGCAAGGTTCCGACTCCCGGCCTAGCCCCGCTCGATCCACACCGTCATCCCCCCTTTCTTCCGGTTATCCCATACGCAGTAAGGAATTGCCGTGAACGTCGTGGGATGGGTTTTCGGGGCGGTGGGCTGGTAGAGCCCCTTCCCCCAAGTTTCGGGGGAAGAGTACTGAGCCGGACCCTGGATGACGACGATCCCCCCCAGAAGTTTCGGCTTCCAAGCGGTTCGGAGTTTTCCCGTGTCAGGGATGGAGAGGTTTTGCACCGGGGCTTTGTGGTCGACTTCCTCTAGGCAATAGACCACGGGGCCGCGCTGGAGGGCGACACGGCCGAGGTTCTGGCGAACCGAGGGGTGGCAATAGACGCGCTCGACGGGCATGGCGAGATCCAGGGTGACCCGGTCGCCGGCCTTCCAGGGGCGCTCCAGCGCGATGAACCCATCCACCAGCTTGGGGCCAGCCACCTTCATCCCGTTCACCTTCACGGAAAAGGAACGGCACCAACCGGGGATGCGCAGATGGAGTTTGAAGGCGCGGAAACTTGGCCCTTTTGTTTGACCGCCCGACTTCGGGAAGGAGATCTCCAGGGTCACTTCCCCATCCCACGGGTATCGCGTCTTTTGGGTGAGGAGTACGCCCTGTTCGGCGAAGAGGGCGCGGCTATCCGCGTAGAGATTCACGTAGAGGCCATCCTTCCCGCTGGCGTAGAGGTAGCCGCCGAGGGAAGCGAAGAGGCGCGCCACATTGGGCGGGCAGCACGAGCAGCCGAACCAGTCGCGCCGGTGGTGCTTTCCGGCCGCCCCGTCGACGTGCTGGTCGCGCCCGCCGCCGAGGGCCGCGAGCTTATTGTCGTAGAAGAAATGGCGGCCGTCCAGGGACACGCCGCTGGCCACGCCGTTGTAGAGGGCGCGCTCCATGACGTCGAGGTACGAGCCTCCCCCGGTGAGCGCGAACATGCGGTGGGCCCAGAAGGTGAGCCCGATATTGGCGCAGGTTTCCGCGTAAGCCGTCTCGTTGGGGAGGTCGTAATCGAATGTGAATCCCTCGTTGGCCTTGGAACTCCCGATCCCGCCGGTGAGGTAGAGGTTCTTCTCCGTCGCGTGGCGCCATAAGCGCACGCAGGCGGCGAAGAGGGCCCGGTCGCCATATTCCCGGGCGAGGTCGGCCATGGCGCAGTAGAGGTACATCGCCCGCACCGCGTGGCCCTCCACGCGCATGAGGTCGCGCGCGGGGCGACCCGCCTGGTAATACCCGAAGGGCTCCCGCTCATGGGACCGGTGTCGCGCCCCGGGATCCTCGCCCCGGGCCTTGGCCTCCTCCTCGAAATAATGGGGCCGGCGGCCTCGCTCGTCCACGAAGAACTTTGCGAGATCCAGGTAGCGCTTCTCCCCGGTGGCCCCGTGGAGTTTCACCAGGGCCAGTTCGATCTCTTCGTGCCCGCAATACCCACGCTTCTGCCCGGGCTTCGGCCCGAACACCCGGTCGATATGGTCGGCGAAGCGGCGCATCACGCCCAGGAGCGTCGCCTTCCCCGTGGCCCGGAAATGGGCCACGGCGGCCTCCATCAGGTGCCCCGCGCAATAGAGTTCGTGCTGGTCCCGGAGGTTCGTCCAGCGTTTTTCGGGGGCGACATTCTGGAAATAGGAATTGAGGTAGCCATCCTCCATCTGGGCCTTCTCGAGGCGTCGGATGACCCCGTCCACCAGGCCTTCCAGGGCCGCGTCGGGATGGGTGGCCAGGGAATAACTCGCCGCCTCGAGCCATTTCGCCGTATCCGAATCCCAAAAGGGGTGGGGTTTGTTCGGGGCTCCCGGCTTCCAGGCGAGGTCTAAGGCGGCGAGGCGGCCCGTCTCATCGCATTGCCGATATTCGGCGGGGAGGGTGGCTTTTCGGTTCACCTCCTGGCGCGATTTCCAGAATCCCTCGGTGAGGGCGACGGCGGTGAAGGGCAGGGGGGCCAGATTTTTCATGGTGCCTCCGGGGCATGGGGGAAGGATAGGCACTCACCGGGGAACGGGGAATGGACGGGCGTCCCAGGGGATGTATAATCGGGACATGGGCCTACAATTCTCCCTCGCCCGGCTGCGCCGGGTCGACCGCGCCAATTTCGTCCAGGAGGCCGCCGGCGTCCTCCATCCCGACCGGACCTTGGCCGTCCACGACCTCCTCTACACGATTTCCGGCCGCCGTGAGATTTTGGAAGACGGAGAGCGCCTTTGGGTCGAACCCGCCACGGTGCTCTGCCTGGCGGCGGGGAGGCACCATTGGGCCGAATCCCCGGCGCAAAGCGCCCAAAGGGTGATGTACATCCATTTCCACCCTGAGCCGGGGGACCGCGGGGGACCGGTGGGCGGGTTCACTCCCGGGAGCGCGTTTCTTCCGTCCCGCATTCCCGCCCGGGGCAAGCTCGCCATCCGCCAACTCTTCGAAGAAATCGTTTACCTCTCTTGGTCGTCCCGTCCCCTTCGTCGGGCCAAGGCCGATCTCCTCCTCACCCAACTGCTGCTGGAACTCGCCTCCCTTGCCCAGGCCCGGGAGAGTCCCCATGGGCAGCCCATGGAATATCTCCTCGAGCGCCTCGAGCGAAACCCCGCCGGGGGCGAAAGCCTCGATGCGCTGGCCGAACGGGTCGGCATGAACCGAAAGACCCTCACCCGGCAATTCCGCAGGGCCACGGGCCAATCCATCATGGGGTATCGAACTCGGCTTAAGATCAACCACGCCGTGTCGATCCTCGCCGTATCCCCCTCGATGCGCCTAGCGGAACTCGCGGAGAGTCTCGGTTTTTACGACGAGTATCATTTCAGCCGAACCTTCAAGCGCCTCACCGGAAAGTCCCCCAGCGCGTACCGGAACGAAAAAATTGGAAATAGTAACGAATTATTGACAAAAAAGGTGTAAAAACCTCAAATATTCTTGCCTCCGAGCTGATTCGGGTCCATACTTCTCCAGGATCCCAGGCCCTAAAAAAAGGGCAATTAAACGAGCGGGGACGGCAAAGTCTCCCGCAGGATTCGGGCCGTCAGTCGACCTGCCAGGGCGAACGGAAGGAGTTGGCGATGGTGATCACAGATCTGACCACGGATGCCCTGATCCGGATCCGCGTCGAGGGCATCTCGCTGCGCAAGGAAACCACCCAAGAGATCAAGGAGGTGGTGAAGGCCCACCTCGCAAAAAAGGCCCGGGATATCTCCTTCGATCTCCAATCAGTGCAATTCATCGACAGCATGTCGATCGGCATGCTCCTCTATTTCGCCCACCTGCAGAAACGAAGCGGCCACCGGGTGCGCATCGAGGCGGCCAGCGCTGAACTCAAGAGCCTCCTCCGTACGATCGCCCTGGATTTTTTGCTTCACGATCCATGAAAAAAAGCGAGGATCGGGCCGACCCTCCCCGGAAAAGGCGGAATCGTCGGTCGGAGACGGCGACTCCTCCCCAGCAAACCGCCCCGACCCCGTCTGCCGGCGGCTCGGTAGAATTGAAGACTCGGGCGCTTCTTGAAGCCACCCTGGATGGCTTTTGGGTCGTCGATCGAAACGGTCGGTTCGTCGAGGTCAATGAAGTCTATTGCGCCATGTCGGGCTATTCCCGGGACGACCTCCTCGGGCGCTCGATCGCGGATATCGAGGTCGCGGACGGCCAGGCGGGGTTCCTCACCCGCATGGTGCCTATCCTGGACGGGCGGGAGACCCGATTCGAACAACGGCACCGCGGTAAGGACGGGCGGATCCTCGACCTAGAATTGAGTGCCCGGCCCGAGGGTGGCTCCGAAGGCCTGATCTACGTATTCCTCCACGACATCACCCGGCAACGCCTTTCCGAGCGGCTGCTGAAACTCCATGCACGCATCCTCGCCGCGCTTAACGCGGGCGGGGGCGACCGAAAGGTCATCAGCGAGATCCTCCGCTGGATCCAATTCAAACTCGACCTGGAGAGCCTCGCGGTACGCCTGAGAGAAGGCGAAGACTACCCCTTTTTTGTGACTCTCGGCTTGGACAAATCTTTCGTGCTTCAGGAACGCGGCCTTTGCATCCGCGGCCCCGGCGGGCGGATGATGCGGCGGGAGAATGGCGGTCCCGTCCACGAGTGCCTCTGTGGCGCGGTGCTGGAAGGCGGGGGGGCGGGGGTCCCCGGCCTCCTCTCCCCAACGGGAACTTTTTGGACGAATCGCCTCCCCGAAGAGGTGGCACGGCGCACTTCCGAGGGACTACCAACGGGTTTTCGGGGGCATTGCGCCAGGGTCGGCTTCCAGTCCTTGGCGCTTCTGGCGGTGCACTCCGGCGGCGAGACCATCGGGCTCCTTCAAATCCACGACCGGCGTCCCGACCGCTTCCATCCCGAGATGATATCGGCCTTGGAGCGGATCACCGAGAGTATCGGAACCGCCGTGGTGCGCTCCCGCGCGGAAGGAGCCCTTCGGGAAACCTCCAAACGCCTGGGCCTCGCCGTGCGGTCCGGGAAACTGGCCGTCTGGGATTGGGACGTTCCCAGCGGGGGCATGATTTGGGACGAACGCATGCTCGAAATCTACGGCTTAGGAGGCGCGGATTTCACCAAAACGGTCGGCGCCTGGCAGCGCGCCCTCCATCCCGAAGACGCCGCGCGCGCCAACGCCGAATGCCAGGCGGCGCTCCTCGGGACGGCCCCGTTCGACACCGAGTTCCGTATCCTTCGCCCCGACGGCGCGGTGCGGGTGATCAAGGCCGACGCCATGGTGGAGCGCGACGAGGTGGGGGCCCCCCTGCGCATGATCGGGGTCAACCGCGACGTCACCGAAAGCCACCGGCAGGCCGCGGAGATCCAGGCCGGACTACGGCGCCAGCAGGAGAGCCTGCTGCGGGCCCAAAGCTTCCAGCGTCGCCTCAACACCTACCGCCTCCCCAGTTTTCCGGGGATCGAATTGCGCGGGCTCTACGTCCCCTGCCAGGAACTCGGGGGCGATCTCCTGCTCGCCTATCGGAATGCATCCGGGGACGAAGGGCGCTTCGAGTCCCCGACCGACAAACTCGTCATTCTGTTGGGCGACTGCACGGGCCATGGCCTCGAGACATCGATCTACGCCGCCCACCTCGTGACCCTCATCGAATCGTTCCTCCCGTTGTTCTCGAATGGGAACGACACGGCACGGTTCCTCTCGGGGGTCAATCGGCGCATCGCCCAACTCGGCTTTGAGGACCAATTCCCCACGCTGTTCGTTGGCGTGCTCGACGTCCCGAACCGGGTCCTCCATTATTCCAACGCGAACGGCGTCTTGCCTTTCCACCGCCAAGCCGGCCGCGCGTCCTGGACGGAACTCCCGGCCGTCGAGGGCTTGCACCTCGGCTTCGATGAGGCGACGGTTTTCGGGCGCGGGGAACGGAAATTGGAGGAGGGGGACACGCTGATCTTCTGCTCCGACGCCTGGTTCGAGCGCGAGGAAGACTGCCGGCTTCCCGTGGAGGTTCGCCTCGCGGGGCTGCGGGAAGACCTCGCGGGGCACTTCTCGGACCCGGGAGCCACCGTGGATCGCATCGGCCATCTGGCCCGTGCCCGATTCCCGGGCAGGAATCCGGGGGACGATCTCACCCTCCTGAGTCTCGCCGTGCATCCCGCAGAAGATTTGTCGTGGGAAATCCGCCGTTCGTGCGAGGTCGCGGAATCCGAAAAGAGGCTGCGCGCGTGCTTGACCGGCCTGGGTTGGGCTCCCGAGGAGATCGAAGGGGTCCTCATCGGCTTCGCCGAACTCGCCGACAATGCGCTCCACCACGGGCACGGGGGCGATTCGAACTTGGCCGTAAAAATCCACGCGCACCTGGATTGCGAACGGGCGGTCCTCCGCCTGCGCGACGAAGGACCGGGATTCGAATACACCGACGTGGCCGATCCCCGCGATGGAGATCGGGTGAAGGCGCTCCTCGAGTCCGGCGATCTCCAGAATCTCTGCCATGGGCGCGGCCTCTTCATGGCCCGCCGCTACGGCGAATTGTCCTACAATTCGGCCGGGAACGAGGCGACGTTCGTCTGCACGCGCCCGCAGCCGACGCTCCTCTTCAGCGAACAGGTTTTCCCGTGAACGGGGAGCCGAAATTGACCGATGGGGCGACCCGGCCTAATATCGCCTTGCGCGCCGTAGCCGTAACGAGGACCCGAGCCCACGAATGAATGCGTCGAACCCCAAACCCCCGATGCCGGGCCGTCGCTGGCGCTCGCTGCGCGTTCCCCTCGCCATCGGGTTCCTCGCGAGTTTGGCCATCGTCGCCGTCGGCCTTCTTTTCTACCACCAACGCAAACGGGCCCTCGTCGAGGAGATCCAACAGGAACTCTCGGCGATCGCCGACCTGAAACTCGGCCAGATCGCCCAGTGGCGGGAAGAGCGCCTCACCGATGCCCGCTTACTCAGCGCGGATCCGCTCCTCGTCGCGGCGGTCCAGAGATGGAGCGCGGATCGGGGAAATGAAGGCGTCCTGCGGGAGTGGCTTTCCCGTTGGCAGGGCCAAATCGGGTGCAAGGCCCTCGTCCTGGTCGACGCGCAGGGCCGGGGGCGCCTCGCGGGAGCGCCCTTCCATAACCTCGATTTCACGGATCTTTCCGGGGCGCTCCAATCGGCCGCCGCGGCGCAAAAGCCCGTGCTTTCCGACCTCCATCGCGACACCAAGGATGGCAGCATCCATTTCGACCTCATCGCGCCGATCCCGTCCGCCCCGGGGGCGGGAGTTTCGGGAGCGGCCTTCATCATCACCGTCATCGATCCGACCTTTTTCCTCTATCCGCTCATCCAATCCTGGCCGACGCCCAGCCCATCCGCCGAAACCCTCCTTTTACAGCGCGATGGCGGCCAATTGGTCTACCTCAATGAATTACGCCATCGAAAGGGCACGGCCCTCTCCTTGCGTATGCCCCTCGATGCCGCCGGGTTCATCGGGGCCCGAGCGTTGCGCGAACCCCACGGCGTCCTCACCGGGGTGGATTATCGGGGCGTCCAGAGCATCGCGGCCACAAGGCCGATCGCGGGGACGGGTTGGGTCATGGTGGCCAAGGTCGACGAGGAAGAGGTCCTCAAACCCGTGCGCCATCTCCTCGCCCTCGTCCTCTCCTTCGTGCTCCTCGGCGTGGCGGGCAGCGGGACCGGGGTCGTTCTCTGGCAGCGCCACCGCAGCAGCGGCTATTACCGGCATCTCTGGTGGGCGGCGGAGGAGAACGTCCGTTTGGGGCTGAGCTTGGCGGCGGAGAGGGAGCGCCTCTCGGTGACGCTGCGGAGCATCGGCGACGGGGTCATCGCCACGGACGCCGAGGGGCGGGTCCAGCTCATGAACGCGGTTTCCGAGGGCCTCACGGGCTGGACCGAAGACGAGGCCCGTGGCCGTCCGCTCCCGGAGGTCTTTCGTATCATCAGCGCCGTTTCCCGGGAACCCTGCGAGAATCCCGTTTCCAAGGTGCTCGCCCTCGGGGGCATCGTGGGCTTGGCCAACCACACGAGCCTCCTCGCCCGCGACGGCACCGAGCGCGCCATCGCCGATAGCGCCGCGCCGATCCGCGACGGTGCCGGGCGGGTCCTCGGCGTGGTGCTGGTCTTTCGGGATGTCACCGAGGCCTATCGCGCGCAAGCCTCCCTCCATGAGGCGCAGGCCCTCCTGCAGGCCTCCCTCGACCATAGCCAGGCCGGCATCGCCATCGCCGATGCGCCCGACGGGAAACTCCGCTACATCAACGACGCCGCGCTGCGCATCCGTGGGGGGGATCGCGACGCCATCGTGCGCGGCATCGGCATCGACCAGTACGTCGCGAGTTGGCGCCTATTCGACCTCGATGGCCGTCCCCTCGCGAAAGAGGAGGTGCCGCTGGCCCGGGCGCTCCTCTTCGGGGAGGCCAGCCACCGCGATTTCTTCGTGCGCCGGGACGACGGCGAGAACCGAACCGTCTCGGCCAATGCCGCCCCCATCCGCGACCCGGCCGGGAACCTGATCGCGGCCATCGTGATCTTCCTCGACGTCACCGACCAGCGGAAGAACGAGGCGGCGCTGGTGAGCGCCCAGAAACTCGAATCCATCGGCATGTTGGCCGGCGGCCTGGCCCACGACTTCAATAATCTCCTCGCCGGCCTCTTCATCAATCTGGGCATCGTGCAGGAGCGCCTGCGCCGCGGCGACACGGGGGGCCTCGCCAAACCCATGGAATCGATCATGGAGGTGCTCCACCGGGCGCGGTCCCTGACGAACCAACTCCTGACCTTCTCCAAGGGCGGGGATCCCCATCGAAAATCGGGCGATCTAGTCGCGCTCCTGCGGCGCACCCTGGCCTTCTGCCTCTCCGGGTCGACCCTGACCCAAGAATGGCGCCTGGGCCCCGGCCTCTGGCATTGCCTCATCGACGAGAACCAGATCGCCCAAGTCGTCGAGAATCTGGTGATCAACGCGAGGCAGGCCATGCCAGGGGGAGGCAAACTCACGGTGGAGGCCGCCAATGTGCCGCCGGGCGGGGCCCCCGCGCCCCTCGGCGGTGGCCGCTACGTGCGGTTCTCCCTCACGGATGAGGGGGGCGGCATCCCGCCGGAGAATCTCGGCCGCATCTTCGATCCGTTCTTCACCACGAAGCCCCAGGGCAGCGGTTTGGGGCTCGCGACCAGCCATGCCATCATCCAAAAGCACGGGGGCGCCATCCTCGTCGATTCCGCGCCCGGCCGCGGCGCGACCTTCCATATCTACCTCCCGGCCTCGGAACCCGAGGAGAAGCAGGAAGCGGCCGCGGCGGGGGCCCCGAAGGTCGGGTGCCGCCGGATCCTCATTATGGACGACGTCAGCTATCTCCGCACCGCTTCGCGGGAACAATTGGAGATATTGGGGCACCGAGTTTCCTGCGCCGCGGATGGGGAGGAGGCGCTTCGCCTGGCCCGAGAGGCGGTGGGGGAGGGCGATCCGTTCATCTTCGCCATCCTCGACCTCACCGTGCCGGGCGGCCTGGGCGGCAAAGAGGTGGTGTACCGCCTGCGGCAGATCGATCCCGCCATCAAGGCCATCGCGTCCAGCGGCTATTCCGATGACCCGGTGATGGCCGATCCAACGGCCTTCGGGTTCGCCGGTCGCCTTTCTAAACCTTACACCATGGGCGAACTCCAAACGCTATTGTCCTCGCTGGCCTCCTAGGGTTTCGCAATCCCCCGAAACAAAATGGGCAGATTTAGGTGATGAAAACTTAGTGAGTGGGAAAAGTACATTCCGGTCCTCCTCACCACCCTTCAAAAGGCGAAGCCTTTTACCTGACCGTCGACGGTGGCGGCCTTCTCCGAAGCGGGAGGTGGGGGTCCCTGAAGGAGCGCCTCAGCGCCACCACAAAAACCGCACTCGGGCCTGCTGGCCGGCGCTGCGGTGCGACGGAAGGGATTCCCACCTCCCGCGGGGAAATGGCATGCCCCGGCGAGGTCAGGGTTTCTAAAACCTCAGTTTATGTCCGACGGACCCCTAGATGACTTCTAACCCATCCCTTCCGGGCAGGGCCGGGAAGGGCGCGGTGGGTAGGGTCTGGTACCAGAATGCGGTGGAGGCGATGTCATCCTGGAGGGGAAGATAGCGGCCGCCGCTCCTCCAGCCCAGGGCTTGGATATCCACGCGGAGGTCCTCCTCGAAGCGGATGGGATCCATGAGGTGCCAGCGGTACATCCCGAAGCGCTGCTGGGATTTGTAGAGGCCATCGGGCTTCAGCACCTGGTGGAGCCCGGCGTAGGGGGTGCTGAACTCCCGGTACCCCCCGTGCTCCTTGCCCACGTCGAAATTATAGGAGCCGCAGAAATAATCCTCGGTGCCGGTGCCGCAGATCGTTGGGAACTCCTTGTCGCCGTCCATGTAGAACTTGATCTCGCCCTCGCCCCACCACCCGTTATTGTTGACGCCCCAGGCGAGGTAGGTGCCCACGTAATGGCCCTGTCCGCGCACGCCGTCGAGCAGCGTGTGCACGGTCTTGTAGGGGAGCGGGTTGCTGCGCCGCCACTGGCAATGGAAATACGCCGCGTCGACGGGGACCTCGGTGAGGGTGTAATTGATCTGGTAGAAGAACGTGATCCCGCCTTTGGATCCGTCCGCCGGGTCTTTGGGCTGGAGGTTCTCGATGGTGATGCGGCAATGCTTGCGAAACGGCATTTCCCAATAGCAATTGAAGGCGCTGCCGGGGTTGACGCAGACGGGGAGGGAGGTGAGTTGGCGGAAGTTCGCCCCGGCGTGGTTGGACCGGTCGTCGGTGCCGAACCCGCAGCAGAAGAAATCTCCCAGGGGCACCTCGACGGAGGGCTGGACCTGACCGTCCCAATAGATGCGCAGGATCGTGAAGCGCCAATTGCCCGTGGGGGTGATCCAGATCTGCTGGAGGGCCCCTGGCCCCTCGATGTCGGCGAGGGTCTTGATTTCGCCGGCGGCGATCCCGAGGCACGGACGCACCTTCCATCCTTGGCCGAGATCCTTGGAGGGAGCATGCCCGGGGTTGATCGCCATGGCGCCCTTGCCCTTCTCGCCGGTGGGGTTCTCGGCGCTGAGCGAACGGGATTTCGCCTTCGAAAGCAGGGAGAGGTTTCCGAGATTCATGCCGAGGCCGTGGAACATGGGAACTCCTGGGGGGCGCCGAATGGCGGCGACCGGACCTAAATTGGATGATCGGATGAATGGTGGTTGAAATAGGTGGGTATTTCAATGGACACTTAGCGGTAAAACCTGCACAAAACGATGGCGCCGATGATCCGCTACCTTTCGGAAAAGCCCCGATTCGACGGCGGCGATCTCGTCATCCGCGGCCTGGGCATCCGCGAGCCCATGAGGGCGGGCCTCGTCGACCGGCCGGCGGGAACGGGCGACCGGCTCCTCATGTACTTCCACAGCGCCTGCCAGATCGCCGATGCCGATGGGCGCGAGCTGCGGCCCCCGGGCAGCCTGGTGCTCTGGCCCTCGGGCGGGGGCCATTTCTACGGAAATCGGGCCAAGCGATGGGTTCATTCGTGGGTGCACTGCGATGGCCGGGCCCTGGCGCGATGGCATCGCGAAGAAGGGGTCCCCGAAAACCGGGTGATCGAGGGCTTTCCCCAGGCCGATTTCGAGGCCCAGCTCCGGTCGATCCACCGGGAACTCTCGCGCCCCGACGGCGCCGATGGGGTGATCCTCGGAAACCTTTTCCACAACCTCTACCGGGGGCTCCGCCGCCACCTGCGCCCGCTCCCCGCCGCTCCCGCGGCCCTCGAGGCCGTGCGCCTGCATCTCGAAGAGCATTTCCGCGCCCCGGTGGCCGTGGCCGAATTGGCCCAATGGGCGGGGTATTCGGTGCCCCATTTCACCGCGCTCTGGCGCCGCCAGTATGGCGTGGCGCCGCTGCGCTTCCTCATCCGCCTCCGCCTCTCCCACGCCGCCTATCTCCTGCGCGACCGCAACCTTTCCATCGGCGAGGCGGCTTCCCGCAGCGGGTTCGAAGACCTCTATTATTTTTCCCGGCTGTTCCGGCGGCATTACGGAGATTCGCCCCGGGCCTGGCGCCGGGGCCAATGGGAGGGGGCCGCCGGCTTCCCAAAACGCCATGCCCCATTTCCGTGGGCGCCTCCCGGGGAAAATGTTTCAGGCTAGAATCGTGGGCCCGGAGGCCCCCGTGAAGACTTGGCGTTTGCTCCCCATCCTCGCCCTGCTGCTCGCGCCCCTTTTCGCCGATACGAGCCTCCCCCTCCCAAACCCGGGCTTCGAATCCGGGCTCTCCGGGTGGGATAACGCCGGCGATAACGGCATGAGCCTTGCCTCGCCTTCGGCCAAGGAAAGCGGCGCGGTCGGCCTGCGCGTCACCGACGCTTCCGATAGGTCGGGGTCCTCCCTCACGTCGGCCAAGTTCCCGGCGAAGCCGGGGGCGACCTACCGGGCTCGCTGCCGCGCGCGCATCGTCAGCGGCTCCGGCATCGCCGTCTATCTCTTCTATCTAGATGCCGCAGGGAAACTCCTCAATTCCGGGAAGAACCTGAAGGAACTTTCCTCCTCGACCCCCGGCTGGCAAGACGTGGAATGCGCCGCCACCGCCCCCGCGGGCAGCGCCTCCGTGGCCGTCAATATCCACTCCTACGGCAAAGCCATCGTCACCGCCGACTTCGACAGTTTTTCCCTGGTGGAAGTCGGAGGGCCCGCGCTCGTGCCGTCAAAAACCGCCCCAGCGCCCCAGGCGGGATTCGGCCCCCTTCGTTCCGACATCAAGGGGCGCCCCTTCGATTTCAGCAACGGCGATTTCGAGAAAGACATGGAAGGTTGGGATGTGGAAGGGGATGGCGACATGTCCAAGGCCGTCCCCGAAGCCGCCCGCGCCGGCCGCCTCGGCCTGCGCATCACGGATGACAACCCCAAAGGGGGCTCCTCCATCGCCTCGCCGAAATTCCCGGTGACGCCGGGGAAGGAATACCGCGTGCGCTGCTATAGCCGCATGGTGGGCGGCGGGGGCGGCATCGGCCTCTACGTGCAATTCTTCGAAGAAAACGGCAAGCCGATCGAGCAGAATCCCCCCGACATGATGGGCTTGCCTTCGGGCAAAGATTGGAAAAAGGTGGATTACGGCACCTACGCCCCCGAGAAGGCCGCCACCTGGCGCATCTGGATCCATTCCTACAATTCGGCCAAGGTCACCCAAGACGTCGACGACCTCGTGCTCTATGAAGGCGACGGATCCCAGACCGAGCGCCCCTGGGCGCCCCAGTACCGCCTACGCCCCGAAGAGAAGGCGCGCCTCACCGCGGCCGACCTCGTGGGGCCCGATGGCATCGTCTATCCCGATTTCCGACGCGCGGGCGTTCCGGGGGGCATCCCCGAATTGCCCGTGAAGGTCGACCTCACCGGTAAGATCAAGCCGGGTTCGGACATCAGCGCGGTGCTCGAGCGGGAAGCCGACGCCCTGGGCCGCAGCGGGGGAGGGGTCCTCTTCATCCCCGCCGGAAATTACCGCCTGGAAAGCGACGTCCTCATCACCAACCACCATGTCGTGCTGCGCGGGGCGGGCACCAATAAAACGCGGCTCCGCTACACCTACGCCGTGCCCCATGGCACCGTGAAGTTCTACCGCCTGAAACCGGGGGATTCCTTCAACATCGTGGAGATCCACGCCAACCCCCTCGATCTGAAGAACCTCATCCTCGAGGCCGACGGCAAGGAAGTCGGCCGGAAGAATTGGCAGGTGCATTGGGGCAATACCTACAGCATGCGCGTGGGGCGGTCGGCCATCTTCGACAAAGTCGGCGCCGGGCGGCATACGATCACCGGGAAGGCCGTCTACGCGAACGGAGAGGTGGCGAGCGCCTCCATCGAGCTCAACGTCGCATCCGCGCCCATCGAACCGCCCACCATCCTCCCCTCCCAATCCGGGGCGATTTCCTTCGCCGGGGCCATCGACGGGGCCAAGATCCTCCTCGCCAAAGACGGCGCGCGGGGCGACCTCTCCCTGACTCTGGCCGACGCCTCTTCCTTTCGCCCCGGCGACCGCCTCGAACTCGAGGCGCCCGCGACGCCCCGGTGGAACGACCTCATCAAGAACGTGTGCGCCTGGGGGCGCTATCGCGTCAACCAGTACGAGGTCCTTTCCGTCTCCGGGAACACGGTGCAACTCTCCCAGGCCCTGCGTCTGGAGTTCCCCGTGGTCGACGGCGCCTACGTGCGCAAGATCCTCCCCCTCGAGGGCGGCGGGATCGAAGATCTCTCCATCGAGCAGACCGAGAATTTGTGGATCAATACGGTGAGTTTCTCCCGCACCTGGGGTTCCTGGGCGCGGCGGGTCCACGTGCGCATGGCCGGGAAGAATCCCGTCTATTTCCTCGATTCCAAGTTCGGCGAGATCCGCGATTGCGTCTTCGACGACGCCTGGTACAAGGGCGGCGGCGGCACGGCCTACGCCGGGGTGGAGGTCTCCTACGATTGCCTGCTCGACGGCCTGGTGACCTACGGCTTCCGCCACGCCCCCGACTTCAACTGGGCCTGCTCGGGCAACGTGGTGCGCCGCGGCCGCTTCTACAGTTCCGACGCCCAGTGGCACTCGGGCTGGTGCAACGAGAACCTCTTCGAAGACTGCATCATCCAGCCCGACGGCCAAGACGGCGACTACGGCTTCGGGTTCTTCTCCACCGCCCCGGAAGACGACGCCCACGGCCCCATCGGCCCGCGCAACGTCATCTACCGCTGCGATTTCAAATCGCCCAAAGACGGCGGGATCCTCAACGGGATGAACGAGGGCTGGCTCGTGCTCCACAACCGGTTCGTGGTGGAGAAGGGGGTGGGGCTCTCCCTCCGCCTCTCCAGTTTCGATCATCTCATCCAGGGGAACGTCTTCGTCTTCCCCAACGGCGCCGACAGCGCGGTCCTGATCAAAGACGCCAGTTGCGTGGGCAACGAGGTCATTAGCAACCGGGCCTTCGGGGCCAAGGCGATGGTCGGAGGCCGCGGGAAGGCCGAGAAGGAGACGGGAAACGAACTCCTCCCCTACGACGATGCCCCGCGCCCGGCTCCCGCCGTGCCCTCGATCTACGAATGGCAGAAAAAAACCTATCCATTGAAATGACCGCTCCCCATTTCCCCCTCCCTCCCCAACGACGGGAAGGCGGCCGGGGGGAGGGCGTTTGACCGCGATCCGCGTGCGCGAGTTGCGCAAGCAATACCGGGTCAGCGAGCGCGAGGCGGGCCTCTGGTCCTCCGTGAAGTCTCTGGTGCGCCGCAAGACCCGCACCGTGAGCGCCGTCGACGGCATCTCCTTCGACATCGCCCCCGGAGAGATCGTCGGTTTCCTCGGCCCCAATGGGGCGGGCAAGACCACCACGCTCAAGATGCTCTCCGGGCTCCTCCACCCCAGTTCCGGCGAGATCGAGGTGCTCGGACAGGTTCCCTGGAAGCGCCACGCCGATTTCCTCGGCCGCATGAGCCTCGTCATGGGCCAGCGCAACCAGCTCGTCTGGGATATCCCCGCGGTGGAGACCTTCGAACTCAACCGGGCCATCTACCGCATCCCGATGGCCCAATACCGCGAGACCCTCGACGAACTCGTCGACCTCCTCGATCTGAAGGCGGTGATGGGCGCCCCGGTGCGCAACCTCTCCCTCGGCGAGCGCATGAAGTGCGAACTCACGGCGGCCCTCCTGCACCGGCCCAAGGTCGTCTTCCTCGACGAGCCCACCATCGGCCTCGACGTCACCATGCAGCGCCGGCTGCGCGACTTCATCTCCCAATACCGCCGCGTCCACGGGGCAACCGTGCTCCTCACGAGCCATTATATGGCCGATGTCGAGGCCCTCTGCCGGCGCGTGATCGTCATCCACCGGGGCCGGCTCCTCTTCGACGGGGATCTCGGGGCCCTCGTGGGCCGTTTCGCGGCCCATAAACTCATCTCCATCCACCTGGCGACCCCCTGCGCCGGTCTGGCCCAGTACGGCGAACTCGTGTCGGACGAAGAGGGCCACGTGACGCTGCGCGTGCCCAAGGCCGAGACCCCGCGGGTCACCGCGCGCCTCCTGGCGGAACTCCCCATCACCGACCTCACCGTGGAGGATCCCCCCATCGACGAGGTGATCTCCCGCGTGTTCACGGAGGGCGCCGTTTGAACGGGCTCCTCGGGGTCTACCTCCAGCAATGGAAGATTTCGCTGGCGGAGACCTTCCAGTACCGGGCCGCCATGGCCATCTGGCTCATCGGGCACGTGCTCGAGCCGCTCCTCTACCTCGTGGTGTGGTCCGCGGTGGCGGGAGCCAACGGGGGACGCGTCGGGGGAATGGGCCGGGGCGATTTCGCCGCTTATTTCATCGCGCTCCTCCTGGTCAACCACGTCACCTACACCTGGATCATGTGGGAGATGGAGCACCGCATCCGCCATGGGGCCCTTTCCTTCGCGCTCCTAAAGCCGCTGCACCCGGTGCACGCCGATATCGCGGCGAACCTCGCCTCCAAACTCATCACCTTCCCGGTGATCCTGCTGGCGGCGGGCGCCCTGGCCCTGCTCTTCAAGCCGGCCTTCCACCCCTCCTCTTGGTCGGTCCTGGCCTTCCTGCCTTCGTTGCTGCTCGCCTTCCTCCTGCGCTTCGCCCTCGAGTGGGTCCTGGCCCTCGCCGCCTTCTGGACCACCCGCATCGGCGCGGTGAACCAGGCCTATTTCGTCACGGCCCTCTTCTTCTCCGGGCAGATCGCGCCCCTCGCCCTATTGCCCAGCCCCATGGCGTTCCTCTCTAAAATCCTCCCGTTCCGTTGGACGGCCGGCTTCCCGGTGGATCTCCTCTTGGGCCGCCTCGATCCCCACGAGGCGCTCCACGGATTCCTGGCCCAGGGGGCTTGGATCCTGGGGATCCTGCTCGTGGCCCGGGTGCTCTGGCGCGCCGCGCTGCGGCGCTATTCGGCGGTGGGTTCATGAGGATCTTGCGCCTCCTCGCCATCCACCTGCGTCTCGCGCTTTCGGGCGCCCTGGCCTACCGGGCCGATTTCCTCATCCACCTCTTCGAGTCCCTCCTCGAATTCGGCACGGGCCTCGGCGGCTTGGCCCTCGTCTTCTCCCATACCCAGACCCTGGGGGGATGGAGCGCCCCCGAAGTCGTGGCCCTCACCGGGGTCTTCTTCATCGTCGGCGGCGCCGTGCGCTTCGCCGTCCAACCGGCCATGGAGAGCCTCATCGAATCGGTGCGCGACGGCACCCTCGATTTCACCCTGGTGAAGCCGGTGGATTCCCAGGTCCTCGTCGGCCTGAAGCGCTTCGAGATCTGGAAACTCGTCGACGTCCTCATGGGGCTCGCCGTGCTCGCCGTGGCCCTCTGGAAACTCGGCGCCGCCGTCGGCTTGGGCGACGCCCTGCGCTTCGCAGTCGCCCTCGCCGCGGGCGGGGCCATCGTCTATAGTTTCTGGCTGATGCTCGCCACCCTCTCCTTCTGGTTCGTGCGGGTGGAGAATATCCTCGTGATCTTCCAGAGCCTCTACGAGGCGGGCCGCTGGCCGGTGAACCTCTACCCGGGTTGGTTGCGCTTCCTCCTCACCTTCCTGGTTCCCGTCGCCTTCGCCACCACCGTTCCCGCCGAAGCCCTCTCGGGGCGCATCGGGTGGGAGAAGATCCTCCTTTCGTTGGGGGTGGCGGCGGGGATGCTCGTCCTTTCTCGACTCTTTTGGAAGATCGGGTCGCGTCATTATTCGGGGGCGTCGGCCTGAGGCGGTGTCGGGACCATGGGGGACGGCCTTCCTGCGGGTGTTCCATGCCTCCACTTTTCCTAGGAGACTAGGGCGATCGGTGGGATTCGGCATTTTTCCCCATCCCCCGTGGTGCCTTATTTCCGCCTCCCGAAGCCCAGATCCCCTATAACAGCCCAAAAAACGAGCGCCAGTGGACCGACCCTTGACACCGCCCCTCCCATGACCTATGATTAGCGTAACGTTACGCCAAGGAGCCGTTCCCATGTCCACCCCCGAGAAACCCATCAAAGCCGCCGTCATCGGTTGCGGAGGCCGCCTGGGTTACCTGGTCAAAGATCTCGTGAAGAATCCCGGCATCGTCATCCATGGCGGCTGGGATCCGGACGAATCCCATACCCGCAAATTATTGGACGGCGCGGGGAACCCCGCCGGGGTGGTCTATCCCTCCTACGAGAAGGCGTGCAAAGACCCTGAGATCGATTGGATCCTCGTCGGCTCCCCGAATGTCTTCCATAAAGAGCATATCCTTTGCGCCTTCGCCCACGGCAAGCACGTCTTTTCGGAGAAGCCCCTGGCCACCGAGATCGACGATTGCACGGCCATCAACGACGCCCACCAGAAGAGCGGCAAGCGCTTCGCCACCGGCTTCGTGCTCCGCTATAGCCAGATCTACCGCAAGGTGCGGGAAGTGCTCGACAGCGGCGCCCTGGGGAAGATCATCAGCATCGACGCCAACGAGAACATCACCCCCGGCCACGGCGGCTACATCATGATGAACTGGCGGCGCAAGCGCGAACTCGCCGGGGCCCATATCCTGGAGAAGTGCGTCCACGACCTCGATCTGCTCAATTGGTTTGTGGGGAGCCTCCCGGTGCGCATCGCGGCCTTCGGGGGCAATAACCTCTACACGAAGGAGAACGCGGGGCTCCTGGCCAAATCCAAGGCCTTCCTCGGCTGGTGGAGCCAGCACCGCGACGTCGACGACCCCTTCACCTCCGACAAGACCATCGAAGACAACGTAGTGGCCATCCTGGAGTACGGCAACCAGGTGCGCGTGCAGTTCCAGGCCACCATGGGGAACGTCATCCCCGAGCGGCGCATGTATTTCAGCGGCACCGAGGGCAACCTCATCGTGGAACTCTACGCCGGGATCGTGAAGTACAAGACCCTCGCCAGCGACGAGATCCACGTCTTCGACTGGTCCGGCGGCGACGGACACGGCGGCGGCGACAAATACATCATGAACGAATTGGCCGACACCATGAAGAACGGCACGCCCCCGAAATGCGGCGGCGAAGAGGGGTTGCGCTCGGCGGTGGTGGGGATCACCATCGACGAGGCCCGGCGCAGCGGGAAGGTGGTGGATTTGGGGCCGGTTTGGCGGCGGCTTGGGGTGGAAGTCTAACCCCGGTCGCTCCGCCCTGTGGGTCGGGTTGGGTCCCCGGGGGGCCGACACGCCGCTCGTCGGCCTTCGTGGCCTCCTCGCTCACGGCCCCGCAAGCGCCCCCTCCTGGGGCGCGTGCGGGGCCGATGGTGTCGTCCCCCCGGGGACCCAACCCTCCTAACAAAGTCGGCTCGACCGTCACCCTTTATCAAAAGGGTGAAAGGGGTTGGGGAATCAATCAAGGATTTTTGATTGGTGAAGGGAGGGAACTTGGGGGGCGGGACACGGGATCCCACCGGGTCCGTTGCAGCGCTTGTCGGCTTTCATGGCCTCCTCGCTCACGGCCCCGCAAGCGCCCCCTCCTGGGGCGCGTGCGGGGCCGATGGTGTCGTCCCCCCGGGGACCCAACCCTCCTAACAAAGTCGGCTCGACCGTCACCCTTTATCAAAAGGG
>JAFLEE010000069.1 GCA_017302015.1 Spirochaetota bacterium | reverse complement strand
AGCAGCCACCACAAGCGCGCCGCAAACATGCCTCCTGCATCGTCGTAGGCCACTACCTGGGTCTGGTCGCCAACTCCGAGGCTGCCGAGCTTGTCGGCCAGCAAGCCTGGTGCGGGCAGGGGGTGGCGCCCGTTGCGGCCCGTGACCGGGCCTGACAGGTCTTCCTCCAGATCAAGAAAGAACGCGCCGGGAAGGTGCCCGGCCGCATAGGCCTGCCGCCCGAACAGCGGAGCGGCCAGACTGAAACGACAGTCAAAAATTCGCCATTCCGGCGTGGCCAGTTGAGCGAGATCGTTGACGTTGATAAGGCTGGTAAAGGGCACTGACACGGTGATGTGTCCTTAGGCGACGGGGGTCTCTACGCCACCGAGCCAGGCTTCGGCATCGTCCGTCTCGTCAAAGACGCGGACGTCCGCGTCCACAAACATCTGTGACAACCACGCGCTCCAGGTGATCCATTGGTCCTTGGTGAGAATGGCGATACGGGCAAAGTCGTGGGCGTGGGCACGAGCAAAGCGGATTTCCTCAAGCGCCATGTCTACGGTGAAGCCGTTCATCTCCCTCAGGTCGAAGAGCAGGTCTACCGGCCCTTCGAACTGCACCTTGTAATTGACGACTTCTTCGAACTCCTTGTAGTCGGCCAGGGTGAACTCGCCGAAGACAGTTACGTTGACCCGGTTTTCCTTGTGGTTGGTGGTGATCATCGCCTGCTTCCTTTCTGGGCTGACTGGACGCTGCCAGTGTAGCCCCCCGCTGCCTGCGCTTCAATCGGACTCTAGGGCTGGCGTGGGTTTCCGCGAAGCGATGGGGCTCATCCTGCCCTACTCCTGGAAGCGGATCCTCGACCAGATCAAATCGGTCTGGATCATCATCCTCTATCTGGTCGCCTTCCAGATACTCGTCTTAGGCGTACCGGTGGCCCAGGCCTCGATCATCGCGATCGGTATTTTCCTCGTCATCTTCGGATTGGCCTTCTTCATGGAAGGCCTCTTCCTCGGGCTCATGCCCTTGGGCGACCTCATCGGCTTCAAACTCCCCCAAAAGGCGAAATTGCCCGTGATCCTGCTCTTCGGTTTCATCCTCGGGGTCCTCGCCACCTTCGCCGAGCCCGCCATCGGCGTGCTCAAATCGGCCGGGGCCTCGGTGAAGGCCTGGGATGCGCCCCTCCTCTACCTCATCGTCAACAAATATTCCAATTACCTGGTGTATGCGGTCGGCGCCGGGGTCGGGATCGCGGTACTCATGGGCCTGCTCCGGTTCATGTACAGCTGGTCGTTGAAGCCGTTCATCTACGTCTTGGTTGCCGTCCTCAGCGGTTTATCCATCTGGGCCAATTTCCACCCGAATCTGGTCTATATCAGCGGCCTGGCTTGGGACTGCGGGGGCGTCACGACCGGGCCGGTCACGGTGCCCCTCGTGCTTGCCATCGGACTCGGCATCTGCCGCATGGTCGGGTCCGCCGATTCGGGCGCCGCGGGTTTCGGCGTCGTGACCTTGGCCTCCGCCTTCCCGGTGCTGACGGTGCTCATCCTGGGGATGGTACTCATGGGCACGGTGCCCAATCCCTCCCGTCCCGAAACGTTCTTTGCGCCCGACAACCGCGCCAAGGCCGTGGGCGTCTTCAATAGCGAAGAGGAACTTATCGGCTACGCCGCGCTGCAGGGCGGGAGTTCCGGCCTCGATGCCGCCTTCGGAAACGATCCGGCGAAACGACAGGCATTCCTCAAGTCGCTTGTCGCTTCCCCGGCGACCCGCGTCAAGGCGTTCGGCACCGATCCGGCCTTCCAAAAGTGGGTGGGGACCTACGGAACTCCCCAAGAAAAGGCCCTCCTGGCCGGCATGGCGGGCTCCCTGAGTGGAACCGCAGTGGCCGCTACGGGAGGCTGGTCCTGGTGGAAGGAACTGATCGTGCGCAATAGCATGGCCGCCGTCCAGGCCATCCTCCTCCTCATGGGTTTCCTGCTCATCGCTTTCCTGGTGCTCATCCGGGAAAGGCTTCCGCGCTTGGATGAAATTATCCTTGGGATTTTCTTCGCGATCCTTGGCATGTCCCTCTTCAACGTCGGGATCGAATTAGGTCTGACGAACCTCGGCAACCAGGTGGGCAGCAAACTGCCGACCTCGTTCAAATCCATCGATGTGGTCGAGAACGCGAAGACGATCCCGTCCTTTGACCCGAAGATCGTGCAGACGGCCCTGGTCACGACGCCCACCGGCGTGGCCCAGGAACAATTCTTCTACGCGAAAGTCGGCACCCGGTACCAGAGCGTGCCCTATGACCCCGCCCGCTATGACTCCAATACCTCCACCTACCAGTGGATGCCGAAGCGGGGGCCGCTCTTCGGGAGCGAAGGGGGTCTCCTCGGGATCCTCGTGGTCCTCGCCTTCGCGTTCGTGATGGGCTACGGCGCCACCCTCGCGGAACCCGCGCTCAATGCCCTCGGGATCACGGTCGAGGAACTCACCGTGGGCACGTTCAAGAAAAGCCTGCTCATGCAGGCGGTCGCCATCGGGGTGGGGGTCGGCCTCGCCCTCGGGGTCGCCAAGATCGTCTGGAATCTTCCCCTTGTCTGGCTCCTCGTACCGCCCTACGCGGTGCTCCTCCTCATCACGGCCTTTTCGACGGAGGAGTTCGTGAATATCGGCTGGGACAGCGCCGGGGTGACCACCGGCCCGATCACCGTGCCCCTGGTGCTCGCCATGGGCCTCGGTATCAGCAGCCAAACCGGCGCCGTCGAGGGGTTCGGGATCCTCGCCACCGCCTCGGTTTGCCCCATCCTTTCCGTGCTGACGGTCGGCCTATTCGTCGGGCGCAAGGCGAAGAAGGCCGCCGCGGCGATCGCCGCCTGAGGAGACCGCCATGGACAAGACGCAACCGCTTTCCGCACCCCTTCCGCGCATCCTCGTGAGCGCCCTCATCCCCAAATCCTCCACCTCCGATCTCCTCGCCGCGTGGACCGACCTCGGCCTCGGGCGGCTGACCGTGGTTCCGGGGCGCTCCTCCATGCTCCAGAAACGCTACGGCCTGGCCGCGATGTTCAGCGGGGAAACGATTTTGGCGGCGGATTCCGCCGACTCCGTTTCGGCCCTCATCTCCCCCGCCAGCGAGAACGCGGTCATGAACCGGGCCGCCGAATGCCTGCGACTGGACCAACCGGGCCGGGGAACCCTCATCGCCCGGGAAGTCAATGTCCTCGGGTCCCATGCGGCCTGCCTCGAGAGCGAGGCGACGGGCAAGGCGGAAGCTTCCCTCCCGTTCATCGCCGACCTCACCGGTGTCGTCTGCATCGTCCAGCGGAGCGAGGGCGACCAGATCGCTCGGGTCGTGCTGGACTCGGGCGCTTGCGTGCCCATCACCAATTTCGGCGATGGAACGGGCCTGCGCGATAAACTGGGCCTGCTGCGCATCACCATCCCCGCGGAGAAGGAAGTCGTCACCGCGGTCGTCAGCGCCTTCGACGCCGAGCTCATCATCGAAAAACTCATCCAAGCCGGGAAACTCGACCAACCCGGGCGCGGCTTCCTCTACACCTTCCCCATCCGCCGCGGCACGGTGAACAACCGCATCACCGTCGACGGGGGAGCCGGGCAGGCCGCGAGCCAGGAGCAGATCGTCGCCAGCATCGATCACCTACGCGGGGGGATCGAATGGCGGCGTCGCGGCGACGGGGGGGGCACGAACTCCCGACGGGTGTTCCTCTCCGGAGAGAATCTCGAGATCCTCTGCAATGAAGGCCGAGCCTCCGACCTCGTGAAGGCCGCCATGGCCGTCGGCGCATCCGGCGCGACGATCGGCAAGGCCAAGGCGCCCCAACGTTCCGGGAAAACCGATGCCGGACCCACACCCGCCCGTGAAATCGCGACGCTCATGGTCCCGGCCGAGAAAATCCCCGCGATCCTCGGAGCCCTGCAGGGCGCGGGGGCCTTCGATGACTCGACCTACGGGATGGTCTTCTCCCACCCAGTTCCCAAGGCGTTTACCTACCTCCCCAGGCCGGCCAAAGGGGCGGTGGCTCCCAAATCCCCCTGAATCACACCGGTCAAAACGCCTCCGGGGTCGATTTTATGGATCGTTTTTCCGATCCTAAAAGGTGATCCGATTCCTCGAACGCCACCGTTTCCGTTGGGATGTGGCCATCTTCGTCCTCACGGTCGTTTCGGCCATCGAGATCCCGCTGGAACTCGTCCTCGGGGTGAGCCTCGACCGGAAGGCCTACGTCTTCGAGATCCTCACCGCCGCGCTCTTCAGCGCCGATATCCTCCTGCGCCTGCTCTATCCCGAGCGCACCGATGCCCGCCAACCCAAGGACCCTCGGCTCCTCCGGCTGAATTACCTGAAGGGCCGCTTCCTCATGGACCTTTCCGCGGCCCTGCCCTGGACGCTCCTCGTCGGCCCGGTCGTCTACCGCCCCGACGGCATGCCCGACCTGCTCACCTGGCATAGCCTCGACCTCCTCTCCCTCTTCCGCCTCCTGCGGGTCTTCGACTTCACCCGCAAGGTGGAGAACCGGGCTTCGGTGAACCCGAGCCTCATGCGCCTCTTCGTCCAACTATTCTGGGTGGCGCTGGCGGCCCACTGGTTCGCCTGCGGCTGGTACTACCTGCAGGGAGACGCCACCCCCGGCAAGCAGGCCGAGAATTTCCTCAAGGCCTTCTATTGGGTGAGCACGACCATCACCACCATCGGTTACGGCGACATCACCCCCAAGACCAATGTGCAGATCCTCTACACCATCTGCGTCCAGGTCATGGGCGCCGGTTTCTACGGCTTCCTCATCGGGAATATGGCGAGCCTGCTCGCCAACCTCGACATCACCCGCACCCGCTTCCGGGAGAAGATGGACCAGATCTCGGCCTTCATCACCCATTACCGCCTTCCCGACAACCTGCAGACGAGCATCCGCCGCTATTACACCCACCTCTGGGAGGTCAAGCGCGGCCAGGACGACGTGGAGGTGCTCCACGACCTCCCCCAACTGCTCAAGACCGAGGTGCAACTCTTCCTCAACCGGCCCATCGTCGAGAAGGTGCCCTTCTTGAAGGACGCTTCGGAGAAACTCATCCGCGACATCGTGCTCAACCTTACCCCCCGCGTGGCCATCCCGGGGGAGATCATCTTCCGCCAGGGGGATTCGGGCGCGGAGGTCTTCTTCATCAGCCGGGGCTCGGTGGAGGTCCTCTCCGGCGACGGGAAGCAGGTGTTCGCCCAATTCGGCGAGGGCAATTTCTTCGGCGAGATCGCGCTGCTCCTCGACACGCCGCGCACGGCGACGATCCGGGCCACCGACTATTGCGACCTCTACTTCATCACCAAGACGACCTTCGACGCCATCATCTCCGACGAGCCCGAGTTCACCGCGCGGCTGCGCCAGATCGCCCTCGAGCGCCAGAAGATCAACCAAGACCGCGGGCTCTGAGGCCGCGCCCCCCGCCTCCACCATCCATGGGGCCGAGGCCCGACTTTCCCCGGCCCCTTAAAATAGTGGAATCACGGCGGGCGCCCATTGACCTGCGTCGGCCCGTTGTCTACGCTTGCGCCCAAGCGGCCCAGTGCGCAGGCGACGCCTGCGCGCGAAAAGGGTCGCGCACCGAGGATCGTTCCATGCCAATCCCCCGCGCATCGCTGCCCCTCCCCCTGATCCGGCCCATGGCCGCCTTCACCCTACTCGCCGCCCTCGTCACACCGGCCTCCGCCCAGGAGCCGACGCTCACCATCGGAGGGAAGGCCGTCTCCGGTTGGAAAGTAAGCGGCGAGGGCCATCTCTCACGCGCGACGAAGGGGAGTGACCTCGAGGTCAGGGTGTTGGACGAAACCACCCCCTTCAATGCCGTCGGGTGGAGCGTGCCCTTCGAGATGCCTCGGGGCAAGTGGAAACTCGAAATGGAAACGCGTGGGGATGCGGGAAGTTCCCTATTCCTCGGCCTGCGCGCGGGCGGCGGCACCTTGGGGAGGGACCAGTGGATGAAACTCGATGGTTCGCCCCAGAAGGTCTCCTTCCAATTCCACGCCGGCCCCAGCAACCGGCCGGCCGCCCTCATCCTCGGTCTCGGGATGAAGGAGAACGCCGGGAAAACCCTCCGGCTCTCCGCCATCCGCCTCGAAGCCGTCCAGCCGCCGAGTTTCCCCGAGATCCCGGAGAAGGAGGCCACCGACGCGCTCTTGTCCCCCGGGCAGCCTCCCCTACCCTTCCGACCCGAAGTATTCGGGCATAATCTCGCGGCCATCACCTGGCAAGGAACCGCGCGCAATCCGCCATTCCTCTGGGACCCCGAACTCCAAAAACCGGCCGAAGCTTGGTCAGGCCTCTTGGGCGCGTTCCCCATCCATCTGATGCGTTTCCACTGGGGGAACGAGTTCCCCTGGCGCGACGCCGTCGGACCGCTCGCAGATCGGAAACCCGTGCGCCATGATCTTTGGAACGAGGTGTACGGGACGCGCGCGGGCTTCGACGAGTTCCTGGGCTGGCTCGATCGCCTCCCCGGGAGGCCGCGGGCCTCGATCATCGCTAGCCCCCTGCGCCCCGTGCAGGAACTCGCCGACCTCGTGGGCTACCTCAACGCGACGAACGGCCCGATGGCCGAGCGCCGGGCGAAGAACGGGCACCCCGCCCCCTACGGGGTGGCGTTCTGGGAATTGGGGAACGAGACCGATTGGAAGAACCGGAAGGACCTCGACGTGATGCGCGCGGAAACCGAGGAGGAGCGGGCCAAACGCCGTACCTTCACCGTGGAGGATTATATCTCCCGATGCCGGGAGCGCATCCTCGCCATGCGGGCGGTGGATCCGAGCATCCGCTTCTACCCCCACGCCCAGACCTCCCCCTGGTTCCACCTACCGGCCGAAGCCTACAAGGCGGAGTGGCACCGGGAGCTCGTGCGCCAACTCGGGCCCCTCATCGACGGGATCGCCGTCCACCCCTATTACGACGGCTACACCGTCACCGATTGCCTCAAAGACGTCGACCTCATCCTCGAGGATATCGAGCGCCTCAAGCCCCCCGGCCGCAAACTCACCGTGTGGGTGAGCGAGCACGCCAAATGGGTGAATTACGAGAAGGAGGAGGAGCGCCCCCAATCCTGGGGCCTGGGCGGCGCCGTGTCCACCGCCGATTTCCTCATGCGTCTCCTGGCCCGGCCCGGCGTCGAAGCGGCCAATTACTGGTGCTACGAAAAGAGCGGCCCCTGGCGGCTCCTGGGGGACGATGCCCAAGACGGGGGTTCCCGGCGCTTCCCCACCGCCATCCACCACGCCTACCGCCTGCTTAATCTCGCCGCCCTCGCAACGGTGCGCCCCCTCTCGGTCCAGACGTCCGGGGAATCGCCCAAGGGCTACGCCTACACCCTCACCGCCCTGGCCTTCGAGGGGCCGGGAAAGCGCAGCCTCGTCGTGGCCAACCGCTCCGAGGACCGCCCCTTTTTGGTCCGACCTCCGGCGGGGATGGCCTTCCCGCCCTCCGCCCAGCAGGCCATCCTCACCGCCAAATCCTTCCGCGCCAGCCCGGTGAGCGACGATCCGGACGCGGTGGCCTGCACCGAAGGCCGGGCGAGTCTGGGCGCCGATGCCCGGGGCCGGTTCTGGCGCGTCCCCCCCCGGTGCCTCGCGACCCTTGTTTGGGCCGTGGAATAGGATGAAGGGGGATGGATTAGGTCCGAATGGCCGGAAGGGGCGCCGCTTGACCCAAACGCCGCCGTTTGGTAAAACTCGGGGAAGGCCACAAGTCGCCCATCGACCCCAAAGGTGCCCCCATGGAACTAGATGATTTGGACGTGAAGATCGTCGCCCTCCTCAAGGAGGACGGCCGCGCCACCAACCACGAACTCGCCGAACAACTATCGGTTTCGGAAGGCACGATCCGAAACCGCATCAAGAAGCTCGCCGATGGAGGCTTCCTCGCCATCCGGGGCATGACCAACCCCGAACTCATCCACGACCGCCGCGTCGTCTTCCTCGGCATGAAGGTCGCCATGAGCAAGGACCTCGCCGTGGCCGCCGAGGCCGTCTCCCGGCTGCCCAACGTATGCGCGGTCTCAGTAGTCACCGGGCGCTACGACATCATCGCCGAGATCTTCATCGAGCCCTACAAGATCATCGAGTTCCTCGGGAAAGACCTCGCCGGCCTCTCCTCCATCGTCTCCACGGAGAGCTTCGTGACCCTCAAGAACTGGAACAAGTGGATCTGACGCGCGGCGGCATCCGTTGACTCCGGGGCCCGCGCGGGATTATGTTAACCGCGCAACCCTGGAATGCCCGTGGCCGACCCGAATCGATACCGGATCCTGATCCTCTTCGCCCACCCCGCCTACGATAAGTCCCGGGTCAACCGTCGGCTTTTCGAGGCGGCCTGGGGCCTCGAAGGCGTGCGCCTCCACGACCTCTACGAGGCCTACCCCGACTTCCATATCGATATTAAGCGCGAGCAAGCCCTCCTGCTGGAGCACGACCTCCTCGTCTTCCAGCACCCCTTCTACTGGTACAGTTCCCCCGCCCTCCTCAAGGAATGGATGGACCTCGTGCTGGAGCACGGGTGGTCCTACGGGCGAAACGGCCGCGCCTTGGCGGGAAAATACCTGCTGAGCGCGGTGACCACCGGCGGGCCGGAGCAGGCCTACCGCGTCGGGGGCAATAACCGCTTCCCCATGCGCCAGTATCTCCTGCCTTTCGACCAGACGGCCCACCTCTGCAAGATGAAGTACCTCGCGCCCTACACCGTGCACGCGGCCCTCACCCTGGAGTCGGGCGGCGACCTCGAGGCCCAGGCGGCCCATTGGCGGCGCACCCTCGAGGCCCTGCGCGACGGCAAGATCGACCTCGAGGCGGCCGCCGCCGCGGATCGCCTCAACCCCCTGGTGCCGTGATCCCATGAACGCCGATTTTCTCTTCCAGGCCTTCATCTACCTCGCCGCCGCGGTGGTCTCCGTGCCCATCGCCAAGCGCCTCGGCCTCGGCAGCGTACTCGCCTACCTCCTGGCGGGCATGATCCTGGGCCCGGATGCGATCAACCTCCTGGGGGAACGCAGCCGCGATGTCATGAAATTCGCCGAGTTCGGCGTCGTCATGATGCTCTTCCTCATCGGCCTGGAACTCCGGCCCCGGGTGGTCTGGAGCCTTCGCGTGCCGCTCCTCGGCATGGGCGGGGCCCAGGTGGCCCTGACCTCCCTCGCGGCGGCGGCGGGTCTGCGCCTCATGGGATGGAGCTGGCAGGCATCCATCGCCGCGGGCCTCATCCTCGCCATGAGTTCCACTGCCCTTGTCCTCCAAAGCCTCTCGGAGCGGAAACTCCTCAAGACCCCGGGCGGGCAGGCGAGCTTCTCCGTCCTCCTGTTCCAGGACTTGGCCGTCATCCCCATCCTGGCGCTGCTGCCTCTTTTGGCGACCCTTCCGGCGACCGCCTCCGAAGCCCATGGGGTCGCGCGCTTGGCCGCCTGGCAGCAGGTGCTGGCGGTGCTCGCCGCCGTGGTGGGCATCATTTTCGGCGGGCGCTTCCTCATGCGCCCCGTGTTCCGCGCGGTGGCGCGCACCGGGTTGCGCGAGGTCTTCACGGCCCTTGCGCTCCTTCTGGTGGTGGGCATCGCCCTCCTCATGGAACGGGTGGGGATGAGCCCGGCCCTGGGCGCCTTCCTCGCCGGGGTCGTGCTCGCCGATAACGAGTACCGCCATGAACTCGAGGGCGATATCGAACCGTTCAAGGGCCTCCTGCTGGCGTTCTTCTTCATCGCCGTCGGGGCTAGCGTCGACTTCGGGTATGTGCGCGGGCACCCCCTCGCCATCCTCCTGGGCGTCCTGGGCGTGCTCGCCCTGAAGTTCGCCGTGCTCTTCGCCGTGGGCCGCGCTTTCCGCCTCGCCTCGGGCGCCTCCTTCCTCTTCGCCGGGGCCCTCTGCCAGGTAGGTGAGTTCGCCTTCGTGCTCCTCTCCTTGGCGGGCCAGCAGGGCGTCTTCACCGCGGAACAAGTCCGCCCCCTCACCGTCATCGTCGCCCTCTCCATGGTGCTCACGCCGCCGCTTTTGATGCTGGTGGACCGGGCGACCCGCCGGCGCCTCGATGCCCCCGGCCGCACCCGCGCCGCCGACGCGATCGAAGCGGGCGACGCCCCCGTGCTCATCGCCGGCTACGGCCGTATGGGCCGCATGGTGGGGCGTATCCTGCGCGCCAATGGGGTGAAGACGGCGGTGCTCGAATTAAACGCCGACCAGGTGGCCCACGCCCGCCGCGTCGGCCTCGAGGCCTGGTACGGGGACGCTTCGCGCCTCGACCTGCTCGCCGCCGCGGGGATCGACCGGGCGCGCCTCCTCATCATCGCCATCGACGACCCCGAGGTGGCGGTCAAACTGGCCGACGCGGTGCGCCTGCGCCACCCCGCCCTGAAACTCATCGTGCGGGCCCGCGACCACGTCGACGCCTACGCCTTCTTCAAGCGCGGCATCGAAGAAGTCCACCGGGAAACCTTCGGCAGCGCGCTCGCCGTCGGCGAGGCGGCGCTGCGCGCCCTGGGCTTCGGGGCCCTGAGATCCCACCGTTCCATCCTCGCCTGGCGCAAGCACAATGAGGCCGCCCTGCGGGAACTCGCGCGCCATTGGGGGGATGAGAAGGGCTATTTCGACAAACTCCGCTCCACCATCCGCGACGAGGAGGGCATGCTGGCCGAGGACGGCATCCCCGATCTGGAACTCGACCGGGCCTGGGATAACGCGGGCCTGCGCGAAGAGGTGAAATCCCGGGCCAAACCGCCTCCCCCGGCCTAACGCCCCCCGAGGAGTGTCTGGGCGAGGCCCCACGCGATGAAGGCCACCCCGGCGGCTTTCCAGGCATAGCGTCCCACCCCCGGAAGGCGCACGCCCAGGGAGAGGAGCGCCGTGAGGAGAAGAAGGAGCGCCCCGTAGCCCGCCGAAAACCCAAGGGCCCAGAGCATGGGTTGCCCATGGGCGATGGCGACGGGCAGGAGCACCGCGAAGAAGAGCCCCGCCGTCGCCGGACAAAACGCCAGGGCCAGGAAGGCCCCCGCGAGGAAGGCGCCCACGGAACCGACCCGACGCGTTTGGAATCGACGCAGGATCCACGCCAGGATCCTCGGCGTCCGCTCGGTCTCCCAGAGTCCGAGCATCAGGGTGCCAGCGAGGATGAAAAAAGGCGGAAGGAATGGGAGGAGCACGCTAGGCAAGGTGGAGGCGAATACGGGGAGGGCGACCAGGCCCGAACCGAGGAGCATCGCCAACGCCGCGTGGGTGGCCGCCATCCCCAAAACCAGGAGGGCCCCGCGGACCACGCGCCCCCGGCCCGTGGGACCTTGGGCGGCAAGGGCCACGACCGCGGAAGCGGTATTGGAGAGGAAGCAGGGATGGAGCGCCATGAGGAGGCCGAGGGCGATGGCGCCGGGCCAACCCGCTTTGAGGAATGGTTCGGGGGAGAGGAGGCTCATCGCGCCAAGACCGCATGGATGGCGCGGCCCAAATAATCGCGAAAGGCCGCATCGTTCCCCAGATTCCGCCAGACGCCCTCCGTGAGCAGGTTCCACGATTCGATCTTCCCACCCCGAATGGGGATGAGGCCCACGGTGTCGAGATCCGCCCCGAGATATTCGCCGATGGCCCGGTGCTCCGGATCCCCGAAATCCACCGAGGCGAAACGGATCCCGCCGCCCTGCATTTCCGCCGCGAAAGAAAGCGCAAGCAGATTCTTCGTCAAGGCTTCCATTTTCCGGCAAGTGTCGCAGGCCGGCCCGATGTGGAAAAACACGACAAAAAGAACATTGGAGTTCCCCAACGGACCCAGGGCGCGGGAGAGAGCCAGGTCGGCCCCGGGCCGGGCCTGGGGAACAGGGATGGAAAGTTTGGAAGCCTTGCCGTAGACCGGGGCCGCCTGATCCATCGTGCCCTTCCACGCCTTGGCGCATCGATGGACCGACACCCCCAGACTGAGCGCGAAGAGCCCGAGGAGGAATCCCGTGAGTATCCTCTTCCAAGGGATGGCGCGGCGCTTCACGTGCCGTCGGAGCGCCTCCGCGAGCGCATCCCGCCTCTCTTTGATAGCATTATATTGCGGCGGCCCATCCCCCTTGAGGATCTCCCCCGCGGGGGCATAGAAAGAGACCGTGCACACTTCGGGAGGCCCGTCTTCCTTCCAGGCATCCAGCACTCCCGAGGAGACAAGGGCGTTCGCTTCGCCCACAAGCCGACTCGGGCAGCATCCATGGGGATCCGACGGATCGCTCCCGGTGAGGATGAAATAGGGCTCGCCCCGGTCGAGGAGCTGGGCGAGGCGGGAAGCCAACTCCTCGCTCGTCCCGGCGAGGGCTTTCGATAGCCGATGGGGATTGTCGAAACTTCCCCGTTCGGGCGTTCCGGGAACCGTTGGCGATATTCCCGACGCCCGATCGGGCCAAAGGAGGATCCCCGAACCATGGCGCCCATGGAGATCCTGGAACCGCTGGGGCGCCCGCGCCGACCCGGTCAGCGCCGCCGGCGCGGCGATGACATCCCGGCCCAATCGCTCGGCCTGGCGCTGATCGATGCGGCTGAGTTCGCCCCGGCGCAGCATCGTCCCATCCCCCAGGACGATCAGGCGAAAGGGACCGGGATAGAAAACGGCCACCGAATCCCCGGTTTCGGCTGACGCGCCCGAAACCCGTTGGAGGAGGCGCATCGCGTCCTCCTCGAATGTACTGCAATCGAAGATCGTTGGATCCGAAGCGAGTCGCGCGAGCAGCGGCCCATCCCCGCCCGTGATTTCGATCCACCCGGAGTAGGGTGGAAGGGTATAGATGCCCGCGGTCTTCTCGCACACGCGCACCGGCCCGCACAGTAAATGCCCGTCATCATCCAGGACGGCGGCGGCGGAACCGAGAGCGCGCGCCTGGCGGCCCCCATCGAGGCACGCCCCCGTTTTCCCCTTCCAACCTTGGATTTCCACCCGGGTGAAACCACGATTCGGCGTGAGGCGAAGGGCGAATGCGCCCAGTCGTTCCCATTCCCGGACATGGGGGAGGCAGGCTTCCCACGCGCAAGAATAAGAAAATCGGGCGCGCGCGGGAAACTCCGCGAAGAGATCGCGAAGCGCGCCTAGGGCGGGGTCCGGCCCCAGCGGGACGCTCGAAAACAATTCGGGGTCGAGGGGGTCCATGGAATCAACCCAGGCGTAGGCGCGCCAATGAATCGGCGAGGGCTTGGGCCAAGGCCGCCACGTCGTCCTCGCTATTGGCCGCCCCGAAACTGATGCGCAGCGTCCCCCTTGCCAGTCCTTCCTCGCGCCCCATGGCGAGGAGGACGCGGGAGGCTTCGGGCCGATCGGACCGGCAGGCGGCTCCCGACGCCACGTGGAAGCCACGCTGGCCGAGGTCCGCCACCAGGGCGCGGCCATCGACGCCTTCGAAGGAGAGAGATAGCAAGCCGGGGAGCACTCCGTTCGGGGCGCCGTTTTGGCGGAAGCCCACGTTAAGTCGGCGCAGGTTCCCGAGGAACGACTGGGAAAGCGCGCGTAGGCGAGCGGCTTCCCCGCTTAGGTTCGCGAGGCTTAATTGGAGGGCGCAGAGGGCCCCGGCGAGGCCCGGGAGATTCTCCGTCCCGGCACGCATGCCGTATTCCTGGGAGCCGCCGAAAAAGAGCGGACCCAAGCGACCTCCGGCGAGGAGGATCCCCCCCACCCCCCTGGGCCCGCCGAACTTGTGGGCGGACCAGGTATAGGCTTCGCACCCGATGCCCCCGAGGTCGACCGGGATGCGCCCCAGCGCCTGGGACCCGTCGACCAGCACGGGCACGTTCCGCCCTCGCGCTTGGGCGACGAGGGCCCCCGCATCGTGGATCCTCCCTGTTTCATGGGCGGCGTGGGAGAGGCAGAGGAGGCGCGTTTTTTTCCCGATGGCCTCCGCGAGGGCCCCGGGGCGGATGCCGCCATCCGGCTCCAGGGGAAGGATCTCGCGCCTGGGCGCGTCGACCGCGTTCCAAACGGAATCGTGCACATCCGCGGCCATGAGGATCCGCCCACCCGATGCGCCCGAGTCGAAGGCGCGGAGCACCTGGTTATTCCCTTCCGTCGCCCCCGAGGTCAGTAGGAGCCGCGACCCCACGGCCCCCAGGCAGTCGAGGAAGGCGCCTTTCAGGCGCTCGAGTTCTTTTTTCGCCGCACGCCCCGCCGGGTGGCTGGCGGACGGGTTCCCGAAGAATCGCTCGGAAGCCTCCCGTTGCGCTTGGAGGGCCTCGGGAAAGGGGGGCGCCGAACCCGCATCGTCGAAATAGCGCCCGTTTCCTTCGCCCACGGCTCCCTCAGAGGAGATCCACGACGGCGGAGAGACGGGGCAGGATGCGCTGCGCCCCGGAGAGTTCGGCGGGAGCGAAAGAAACGGCCAGCGCGATGCAGGCCAGGCCGGCGGCCGCCGCGCTGCCCACTCCGTCCACCGAATCTTCCACCGCCACGCACGCATCGGGCGGGAGGCCCAGGCGCCGGCAGGCGAGGAGATAGAGATCGGGCGCGGGCTTGTGCCGGGGGACCTCATCGCCGCAGGCGACGGCTTCGAGGAACGGGAAGAGGCCGCACCCGCGCAGGATCGGATGCACATACGAGGCGGGCCCGTTGGAGGCCACCGCGAGGCGAAGCCCCCGCCCCTTGGCGAGTTCGAACAGCCGCCGCGCTCCGTCCACGGGCTGGAGGCCGCGGCTGAGTTCGTCGAAACGCCGGCCCTTCTCGCTTAGGAGTCCGGCCGCGTCGAGACGGGGCTTGAAATCGGTGACGATGCGCGCGGCGACCTTCTCGTCGGCCACGCCCACCGCCGCGAGGTAGGGGGTCTCCGGGGGGAAGCCGGCGGCGAGGGCCGTCTCCCGCCACGCCCGCGCGTGGAGCGGCTCGGAATCCACGAGCGTCCCGTCGAAATCGAAGATGATCGCGCGCTTACCGCCCAGCATGGCGGCTATTTTGCCATGCCCGTCCTCACGCCCAATCGAAGACCACCCCCAGCACGCGCTCGTTGCCCTTCGCCAATTCACCGTAGATTTGGGGCGCTTCCGACGGCTTCAGGACGTGGGAGATCAGGGGGGCGATCTGGAGTTTGCCGGCGTGGATGAGGTCGAGGATGATGCGGCTCTTCCGCTCGGACGAATGCTTGAGGTTCGCGGTCTTGCGCCTGGGCGCGTGCCCGACATGGGCCCCCTTGATGGTGATGCCCTGGCGGTGGCAGGCGCCGAAGACCGAGGTCACGTCGCACTGGTATTCGTCCCGCGGGGTCCCTAGGAGGATGATCTCGCCCATGGGCGCCACGAGGGGGACGCTCTCCACGATCACCCGCGAGGAGCCGGTGGCGTCGATGAGCGTGGTCACCCCGCTCCCGCCGGTGGCGGAATCGAGTTCGGCCTTCAAGGCGCACCGCTTGGGGCTCAAGGTGTAGCGCGACCCGCAGGCCCGGGAGACCTCGAGGCGGGAATCGGAGACGTCGATATCATGGACGATGGCCCCCTGGAGGCGGGCCAATTGGGAAGCGAGGTTGCCGATCATCCCCTGCCCCACCACCGCCACGTGGTCGCCGACCTGCATGTTCGAGACCGTCGTCGAGGCCATGGCGATATTGGCCAATTGGGTGCTGGGGACGAGCTTCCCGTCGACGCCCTCGGGCACGGGGAGCGCCTCGTCGGCGTTCATGCGGCTCCAGCCCATGTGGGGCCCGTTATGGAAGACGCGCTCGCCCACGCGCAGGCCCTCGACGCCCGCGCCCACCGCGACCACCTCCCCCACGGCGGCGTAGCCAGGGCTCTTGGGCATGGAAAACCAGGCGCTATTTTTTCCGGCCAGGCAGGCGAGTTCGGTGCCCGGGCTCACCATCGAGAAGAGGTTCTTCACCCAGACCTGCCCACCGGGCAGAGCCGAGAGATCGACCTCTTCGCGTTGCACCTCGACCACGCCGGGGGCGCTGAAGACGATCTTGACGTTGGTTTCCATGGGCGGCTCCGTTTCGGCTGTCTGACGAGGGAAGCATAGGCCGCCGGGGGCCGGTTTGCGTTTGAAATCCCCAAGCTTTAGAATCTCAAACATGGCGACGGACCCGATCTTGGCCCGCGAACTGATGACCCTGGAAGGCGGGCCCCTTGGCCTCCCCGGCTTCGTGAAGATCGGATTCCGCCGCTACGGCCGGGCGCGCCCGGGCTTCAGCGACCACCACCACCCCGGCATCCTCGAGATCTGCTACCTCGCCTCTGGCCGGCAGGTCCTCTCGGCGCGCGGGCGCGCCTATGAACTGCGCACCCACGACCTCTTCGTCACCCCGCCGGGCGTGGGCCATTCCACCGCGGGGGAGCCGAGCGACAAGTGCTTCCTCTATTACATCCAATTCGACCTCCGCGCCCGCCCGTTCCTCCATTTCAGCGCCGAGGAAACCGCCGCCCTGCGTCGCGCCCTCCTCGACCCGATGGATTTGATGGTCCGCGGCGACGCCCGCCTCGGAGAACTCCTTACGAATATCCTCCTCGCGTGCGCGCGGGAGGTCCCGTACCGCCGCGCCCGGTTGGGCGCCTGGCTGACCGAGTTCCTCCTCGGCCTCGTGGCGTGCCGCGGGTCCACCCGGGCGCCCCGCGGGCCTTCGCGCATCGCCGAGGCGAAGGGATGGATCCTCGCGCACCTCACCGAACCCGTCGCCATCGCCGAACTGGCCGAACGCACCGGGCTTTCCGCCGCGCGTTTCGACGCCCTCTTCCGGCGGGAAACCGGCCTCGCCCCCAAGGATTTCATCCTCCGGGAGAAGATTCGCCGAGCCCAGGAAGCCCTCGCCGGGGGCGCCGAAGATATCACCCGGGTCGCCCTCGACCTCGGGTTCTCTTCCGGCCAGTACTTCGCCACGGTCTTTAAGCGCTATGTCTCCATGACGCCCCAGGAATATCGGCGCAAGCGCGCCGGGAAGCCCTCGGCCGCCCCGCGAATCGGTAAAAAACGATGAGGGTCCGAATCGCTTCCATCGCCTCCCCGACCCTCTTCAGGGCCCTTTTCTTTCTCGCCCTTTCGGGCACGCTCCCAGGCGCCCTTAGGAACGATAAAGAGGCGACAGAACCCCGAGTCCCCCCCGTCGAAATTCGTGTGACCCTGGATCTGCTGGCCTCCCATGTGGCAGAACAAACGAATTATGATTTCCTTGGGGTGGAATGGTCCCGCACGACCCCCCATTTCCTCGAGGACTTCACCTCCCATCGCGGGGATGGCACGGGGCGCACCGTCAACCAGGCCCTGGCCAAGCCTTCGTTCCGCTATTTCTACTTCGAAGGGGGGCGACTCCACCGGTATTTCTTCATCGATGAAGGGGCCGCGGTCTCCGCGAAGCGGTTCGTTTCCCTCAGGTTCATCCCCCGAGAGGAACTCGCCCGACCGACCTTCCGCCTCTATCGCGGCGCCTTCTCGAACATCGAGGCGGTACCCCCGGGGTGCCCGACCCCCGAAACCATGCGCGCCCTCATCCTGGCGCGCGTGAAAAGCGAAATCCCGCGCCTCCTCCGTACGGACCTGAGCGCGCTCTACGCGGGGGATCGCCGCCACTTCGAGCCGCTCCACCTGAGCGAGGCGATCCTTTTCCAGACCCATCACCGCTTCGGCCTCCCCGCCATGGAATTCATGGGCCGTCGGGGCCCCGCCTGGCTCTTCCGCGCGCCCCTGGCCCTGGCGGATACGGAACTCGCCAGGCGGGAATGGGATATCGCCCACGCCTATGTCGTGTGGCTCGAATGGCGGGCGGCCCGCACGGAAAGCGCCGAAGAAGGCGAGCGACTCGTCCTCTCATTCACCCGCTGCGATTTTTCGATCTACACCAAGTAAAAAAAAAAGAGCCGGACCCCCCTCTCCCAAGGATCCGGCTCTTCGCACGCCAGGTGGGCGTGACTGGGAATGAATATCTATCCCTAGTGTATTACCAAGCCCGGGCGGCTTTCAAGGCCGCCGCGCGCCGCGCATCCGCCTTGACGTTTCGAGGATCCATGAGTAAAGCATCCGGTCTTTTCGACCGGTCTGTCGCGCGCGTGTGCGACGGCGTGCGCGTGCTTAGGCGATCAATGGGGCGAGAGGAGTTGGACGATGCGCTGGCTCAGGAAGGGCACGATCCCCGCGAGGAGGAGCGCGGCCGCCAGGATCCAAACCATGATGCGCTCCCGACGCCCGGATTCCAGGGGCGCCAGGGCTTCGCCATCGGCGACCCGGTCGACCCAAGCGCTTCGCAGCACGGTGAGGTAGATGTAGAGGCCGATGACGCCGTTGAGGACCATGAAGGCGACGGCCAAGAAATTCTTCCCGCTCGCGGCGGAGGCGAGCAGGCCGAATTTCCCGAGGAAGCCGGCCATGGGGGGGATGCCCGCGAGGCTGAACATGGAGATGGCGAGGAGCACCGCGAGGGCCGGCCATTCCCGCGACATGCCGCGAAGGCTCGAAAAACCCTCGTCGCGGGAGCGTGCGACGATGGCGAACACGAAGAAAGCGAGGTAATTGGCAAAGGCGTAGACGAACATGTAGAAGACCAGGGAGGATCGGGCCAGGGGCGCCGGGCCGGCGAGGGCCAGCACCAGGAAGCCCGCCTGGGAGACCCCGCTCCACGCCATGAACCGGCGCAGGCGCCCCTGCTTCAGGGCGCCCAGGTTCCCGGCGAGGGTCGTGGCGCCCGCCAGCAGAAGAAGCACCGGCGTCAGCGTCTCGCGCACCGCGGCGAAGGGCCCGCACACGAGGGTGGCGAGGAAGGCGATGGCGACGGATTTGGAGCCCACCGAGAGGTAGGCCGCCAGCGGCGTGGACGAACCCTCGTAGACATCGGGGGCCCAGAGGTGGAACGGGAAGAGCGTGAGTTTGAAGCCGGCCCCGGCGATGACGAAGAGCACCCCGATCCAAAGCAGGGCGTGGTCGGGTTCCGCGGCGATCCGGACCGCGAGGGCGTCGAGGGAGAGCGAGCCGCAAAAGCCGTAGAGGTAACTGAGCCCGAAAAGCATCACCGCGCTGGAGACCCCGCCCATGGCGACGTACTTCACCGAGGCCTCGCCGCTGGAATCGTCCCGTTTATTCCAAGCCGCGAGGAAGAACAGGGGGATGGTGGCCAGTTCCAGGCCGATGAAGAGGGTCAGCAGTTCGCGGGCGCTCACCACGGTGATGCCGCCGAGGGTCGAGAAGAGGAGGAGGGCGAAGAATTCCCCCGGTTGGGTGAGGGCCTCGCGCCCGCCGCTTCGGCGCTGGAAATTGCCGCGGGAGAGGAGCACCGCGCAAAGGGCGCTCAAGGTGAACACGACCCGCCACAGGAGCCCCAGGCGATCGATGCGCCAGGCGCCGCCGAAGAGATCCACCGGCGCGGCGTCGAGCGCGAAGGCCCGCACGGCGTAGACGGCCAAGACCCCGAGGAGACCGATCCAGGACGCGTGGAAGCCGAGGTTCGGCCGGCGCCTTCCCGCCCCCGAAAAGGCGGCGAAGAAGGCCAGGGCCATGAGGACGAGATCGGGGAGGAGCGCGTGCATGGGGTTCACCGGCTGAGGGCGCGGAACATGGGGAGGAGGCTGGTATCGAGCATGCGGGAGATCCACCCGGGGAAGAGGCCCATCCCCAGGATGCAGGCGATGAGCAGCGTGAGCGCCAGCTTCTCCACGCCGCTGGCGTCGGTGAGACCGCTGGTCTCGGGCTTCTCCATGACGTGCCCGTGGCCGTCGTCCACCCGGAAGGGCCCGTGGAGGATGAAATTGGCCGTGCGCACGACGTAGACGGCCGTGGTGGTGATGCCGAGCACCGCCAGCACCGTAAGGATGCGGACCTGGGGATCGGGGTTCTGGAAGGCGCCGATGAAGATCGTGGCCTCGGCCACGAAGCCCGAGAGGCCGGGGAGGCCGAGGCCGGTGAAGCCGGCGATCACGAAGGCCACCCCGAGGAACGGCATGACCTTCATGAGGCCCGACTGGGTGTCGACGAGGCGCGTGTGGGTCCGCGAGTAGATCATGCCGATGACGGCGAAGAAGAGGCCGGTGAGGAAACCGTGGCTGATCATCTGAAGCGAGGCGCCCTTCACCCCCAGGTAGGTGCCCGCGGCCAGGCCCAGGAGCACCAACCCCAAGTGGCTGATGGAGGAATAGGCCGTGATGAATTTGAGGTCTTTATGGCGGATGGCGATGAAGGCCCCGAGGACGACGTTGAAGGAGATGAGGTAGAGGAGCACCGGGAACCATTGCCGCGCGCCCTCGGGGCAGAGGTACATGGCCACGCGCAGCGCCCCGTAGGCCCCGAGTTTCATCATGACCCCGGCGGCGAGCATGGAGACGGCCGTGGGGGCGGCGGAGTGGCCGTCGGGCGACCAAGTGTGGAAGGGGAAGAGCGCGGCGCTCACCGCGAAGCCGACGAAGAGCACGGGGAACACCCAGGCCTGGAGCCCGGGGGAGAAACGGACCGTGGCGAGTTGGGTGAGGTCGAAGGTCCCCAGGCCCGAGGAGGCCCAGAGCGCCAAGATGCCCACGAGCACGAGGGCGGAGCCGAGCATGAGGGTCAGGGTGAGCTTCATGGCGCCGTACTCGCGCCGGCCGCTGCCCCAGACGCCGATGAGCAGGTACATCGCGACGGCTTCCATCTCGTAGAACAGGAAGAAGGTGAAGAGGTCGAAACTGATGAACACCCCGAAGACGCCGGCGCCCAGGAGTTGGAGGAGCGCGAAGAACTCCTTCACTTGGGTCCCCGTGTTCCAACTGGCCAGCACCCCCGTGAACACGATGATCGCCGTGAGGAGGACGAGGAGCATGCTCAGGCCATCGACCCCGGTGAAGAACGAGATGCCCAGGGAGGGGAGCCAATCGATGCGGGTGACCGCATAGAGACGGAGGTCCGCGCCCATCGGGGCGCCGTCGACCATGAGGCGCCCATAGAGCCGGTAGGTCAGCCAGGCGGCGATGAGGACGCCGAGGCCCGACCCGAGGGCATGGAGGCGCTTCACCCAGAGCTCATTCCCCTTGGGGATGAGCAGCGAGAGGCCCACCACGGCGAAGGGGAGGGTCCAGACGAGGGTGAGCAGCAGGCTGTCAAGATTCATGGCGACTCACAGGGGCAGGCGGCCCAGGATGCGCAGCAGGAGGATGCCGAAGAGGAACGCGCCGATATAGAAAGCCAGGTTCCCGTTCTGGAGCCGGCGGAGGAGGGCCCCCGAACGCAGGGTACCCGAGGCCGTCGCGCCCACCGCGGCGTCGACCACGTTCGTGTCAACCCATTTTACCGCCCCGGCGAAACCGCCGATGAGCAGGCGCCGGGCGACGAAGAGGTAGAGTTCATCAATATAGAACTTATTGAGGATGAGGCGGTACCACCCGCCCCGCCCCTCCACCGAAAGCGCCGCCTTGGCGTCGGCGCCACGGCGGCCGTAAAGCACGAACGCGAGGAAAAGCCCGAGGATCCCCAAGGTCGCGGCCGTGGCGGGGAGCCAGGCGACGTGCTCCACCGGAGATTCGGAAAGCACCTGGTGGGGGAGCGCGAAATGGTGGAAGAAATCCTTGGCGAGGAGGCCCGAGAGCACCGTGGGCACGGCGAGGATGACGATGGGCACTGTCATCCAGGGATCTTCGTGGCGCCCGTGGCCTTCGCCATGGCCCCCGCGCGGCTCGCCGTGGAAGGCGAGGAAGTAGAGGCGGAACATATAGAACGCCGTGAGGAAGCCGGTGAAGAGCGCCAGGGCGGCGGAGAGCCCGTGCCCCGATTGCCAAGCCGCCAGGATGATCTCGTCTTTCGACCAGAAGCCCGAGAACGGCGGAATGCCGGCGATGGCGAGGCAAGCCAGCAGCATGGAGATCCAGGTGAGGGGGAGTTTTTTCCACAACCCGCCCATGGCGTCGAGTTCGTTGGCGTGGACGTGGTGGATGAGCGCCCCGGCGCCCAGGAAGAGCAGGCATTTGAAGAAGGCGTGGGTGAAGATATGGAAGGCGGAGGCGCTATAGGCCGCGGTATTCACCCCGCCCAGGACCGTGGCCGCGGCGCCCAGGGAGAACATCATGTAGCCGAGTTGGGAGAGCGTGGAGAAGGCGAGGATGCGCTTGATGTCCTTCTGGGTGCAGGCGATGACCGCGGCGAAGAGGGCGGTGAAGATGCCCACGACCCGAACGAGGTCGAGGAAGCCCGGCGCCGCGGCGAACATGGGGAAGAAGCGGGCCGTGAGGTAGACCCCCGCGACCACCATGGTGGCGGAGTGGATGATGGAGGAGACGGGCGTGGGGCCCTCCATGGCGTCGGGCAGCCAGATATGCAGGGGGAACATGGCCGATTTTCCCCAGCCGCCGAGGAACATGAGGAGCGACGCGAGGAAGAGCAGGTTGACGTGGAAGCCGCCGAGGGAGACCTCCCGGGACATCGCCGCGATGGCGGAGCCGTTGAGCACGGAGAAATCCATGCTCCCCGCGGCGTAGGCGGCCAGCACGATGCCCAGCAGGAAAAAACTATCGGCGAAGCGGGTGACGATCATGGCCTTCTTGGAGGCGGCCACGGCCGAGGGCTTCTCGTACCAGAAGCCGATGAGGAGGTAGGAACTCACCCCGACCAGTTCCCAGAAGACGTACATCTGGAACACGTTGCCCGCGATGACGAGGCCGAGCATGCTGAAGGCGAAGAGCGAGAGGAGCGCGAAGAAGCGCCCGCGGGAGGGGTCGTGGCGCATGTAGCCCATGGAATACACGTTCACCAGGAGCGCCACCGTCCCGATGACGAGGAGCATCATCACGCTGATGGGGTCGAGGATCATGGAGAAATCGACCTTGAGCGCGCCCTCGAGGGGCAGCCAGGTGAAGCGCCAGGCCTCTACCGGGGCCGAGGCGTCGCCCCCGTGAACGGCGGCGAACCACTCGAGGGCCAGGGGAATCGCGTAGGCCAGGGAGGCCGCGGACATCAGGATGGAGAAGAGGCCGGCGGCGAACCCGTTTCGGCGAGCGAGCCAGAGCCCGTTGACCGCGAAGGCCAGGAGCGGGAAAAGCAGGATGAGATAGCCGTGGGCGATCATGGGGCCTTCCCCGCGCCGGGCTCGGCCTCGATCGGCTCGCGCAGGCTCCTCAGTTTATCGAGGTCGAGGTTGCGGCGTCGGCGGTACATCGCCACCACGATGGAGAGCGCGGCCGCCATCTCGCAGGCGGCCACGGCGATGGTGAAGAGCGCGAAGGTCGCCCCGCCGGTGGCGTCGCCCGGGCGGAAATGGGCGAAGGCGGCGAGGTTGATATTGGCGGCGTTGAGCATGAGCTCGATGGAGATGAGCAGCCCCACCAGATGGCGCCGGGTGAGCGCCCCGTAGACGCCGATGGCGAAGAGCGCGAAGGCCAGGAGCAGGCAGCGTTCCAGGGTCATTCGTCGTCCTCCGGTTTGCGGGCCACGGCGATGGCCCCGATGACGCAGGCCAAGAGGAGCACCGAGACCACCTCGAACGGCAGCAGCAGCCCGCCCTCCCCCATGCCCAGGAGCTTGTTCCCGACGGCCATGAGGCTGCCGTACTCCTCGGGAGCCAGGCCGGCCCCCTCGAGGAGGTCCCCGGCGCGGGAGAGCATGAGCGCGCCCAGGGCGAAAAAGGCCCCGGCGAAGAGGACGCCCAGGAGCACGCGCCAGAGGCTCGGCCGAAGGATCTCGTCGCCCAGGCGGCTGGTGAGCAGGATCGTGAACACCACGAACACCACGACCCCGCCGATGTAGACGAGCACTTGGGCGACGGCGAGGAACTCGGCCCTCAGGCCGAGGTAGAGGACGGCCGTGGCGAAGAAGGCGGCGATGAGCCCCAGGGCCGCGTGGAGGACGTTGTTCGCGGTCACGGCCCACAGGGCGGCGGCGACCATGAAGAAGGCCGTGAGGGCGAAGGCGGCGTCGGACATCAGCGGCCCTCCTTCTGGTTGAGGGTGAGTTCGAAGCCCGACCGGTCGTAGCGCGCGAGCTCGAAGTTCTGGCCCATGCGGATGGCGTCGAAGGGGCAGGCCTCCACGCACAGGGCGCAGAGGGTGCAGGAATCGAGGCGGTAGAGGTACTTGCCGAGCACCTTCTTGCCCGCGAGGTTGCGCGTGTTGAGCACCGAGATGCTCCCGTTGGGGCAGGCCTTCTCGCAGAGGCTGCACCCGGTGCACTTGTGCTCGCCCGCGGCGTCATGGGGCATGACGACCTCGCCGCGGAAATTCGGGTGCATGGCGAGGGTCTTTCGGTTCTCGGGGTACTGCTCGGTGACGATGCCCTTGGGGTGGCTCAGCCAATGGCCGGTCACGGCCATCCCCTTGAACATCGACAGCGCGCCGCCGAAGACCATGGAGAAGCGTTCGCGCAGGGTCATGGCAGCACCCAGCCCATGGCGGTGAAGAGGGCCCCGAGGGAGAGCAGGCCGAGGTTGACGGGAAGGAGGAACTTCCACTCCAGGGCCATGAGTTGGTCGACCCGGGGCCGCGGGAAAGTCCAGCGGAACCACATATACCCGAGGATGAGCGCGGCGACCTTCAGGGCGAACCAGACGAGCCCGGGCACCGCGAAGAGCGCGCGGTCGACGGCGGGGACCCCGATGGCCGGGGGCAGGAACCCGCCGAGGAAGCAGGTGGCGGCCACCCCCGCCGAGGCGATGAGGTTCCCGTACTCGGCGAGGAAGAACATGGCGAAGCCCATCCCCGAATATTCCGTGTGGTAGCCGGCGGCGATCTCTTGCTCGGCCTCGGCGATGTCGAAGGGGGCGCGGTTGAGTTCGGCGGTGGAGCTGATGAGGTAGAGGACGAACGCGGCGAGCCCCAGGCCGGGGACCTTGAACACCCACCAGTCGAGCACGGTGCCCTGCTGGGTGAGCACCAGGGTGCGCAAGTCGGTGGTGCCGGAGACGAGGGTGATGAAGAGGAGGATGACGGCCACCGAGATCTCGTAGCTCACCATCTGCGCCCCGGAGCGCAGCGACCCGAGGAGCGAGAACTTGTTGTTGGAGGCCCAGCCGCCGATGAGGATGCCCAGCACGCCGATCCCCCCCATCGCGATGAGGTAGGGGACCCCGAGATCGGGATTGGCGACCTGGAGCGTGGGGCCGAAGGGGATGACGGCGAGCACCATGAAGGCCGCCGTCAGCGGCAGCATGGGGGCGAGGAAATAGACGAGTCGGTCGGCCCCGTTGGGCACGAGGATCTCCTTCACGAGGAGCTTCAGGATATCGGCGACGGACTGGAGGATGCCCCAGGGGCCCACCCGCATGGGGCCGAGGCGGGATTGGATGAGGGCCGAGACCTTGCGCTCGACCCAGACCAGGAGCGTGGCCCCGGCCATGACGACCCCGGCGATCGTCAGCGCGCCGAGGATGCCGTTGACGGCGCGGTCGAGCCCCCAGGGGAGCCCGAGGCCGCGCACCCAGTCGCCGATGAAATTGGTGGTCTGGATGTAATCCACGGCTAGCGGTCCATATCGGGGATGACGGGGTCGATGGTGGCGAGGATGGTGATGAGGTCGGCGATCTTGTGCCCGACGCACATCGGGTTGAGGGCGGCGAGGTTGGCGAGGCTCGGGGAACGGCTATGGATGCGCCAGGGCTTCTCGCCCTTCTCCGCCACGATCCAGGTGCTGAAGACGCCCCGGGGCGTCTCGACGGCGCCGAACCAGGTTCCCGTCGGCAGGCGGTAGGCGGGCTTCTCCTTGCTGCGGTAGGGGCCGCCGGGGAAGCTGCGGCAGGCCTGCTCGAGGATGCGCAGGGACTGGCGCATCTCTTCCATACGGATCAGGTAGCGGTCCCAACTATCGCCGGCCTCCCCGAGGGGCACCGAGAACTCGAAGCGGTCGTAATAGCCGTAGGGCGCCTTCTTGCGCAGGTCGAAATCGACCCCCGAGCCGCGCAGGACGGGGCCGGTGCAGCCGAGGGCGATGGCCTCGGCGCGGGGGAGCACCCCGATGCCCCGGGCCCGCTCCTTGGTGATGAGGTTCCCCGTCAGGAGGCGGTCGAACTCGGCGAGCATGGCGTCGACCTTGCCGCAGACGGCGCGCACACGATCGGTGAAATCCTCGGGCACGTCGCGCACGCTGCCGCCGGGGCGGAAGAAGTTCATGGTGAGGCGCGAGCCGCACACCGCGTCGAAGAGGTCGGTGATGTATTCCCGGGCCTTGAAGCCCTGGAGGATGCAGGTGAGGGCCCCCAGATCGGCGCCGAAGCAGGCGAAGAAGACCAGGTGGGATTGGATGCGCTGCAGTTCGTCCACGATGATGCGGATGTACTCGCCCCGCTCGGGCACGCCGATGCCCATGGCCTTCTCGATGGCCAGGCACACCGCGTGGTTATTGTGGTGGCTGCTCAGGTAATCCATCCGGTCGGTGAGGTGGAGGTATTGGAGGTAGGTCTGGGCCTCGGCCTGCTTCTCGATGCCGCGGTGGATATAGCCGAGATGGGGAACGACCTCGACGACGGTCTCCCCGTCGAGCCGCAGGACCAGGCGCAGCACCCCGTGGGTGCTGGGGTGCTGGGGCCCCATGTTGATGAAGTACTCTTCGGTGGCCCGGCCGCTGCGGGCCGTCAGGAAGCCCGGCGGGAGGGCTTGGTCGGTGGCGGGCACGAGTTCCATGGTCAGTAGGGCCTTTTCACCATGGCGGGGTGGGTGAAGTCTTTCCGCAGGGGGAAACCCTCGAAGGTCTCGGGATTCAGCAGGCGGCGCAGGTCGGGATGCCCGGAGAAGCGGATGCCGAACATGTCGTAGGCCTCGCGCTCCTTGAAATTGGCCCCCGGCCAGAGGGGCACCAGGGAGGGGACCTCGGCGAGCACGGCGGTCTTTCGGGAATCGTCGGGCACTTCGTTTTCGGCGAGCGGCACGCGGAAGAAGACCAGGTGCCCGTGGACGGTGGAGAGGAGTTGGACGACCAGATGGAAGCGGTGCGCCAGCGGCGTCGTGGCCCCATTGGGGGCGGGGGGCTGCTCCCAATCCACCGCGGTGAGGTCGAAGAACAGGTCGAGGGCGAGGCGGGGTTCGTCACGCAGGAAGCGGGCGAACGCGAGGTATTCCCCGGGGGGCACCACGAAATCGAGGGGGGCGTCGCTCGGGAGCGCGTCGACGGAGGCCCGGTCGGCGCCCTCGTTCTTATGGAGGACGACGGATGGGAACGCCGCGCGCACCAAATCAAAGAGTTCGCCATGGGGAAGCCCGGCGCCCTTGCCGGCGGGGCGGGGCAGATCGGGCATGGGCGGGGGCAGCACCCGCTCGGCCTTGAAGGGCTTAAAATCGGGGTTCTCGGCAGCGAACTTCGCCCGGGCCTCGGCGGCCGCGGGTTCCCGCTCCTTCTCCTGGGTCTCCCACTCGAGGGCGGCGCGGGTGAAGGGGTTGACGAAGGGGGCGGTGTGGAGGGTGGTATCGACCCACGGGCGCCGCAGGGATTCCTTCTTGATCTTCTCCTGGAGGAGCAGGAGGCCGTGGAAGAGGGCCTCGGGGCGGGGCGGACAGCCGGGGATATAGACGTCCACCGGGATGATGCGGTCGGCGCCCTTCACCACGCTGTAATTGTCGTAGATGAACGGCCCGCCCGAGATCGTGCACGACCCCATGGCGATGACGTACTTGGGGCCGGGGAGCTGCTCGTAGAGGGTCTTGAGCACCTCGACCATCTTGTCGACGATGGTGCCGGCGAGGATGATGAGGTCGGCCTGGCGCGGGGTGGCCCGGAAGACCTCGCTGCCGAAGCGCGAGATATCGTAGCGGGGCATGCTCGAGGCCATCATCTCGATGGCGCAGCAGCTCGTGCCGAAGGTCAGGGGCCAAAGGGAATTGGCCCGGGCCCAATTGACGATGGTGTCGACCGCGTCGACGAGGTGGCGCCCGCCGGGGAGCGGGTCGACGACCGCGGGGAGCTTCTGGATCAGTCCCACTTCAGGGCTCCCTTGCGCCAGGCGTAGGCGAGGCCGAGGCTCAGGACCACCACGAAGATCGCGAGGTCGAGGAGCAGGTGGGGCGCGAGGCCCGAAGCGACCTGGCCGCGGAAGATGCGCGCCACGGGGAAGAGGAAGAGGGATTCGACGTCGAAGATCACGAAGAGGAGCGCGAAGAGGTAATAGCCGACCTTGAACTGGATGCGCGCGTCGCCGATGATCACCTCGCCGCACTCGTAGGCCTCGCGCTTGTGCGCCGATTCCTTGGTCTTGATGGAGAGCAGGTTCCCGGTGAACATGGCGGCCCCGGCGATGAGGGCGCCCAGGGGGAGAAAATAGATGAGGACGGTATAGGCATCCATGGCGCTTTCCGTTGGGGTTCCCCGGGATCGCTTCGAAATCCGAAGTGGGCGAGCGCCTCGGCTGCGTCCTTCGCGCGTTTCCCGTGGGGGAATGATAGCATTTGATCCCGGGGATGTTTTCCCTGTCCACCCGGCCGTTCTTGCGTATCCGCCTCGGATTGCGGGGGAACTTTTACCCCGAAATAGGCCGTTTCCATCTGTCCGGAGTGCCCAAGTCCGCCCAGGAGGAAATAATGGATGCGAATTATCTGGTATTCGCGGGACAACTCGCCAACCTCCACACGAAAGGTCCTTCCATCCGTCCCCCCTCCCGATCCCCAACGAAAAGGAGATGAAAAATCCTGGCGGAACGCCCTGTTTCCGTCATGAATTCCGACGCATCCCTGGCCTTTTGGATGCCTTATTAAAATAGAAAAAACCATTTCATAATAGGGGGAGGCGCTTGTTCCACGCAGGTAACAAGGAAGCGCCCCATCCCACACCATGCCGTCCGAGCCCCATGCCGATTGAGACGCCCGACGCCAAAGAGCGGGATTTCGGCTGGATCCGAGCGTTCCAGGCGGGAGACCCCTCGGGGTTCGAAGAATTATTCAAGGCCTACATCAAGCCCCTCTGCCATTTCGTGCGCAAGCACGGGGGCTTGGGCGAGCACGAAGCGGAAGATCTGGGGCATGACATCATGATCCGCGTTTACAAGGGCCTCCCCCGCTACGTCTTCAACGCCCGTTTCAGCACCTGGCTGTTCACCATCGCCCTCAACCAGATCCGCAACCAGCGCCGAAAGAAGACCCCCCTCTCCCTCCACCAGACCCTCGGCGAGGGCGCCCAAGGCATCGACCTCCTGCCCGGCCGGGAGCGGCTCCCCGATGCCCAGGCCATGGACTCCGAACTCCGGAAGGCCCTCGACCTCGCCATCGCGGCCCTTCCCGAGAAGGAACGGGCGGTCTTCGTGTTCCGCGAGTACCAGGGGCTCTCCTTCCAGGAGATCGCCGACATCACCGGGCAAACCCTGCGTAACATCCAATTCATCAAGGAGCGGGCCAATCTGCGCCTGCGGCAAGCCCTGCAGGCCCAAGGCCTGCAACTCGAAGCCTCCCCCGCCCAAGACGGAACGGGCGCCCCATGAAACTCGAAGAACTCCTCCAACAAGATAAACGCGCCCTCGAGAAGGAAGGCGGGAGCCCCGACGCCCTCTACGCGGCCTTCCAGCGACGCCTAGCGCAAGACCCCCTCCCCGCGCCCCCCGCCCCCGGGGCTTGGGTCCGCTGGTTCGTTCCGTCCATGGCCGCCGCCGTCCTCATCGTCGCCGCCGGCTTTTTCGCCCTCCAACGCCGCGCCAGCCCCGCCGCCGAAAGAATAGCCGCCATCGAGACGCGCCTCGAATCGTCCCTCGAGATCCAGGCCATGCCCGCCGAGCGGGTCTACCGGTTCCAATACGCGGCGGTGGTCGCCACCGTCCCCTCCAACACGCTCTTCATCGAGTCGGGCAGCGTGGCGCGCCTGGTTTCCCGCGGCCCCGCCGAATGCCGATGGGAACTCCGTTCGGGGGGGATGCGCATCACCAACCACACCGGTCGCAGCTACGCCAACGTGATCCAGGCCGGCGGGTACTCCTTCACCGAGGTCGGCACCGCCTTCGATCTGGCCTTCGAAGGGGGCGTGCTCGATCTACGCGTACACGAGGGCTCGGTCGAACTGCGGCGCGAGAGCGATGGGGAACGGAAGATC
>JAFLEE010000068.1:13505-30391 GCA_017302015.1 Spirochaetota bacterium | reverse complement strand
GTCCTCGAGGCCATGGCGGTGGCGGGCCTGCGGGGGCGCGGGGGCGCCGGCTTCCCCACCGACATCAAATGGAGGCGCGTGCGCGAGAGCCCGGGCGAAGAGAAGGTCCTCATCATGAACGGGGACGAGGGCGACCCCGGGGCCTTCATGGACCGCATGCTCCTGGAGAGCTATCCTTTCCGCGTGCTGGAGGGCATCCTCATCGCGGCCTTCGCCGTGGGCGCCGCCCAGGGCGTGCTGTATATCCGCGCCGAATATCCCCTCGCCATCCAGCGCGTTGGCAGGGCCCTCGAGATCCTCCGGGAGCGCCGCCTCCTCGGCCCGCGCATCCTGGGGAGCGATTTCCATTTCGACGCGCGCATCGCGCCGGGCGCCGGCGCATTCGTCTGCGGCGAGGAGACCGCCCTCATCAAGGCCGTGGAGGGGGACCGCGGTTCGCCCACCCTGCGCCCGCCCTTCCCCGCCTCCCACGGCCTCTTCGGCAAGCCCACCCTCGTCAATAACGTGGAGACCTACGCCGCCGTGCCCTGGATCTTCCGCAACGGCCCCGCCGCCTTCGCGGCCATCGGCACCGAGCACAGCAAGGGGACCAAGGTCTTCTCCCTCACCGGCAAGGTGCTCCGCGGCGGCCTCATCGAGGTGCCCATGGGCACCCCGCTGCGGGACATCGTGGAGAAGATCGGCGGCGGCGTGCCCGGGGGCAAGCGCCTGAAGGCCGTGCAGATCGGGGGCCCCTCCGGCGGCTGCCTCCCGGAGCGCGAACTCGATACGCCGGTGGATTTCGGGGCCCTCGTGGAGAAGGGCGCCATCATGGGAAGCGGCGGCCTCGTGGTGCTCGACGAGGACGACTGCATGGTCGACGTCTCCCGGTATTTCATGGCGTTCACCCAGAGCGAATCCTGCGGCAAATGCACCCATTGCCGCATCGGCACCAAGCGCATGCTCGAACTCCTCGACGCGCTGTGCGCCGGCAAGGCCAGCCGGGCCGACCTCGCCACCCTGGAAAAACTCGCCCATTCCGTGAAGACCGGGAGCCTCTGCGGCCTCGGCCGCACCGCGCCCAATCCCGTGCTCTCGACGCTACGGTATTTCAAGGAAGAGGTGGAGGCCCACCTCGAGGGCCGCTGCCCGGCCAAGAAATGCAAGGCCCTCATCGCCTACGAGATCGGCCCCGGGTGCATCGGGTGCACGCTGTGCGCCCAGCGCTGCGCCTCGGGGGCCATCGAGGCCCGGCCCTACCAGCTCCACCGCATCGTCGACGAGAAATGCACGCGCTGCGACGGATGCCGGCAGGTCTGCCCCGTAGGCGCGGTGTCGGTGGGATAGGCCATGGTGAAACTCACGATCGACGGAAAATCGGTGGCGGTCGCCCCGGGCGCCTACGTGCTCGACGCCGCGCGCTTAGGCGGCGCCGAGGTGCCCACCCTCTGCCATTTGAAGGACGGACCGCTCCACACCTCCTGCATGATGTGCCTGGTGCGCGATGTGCGCGCCAACCGCCTCATCCCCTCCTGCAGCGTGCCGGCGGTGGACGGGATGGAGATCGAGACCCACGGGGAGGAAATCCAGGCCTCCCGCCGCGCCACCCTCGACCTGCTCCTCAGCGAGCACACCGGGGATTGCGACGCGCCCTGCGAGCGCGGTTGCCCCGCCCACATGGAGATCCCCCGCATGATCCGGGCCATCGCCGGTGGCGACCTCGACGAGGCGATCCGTGTGGTGAAGAAGGATATCGCGCTCCCCTCGGTGGTGGGTCGCATCTGCCCCGCGCCCTGCGAGAAGATCTGCCGGCGCAAACAGCACGACGAGGCCGTCTCCATCTGCCTCCTCAAGCGCTGGAGCGCCGACGGCGACCGCCATCGGGGATCCCAAACGCCGCCGAAGGCGCCGCCGACCGGGAAGCGCGCCGCGGTCGTGGGAGCGGGCCCCGCGGGCCTGGCGGCCGCCTTCTATTTGGCGCGCCTCGGACACGGGGTCACGGTCTTCGACGACCACGAGGAAGCCGGCGGCACCCTGCGCTACGAGGTGCCCGAGGAAAAATTGCCCCGCGCCGCCCTCGAGGGGGACATCGCGGCGATCCGCGACCTCGGCGTGGTTTTCGCCATGGGCGCCAAGGTCGACCGCTCCCTCTGGGACCGGGAACTCGCCGCCATGGACGCGGTGATCCTCGCCACCGGGATCATCGACCCCGAGCTCCTCGCCTCCATCGGCGTGGCCACCCATGCCCGGGGCGTCCAGGTCAGCGAAAGTTTCGAGACCAGCCGCCGGGGCGTCTTCTCCCGCGGCACCGCGTCGACCTTAAGCCGCATGGCCATCCGTTCCATGGCCGACGGGAAGGAACTCGCCCAGATCGCCGACCGGTTCATCCAAAGCGGCGAAGCCAGCCGTCCGCCGGCGCGCTTCAACTCCCAAATGGGAAAACTTTTCGAGGGCGAGCTCGAGCGCTTCCTCGCCACCGCCGACGCTTCCCCCCGCCACGCCAAGGCCTTCACGAATGGCGAGCACGACGGCTTTTCGATGGAGGAGGCCCGCAAAGAGGCCCTGCGCTGCCTGCACTGCGATTGCCGCGCCCGGGATGCCTGCGGCCTGCGCGAGCACGCCACCGCCTACGGCGCGCGCCGCGATGCCTGGCCCCTCGCCCGCCGGGGCGATTTCACCCAGGAGCACCCGAGCCCCGACGTCCTCCTCGAGCAGGGCAAATGCGTCAAGTGCGGCATCTGCGTGCGCCTCTCGGAAAAGGCGGGCATGAAGAACGGCTTCACCTTCGTGCGCCGCGGCTATGAAATCAGGGTGGAGGTCCCCTGGAACGGCCCCCTGGACGGCCGCGAAGAGGACATCCGCGCCTGCGTCGACCTCTGCCCGACGGGCGCCCTCGCCTACGCGGATAAATGATCGAGAAACAGAATGAAAGCGATTCCCATTTCGAACCCTTTCCGACATCTCCCAATAATCCACGGCACTTTTATGTCATTTTCATATATTATATCAGGCGTCATCACCACCATCAAATCACGCACCCATTCCTCCCCGACACCCCAAGCGACGTCCTCTCGCACGTCAAAAAAGACTCCCTCCCTTATGTCTCGTTCAATTCCCCCCTTGACCCCGCCCCGAACCCAAACTCCTCCCCCCCCTTTCCCTTGGCTTTCGGCCAAGGGAAAGGGGGCCGGGGGGATAGGGTTCCTCCTCCTCCTCCTCTCCCTCCTTCCCGCCGCCGATTGGCCCTCCTGGCGGGGGAATCCCCAGCAAACGGGCCTCGCCCAAGGGAAGCTTTCCGACAACCTGAAACGAATCTGGTCGTTCAAGACCGGGAAGAAGACGGTCTCGACCCCCGTCGTCTCCGGAGGCGTGGCGTATTTCGGTTCGGGCGACCGGAACGTCTGGGCCATCGCGCTCGCCACCGGCAAACCCCTTTGGTCCTTCGCCACCAGCAACGCCGTGGACGCGCCGGGACTCCTCGTGGGCGAGACCCTGTTCATCGGCGGGAGCGACGGGAATTTCTTCGCCCTCGATGCCAAGAAGGGGACGCTGCGTTGGAAGTCCCTCCTCGACGGCCAGATCATGGGGGCGCCGGGGCTCCTCGTGCGGGGGAACTCCCCGCTCATCCTATTCGGCGCCTATGACAATGCCCTGCACGCCTACGATCCCTCGGGGAAGAAGAAGTGGAGTTTCCCCGTGGACAATTACATCAACGGCGCCCCGGCGGTGGACGGGAACCGCATCGCCTTCGGCGGATGCGACGGGTTCCTGCGCGTGCTTTCCGAGGACGGGAAGGCCCTGGCCTCGGTGGACGCGGGGGCCTACCTCCCCGCCTCTCCCGCGCTCTCCGAGGGCTTCGCGTACTTCGGGAACCACGCCGGAAAACTCCTCGCCGTGAACCTGGCGAAGGGGCAGATCGTTTGGCAGGTGGGCGATGAAGACGCCGGCCCCTTCTTCTCGAGCCCCGCCGTCGGGGCCGCCTCGGTGCTCGCCGGGTCCCGGGACAACCGGCTCCATTGCCTCAACCGCGCCAGCGGCAAGAAGAAATGGGTGTTTCTCGCCCGTGGCGGCATCGATAGTTCGCCGGTGCTCGTCTCGGACCGCGTGGTCTTCGGCTCCATGGACGGCTCGGTCTACTCGCTCAGGCTCACCGACGGAAGCGTCGCCTGGTCCTACGACACGGGCGCGCGCATCACGGGCTCGCCCGCGGTGGTCGACGGGCTCCTCCTCATCGCCGCGGAAGACGGGACCCTCTACGCCTTCGGAGGCCCGAAATGAAGATCGTCTATGTGGTGCCCGGCTTCGGGGGCACCTTCTATTGCCAGAATTGCTTCCGCGACGGGGCCATGATCCGCCTGCTGCGCCGCGGCGGCCACGACGTGGTGGTGAGCCCGATGTACCTTCCCCTCACCGGCGCCGCCGCGACCCCCGGGGCCCCCGTCTTCTTCGGGGCCATCAACCTCTACCTCCAGGAAAAGTTCCCCCTCTTCCGCCGCGCGCCCGCTTGGCTCAAACGCTTCTTCGACCGCCCCTTTTTCCTCCGCTTCGCCAGCGCCCGGGCCGGATCCACCCGGGTGCGCGGCCTGGAGGGCATGACCCTCTCGGTGCTGCGGGGCGAACTCGGCCACCAGGCGGCGGCCCTGGACGAACTCGTGACCTGGTTGAAGCGGGTGGAAAAGCCCGACCTCGTCCACCTCTCCAACGCCCTCATCCTCGGCTTGGCCCCCCGCATCCGCCGGGAAACCGGCGCCCGCATCATCTGCAGCCTACAGGATGAGGACACCTGGGTGGAGGCCATGGAGCACCCCCACGACGACACCGCCTGGTCGATCATGGCCGAGCAGGCCCGCCATGTGGATGCGTTCGTCTCCGTGAGCAAAACCTACGGGGAGAAGATGCGCCGCCGCCTTTCGATCCCGCCGAAGAAACTCCACGTGGTGCCCATCGGCGTCGAGACCCGTGGCCGGTCGGCCTCCGCGCTCCCGTGGGACCCCCCGGTCATCGGATTCCTCTCCCGGCTCTCGCCGACCCTGGGCCTGGATGTCCTCCTCGACGCGTTCGCCCTCGTCAAGAAGGATCCGCGCCTCGCCGCGGCCCGCCTCCACCTCACGGGCGGGCTCACGGGCGACGACGGGGCCTTCCTGCGCCGCGCCAAGCGCAGACTTTCCCGCGCCGGGATCCTGGGGGATGTGTCCTTCATCCCCGACGCGTTCGCAAGCGACCTGCGGGCCTTCCTGCGCGGCCTCACGGTGCTCTCGGTGCCGGTCCCCGGGGGCGAGGCGTTCGGCACCTACCAGATCGAAGCCATGGCCGCGGGCGTGCCGGTGGTGCAACCCGATGCGGGGGCGTTCCCCGAGATCGTGAAGGACACCGGGGGGGGCCTCATCTACGCCCCCAACGACGCCGCCCACCTCGCCAAGGCCCTCACCGAACTCCTCACCGATCGCGCCCTCGCGGGCAAACTCGGCCGACGCGGCCAAGAATCGGTGCGGAAAAAGTACAGCGTGGAGGCGATGGTGAAAAAGATGGACTTCATCTACCGGAGCCTCCAAGTGCGGACCCAACGGGGAAAGCGATGAGCGGCCCCCTCCTGGCGCTTCGCGCCGTCACCAAAGCCTTTTCGGTTCCCGGCGCGGCCCCGGTGGAAGTGCTCAAAGGGGTGGATCTCGACCTGGAGAGCGGCGCCTCGCTTGCCATCATGGGGCCCTCGGGCTCGGGGAAAAGCACCCTCCTCAACCTGATCGGGGCCCTCGACCTCCCCGACGGGGGCACACTCGCCTACAAAGGCGAATCCATTCGCGAACTCACCGAGGCGCAGCGCGCCGCGCTTCGCAACCGGGAAATCGGCTTCGTCTTCCAACTCCACCACCTGCTCCCCCAATGCACCGCCCTCGAGAACGCCCTCGTCCCCCGCCTCGCCTTCAAGAAGAAGGTGGATGCGGAAGATGTGAAGCGGGCCGAGCGTCTCCTGGAACGCGTCGGGCTCGGACCGCGGCGGGATGCCCTACCGGGGATCCTCTCCGGCGGCGAACGCCAGCGCGTGGCCCTGGTGCGCGCCCTCGTCTCCCGCCCCGCCCTGCTCCTCGCCGATGAACCCACCGGGTCCCTCGACGCGAAAGGCTCCCGGGAAATCCTCGACCTCCTCCTCGAGCTGGTCCGAGAAGAGGGGCTCTCCCTCATCACGGTCACCCATGCCCCTTCGGTCGCCCTCCGCATGGATCGGCGGATGGAACTCGTGGATGGCCGCCTTCGCCCGGGTTGAAGTCCCACCGGTCCCTCCCCCATGAAGAGCCTCCTCTCCTTCGCCGTCCGCGGCTTCCGCTACCATTTCCGTTCCCATCTCGGCACCCTCCTCGCCTGCGCGGTCACGACCACCGCCATCGTCGGCGCCCTGGTGGTGGGAGATTCCCTGCGCGGGAGCCTGGCCGACCAAGCGCGCCGGCGCCTCGGGGCAGCGACCCATACGCTTGCCACGGGGGAACGCCTCTTTCGCGCGGCCCTCGCCGAGGATCTCGCCGCCCACGGCGACCTGAAGACCGCTTCGGTACTTGAACTTTCGGCCACCCTCTCCGGCGAAGGGGGCCGCCTGCGCGTGGGGGGCAAAGTCACCGGGGTGGACAAACATTTCTGGCGCCTGGCTCCGCGCCCCTGGGTCCCCAGCAAGTTCGGTGGCGAGGCTGTCGCCATCAACGCAGCCTGCGCCGCGAAACTTTCCCTCGCCCCCGGGGATGAACTCATCCTGCGCATCGACCTACCCGGCGTGCTCCCCCGGGACGTGCCATTTGCCGCCAGCGAGACGCCCTTTACGATGCGCCGCGTCACCGTGGCCAACATCCTCACCGAGGATCAGTTCGGTTCCTTCGATCTCGCCATGGCGCAAACGTCCGGGGCCCGGGTCTTCATGGACCGCGAAGCCCTCGCCGAACTCCTGGGCAAGGCCGGGAAGGCCAATCTGCTCCTCGTCGCGGCGACGGGGGGCTCGATTTCCGCGCTGGAAAAATCCTTGGCCGCGGCCTGGCGGCTTTCGGACCTCGGCCTCGCGATCACGAACATTCCCGGGGGGGGACGGGAACTCCGAAGCGAGCATATCTTCTTGGATCCAAGGATCGAAGCGGCCGCCCTCGCGGCGGGAAACGACGGAGCGCCCGGCGGCCTTCCCCGCGGGAAACCCGTCTTTACGTATTTCGTCAATCGTCTGGGCACGGCAACGCGCTCCACCCCGTATTCCATGGTCGCCGCCCCGGGGGAACCCCTGGTCGCATCGGGCACACCCGACGACGCCATCCTCATTAACGATTGGCTCGCGGCCGATCTCGGCGCGCAGCCTGGGGATGCGTTGGATCTCGCCTACTGGGCCTTCGACGACCGTCGGCGCCTCGTGGAGAAGACGAACCGATTCCGCATCCAGCGGATCCTCCCCCTTGCAGGAGCGGCGGCGGACGCCTCCCTCATGCCCGACTTCCCGGGGCTCGCGGATACCGCCTCCTGCAACGATTGGCATCCCGGCATCCCCGTCGACCTGAAGAAGATCCGCCCCAAAGATGAAGCCTATTGGGAGGCCCACCGCGGTACGCCGAAGGCCTTCCTTACCCTCGCCGCGGCCCGTGGGCTTTGGAGCAACGCCTTCGGCGCCTCCACCGCCGTCCGCTGGAGCGGGGGGGGATCCAATGATGCCGTTCTTTTAGAGAAATTAATCCTCGCGCAGCTCACGCCCGCGGCCGCGGGTTTCGCCTTCAAGCCCGCGGCGGCGCAGGCGCGCCAAGGCGCCGCGGGTTCGGTGGACTTGGGCGGCCTCTTCCTGGGGCTCAGCCTGTTCCTCGTCGGCGCTTCCCTCCTGCTCACCGCGCTCCTGGCGGGCTTTGCCATCGAGCGCCGGCGGGACGAGATCGCCACCCTGCGCGCCCTGGGCTTCCCCGCGTCCCGCATCCGCCTCGCCTTCCTCGGCGAACTCGCCCTCGTCAGCCTCTTCGGCGGCATCCTCGGCGTCGCCGTGGCGGTGCTCTACGACGCGGCGATCCTCTCCGCGCTCAATTCCGTCTGGGGCGGGGCGGTGGCCTTCGCCGTCCTCACGCTCCACTTGGTACCCCTCACGGTCGTCTCGGGATTCGTTTCGTCCTTCGTCTGCGGCCTCGCCGCGGGGACCGTCGCCCTCCAGGGCGCGCTGCGCCCCCCCATCCAGAAACTCCGCACCGGGGAGGCCCGCCGCGGTACGGGCCGGAAGCCCGCCTTTATCGCCCTGGGCCTCGGTCTCGCCATCCTGCTGGGCGCGCTCATCGGGAACCTTGTCGACGGAGGCCGCCATGTCTCCCCGGTCTTCTTCCTCGCCGCGGTCGGGGCGCTCGCCGCCTCGCTCGCCGCGGTGCGCCTACTCTTCTCCCGCAGGGCGGCCTCCCGGCCCGAACTCGGCCGCCTATCCTTCATCCTCCTCGGCGCCCTGAGGAATCGGGGACGGTCCCTCGCCACGATCATGCTCCTCTCGGTGGGCGTCTTCATGGTGGTCGGCGTTTCCCTCTACCGGGAAGATCCCCGGGGTGCCGTGGGCGAACTCGCAAGCGGTAGCGGCGGGTTCGCCGTGGTGGGCGAGTTCACGCTCCCCATCGCCGCGGACTTGCGGGATGAAAAAATCCGCAAGCGCCTCGGCCTCACGGGGAAGGAGTGGGAAAGCGCGCGCCTGACCCCCATGCGCCGCCTGGAAGGCGACGACGCCAGTTGCCTGAATCTCCACCGGGTGAAAGCGCCCCCGATCCTCGGAGTCGATAGCGCGGCGTTCGCCGAACGGGGCGCCTTCCATTTCGCCGCGGTCGAAAAAGGCTCCGCCGGAAATCCTTGGTCCCTCCTGGGCCCGCCCCGGGGCGGCGCCATCCCGGTCATCGCCGACGAATCGGTCTTGACATGGAACCTCGGAAAATCCGTGGGCGACACGATCGAGATGGCCGATGAGCGCGGGGAGAAGTTTCATCTTCGCGTCGTCGCCGCCCTCTCCGATTCCATCTTCCAGGGGAATCTCCTGATGGAGGAGCGGGAACTCCTTAAGCATTTCCCGTCGGTCGGAGGCACGCGCCTGCTGCTCATCGATGCGCCCCGCGCTTCCATCCCCGGCCTCTCCAATTCCCTCCACGGCGCCCTGCGCGATTTCGGCCCGCAGATTGAAACCGCGCCCGACCGTTTGGCCCGCTTCACGGTGGTGCAGAATACCTACCTGACGGTTTTCCTGGCCTTGGGCGGGCTCGGGCTCATCTTGGGCTCGGCGGGATTCGCCGTGGTGCTCCTTCGCAATCTCGAGGAACGAAGGGGGGAATGGGCGCTCCTCCGGGCCACCGGTTTCAGCGGGCAGAGGCTGCGCCGTTTCGCCATGATCGAGCATAGCCTCCTGCTCGCCCTGGGACTCGGCATTGGGGGCCTTTCCGCGGCCGTCGCCGCCATCCCCTCCCTCGGCTTCGCGATCCCCTGGGCGACCGCCCTCGCGGTTTTCTCCGGGTGCGCCGTCGTCGGGTTCGCGTCTGTGATCCTGGCTGCGTTCGCAGGAAAACAGGCCCGCCCGTTGGATTCATTGAGATTGGAGTGATCGTGAATTTGTCTACCGAGATGCCCTGACGATGATGTTTCTGAGTCCCGATCTCAACTTCAAATAATTCATACGAGTCTGGTGCTGTCGGACTTCAGGTGGTATCCTTTCTGTATGCGGATCCGCAAAGATCCCCCCGGCAGACAGGTTTTTCGTGGAGGTCCCATGGACATGCGACGAATTCTCGCCCCGTTTTTTTCGCTGGCGGCCGCCATCGCCTTGCTCGCGAGTTGCGCCAACCCGGTTGCGCCCTCGACCGTGAGCACCAATTCCGGTTTTACCTACACCACGAATTACATCAACACGGTGTCCACCAATAATTCCGCCCCCGTTTGGGTGACCGTGCAGGTGGAAACGTTCGCCGAAGGCGATGGCCTGGTGCCCGCCTCTTCCAACTGGTTCAATTTCTATCCCAGCGCGCAGGCAAGGGTGTACGGCAACCACCTGACGGGGGGATTCAATGGATCCGATCTTTTCCGGGATGGACTCAAAACCACCGCGATCAACGGCCTCGTTTGGCGCGTGGTGTTCGATTTCAAGTTCAATTCCAACGGCATGGTGCAACTCAGTTACCGGTCGAACACCACCGTGAACGACGGGCCCGCGTTCACCATCGACAATACCAAGGCGGGCATGGGCAATAATTTCTGGAATAATAGCGGGATCCACGCGGTCAGTAACCTTTATGCCTTCAGCACCAACGCCACCTACACGGCCCAATGCAGTTGGAGCAGCGGGGCCATGACCCTGCGCGTGCTGGATTCGGGCTCCGCCCTCCTCACCTCCAATAGTTTCACCGCCACGACAACCGCCGCCCTCTCCAATCTCGTCTTCACGATGGGGGCGGGCGCCTCCAACGCCCAGCCGAACAACGCCTGGATCGACAATGTCACCGTCCAGACCAACGGGGTGGGCACGGTCATCACCACGAACACGAGCATGACCGTCACGACCAATTCGACCACGACCATCAGCACGAATTAAACCCGCCGATCCGCCTACCACCGGCCGCCCGCGAGGGCGGCTTTTTTTTGGCCACTCACACCCATTCCTTGGGCTTTTCAGCGTTGGTTCGTTTCCTTCCCCTCCTAAGAAGCCATCGGAGTCGAACCCATCAGAATTTGTCGAAATGGCACTTTATAGGGTAAAAAGTGCCTCAGACAATAAAAATGAAAACGCTTTCCCGAGCACCGAGCCGCCCCCAGCGCATCCGTTCTCGCCGATAACGGCTCCATTCCCGAAACCCGCCTACCGTCCGCCATGGAACGCGCCGAAGAAAAAACCTTCACCCCCAAGGCCATCCTCCTTGGCCTGGGCGGCGTTCTCTTCCTCTCCGTCTTCGCCTTCTTCAACGACGATCAACTCAAGCAGACGCTCTTCATCGGGAACCATTTCCCGGTGGGGGTGCTCCTCTATTTCCTGCCGGTGGTGCTCGTCTGGAACCCGCTCATGCGGCGCTTCCTGCCCCGCCTGACCCTCGGCACCCGGGAACTCGTCATCGTATTGGCGCTGGTGCTGACCGCCTCTTGGGTCCCCAATTCGGGTTTTTACAGGTATTTCCAGCGGATGCTCGTCATCCCCGTGGTCAACAACCCGGGGCAGACCATGTGGCAGAAATACAAACTCATGGACGAACTCCCCCCGAAACTCTTCCCCCTGGACCGGGACGTGAAGAGCCCCCAATACGAACAGGTGTATAACGGCTTCAAGCAGGGCCTCAAGAACGGCGACCAGAACGTGGGGCTCTTCGCCTGGCCGGTGAAGGCGTGGCTGAAGCCCGTGGCGCGGTGGTGGTTCCCCCTGGTGCTCAGTTTCACGGTGATCCTCCTCTCCATCGCGCTGGTGGTGCACCGCCAATGGTCGGTGCACGAGCAACTCACCTACCCCCTCGGTTCCGTATTCTCTATGCTATTCCAAAGGAGCGGCGCCTCCATCCTCCCGGACGTCTTCCGCTCGCGCCTCTTCTGGTGGGGCTTCCTGCCGGTCGCGCTCCTCCAGACGCTCAACGTGCTCAGCAAATGGTTCCCCGGGGTCGTGCCCGACGCGGTCATCAATTGGTGGGCCGACGGGCCGCTGCGCAATACCTTCGGGGAGCATTTCGCCTTCTTCATCAACCCCTCGGGCCTCGGCAGCGGCAAGATCTTCTTCTCCGTCGTGGCGCTCACCTTCTTCCTGCCCAGCGAGATCGGCCTCTCCCTCGGGGTGGCCAACCTCTTCTGGGGCTTCGTGTGCTTCCAGATCTACCTCGCCGGCGGCTACGTCGTCGCCCAAAGCGATAATTCCACGGCCCTCTCGGGGGCGTACATGGCCTACGCGGCCATCATCCTCTTCACCGGGCGCACCTATTATTGGGCCGTCCTGAAGCGCGCTTTCTTCATCGGCCGCCCCACCCCCGAGGAGAAGACCGGGGTGGTGGCCTTCCGGATGCTCCTCCTCTCCTTCGCCGCCTTCCTCGCGATCCTCATCGCCATGGGGCTCGAGCCCCTCATCGCGACCTGCTATAGCCTCACGATGCTGCTGCTCTTCCTGGTCTTCAGCCGGGTGCTGTGCGAGACGGGATGCTTCTTCTTCCAGGCCTGGCAGCCGTCGGCCATGCTGCTCTCCCTCTTCGGGGGCGCCGCCATCGGCCCCGGGCCCATGGTGTTCATGACCTGGATCGGCACGATCCTCCACCAGGATATGCGCGAATGCCTCCTGCCCTACGTCGCCACCTCGCTGAAGGTGGCCGACCAGGCCGGCGTGGCCGCCAAGAAGCGCCTCTCGGCGACCATCCTCGTGGGGATCGTCGTCGCGCTGGTGGTGGCCGGCCTCTCCTCCAGTTGGATCATGTACAATTGGGGCGCCACGAAGGACGCTTGGGCCTCGGCTTCCGCGCCGGCCCTCCCCTTCACGCCGGCGGTCGACGTGGCCGTGCAGGCCGAGGCCGTGGGGCAATTGGAGGCCTCCAAGGGCGCCGTCGGATTCTCCAAACTCGCCTTCCTGAGGCCCGACCCCAAACTCCTGAAATTCTTCCTCCTCGGGTTCGCGGGCGTCCTCCTCTTCAGCGTGCTGCGTTTCCGGATCAAGCGCTGGCCCCTGCACCCGGTCATCTTCCTCATCTGGGGGACCTTTCCCCTCAAGGTCTTCTTTTATTCATTCTTCCTCGGCTGGGGGGTGAAGGTGCTCGTGCAGCGCTTCGGCGGCGGCCAGGTCTACCTGCGCCTCAAGCCCCTCTTCATCGGCATCGCCCTGGGGGAACTCGGGGTTGTGGCCGCCTCCATCGTCATCGGCTACGTCTATTTCTGGGTGACGGGCCTCATCCCCCCGCCCCTGGCCCTGCTCCCCGGCTAGACCCCGAGTAATCGCCATGGAACACGAAAACCTCATACAGATCCGGCCCCAGAAGAACCTGCCCCCCCGCCTCACCTTCATGCTGGTGCTTCGGGGCATCCGCTACCGCCTCCTGCGCTCCAGCATGACCCTGGCGGTGATCACCCTCGCGGTGGTGTTCTTCATGAGCATGCTCGCCGGCAACGCGTTCCTCGCCACCGTGGGCAACGGCGTGCGCAAGGAGATCGCGCGGGAGCGCACCGCGGCGCGCCTGCTCACCCTCGTGACCGCCAAGCCCACGAGCCTGGGGCATACGGCCTCCCTCGCCCTCCTCCACCACGCCCTCGCTTCCCGCGACGCCGCCGAGCGCGCCCAGGCCCAGGCCGAATTGGCGCTCTACGTCGGGGCCTCCGGCATGGACGCGATCGAGTTCCGCGGCCTCGTCGACGGCGCCCAGCGCGAGAAACTCCTCCTCGATTTCTTCGCCGAACTGGATTTCGCCCGGCGCAAGGCCCTCCTCGGCCGCGTCGAGGGCCGCGACGCCCTGCTGCTCCTCACCGACGAGGCGGTGCGCGGAAAATTCCTCCACGCCCTGGCGGGGATGGGCACGGTGCGCCTCCCCATGCACCGCGACGAGTTCGCGGCCTTCGAGGCCGGCTACGCGGCCTACCTCGAGCGCCAGGCCCGCTTCATGAACGCCTGGAACCAGACCATCGACCGGGCCGCCCCGATCCTCGCCGGCCTGGCGGGGGGGGCCTCCATCGACGAAGCGCTCTCCGTCGCCGATCCCGGGGCCCAGGCCCGGTGGAAATCGGCCCTGGAAGCCTGCGGGTTCGCCGTCTCCGCCGCGGAACTCGCCCGGGTCTGCGACCAACTCGCCTGGGCGAAGGAGCGGGAGGCCGTCCAGCGCGCCCTCTCCCAGCCCGACAAGCGAAAAAAATGGCGCCAGATCTTCTTCGAGGATCCCCCGAACCTCCAGAAGATGGCCATGCTCGGCCATCCGCGCGTCGGCCCCATCTTAGGCGGCCGCTATTCCCAGGCCCAGCGCGAACGCATCGCCGCGCGCTTCCGCGCCGAAACCCGCCTGGGCGAGTTGGAGAAGAAGGTGGACGAACGCTCGGGGGGGGAGCGGGTGGAGGGGCTCTCCAGCCGCCAGGTCTTCCTCATCGTCATCTCGTTCCTCGTGTGCATGGTGGGCATCGCCAACGCCATGCTCATCGCCATCACCGAGCGCTACAAGGAGATCGCGACGATGAAATGCCTGGGCGCCACCGACTCCTTCATCCTCAATATGTTCACCATGGAAGCGGCCTTCCAGGGCGCCGCGGGCGGCCTCCTCGGCACGCTGCTGGGCTTCCTCGTGGAACTCGCCCGCGGCAGCCTCAGCTGGGGATCGACCCTCTACCGCTATTTCCCGGCCGCCGACCTCGGCCAGGTCGCCCTCCTCTCCTTCGCCGTCGGCATCGGCATCGCGGTCGTCGCCGCCATCTACCCGTCTTGGGCGGCCTCGCGCATGCTCCCCATGGAAGCCATGCGGGTCGACTAGGGGAAAGCCATGAGCGAAACCCAGACCGCCCCCATCACCCCCGAGGCCTACGCCAGCGGCCGGGAGGTGCTCCTGCGCGCCATCGGCGTGCAGAAGCATTACCAGAGGGGCAGCGAGACCATCCGGGCCCTCAAGGGCATCGACCTGGAGATCATCGAGGGCGAGTACCTGTGCATCATGGGCCCCTCGGGCTCGGGAAAGTCGACCTTCTTCAATATGATCGGGGGGCTCGATTCGCCCACCAATGGGCGCATCTTCATCAAGGGCGTCGACATGGCCCAACTCAACGCCGAGGAACTCGCCTTCCTCCGCTGCCGGCGCATCGGCTACATCTTCCAATCCTACAACCTCTCCCCCGTCATGACGGCCCTCGACAACGTGACGCTGCCCATGGTGTTCGCCGGGGCCAGCGCCGACGAGGCCCGCACCCGGGGGATGAAGATCCTGCGCCGCGTGGGGCTCGAGGAGCGCTGGCACCACCGTCCGAAGGAGATGTCGGGGGGGCAGCAGCAGCGCGTGGCCATCGGCCGCGCCCTGGCCAATAATCCCTCGATCCTCCTGTGCGACGAGCCCACGGCCAACCTCGATTTCAAGACCGGCCGCGAGATCCACCAACTCCTCTTCGACCTCAACAAGAACGGCGGCGTCACCGTCATCTGCGCCACCCACGACTGGGATATGCTCGCGGTGAGCGACCGCATGGTCTGGATCGCCGATGGATGCATCGAAAAGATCGAGATCACCAAGAACATCAAGATCGAGAAGGCCTCCATGGGCGGGGAGGACTCCCATGCTTAATCCCCGGCGCCTGCTGCCCGCCCTCCTCCTCCTCGCCGCCGTCTACCCCGGCGCGGTCTACGACCGCGTGTTCGAGGCCTTCAACCGCGTCGAGCACCGCCTGCCGGGGAGCCCCGAGTTCGACGCCTGCGCCCGCGTCCTCGAGGAGACCCTCACGGCCTCCGGCCTCGCCGTCCACCGCCAGCGTTACCGCGCCATCGTGCCGGTGACCAAGGAATGCCGCTTCACGGTGAACGGGGCTCAGGTCTCCGGCCTGGTGCCCCTGGCCCCCAATGGGGTGGCGCTGCCCACCACCTGCGGCCAGACCCTCGAGGGCCCCCTCCTCTATCTGGGCGATGGCGGGCCCGACCAGACCACCAACCGCTCGATCACCGGGGCCTTCGTCCTCGTGGATTGGGGCACGCCCCACGCCTCGCGGCTCTTCAGCCTGGGCGCGAAGGCCGTGCTCTTCGTGGGCGTCGACGCCCCCAATCCCTGGAACATCGAGGAGTACTTCTCGGGCTACCCGCTCATGCTCGTGCGCGGCTACCTCTCCCGCGCGGACGCCGAGCGCCAGGGGCTCCTCGGCGGCGGCCCCAAGTCCGCCACGCTCCTGATCGCCTCCGCCTGGCAGGAGGTCACGGGGGTCAACCTGTGGACCCTCTTGCCGGGCGCCCCGGGGAAGCAATTCGCCCTGGGCCGCGAGGAACTCATCGTCCTCTCCAGCGATATCAGCACCGTGGGCACGGTGCCCGGCCTGGTCCCCGACACCAAGGCCGCCGCCAATACCGCGCTCCTGGCCGAGACGACGGTGGCCCTCGCCGGCCGCAAGCGCGAGCGCGGCGTGCTCACCGTCTTCTTCGGCGACCACTACGCCATGTTCAACGGGGCCCGCCAATTCTATTACGCCTATTACAAGGCCCTGCCCCATCCCGAGAACAAGGACCCCTTCCCCGTCCGCGCCGCGATGTACCGCACCGATTTGGAAGAGACGAAGGCCAAACTCCGCCTGCTGGACGCCGCGGACTACATGGCCGCCGATTCCCCCTGGCGGCGCGACGTGGATGCGCTCATGCGGCGTCGCCTCGACATCAAGGTCAATGAACTCAATTTCACCCAACGCGGGCTGGTCCTACGGGGGATGAAATCCCCCTCGAAGGCGCAATCCAACGAGGAGGCCGCGATCAAGGCCGAGAAGTCGGGTTGGAACGGCCTCCGGGAAGACCTGCGGGAAAAGCGCGTGGCCCCGGCCCGCGCCGCCCTCTTCCGCGCCCTGGTGGCGGAGACCCGGGGGGAATTGGAATCCTACGCCCGCACGCTCCAGAACAACCTGCAGGACACCGGCGACGCCATGGAATTGGCCCGCGCCATCACCAACCGGGCCATCACCCACCATTTCGAGTTCGCCTTCGACGACGCTGAAAAACCCTGGTACTTCCTCCGGGCCTGGGGCCACCGCTTCAACCGATGGCAGGTGCAGGCCATCGGCAATTGGTCCCGCAGCCTCTCGGCCCTCACCGCGGTGTGGAACCGGGTCAAGGATCCCTCCTGGCCCGCCCCCCTCCTCCTCGACGAGAACGCCTCCCGGGTGAGGCCCTCCGACCTGGCCGGGAGGGATGCCTCCTCGGCCTCGGTGGCCCACGCGGTAAACGTCTACGGCTACCTGCTCGGCAGCATCGGGGCCGCCCCCGGCGACCAACTCCCGGGGCG
>JAFLEE010000068.1:0-13495 GCA_017302015.1 Spirochaetota bacterium | reverse complement strand
CCCCACCCGCCTCTCCCCGCTGCTGCCGGAACTCACGGGCTACCTATCCGCGGTCATCGACGACCCATCGCTCTCCCTCCGTTGCACGGTGGACAAGTCGAAGTTCGACGACAACCTCGTCTACAAGTACGAGAACGGCATCTACAAGGGCATGCGCTTCGACAATTACGCCAAATCCTCCTCGGTGCTGGAGGGGCCCTCCGTCGACGGCCTGGTCTTCCAGGCGCCGAACGTGCTGAAGCAGGAACGCTCGCTCAAGCACGTGGGGGCCCTGGCGCGCATCAACGCCAAGGGGTACTACCTCATGCCCCTCATCATCCAGAGCGACTATATCCCCATCGCCGCGACGCACGATTCGAACGGCATGATCACGCGCATGCCCGAGGGGTTCCATTACCAACTCGAGAAGCGCCTCTTCTTCTGCTACGGCAACGGGTTCTTCACCCCCTATATCCCCATGCAGGAGAATAGCGTCATCTACCGCCCGAACCTGCTCAACGGCGCCAACGACTCGGGCTTCCCCCGGGCCATCGGGAGCACCCGCCTGGGCGAGTTCAGCCTCAATTATTACGACCGCGATACCCAATGGAAATACCTCCTGGGCGGTCTGCGCCTGCTCGGCTCCAGCCCCGAGAAGCCCGGCGGGGAGGGCTTCGGCTACGACCGCTTCGACCTCGCTTCCTTCGATACCATCCGCACCTCGCTCCACGATTATTACGTGCTCAACGAGTCGCGCCTCCAGGCCCTGCGCGAACGCAATATCTACAATAACTCCCTCGAACTCATGCATGCCGATACCGGCGCCATGATCGAGGAGGCCATGCGCGCCGAGACGAATACGGCGCCGAACCCCACCCTCGCCCGCGCCCAGCGCACCCTGGCCCTCGCCCTGGCCGAGCACGTCTACACGCCGCTGCGCGGCATCATCGACGATATGGTGAAGGCCGTGGTCATCCTGCTGCTCCTCACCATCCCCTTCGCCTTCGCCATGGAGCGGCTGGTCTTCAATTTCACGCTCATCACCCGCCAGATCGCGGGCTTCGCGGGCTTCTTCCTGGGGACCTTCGGGGTGCTCTATTTCGTGCACCCCGCCTTCCGCCTCGCCTCGACGCCCATGGTGATCTTCCTCGCCTTCGTCATCATCCTCCTCTCCGGCATCGTGGTCTACCTGATCATGAACAAATTCCGCGACGAGGTGAAGTCGATGCAGGGGATGGGCTCCACCGTCCATAGCCGGGAGGCCCACCGCGCCACCGCCATGGCCGCCGTGCTCATCGGGGTCAGCGGCATGCGCAACCGCCCCCTCAAGACCGGCCTCACCGCCATCACCGTCGTCCTCCTCACCTTCACGATCCTGGTCTTCGCGAGCTTCACCTCGAAGATGGGGGTGCGGACCACCTACCGCGACCGCGGGGCGGGCGTGGAGAACCGCATCGAGATCCACAAGCACACCCTCCTCTCCGTGGAGAAGGAGGTGCGCGAATCCCTCACCGCCCTCTACGGCGACCGCTACCACCTCACCGCGCGAAACGGCGTCTTCTACGACATCACCAAGAACCTCTGGAACCAGGTGAACTTCGAGCGCGACCTGGTGCTTCGCAACCCGACGGGAAACCGCCTAGTCCAGATCGAGGCCATCGTGGGCCTCATGCCCGGCGAAGTCGAGCGGGTCGCGACCCTCCGCGCGCTTTTGCCCGGCTTCGGCGCCGAGAAGACCCCGTCGCCCCCGCTCTACCTGTCGAAAGCCTGCGCCCGCGACCTCCGCGTGGCGCCCGGCCAAGAGGTCCTCTTCCAGCACAAGCGCTTCACCTTCGCCGGGTTCTTCGACGCCTCGCGGCTGCAGATGGCCGAGAACCTCGACGGCAGCAAGGTGCTCCCCCCCAACTACAAGAAGACGGTCCAGCAGAACGCCCTCAACGCCTCGGGCGACAACGCCATGGACAGCGCCCTCAATAACCTCGACAATAATAGCTTCGCCTGGGCCACCGCCGACCTCACCGCCATCGCCCCCTACGACAGCCTCGTCGACGTCGAGCACGTGGTGAACTTCATCACCCTGCTGCCCAAGAGCCCGACCGAGAACGTGGGGCGCACGGCCGAGCGGATCGCGCGCGCCTTCAATTACCCCGTCTACGCCAAGGACGACGCGGGCATCTTCCAGTACTTCTACACCAAGACCTATAGCGGCTCGGGCATGCGCGACATCCTCATCCCGCTCCTCATCGGCGGCCTCATCATCTTCAGTTCCCTCCTGGGCTCCATCGTCGACCGCGAGCGCGAGATCTTCACCTTCAGCGCCCTCGGCCTCTCCCCGCCCAACGTGGCGGCCCTGTTCTTCGCGGAGTCGGGCGTCTACGCGGTCATCGGGGGGGTGGGCGGCTACCTGGTCAGCCAAGTGGTCGTGAAATTCCTCACGCTCCTGGCCTCGTTCGGCTTCATGACGGCCCCGGAGATGAACTTCTCCTCGTTCTCCTCGGTCTTCACGATCCTCATCGTGATGACCACCATCATCCTCTCGACCATCTACCCGGCGGTGAAGGCGGGTCGCAGCGCCAACCCGGGGGTCAACCGCGCGTGGAAGATGCCCGCCCCGAAGAACGGGAAACTCTCGTTCAAGTTCCCCTTCACCGTCTCCACCCAGGACTTCGCGGGGATCATCAGCTTCCTCCACGAGCACTTCGACAACCACGCCGACGTGGCGGTGGGCGAGTTCACCGTGCGCGATTTCCGCCTGACGAACAAGGTGGTCTCGGGCGGCAAACTCGAGCGGGCCGATATCGAGGCCGAGGTGTCGCTGGCCCCCTTCGACCTCGGCATCGGCCAGCATTTCCGCCTCTCGGTGGTGCCCACCGACCTCGCCGGCATCGACGAGGTCCAGGTCGACCTGGAGAAGCACAGCGGCACCACGACCTCCTGGGTGCGCGCCAACCGCGATTTCATCGACGACCTGCGCAACCAATTCCTCATCTGGCGCTCGCTGCCCGCCGAATCGGTGGCGAAGTACCGGACGCAGACCGAAGCCCTGGCGTGAACGCGGAGACCCCATGAGCAAACTCGACAAAGAACTGGAGGAATTCCGCAACGTCATGCAGGTGCCCGACTCGTTCGAGGACGGCTTCAAGCTCTCCTCGTTCGTCGGGACGCTCTTCATCGCGCTCGTCATGATCCCCGGCACCCTCTATATGGAGCTCGTCGCCGGCATGGGCGTGGGCGCCGCGGCCCAGTGGGTGACCGTCATCCTCTTCATCGAGGTGGTGAAGCGGATGAACCAGAAGCTCTCCCGGGCCCAGATCTTTCTGCTCTTCTACATGGCCGGCGCCATCACCGCCCAGAGCGTCCACGGCACCCCGCTCTTCACCCAATTCCTCGTGCGCAGCGAGGCGGCGATCTCCTCCGGCATCTCGACGCTCATCCCCTCCTGGGTGGCGCCCATCGACCCCGCCGCCTACGCGGGGCGCACCTTCTTCCGGCCGGAATGGATCCCGGTGCTCGCCCTCATCGCCTTCAAGATGCTCATGAGCCGCGTCGACAATATGGTGCTCAGCTTCGGCCTCTTCCGCGTCACCAACGACATCGAGCGCCTGCCGTTCCCCCTCGCCCCCATCGGCGCCCAAGGCGTGATGGCCCTCGCCGAGGACCTCGAGGAGCGCAAGGACGAGCAGAGCCACCTGCGATGGCGCATCTTCGCCATCGGCGGCGCCCTCGGCATGGTCTTCGGCTTCCTCTACATGGGCTGGCCCACCCTCACCGGCGCGCTCTTCGGCAAGCCGTATTCCATCCTGCCCATCCCCTTCACCGATTTCACCCCCTACACGAAGAACGTCCTGCCCGCCGTGGCCACGGGGCTCTCCTTCGACCTGGGCCAGTTCATCCTGGGGATGGTGATGCCCTTCTTCGCCATGGTCGGCACCTTCATCGGGCTCATCGTGACGTTCGTGGCCAACCCGCTGCTCTACAAATTCCACGTGCTGCGCACCTGGCAGCCCGGCCAGACCACGGTCGAGACGCTGTTCAACAATAATATCGACCTCTATTTCAGCCTCACCATCGGCATCTCCCTGGCCGTGGCCGCCTTCGGGATCATCCAATTGGTGCGCCACGCCCGCTCGAAGGATCCCGACGCCATGCCCGTGAGCGAGGTCCACGTGAAGGCGCGGGGGAACATGCCGGGCAAGTTCATCGTCTTCTTCTATTTCATCTCGATGATCGTCTACATCCTCGTCTGCGGCTGGCTCATCCATTGGCACAAGGGCGTCATGGTCGTGCTCCTCTTCTTCGGGTTCATCTACACCCCGCTCTTCTCCTACGTCACCGCCCGCCTCGAGGGCCTGGCCGGGCAGGTGGTCGAGATCCCGTTCATCACCCAGATCGCCTTCATCCTCTCGGGCTACCAGGGGGTGGCGATCTGGTTCCTGCCCATCCCCAAGGCCAATTACGGCATGATGACCGTCTTCTACAAGCAGGCCGAACTCACGGGCACCAGTTTCTGGTCGATCTGGAAGGCCGATTTCTTCCTCTTCCCCATCATCATCCTCTCGGTGGTCTGCTTCTCGAGCTTCATCTGGGGCATCGCCGAGATCCCCTCGGGCATGTACCCCTACGCCCAGCAGATCTGGGACTTCGAGGCCCGCAACGCCTGCCTCGTCTATTCGTCGACCCTCGGGGAATACTCCCAGTTCTACGAGGCCCTCTCGGGGGTCAAGGTGGCCATCGGCTTCGGCCTCGGCATGCTCATGTTCGCGGCGCTCTCGGTGGTGGGCGCGCCCATCCTCCTCATCTACGGGGTCGTGCGCGGGCTCAACCAGACCCTCCCCCACGTGGTCATCCCCCAGATCCTCGGCGCCCTGGTGGGCCGCTATTATTTCGCCAAGCGTTTCGGCAGCATGAAGTGGCGCACCTGGGTGCCCATCCTCTCCGCGGGCTACTTCTGCGGGGCGGGGCTCGTGGCCACCTTCTGCATCGGCATCGTCTTCCTCACCAAGGCCTCGAGCAAATTGCCCTTCTAAAGGCGCCCCATGAGCGAAAACAAGATCCTCGTCCACGCCGAGAACGTGTGCAAGTCCTTCCGCCAGGGCGACCAGGTCATCCAGGCCTTGCGGGGCATCTCCCTCGATATCTACCGCGGCGAGTATCTCTCGATCATGGGCCCGTCCGGCTCCGGCAAGTCGACCCTCTTCAACATGATCGGCGCCCTCGATCGGCCCACCGCCGGCGAGATCACCATCCAGGGCGTGGCCATCCCCGCCCTCGCCTCCCGGGAACTCTCGTATTTCCGCTGCCGCTACATCGGCTACGTCTTCCAATCCTATAACCTCATCCCGAGCCTGTCCGCCCTCGAGAACGTCTCGCTCCCCGCCATCTTCCTCGGCCTCGCGCCCGCCGAGGCCCAGGCCGCCGCCATGGAAGCGCTGGAGTACGTGGGCCTGGGCAACCGCCACTCCCACCGCCCGGGGGAACTCTCCGGCGGCCAGCAGCAGCGCGTGGCCATCGCCCGGGCCCTGGTGAACAAGCCCGCTATCCTCCTGGCCGACGAGCCCACGGCCAACCTCGACTTCAACACCGGCGCCGCCATCATCAAGGTCTTCAAGGACCTCTCGGTGGACCGGGGCGTCACGGTGATCTCCGCGACCCACGACCATAAGATGCTCGCCAATTCCGACCGCGTGGTGTGGATCAAGAGCGGCGAGGTGGAGCGCATCCGCACCAAGGCCGAACTCGACATCCACCTGGGCAGCATCAACGGCCGCGTGCTGTAGCGTCCGCGCCCATGAGCCCCTCCCCGTCCCCCGCGCCGGGCCGCCTGGCCTGGTGGCATTTCGCCTTCGATCTCCCCGCCGACTGGGAAGCCACGGGCTACGCCACGCGGCGCGACACGGGGCGCTTCCATTTCCATTCCCGGGAGGCCTTCCAGGGGCAGCTCTCCTGGCGCCCGGCGGCCGCCCAGCCCGATATCCCCAAGATCCTCTTTGAATCGTGGCGGGCCGAGCGCCGCAGGAGCGATCCGGCCGAAGCCGCCCGGCTCACCTCGCTCCCCACCCAGCGCATCGGGCCGTTCACCGTCGTCCACCGGGACCGCGACGAGCCCTGCTTCGCCGGGGCCTACAATTACGCCACCCACACCCTGGTCGAGTGGATCTTCCCGGCCTACAGCAAGACGCGCCTCGCCCAGGACTGGACCCCGCTCTTCCACTCCTTCGCCCTCAACGACGGAAAATGGCGGGAATGGTCCGTCTACGGGATCCGGGCCTTCTTGCCTGCCGAGTTTTCCGTGGAGGGGCTGGCGCCCTATCCCGCCAATGTGCGCCTCGATTTTTCCGACGGGAAGAAGCGCCGCCTCTCGCTCCACCGTTGGGGCATCCCCGCGCACCTGCTCTCCGGCCGGCCCCTCCCCCCATTCCACCGGAGCACCCTCGGCAAGCGGGTGAAGGTCGTCGAGGCCGTCGAGTCGCCCATGGGCCGCCACCCCGGCTCGCGGATGCGCTTCCGCCTCGTGGGCTCGAAGGGGTTCAATAAACTCCTGGGCCGCTGGTGGCACGGACAGAGCGACCTCTGGCACGACACCGAGGAGCGCCGGCTCTATGCCCTGACGCAGACCGGGCCAAGGCCCGGGGATTTTTTGGAGGTGGGGGATGTCTTCCCTTCGCTCAAAAGCTGAGGAGCCCCTCCCGCGCTCCTTCGATTTCGCCAAGCAACTCGCCGCGGTGCCGGTGGCCAATCTCAAGGCCCGCGCCATCCCCGACGGGGAGCCCGGCCTCACCCTTGCCATCGACCTGAATTACCCGGCCTGGATCCGGCCCATCACCCGGCTCCTCGGGCTGCGGGGGGAGAAGAAGTACCGCCTCGAAGGCCTCGGCCTGGAACTCTACCGCTTCCTCGACGGCAAGCGGAATATCGGCGACCTCATCGAAAAACTCATGGAAGACCACCGCCTCAGCTTCCTCGAGGCGCGGGGGCTCGTCATCCAATACCTCGGGCTCCTCATGAAACGCGGGCTGGTAGCCGTCGGGGTGCCGAAATAGGTGCGGAATTCCGCCCCAATCCCGCCCGGGCCGCCGTTTGTTTCCTTTCCCGCGATTCCTGCTTCCCGGGCGCCTTGGCCTCCCCATCCGCCTGATTCTGCCCTTTTTCAGGGGATAATTGGGCCGATTCGACGATGCTTGCGGATCCCGCGACGGGGGACCGCCAGGGAGCAGACGCACCATGCCCGAAACACACGAAGACGAGACCGATCCCGATTCCCACCGGGTGGGCAGTTCGCCCGAAGACCTGCTGCGGGACTATTCCCACCACCTGCGCTATACCCTCGCCCGCGACGCCTATACCGCCAGCGACCTGAACCGCTATTACGCCCTCGCCCTGGCCGTGCGCGACCGGGTCATCGAGCGCTGGCTCGCCACCCAGCAGACCCACCACCGCTTCAACGTGAAGCGGGTGTACTACCTGTCGCTGGAGTTCCTCATCGGGCGCCTGCTGGGAAACAACGTCATCAACATGCACATGGAGGAGACCTGCCGCAAGGCGATGTCCAAGCTCCGCCTCGATTGGAACAAGCTGCGCGACTACGAGGTCGACGCCGGCCTGGGAAACGGCGGCCTCGGGCGCCTGGCCGCCTGCTTCCTCGACTCGCTCTCCACCATGGAGATCCCCGCCGTCGGCTACGGCCTGCGCTACGATTACGGCATCTTCAACCAGAGCATCGTGCGCGGCTACCAGGTGGAGAAGCCCGACGCCTGGCTCAAGCACGGCTATCCCTGGGAGGTCGCGCGGCCCGAGTACTCCTTCGAGGTGCATTTCGGCGGCCGCGTCGAGTTCCGCCAGACCTCCCGCGGCCCCTCGTGGGATTGGCTCGACACCCGCGTCATCGTGGGCATGCCCTACGACCTGCCCGTGGTGGGCTACGGCGGCCACACGGTGAACACCCTGCGCCTGTGGTCGGCCCGCGCGCCCGAGGAGTTCGACCTCGACGATTTCAACCGCGGCTCCTACGTGGAGGCCGTCGAGAACAAGGTGCTCGCCGAGAACCTCACCAAGGTGCTCTACCCCAACGACAACGTCGACGAGGGGAAGGAACTGCGCCTCAAGCAGCAGTACTTCTTCGTCTCCTGCTCCCTCCAGGACATCCTGCGCCGGTTCAAGGCCTCGCGCACCCCGTGGGAGCAGTTCCCCGACAAGGTGTCGCTGCAGATGAACGACACCCACCCCGCCATCCTCGTCCCCGAACTCATGCGCCTCCTCATGGACCGCGAGGGGATGGACTGGGACCTCGCCTGGTCCCTTGTGACCGCCGCCACCGGCTACACCAACCACACCGTGCTCCCCGAGGCCCTGGAGAAGTGGTCGGTCGACCTCTTCGCCCACCTCCTGCCCCGCCACCTCCAGATCATCTACGAGATCAATTCCCGCTTCCTGCGGGAGGTGGCGATCCGCTTCCCCCTCGATTCCGACCGCCTGCGGCGCATGAGCCTCATCGACGAGGGGCCCCACCGCCTCGTGCGCATGGCCAACTTGGCCATCGTCGGCTCCCACTCGGTCAACGGGGTGGCCGCGCTCCACACCCAGATCCTCAAGCGCTCGGTGTTCCGGGACTTCGCCGAACTGCGCCCCGAGCAGTTCAACAACAAGACCAACGGCATCACGCCGCGCCGCTGGCTGCTGAAGGCCAACCCCGGCCTCGCCGCCCTCATCACCCAGGCCATCGGCGACGGGTGGGTGACCCAGCTCGACGAGCTGCGCCGCCTGGAGCCCTCCGCCGGCGACCCGGCCTTCCTCGAGGCCTTCCGCAAGGTCAAGCAGCAGAACAAGCTTGTCCTCGCCAACCACATCAAGGAGCACTTGGGCATCACGATCCACCCCGAGTCGCTCTACGACGTGCAGGTGAAGCGCCTGCACGAGTACAAGCGCCAGCTCCTCCTCGCGCTCTACACCGTGATCCTCTACGCGCGCCTCAAGGACAACCCGGGCCTCGACGTGGTGCCGCGCACCTTCCTGTTCGCCGCCAAGGCCGCCCCGGGCTATTACATGGCGAAACTCATCATCAAGCTCATCCACCAGATCGGCGCGGTGATCAATAACGACCCGGGCATCGGGGACCGCCTCAAGGTGGTCTTCCTGCCCAATTACCGCGTGTCCCTGGCCGAGCGCATCATCCCCGCCGCCAACGTGAGCGAGCAGATCTCGCTGGCCGGCACCGAGGCCTCGGGCACGGGCAACATGAAGTTCATGCTCAACGGGGCCCTCACCGTGGGCACCCTCGACGGGGCCAATATCGAGATCGCGGAGGAGGCCGGGGCCGAGAACGTGTTCATCTTCGGCATGAACGCCGAGGAGGTCGACGCGCGACGCCCCCACTACAACCCGTGGGACCTCTACCACCAGCACGACGAGATCCGCCGCGCGGTGCAGTACCTCGAGCGCGATTTCTTCAACATGATGGAGCCCGGCATCTTCCGGCCCATCGTCAACGCGCTCCTCGCCGGCGGCGACCATTACATGATCCTCGCCGACCTCGTGAGCTACCTCGAGACCCAGGACCGCGTCGACGCCCTCTACCGCGACGAGAAGGCCTGGGACCGCAAGGCGGTGCTCAACGTCTCCCGCGCCGGGAAATTCTCCTCCGACCGCACCATCGGGGAGTACGCCCGCGAGATCTGGAAGGTCGAGCCCTTCCCGATGCCGCGGGACACGGTCTCGGAGTAGGCCCCGCGCGCGACCGGTCGGATCGGCCGATTCAGCAGACGCCCGGCCCGCGGCGTTCCGCGGGAAGGTCCGCGATCGTCAGGCCCTTTCGACCGATGGGCCGATGCCCGACCACCTTGCCTCGCGCGTCGACGAGCCAGGCGCCCCCGAAGTAACGGGGTTCCTCCCGATCGAGGTGGTTGACCATGAGGGCCGCGGCCCCCATGCGCTCCAGGCGCGCGGCATAATGGGGCCATTCCTCCGCCTGCCAGGCGGCCTGGGTGAACCCGCTTTTCGATCTGGAACGGGCGAATGGGAAAAGAAGCAGATTGAGGTGTGCGTGCGCTGCCTGCGCAACGAGCGCGTCCTCAAAGAGGTCCCCGCAAATCAGGAAACCCAAGCGCCCCAAGGCGCAATCGCAGTAAGTGAATCCCGCGCCGCGGCCATAGGACTCCGGGTCGGCGCCCCTGGCCTGCCACCCGGGGGACAGCCGGCGGTAGATGAGAAGCCTTTCCCCGGTCGGCCCAAAGAGAACAGCCGAATCGTAAAGCGTGTGCCCATCCCTTTCCAGGAAGCCGAGGGCGACATGAAACCGCGCTTCCCGCGCCGCGCCGCCGATGCGCGTCAGTTCGGCCCCTCCGATGGAAACGCCCAGGGCGAGGTCGCGGCGGGGATCATCGGTGAGGCGGAGCCCGGTCAGGGAGGCCTCAGAGAAAAGCACCAGTTCGGCGCCGCGGGCCGCCGCATGGCGGATAGACGACAGGATTCCCTCGATGTTTTCTTCGATGGTCCCGCCGACTTCCCGGACGGCCAAGGCGAATTTCATGTCAGTCCTTATAGCGGCAGGGAATACGACTCGACGAAACGATGGAATCCCAGCCGCTGGGCGAGGGCTTGGGATGCTGTGTTCCCAGCGCCACAAGACCAGATCGGCGCGCGCCCACTGGAGGCTGCGGCCCGGATCATGGCCCCGCAAACCCGCGCTGCATAGCCTCGCCTTCGGAATTCGGGTCGGGTGTTGATCCCCGGTTCGACGATCAGGTCCCCCATCCACGGCAAATCGGGGGCATCAGTCACCGCGGCCAGAATCCCCGTGTCGCGGATCGCCCAGGCGTCATGGCGACCGACCAGCGCGTAGAAGTAATCATCGAGCCATTCCCCGATCTCCGCCCGGGGATGCACCGCCGCGAAAAAATCGCGGTAATCGCCGAGATCCTCCTGCTCAAGGGGGAACGCGCCGTCCGGTTCGTCGACGGTGGGGGAAGTTTTTAGATAGAACTTGACGCCTCGCCACGCGGGGACGCGGAAATGGTCCTCGAACACGCCCGATAGATTTGCCGAGGTCGCCTTTTCTATCTTCGACTGCAGGCCCCCCATGCGTTGTGCCCATACGCGGGCATGGGCGACCCGAACCCAACCAGACCCCGCGTAACAAAGGAGGCCAAGGGGCGTCGAATGGCCGGGCTGGGGAATGCCAAGGCGGCTCGACGGGACAACACGAACCCCTTTTCCCGTGAAGAAGTCGGGCTCTGAATCGAACCAGCCGGCGTAGTAACGGAGCGCGGCCGATTCGAACCATTGGCCGGAGGTGGGATCACCAGCCGACGGCATGGATCCTCCAGCCTTCGGCTTCCTCACTCATCTTTGCGGAACCCCGCCTTCGCCGCGTTCTCGGCCCGGGTGAGGTTCTGGAAGGCCTTCTTCACGTGGGCCTCCCCCACCACCAGGGCCCCGTCGGCGCAATCCTTCAGGGCTAGGCGCACGCTCATGGTGGCGAGTTCCACCACCTTATTGCCGGTGAGGGTGGTGAAGGCGGGGAACATCTTCTCGACGTCTCCTTCGAGGGTGATCTTGGCCAGGCGGCGGCGAAAGAGTTTCACGACCTGCTCCCGGCCCAGGTCGCCGAAGAAGATTTTGGCGTCGATGCGCCCGGGGCGGTCGACGATGGCCCGCTCCACGGCCTCGAGGCGGTTGGTGGTGAGGAGGACGAGGAGGCCCTCGTTCTCCTCCAGGCCGTCCATCTCGGCCATGAGGGTGGCCACGGCGCCGTTGTCGCGGCCGTCGTCGCGGTCGCGCAGGTACATGTCGACATCCTCGAAGATGACGACGCTGGGGGCGCCGAGGCGCGCGAGGCGGAAGATCCGGCTGATATCGGCGGCGTCGGCCACATCGCCCGCCTTCACCCAGAAGACCGTCTCGGGGAAATGGCAGGCGATCACCTTGGCGAGGAGGGTCTTCCCGCTGCCGGGGGGACCGTAGACCACCACCCCGCGCTTGAAGGGGAGCCCGGCGCGCCAGTAGACCTCGCGGAGTTTGAAGAAGCCGTAGATCTCGCCCTCCACCTCCGCCTGGATGCGGGGCTCGAGCACGAGATCCTCCGGGATGACCTTCTCGCTTAGGCGCAGGAAATCGCCGCCGCCGCTCCATTTCCCCCCTTTCACCTCCTCCGCGCTATAGAGGAGTTTCTCGAAATCCTTCCCGAAGCGCTCGGCGAGGGCTTGGAGGCGGGCCTCCGTGGAGATGCAGACGACCTGGAAGCGTTCCTCCGTGTCGGAGAGGAGGCCTTCGGCCCTCACGAGGCCCACGGCGCCGAGGAAGCCCTCGCCCGCGTAGACGGCGAAGCGGTGGGTATCGACCCATTGGAAGACGCCCGGGCTCGTCTCGATGCGCAGCCGCCGCGCCCCTTCTTTTTCGTCGTCCAGTACCCCGAGGACCCGGTACCCCGCGAAGATCCGATCGAGGGCGGACTTCGCGGCCGCCAAGAATCGGTCGCCCCGCAGGGAGGCCAGGACGGAGGTGCAGGGGTCCTTCAGGAACCAGCGGAAATGCGGCAGAGAGACAAAGCGCGGGGGGACCACTTCCCGGAAAGCCCGATCGAGTTTTTCAACGACCGCTTGGATCTCGGCGGGAGTGCGTTCCCCGTGGTGGAGGACCAGGCGGTAGACCTTGCCCGGTTTTCCCCGGGAAACCCCGCGGTCGCCCTCGAGGTCGATCTCCAGGGGGGGCGCCCCCTCCCTTTCAAGCTTATAGCGGCCCTTTTGGGGCACCATGGCCCCGTTTTCGGTGTGCCGCCAATGCTCCACCCCGCTTAGGTCTAGTTTGGCGCCGAGGTCGCCGGCCAGCTGGGCGAGCACATTCTCCAGGCTCAGGGGCTGCCAGGCGTTCAGGTAGAAATGGGTTTGGAGGGCCATCCTCTCCATCTTACTACGGAAGAAGGCGCTTCTCCTGTTACCTTTCGGGCCCTGGCGCGTTATCTAGGCAGGGAGCCAGGAAGGCTCCCAAGGCCAAGCGGCGCGGGAAGCGCTAAAGACGGCCACGGAGCCCCCATGAACGCCTCGAAAACCCTCGGATTTCTCGGATTATCCGCCGTCGGCCTGCTGGGCCTGGGCGCCGCCCTCCTCACGGGAGACCAGGGCCGCCACGAGGCGAAAACCGTCGAATCAGCCCTCTTCCGGGTGAATCTCGAAAAACAAGAGATCACCGGGACCTCGGACGCTCCCCAAAACCTCCTCAAATTGGGCTGGGTGGCCGTGAGCACCGACCAGGGCGTCTATTGGCCCCAGGAGGACGTCTTCCTCAAGGTCCTCATGCCCCTGGCCCCGTCCGCCAAGGTGAACGTCACGGTGAGCCGGAAAGACGCCGCCCCCTCCCCGCGCGGGCCCTATACCCTCAACGAGGCGGGCCTCCTGGTGGAGACGATCCTAAGCGGTAAAGAGCGGCGCCTGGAGGCCGGGGAATACCGCGTGCGGGTCGCCTCCGCCGACGGCAGCGTCGACGCCACCGCGGTCTTCTCGGTGGTGGAAGGGTCCCTCGGGGCCCT
>JAFLEE010000067.1 GCA_017302015.1 Spirochaetota bacterium | reverse complement strand
CGACGACCGTATTGGTATTCGAAACCTCGTCCTGGCCCCGGGCCACGACCGCCAGGAGGACCGGGAGTAGGAGGCGCGCGCAGGTCATTTTCAGTCGGATCACGGAGTTCCTCCGGTCGAGGGGATGGCGGCTGTGACGGGATCAGTGTGCCTCAAGGTTTCGGGGTTCGGCGCTCATAGAACCCGGCGACGAGTTCGGGGAGGAGGACTTCCAGGAGTCCGGGCCCTGGGATTCGAATGCGGAGGCTCGCTTCCGGTTCTCCCGCGAGGGTGAGGAGGCCGTCCTTCACCGCATAATCGCGCCGCGGGGTCTCGTTGGTGACGCCGCGATCGACGAAGCGCAATTGGATTTGCCCGCCCTGGAGTTCGATGGCCAGCACGCCGCGCGGGATTTTCGGGAGATAGAGTCCAGAGAGGTCGCCCGGCGAAGTCGCGTTGGCTGGCGGCGTAGCGCTCTGTCCCCCGCGAGAGAGGAGCGCCCGATAGGTTTCGGGGCCGTCCGGCTCTTCGCTCACCACCAGGAGAGCCAGGGAGCTTCCCCGGTCGGGGGAAAGCCGCCACGCGTAGCGGTTTGAGACGAAATGGATCCAGACCCCCGTCGTCTGGGAGAGGGGCTCGACGCGGCGGATGCGCTTCGCCTTCTCCCATTTCACGAGGGTGACCCCATCGGGGGCGATGGTGCAATAGGCCGACCCATCCTCCTTGCGGTAGGAGCGGCCGCCGTTGGTGCTCTGGAATTGGATATTCCACGAGCCGATCCAGGGGGCGAGGAATCCGCCGTCTTGCCCCCATGCGAGGGTGACTCCGAAGAGGAGAAGCGCGAAACCGCGCGCCATTCCCCCGGCGCTCATGATCGCGCCTGACGATCGTCTCGGGAGGGAACTCGGGATGCCGCGAGGGGCTCCAGGAACGGCCCGCCGTCGCCATCGCAGGTGGCCGCCTCGCTTTTAACCGGACCGCCGTGCCTCCAGAGGATCCTCCCGAGACCACTGTGCGGAGGAAAGGCCGCCAGGCGTTTCATTTTTTTGGCGAGCCCTGCGTTTGGGAAAGCACCCAAGCCGCGAGGGTCGCCTTGTCTCCGGGGGACAATTTGGCTTTCGGGTGCATGAAGGTGTAGAGGGCCGGGGGCATTTCGCCTTCCTGCACTTCCTCGCCGATTTCGTGGATGCGCCGCTTCTGCTTCTCGGCGGGCCATTCGGCCCAGGCGGAGAAATTGAGGTGCGCCCGCCCTTCCTTCATATCGTAGGCAAGGAGCCATGAAGCCGGGGCGAGTTTGCCGTACCAAGGAAGTCGGGTTTCATGGGAATGGCAATCGAAGCAGGCCCGCACGAGGACTTCTTTGGCCGGCCCCTCGAGGGTCCACGGGGAGGTCACGGGGGGATTGGTCGGGCGAACCGGAACGAACTGGATGGCGACGAGCGCGGCGGCGAGTACGGCGAGGATCTTGGCGACAAGTTTCATCGGGCCTCCTAGGGTCGATTCCTGGGCGGCCTCGGTCAGCGGGTGCCCACCGGAGCCGACGAGGTCACGATTTTGCCATGGCGGAGGGGTCGCGGACCCCCCGGGGCCGGGGAACGGGGTTTAGCGCCCCTTGGTGGAGGTCAGCCAATTCTTGCGCTCCGCGGGGGAGAATTTCTCGATGGCATAGCGCAGCATGGTGCGCGGCATGCGCTTCCCGTAGCGGGTGAGGAAGGCTCGGAGAACCGCCGCATCGCGTTTGCCGACTTCCCGAAGCATCCAGCCGCTGGCCTTGTGCATGAGGTCTTCCGTATCGCCCAGATAGGCGACCGCGAGGGCAAGGGTCTCGGTAAATCGCCCGTGGCGGATGAAATGGAGGGTGGCGATGATGGCGATACGACGCTCCCAGAGGGACGCGGACTTGGAGAGTTTTTTAAGCAGGGCCGGGTTCCCCCCGAAGACCTGGGGCCCGACGATCAGGTGGGCGCTTTGGTCCACCAGATCCCAATTATTCACCCAACGCGTGTGGGCGAGGTAAAAATCGAAGATCGATCGGCGGACTTTTTCATCGCCCTTCCGGTACTGCTCCACCGCCACGAGGACGGCGAGCATACGCTCTTCATGGACCCCGCCGCGCAGGAGCGACCGGAGTTGGGTCAGGGGGAGCGCGCGGAACTTCGCCGTCAACTCGTGGATGCGCGGCATGACCACCCCGAGGAAGACGTCGCCTTCCCCGTACTCCCCCGGGGCGGTCTTGAAGAAGCCCTGGAGGAGCCGGGCCTTGGCCGGGTTGGCGAGGCGGCGCAGGGCGGCGCGGGCCTCATCGGCGGTGGGGGTCACGGGTCGGGTCGCTTTCTTTTTGTCCATCGAAAATCCTTGGGAACTCGGGTGGAATTATATCCCCACCCGCGGCCGCTTGCCCGGAGCTCTTCCACCCGCCCCCGGGCAACGCTATACTGTGCGCGTGGAAAGAAAAGAGATCCAGACGAGGCATGGCTGGGCGATCTTCCTCATCGCGTTTCCGGCGCTGGTGACGGCGGGCGTGCTCGGGTTCCTTCCCAGACTGGCCCAATGGGCCTCCTACCACCAATTCGCCGATGGCCGCACCCTCTTCGGCGTTCCCAATTTTATGGATGTGGTTTCCAATGCTTGGTTCGTGATCCTTGGGGTTTGGGGGGGCCTGGAAGGCCGGGCCGCTTCGAAGCGGGAGGGCACCCAATGGAAACCCGAGACGCTTGCTTATTTCGCCTTTTTCATCAGTCTGTTCGTCACCGGGTTCGGGTCGGGCTGGTATCACCTCCGTCCCGACAACGCGAGCCTTTTCTGGGACCGCTTTCCCCTTTCCCTCGCCTTCGTTTCCCTTTTCGCGGCGGTCGTCCATGAGCGCTTCCAGGTACGGGGCGGGTATGCCCTCCTTTTAGCCTTGCTGACGGTGGCGGCCGCAAGCGTTCTGTATTGGTCGATCTCGGAGTCCCGGGGGGCCGGCGACCTGCGGCCCTATTTCCTGGTGCAATTCCTTCCCATGGTCCTCATCCCCATCCTTCTTTTCCTTCCATCGCGATACGATCGGGTCGGGGATTTGGGATGGGTCCTCTTCTTGTATGCCCTGGCCAAGGGCGCGGAACTGCTCGACCGTCCGATCTTTGAAATCACCTACCAGGTAAGCGGGCATACCCTGAAACACCTCTTCTCGGCCCTCGCCGTGGCGCAGGTCGCCTGGATGCTGCGGCGCCGGCGTCTTAAGCGTTAGAGGTTTTTCACCGGAAGGCGCCGGTAGAGGGCCCGGCTGAGGAAATGATAGCGCGCCAATCGGGGAAGGCGCCACAGCATGGCGAGGATCTTATTCCTGCCGTATTTCCGTAAAAAAGATTTTTCGTAGTCTTCGAGGAAAGCGGCAGGGAAAGGGGAGTCGCCTTTGGAAGCGGCCCCGGTTTTGGTGGCGAAGATATTGAGCGAGCCTCCGAAGAGGAGGACCTCGCGGATGGTGAAGCCCGCCTCGCGAACGACCCCGTCGAGGCTATGGAGGGAAAAGAGCAGGAGGTGGCTCTGCTGGAAGATGACGGACTGGCCTGAGCGCTTATTATGGGGCGTGGTGAAGAAGAGGGTGCCGCCCTCCGCCAGGTGCGCCCCCGCGCGACGCAGCGTTTGGGCGGGGTCTTCCACGTGTTCGATGACGTCGAACAGGGTGATGAGGTCGAAGCGATTTCCGGAGGGGAATGATTCGAGGAACCCCTCGTGCACGGGCAGGCCGAGCACTTCCCGGTCGAAACGGGCGCAGGCCGCCGAAGGTTCGATGCCCTGTACCTCGGCTCCGAGGGCTTTCAGGAGGCGTAGCGTTCCGGCGAAGCCGCAGCCGATGTCGAGGACGCGTCGGCCGGCTAATTTCTCGCGGGTGCTCAGCAGGAAGACCCGGGCGGTGGCGTCGGAGAAGGCGTGGAGGATGGGGATGCGGCCATCGCGGTTCTGGTAGAACCAGGCCTCGTATTCGCGGGTGTAATAGCGCTCGCCGTCTTTCTTGTGGCGCTCGTCGAGGAAGGAGGTCTTGCAATAGTCGCAGGTATGGTAGGTGAGGACGCTCTCGAATTTACCCCGTTTGGTCTCTTCCCTCAATTCGCGGGAACACAGGGCGCAGGACTTGGCGGGGGAAGGCGACATGGAAAGGCTAACTTAACACCGGGGTCGCCGGCCTGTCAAACCCGATTGTCATTTCCGGGGAAACAAACTTTAATTCTCCCGGGGCGCCCGAATCGATGCGCGCCCGCCGCCTTTCCGCCGCGCCCATGAATCCCATCGCCCCGCCCGGGGTCCTCAAGCGTTCCCTGCGGCTCGTCACCGTGGCGGGAAGCCTCGCCCTCGTCTATTCGGCGGCGATCTCGAGCCCGATGTCAACGGATTTCTTCCGGCGCATGGGCTTCGGAGAGGTCGAGTTCGGCATTTTAAGCGGCATCCCCATGCTGATGCTGGGCATGCAATTCCTGGGCGCGCTCTGGGGAAACCGGCTCCAGAGTCGGCGCGCGGTCTTCATGGGCCTCATCATCAGCGGCCGCCTCCTGTGGATCCCCATCATCCTGGTGCCGCTCCTGCCCGTGGCCACGGGGCATCGCACCGCGATCATGCTCGCCCTCCTGGCGGTCTCGAGCCTGCTGCTGAATCTCGGCCCGCCGATCTGGTTCTCCTGGATGGGCGACCTCATCCCCCGGCGCATATTGAGCCGCTATTGGGGCGGGCGCATGCGCATGATGCAGGGGGTGTGGCTGCTCACCTATATCCCCCTGGTGCTCTTTGGCTTCCGCTACCAGGCCCTCGGCCTCTCGTTGCCCCAGGCCTTCTTCCTCATCACGGTCCTCGGCGTGGCCGCCGGCGTGGTCGACATCCTGCTCTTCCTCTGGGTCTGGGAACCCCCGCCCGCCCCCGCGCGGGAACGGCCCCTCCTCGAGACCCTCCTCGAGCCCATGCGCCAGCCTTCGTTCCGCTCCTACATGGTCTGGAACGTCGCCTACAGCGCCTCGGTGATGATCGGCGCGGCCTTCATGCTGCTCTACGTGCTCAAGGTGCTGGCCCTGCCGCTATGGGAGGTGATGGTCATCTGGTGGATGCCCGGCATCGGCAGCATGCTCAGTTCCGCGTTCTGGGGCCGCCTCATCGACCGCTTCGGCAGCCGCCCGATCCTCGTGCTGTGCACGGGCCTCAAGCCCCTGGCGCCCATCGTCTTCTTCGTGATCACCCGGGAGAACGCCTTCGCCATCCTCTGCGGGTTCTTCATCTTCGACAATATGCTCAATATGGGGTCCCAACTCGCCACCAACGGGTTCATGCTGCGCATGGCCCCGCGGGAGAACCGGGGGATGTTCGTCGCCGCCATCTCGTCGCTCCCCGGCATCGCGGGCGGACTCTCTGCCATCGCAGGGGGCTACCTCCTCAAAGCCTGGGAGGGCCACGGCATCCACCTGCTCGGGCGGGCTTGGGACCATTACCAGTACTTGTTCCTCTTGAGCGCGCTCCTTCGCCTGCTGTGCATCCCCCTGGCCCTTCGCATCCGCGAACCGGAGAGCGCCCACACGATGGATGTCCTCTCGGCGATGGTTGAGGACTGGCCTTCGCGCCTCGTCAGTCTGCCGGTTGCACTTTTTCGCCGCATCCGCGGGGGGTGAGGTTTTCCGACGCCAAGGCTCTCCCGTGTGGGGCGATGCGGATGAACGGGGGATTCCCCGATGGCGCCCCGTAATCCGGTCGGACCTAACCGGATTCAAGTCCTCGCCGCGGCGCGGGCCGGACGGGTCCCGATTCGCCGGATAAATCAGAGAAGGGAAAGAGAGATTGGAGGATGTGGCAAAAAGGCCCCCTATTGTGCTCATGATCCTAAAGTTGTATAATTCGGAGGTGAAGGAATCCCGGGAATTCTTCAGCAATGAATACGGAACAACGCATATTGGAATTTATCTCATTCTAAAAAACTCGCGCACCCAACTTCCCCTTAGGCGTACGATTGAGCAGGGCCCTTCCGGGTCTGTTCGTTAAGATATTGCCCCCCCCCCTCGAAGGAGCACGCACCATGTCCCAAGCCCCCTCCAAGAAAACCAAGGCCGCCCCCAAGGCGCCGCTCTTGGCCCCCGGCATCGAAGGGCGACTGCACGCCTTCATCACCCATATCCGCGACCATGTGGACGGCCGCGGCAGCGTCAAGCGCGCCGAGGGGAAGGTGAACCCGGTCATAAAGGTGAAGCGCGAACTGGGTTGGTCCATCTGGGAGACCCTCGAGTGGGACGAGATCTACCGCGGCAAAAAGAACGTGCTCCCGGTGCTCAATAAGCGCTATTACGTGCGCCTCTTCAATCGGCAGGCCATCGAAAACAGCCTCCTGGCCCAGCGCACCAAAAAACCCCAGCGCGGCATCACCCTGGCGAACACCATCAAGGTCTCCGACTTCTGCGCGCTCACCGCCGACCTCTCCGCCGCCGAACTCACGGGCCTCCTCTTCGGGGGCAAATCCCTCAAGCGCGAAGAGGGCGCGCGCTCGCTCTACCAAGACTCCGTGCGCATCCCCGGGAGCGCCTGGGACGTGGAAGACGGGCTCTTCCGCGCCCTCGAGTGCATCCGTCCCCGCAAGGCCCGCGCCCGGGAAGAACTCGAGGCCGTGCTGCGCGTCTATTGCCAGATGGGTTGGCACCTCACCAGCATGCCGGGCAAGGCCACCCCGACCTGGGATGAGATCTACGCCAATAAGTTCCGCCTCGCCGAACTCACCTCCCGCCAGCGGCGCAAGCATTTTTTCGGGCCGCCCTGGAAGGCCACCTGGGCCAATCTCCTCAAACTGCGCGGCGTCGCCCCCGCCAAACGCCTCATCCAAGACGGCCTTTCCATGGAACTCGAGATGGCCTGGTTCATGGCGCTGGCGACCGCGCGGGGGTGGAAGCCCCGGGAGACCATCGCCGTGCTGCGCGGCGTGCGCAAAGAATGGCCCCGCGAATTGGGCAACCCCGCCAAGCCCCCGCAGGTCCCCACCGATTGGAAAGATTCCGGGGCCTCCTCCCGCGGCTTCGATCCCTCCATCAGTTTCCCCGCCTACCGCGGCAAAGAGAAGAAGAAGCGTTGAACCGGTCGGGGGCTCGGCTCCCCCGGCTTGACCGCGTTCCATAGGAAAATCCCCTCCTATGGCAGCTTGGGCAAGGGACCGGATCACCCAATACTATCGAGGGAAGGCGGCGAAGAGCCTGCGCGTGAGGCTCCTCATCGCGATCCCTTCGATCTCCCTGGCGTTCATCCTCTTGGCGCGGGTGGGCGTGTTCAGCCTGCGCGTCGATGACGCGACGATGGAACCCACCCTGCGCCGCGGCGAACGCCACTGGTTTTCCGTGCCCGCCCTTGGCTGGCCCGCGCCCCTCTCGATGAATACGCCGGCGAAAAGGTGGTGGGGGAGCGGAAAGGTGAAGCGTGGGCAGGTCGTCGCGGTCGTCCAGCCGCTCTCTTCCCCTTCCTCCCGCATCGGAAACCTGCTGCGCCTACCCGTGGAAGTGCTCAGTTTCGGGATGTGGAAGCCCGAGGGGTCGCGCCTCATCGTACGCCGGGTGGTCGCGCTCCCCGGGGAAAGCGTGATCATCCGCAACAAGCAGATTTTCATCGATAACCGGCTCTTCGTCCCCGAGTGGTTCATCGCCTATGGGGAGGCCCAGATCCTCCCCGAACGCATCTCGGGACGCGACAACACGAAGGAACTCTACGTCCCCGCCGATTCGGTGTTCCTCATGAACGATAATTGGATGGCGGAGAACGACTCGCGCAGCCTCGGCCCCACCCCCATCTGGAAACTCCACGGACTTTGGATTCCCCCGAAAAAGTGACCGGAGCCCGCCGGGAAGCCCCGCCCCATCTCTATCTCGGAACCCCCTTCTGCCGGGGGGTGTGCGCCTTCTGCAATTTTTACAAGACCGACCTGCGCACCTACCGCCGCTATTTCGGGGAGGAGGGCCGGTTCGCGGATGCGGTGCGCCGCGAACTCGACCTGTGGATGCCCGAACTCCCGGCGCGGCTCTCGACCGTCTACATCGGCGGCGGCAGCCCCCTGGAACTCCCCGACGGGAGCCTGCTCACCTTGCTGCGGGACCTCCACCGGCGCTTCGATCTCCGGGAGGCCGAAATCACGGTGGAGGCCAATCCTTCATGGCCGGCGGACCGGGCCGCGCTGGAAAGCGGCCTCATCAACCGGCTTTCCATCGGCGTCCAGACTTTTTCCCCCGCGGGCCTCTCGCTCCTCCACCGCGACAAGATCCCCGATCCCGATTTTCTCAATCGGGTCGGCGCGCTGGTGGAGAACGTCTCGATGGATCTGCTCTACGATATCCCCGGCATGGGCGAGTCCGTGGTGCGCGACGATCTGGAGCGGGCCCTGGCCTATGGGCCGAAGCACCTCTCCTGGTACGGCCTGGAGATCACCTCCGAAAATTATCGCCGCCGCCTTCCGGCCCCCGACCCCGCCGCCTGGGAGAAACAGCGGGGAATCCTCGAGGCGGGGCTCGGGGCCGCCGGCTTCCATCGCTATGAACTCAGCAATTGGGCCCGGGAAGGATGGGAGTCCCGCCATAATCGCGCCTATTGGGAATGCAAACCCTATCTGGGCATCGGGCCCGCCGCCTGGGGTCAGGCGGTGGACGGGGAGGGGCATCCTTTCCGCTACCTCAACACCCGCCACCCCGGGTTTTGGCGGGATGCGGTGGAGGGGGGGAAATGGCCCCGGGAGGAAACGGAGCGGCTAGGAACGCGGGAACTGGCCAACGAGTTTGTTTTCCTGTCGCTGCGCACCACCGAGGGACTCGACCTGGGGGAGTACGAGCGCCGATTCGGGGAGGCCTTCGAGGTGAAATTCGCCCCAGCCTTGGGGCGCCTTAACCCCTGTTTTATCAAGGAAAACGGCCATTTCAGGCTCTCCGAGCGTGGGGCCCTATACTATAATACGGTCTGCGCCGACCTTATGATAGTCGAGGAGCCTGCGTGAGAGACCCCCGTTCGTTGGAATCGCCTTCCAGAACTCGCTTAAACGGGCTCTTCGCGCGCCGCGGCGCATCCGCCGAAGAGCGACCCGACGGACGGCCGCGCCTCCCGCATCCCTTCCACCACGTTCCTCGAACCCATGAATGAACTGCTCGGATCCATCGGCCGCCGCGTCATCGGGGTCTTCAGCTTCTACACGGGGCTCATCAGCCTCCTCTATTACTCGATCGCCACCCACTTCTCCAAGCGTACCCGCGGAAAGAAGATCGTCTATAACATCGCCATCCAGCAGATCTATTTCACCGGGGTCCAGGCCTTGGGCATCATCGGCCTCATCGCCTTCGCGTTCGGGGCCATCATCGGCCTCGTCGTTTTCCAGATCGCGGTCGGCTTATCCCCGACCGCCAAGGACTATGCCGGTTTCATCATGGTGATGTCGCTGGTGGACGTGCTCGGCCCCCTCATCACCGCCATCATCGTCATCGCCCGCTCCGGCACCGCCATGGCCACGGAGATCGCTAATATGGTGGTGCGCAACGAGATGCTGGCCCTCGAGAGCATGGCCATCAATACCCTCAATTACATCGTTTTGCCCCGGGTCGTGGGCATGGTCGTCTCCATCGTCTGCCTCGTGGTCTTCTTCTGCGTCGTCGCCGTGGTGACGGTGATGGGCCTGGCCTGGTTCGTGGACCCCGCCAATGAGTTCGGGAAGACCGCCGCGCTCTTCTTCGCCGAGATGGATTTCTTCAAGGTCCTCGGCATCGTGGTCAAGGCGGTCTTCTTCGGGTGCGGCATCTCCCTCATCTGCATCATCAACGGCTTCAAGGTGCTCATGTACCCCGGCGGGGCGCCCGTTTCGGGGATCCGCGGGGTCGTGGGCTCGCTCCAGTACGTCGTCGTCGTGGGCGGCATCCTCACCGTGCTCTTCCTCCTGTGAACCCCATGGCCAACGAAATCATCCAATGCCAGCACGTCGGTTTCAGCGCCGGCGGGACGACCATCCTCCACGACCTGCACGCGGCGGTGCCCGCCGGCGAGGTGCTCTTCATCGCCGGGAAATCCGGCTGCGGCAAGAGCACGATCATGCGCATCATGGCGGGGCTCAATTACCCCACCTCCGGCGATGTCCTCATGCGGGGCCTCAGCCTGCGCAAGGCCTTCAACCACCAACTCATGGCCAACCACGCCCAGAACGGCTACGTCTTCCAGGATAACGCCCTCATCTCGAACCTCACCATCTTCGACAATATCGCGCTGCCGCTGCGCTACAACGAGCGGGGCACCGAGGCCGAGATCCGCGAGCAGGTCGACAAGATCCTCGAGACCTTCGACCTGGTCGACGACCGCATGAACCGGCCCGCGGCGCTTTCCATGGGCGAGATGAAGATGGCGGCCCTGGCCCGGGCCGTGATCACCAAGCCGACCCTCCTTTTCATGGACGAGCCCATCGCCAGCCTCGACCGCGTGCGCGTCGAGATGGTGAAGGAGGAGGTGCGGGTGCTGCGCCAGACGGGCACGACCTTCGTCATCATCGCCCATGAGGCGGATTTCGCCGACGAGTTCGCCACGCGGATCTGGTACATGGACAAGGGGCGCCTCCTCAATAATTGGAGCGCCGAAGAACTGGGCGATCGCAAGCGGAAAGTCCTTGAAGACATCATCTAGAGGCACGGAGTCAGCATGGCCTATCAATTCAAACCCTTCGAGAAGACGGTGGGGACCTTCGTCGTCCTGACCGTGGTGGTGCTGCTACTGGCGACGATCTACATCGCCCGCAACCGCCACGGCCTCTTCCAGACCTACGGCACCTACTTCTGCTACTACAAGGACGGCAACGACGTCGCCACGGGCCAGAAGATCATCTACAACGGCATCGCCATCGGCAAGACCACCGACCTCGAGTTCCAGTCCGACGACCGGGTGAAGGTGACCTTCAAGGTCAAATCCGAGTTCACCAACCGGGTGAAGGCCGACTCCATCGCCCACCTCAAGCCGAGCATCATGGGCGGGGCGAGCATCGTGATCTCCAAGGGCAGCCCGACGGCGGGCCCGCACCCCACGGGGGTCATGATCTGGTCCTCCGACGACCCCGAGGGCCGCCAACTCTTCAAGGAGGTCGGCGGGAAGGTCATCAATCCGTCCACGCCCGACCGCATCGTCGATATGCTCATGGCCCTCCTCGACGTGTTCACCAAGGAGGACGGGCCGGTGCTGAAGCCCGTCGGCAAGCTCATGGCGGTGATCACCGATCTCCTCGACCAGAAGATCGACCCGCGCTCCGAGTTCGGCCGCATGCTCGTCTCCATCCGAAAACTCCTCGAGGATAGCTCCTCGATGCTGGGCTCGATCAAGGGCGGCGACATGCAGATGACCGACCTGCTGATGGATAAGGCGATGATCGGGAAACTCCAGGGCCTCCTGCGCTCCACCGACGATCTCCTCAAGAACACCACCGTCCTCACCCGCAACCTCTCCACGATGCCGCTGCTCAACGGCGCCAACACGCGCAACCCCGTCTCGGCGACCATCGACGCCAACGAGCGCGTCGACGGCTACCGCTCCTCCAACGCGGCCCCCGCCGCCAGCAACCGATAAGGAGCCCCCATGCGCCGAAGCATCCTCATCCTGCTCACGCTCTCGGCGGCCCTCGGGGCCGCGCCCGCCCTCGATACCGTCCCCCCGAAGCAGGTGGTCAACGAGACCCTCAACTACGCCCATGGCAAGAACGCCAAGGGCATCGCCGCCTATAACGCCGCCCAGTACGAGGAGGCCCTCGACCAGTTCGCCAAGGCCGAGGAAAGCTACGCCCTCGTCGACCACCAGATCGGCCTCATCGCCGTGCTGCAGAACAAGGGGCTCGTCTATTTCGCCCTGCACCAGGACGCCAAGGCCATGGGCTTCTTCGAGGAGGCCTTCACCCGCAGCGACCTCCTTTCCCTGCCGAAGGGGCGCGCCGATTCCTGCCAGAAACTCGGCCTCATCGCCCTCGACCGGGGCCAATTCGCCGAGGCGAAGAAGCGCTTCACCGAGGCGATGGGCCTCTACGAGAAATTGAAGGACGACGAGAACATCGCCGCCTCCATGAACGCCCTCGGCCTCACCCTCCTGCGCGAGGAGAATCCGGCCCTGCTGGATGAGGCCGAGAAGCGTTTCCTCGACGCCGCCAAGATCAACCGCGGCAAGAAGCAATGGAAGGGCGTTTCGGTCAACGAAGCGAACCTAAGCGAGGTCGCCTTCCGCCGCAAGGCCTACCCGGCCGCCCTCGACCACGCGCTCAGCGCCCTGCACGTCGAGAAGCAGGTGGAAGACAGCAAGGGCATCGGCAGCACCCTCGGGCGACTCGCCGTGATCTATGAGGCCATGGGAGAGAAGGACCGCGCCTTCCTGGCGCGCCAACGCGCCTACGAGGCCAATCTCGCCCTGGGGCTCAGGGATCGCCAGCAGACCGACCTGCGCGAACTCCTCCGCCTGGGGGCCCTCACGGGCCGCAAGGCGCGCCTCGAAGAATACGGGAAATCCCTAGAGGCCGTCTCCAACGAACTCAACCGCCAGCGCAACCGCGAAGAGCGGGAGCGCGCCAAAGATGAAAAAGACGGCAAGGGGGCCGATGCGACCCCCGTCCATGGCTCGCCCCGGGTGGGCGGGTAAGGTGAAACTCCCCGAGAAGTACGGTCCCTGGGCCGTCATCGCGGGGGCCTCCCAGGGGCTGGGCGAAGCCTGGGCCCGGGAAGCGGCGCGGCGCGGTTTCCATGTGGTGCTCGTGGCCCGCCGCGGCCCTCTGCTCCGTAAACTCGCCGCTGAGATCGCCTCGACCTACGGGGTCGCCACCAAGGTGGTCGTCCAAGACCTCGAGAAGCCCGGGGCCGATGAGCGGATCCTAAGCGCCGCTCTGGGCTTGGACGTCGGCCTCGTGGTCTATAACGCCGCGAAATCCCTCATCGGCCCATTCCTCGACCAGCCCCTCGCCTCCCATCGGGGGGAACTCGCCGTCAATTGCGCCGCGCCGCTGGGCCTCGTCTGGCATTTCGGGCGCCTCATGAAGAAGAAGGGGCGGGGCGGGATCATCCTCATGTCCTCGCTCTCCTGCGGCCAGGGCTCTCCGCTGGTGGCCCATTACGCCGCCACGAAGGCGTGGAACCTCATCCTCGCCGAGGGGCTCTGGCACGAATGGCGGCCCCACGGGGTCGACGTGCTCGCCTGCGTCGCGGGCACGGTCGACACCCCCGCCTATCGCCAGAGCCGGCCCGCCGCCGACATGAAGCCCATGGAACCGCGCCGGGTCGCCCGGGAAGGCATGGCCTCCCTCGGTAAGCGCCCCAGCGTCATCGCGGGCTTCGGAAATAAACTCTCGGGTTTCGCCATGCGGCGCCTGCTGCCGAGGCGCCTCGCCATCGGGATCATCGGCGGCGCCCTCAAGAAGATGTACGCGGACGGCCCCCGCGGAAAACGCGGCGCCTCCTGCTGCGGTTAGACCGTTTTTCCCGTGGGCACCGGCCTCTCTTGGAAGGATCGCTACGGGCCCTGGGCCCTCGTCGCCGGGGCCAGCGCCGGCATCGGTGAGGCGTGGGCCCGGGAGGCCGCGCGTCGCGGGCTGAACGTGGTCCTCCTCGCGCGGCGGGCGGCGCCGCTTCGCCGCCTTTCCGGAGAACTCGCGGAGCGTTACGGGGTGAAGACGATCGTGCTTCCCCTCGATCTATCCCGTGCGGACTCGGTCGAAGTCCTAGCGCGGCGCGTGCGCGGCCTCGAGATCGGCCTCGTCATCTGCAACGCCGCCGCCATCCCCGTGGACCCCTTCCTCGAGCGGGGGATGGAAGAGCATCTCGCGGCCATGAACGTGAACGTGCGCGCCCCGCTGGCCCTCGCCCACCGGTTGGGGGCGCCCATGCTCGCGCGCGGACGCGGGGGGATGGTGTTCATGGCGTCGCTGAGCGCCTCGATGGGCACGGCGCGCGTGGTCCATTACGCGGCGACGAAGGCATGGAACCGGGTCTTCGCCGAGGGCCTCTGGGTCGAGTGGCGCAAGCACGGGGTCGACGCCCTCGCCTGCGTCGCCGGCACGGTGGATACCCCGGGGATGCGCGCCTCCAACGCGCGCAGCATGCTGGGGGCCCAGAGCGCCGAGGCGGTCGTGCGCGCTTCCGTGGCGGCCCTGGGCAAGCGACCGAGCGTCATCCCGGGTTGGGGAAATCGGATCAGCGGTTTTTTCATGGAACGCCTCATGCCCCGAAAGCTTATGATCCAGCTTCTCGGCGGTGTCATGGAACGGATGTATCCGCGCCCCGACGTCAAGGGTCCGCTTTCGGGGAACCGCCGGAAATAAATCTATTTTGGATCATGGTCTGTCCACGGAGGCGCCACCTGGCCGTTTTCTTGTTGCGCGGGGTCGGATAAAGTTTGGAGGCGGTTCCCATTCGCGCAATCGTTCGGGATGGCGCGATTCTTTTGAACCCCGTCCAAACACTCCGCGGTGAAACACCCCCCGCAGTAAATCCAACTCTCGATTAAATGGCGCCGCGATTTTCCCGCCGGGCCCTCGCATTGCGAAGCCGGTCAGGGTACACTGGGGCCCAAGATATCTTCCTCGACCCGCCCCCGGCCGCCACAGGCCCCCGGGGAGCCTTTTCGGATGACCCTTGAGCAAAAAGAAAGCCACAAAGACCAGCACCCCCGCACGTAAAAGTTCCGCGAAAGCCAAACCCGCCGCCAAGCCGGCGAAGAAGACCGCCCCGGCGAAGCCCAAGGCCGCCGCCAAGGCCAAACCCGCCGCGAGGGGCGCGGCCAAATCCGCCGGCAGGCAAGCGGCCCCCCGCAAACGGGCCGCCCCCGCCGCGCCGCCGAGACCCCCAGCGGTGGCCGTCTCTGAGCCGCCTCGAAACGAGGGTCAACTCTCCCTTTTCCAGGACCACGCGCCCGCCCCGCGAATCGCGGAGGGCGACCGCTCCCAACGGCCCCAGGGCGGCTGGCAGCGTCCGATGGGCGACCAAGGCCAACGGGGGGAGCGGGGTGGGCGCCGCCGCGCCGGCCGCGGTTCCAGGCGAAGGGGCGGGAGGGGTCCCGTCCAGGCGCCCAATCGGGCCCCCGGCGTAAGCCGCGACCAACTCCAGGCCCTTCGCATCGCCGCGGGGCGCCTCCTGCAGGAACTCGGCTACCGCCATCTCTTGGAATGGACCCGCGAAAAGGTCATCATCGAAGAAGTGGAGCAATGGCGCGACGCCTCGCCGCCGTCGCTCCAGAAGGCCACCCTCGAGATCCTCGACCTGCACGGGAAGGTCCCCCAAGAAGCCAAGGGCCTCCTCGATTCCTCCACGGGAGACCTCCTCGCCGTCTGTTTCGGCAAGGGCCGGGGCGTCATGCGCGAGGTCACCTACGATATCCTCCTTCCCCAGAACTCGGGAAAGGTCTTCCTCGGCGAAGCCGGGCAGACCAAGGATCGCCCCGAGCCCGCCGTGGGCCTCTTCGCCCGCTCCGAGTTCGTCCCGAATTGGTTCCGAAATGCGGGGCGCCTCGATCGCGCGGTCACCCCGCCGCTGCCGCCCCATCCATCGGCGCCGCCGCGGACGCACCAGGAGCCCGTTGCGCATCCTGCGGCCGCCCCGTCCGTGGGGAACCCGAGGCAAAATCTTTCCCGGGAAGCGGCGTGGCGGGAGCGGCAACAGGCCCGCTCCGATTTTCAGCGGCAAGGATCTCGACCGCGCAACGAGCCGCGTCCACCGGCGCAACGACCCGAACAGACGATGGCTCCCGCCGCGCCGTCGCCGGCCCCCGTCGCGCCCGCGGCGACGGGGAAGGTCTCCCTCATGGCCATCCCCGCGGACCTCATGGAAAGGCTTCGCGGCGCCGCCAAGGCCCGCGGCGTCACGCCCCTGGAGTGGCTGCGCCAAAAACTCGATGGCCGCTAGGCGACCATGAACTTGTTTCCTCCCCGTGGAGGAAACGAATCTCTATCGAAAAACCGGATCCCCGAGTTCGCCGGGATCATTTTTCCTTGAGGGTGCCGAAGACCACGTCCCAGAACGGCGAACTGATGCCGTAGCGCAGATCGGGGGTCTTGAAATGGTGCTTGAGGTGGAATTGCTTGAGGGCGAGGAAGATCTTGTTCTCGAAGGGAAGGTGGTGGGTGGCCCAGTGGAGGGTGTCGTAGGCGAGGTAGCCCATGACGAAGCCGCTGAAGACGAACCACACGCCCGGGTACGGGTTGGGGCTGGCGACCTGGAAGACCGCCCAGAATAGGAAATAGAAGAGGAGCGCCAAGGGGATGCTCGCGGCGGGGGGCATGACGAGGCGCTTGGAATCGCTGGGGTAATCGTGGTGCACCCCGTGGATATAGAAATGGATCTTCTTCCACAGGCGATTTTCCAGGTGGAGGTGGAAGAAGAAGCGGTGCAGGAGGTACTCCGCCAGGGTCCAAAAAAGGAAGCCGGAGGGGATGAGGAGGGCGGGGAGCGTCCAGGCCGGATCCATGGAGAAGGCCTTGTAGAGGAAAAATCCGATCACCGGCCAATAGATCGCGTGGGGGGTCGCGGGGTGGACCCTGCTGAAGAACTCGACGAAATCGCTTTTGAACATGCGCGGGGTCTCGTCCTTGGACGAGACGAAGAGGCGCTGGGAGGAATCGTTGGCCATGGGAACTCCGCGGGAATTATTAGAACGATTCTAACCTAAGGGGATGTTCGGCACAACCCTAAAAAAAACCCTGAAGGCGATCTTCAGACCGGGGCGTTAGGATCCCCCACGATACGGCGCCTTCGGTGGGGCCATGCTTCCCACCCCTTCCCTCCGAACGTGGTCGCCTCATCCGGCCTTGTGGGGCGCGGCTCCCTTTTCACTTTGGCCGTCGCGGGCTCGGGTGAGGGGGAAGGCGAGGGCGGTCCAAATCGAAGAGAACGCGAAAGCGCATACGGCGTAGAAGCCCGTGGGGATGGCCACGAAGGCGCCCAGGGCGGAGAGCGCGATGGCCGTGAAGCCCTTGGAGAACCGATAGGTGAAGGCGTCGACGATCTGCTTGGCGCGGTAGCGCGTGTCCCAACTGAAGGGGACGTAGAGGGTCTCCTTCGACGCGCGGAAGATGGAGTAGTCGAGGCTCTTGAAGAGGAGATAGGCGAGGGCGGCGACCCCCAATTGGGGATGGAAGAGCAGGACGCCCGCGGTGGCCACATGGACCAGGGGGATCGCCACCTGTACGGCGCGCCTCGGCGCGAGGCGCAGGAGGATGGGGGAGACGAGGAATTGCATGCCGAAGGAGACCAGGTTCACGTTCATCCAGAAGGAACCGAGCCAGGCCGTGCGGGCGTCCTTGGCGGGGTAGGCGGCCTGCACCAGGTGGGAGAAATGGAGGTCGAGCACCGTCGAGACGACCTGCGCGCAGAAGATGATGAGGGCGATGAAGAGCACCGTCCGGTTTTCACGGAGGATCCCCAGGTGGAGATGGCCCTTGCGGCCGCCGGCTTCGGAGGCGTCGGCCGCGGGTTCGCCCGCGCGGCGGTAGGCGAGATGGGTGAAGAGCATGGCCGGCAGCATGAGGAGCCCGCAGAAAAGAATGAAGGGTTCGGTCGTCAGCGACACCGCATAGCGGCTGATGAGGAAACTCCCCGCCACCGAACCCAGGGCCCCGAGCCCCGAGACCGGGCCGTTCCAGGTGCGGCCCTCGCCCCCCCTCAGGGTGCTATTGATGAACGACCAGAACGCCTCGGCGATGATGACGACGTAGGATTCCTTCCACACGAAGAGGAGGAAGGCGAAGGCCTTGAGGCCGGATTTGAGGGTGAAAAATGCCGCGACGAACGCCACCAGGCTCAGGGCCATGGAACCGAGCATGGCCCGGCGGGGGCCGAACGCCGAGAGGGCGCGCCCATAGAGGTAGATGAGGAGCGCCAGGGCGAAGGGGACGCAGCCGAGGGCGTAGACCCGGGCCGGGGCCCCGAACTCTGCGATGAAGAGGGACTCGGCGGGGGAGCGGATGAACTCGTAGCCGCAGAAGAGGAAGGCCGCGGAGAGCCCGGTGAGGATCATGGGGAGCGCCACGGGCCGGCCAGCGGCGGGGGAAGGGATGGTGGCGTTCATCGGGATGCTTGGAGCCCTATTTTTCCATCATTTGCGTTTCCAGTTGGCGCATTGGCATTTACGGGTGTGGGCAACGCAGTCCGATCTTGAAAAGCTTAAATTAGGTGTCTTGAGTTCGCACCTGGCGTCGCCTTATTCAGTGCCCACCGGGCGGGGAGTTTTTCCATGCAGCGCAAACGTTACCTCTTTGTGTTCTTCTTGTTCGTCGCCGGAGTTTTGACCGCGGAGGAACAGGCGACGGCCCAGCCCGCCTTGAGCCCCGAGGAAGCGAAGGTTCTCGGATTTGAGGGGGAGGGTTGGAGCGGCCTCGAATGGGTGGCGGAACCCGTCAAAGAAGGCAAAAAAGCCGGCCTCTGGAAGGATCACCTGCGGAACAAAACGGTGCAAAGCGCCGGGATCCCCCACGATTGGAGCGGCTTCGGCGCCCTGGTCTTCTGGATGCACTCCGCCAAGAAGACGGGCGAGCAGGTCATGCTCATCCTCAATTCGAGGAAAGACCCGAAGGTCTTTTCCTACTATTCGTATTCACTCAAGGTGGATTGGGAGGGGTGGAAGGAAGTGTCCATACCACTGAAGAAATTCTCGCCGAGCCGGGATCCCGCGGGTTGGGCGAAGATCGACAACCTGCAATTCGTCGTGGACGGCTGGGGCCTCACGCCCAATCCCGAATCCATCCTGGTGCTCGATGGCATGCGTTTGACGGCGGGAGCCGCGCCCCGGTCGGCCGAGAAAAAGGGGAAGCCCGAGATGAAAGTCGATCCCGCGCGGGTGAAGGCCATCGCCGCCTTGCTCCCGCCCCAGCCGACCCCCGTGCTCCTCGTTCCCGCGAAGGATCGGGCGGCCTGGTCCTCCCTCTCCCCCGAGCGGGCCAGGGCCCTGGTGGACGGCGCGGAGAACCGCGTCAAATCGGGGATGACGCCCTTCAGCGACGAGGATTACCTCGATTATACGCGGCGGGGAAAGCGCACCGGCGACCGCATGATGGGCGCCCGCACGGGCCACCTGAACGCCTTGGTCCTGGGCGAGTGCGCGGAATACAAGGGGCGCTTCCTGCCCGCCATCGCCGAGGCGGTGGAGAGCCTCGCCCTCGATAAATCCTGGACCCTCTCGGCCCACGACGGCAAACTCGACAATTACGAGGGCCGCAAGGTGGAAGTCGACCTGTCCGCGGCCGCCCGGGGGCTGCTCTTCTCCGGCACGCTCAAACTCCTCGAAGACGTCCTCCCCGCCAAGACGAAAGAGACCCTGCGCCGCGAATTGGAGCGGCGCATCTTCGCCCCCTACCGCACCCGCTTCATCGAAGGGCGCGACGCCTTCTGGTGGATGCAGGGCGAGAATAACTGGAACGCCGTCTGCCATGCCGGGGTGGTGCTCGCCGCCCTCGCCGTGCTCGAGAAGCCGGAGGACCGGGCGCTCTTCATCCAGGGGGCCGAGGTCGGCGTGCCCTCGTTCCTCCACGGCATGCCCGAGGACGGCTATTGCACCGAGGGCATCGGCTATTGGGGCTACGGCTTCGGCAATTACGTGCTCTTGGCCATGGGGATCCGCGAGGCGACGGCGGGAAAGATCGACTGGTTCCAGATCCCCAAGGTCGCCGCCATCGGGCGCTTCGGCCGGCGCATGGAACTCGTCAACGAGTCCTACCCGGCCTACGCCGATTGCAGCCCCGTCGCCAAGCCGTCGGATTGGATCGTGTACTTCATGGACCGCCTCTACGATCCCGCCCGCCTCGCGGGCTGGAAGGCCCGCGGGATCCCGGTCAATACCGGGGATCCCCAATCCGCCTGCCAGACCCTCTTCGCGTCGTCGATCTACCAAGCCGCTCCCCCCTTGCCCGCCCTCGCGGTGAAGGCCGGGGATGAACTGCGCGACTTCTACGACGTGGCCGGCATCCTCAACGCGAGGCCGAAGGACCCCGCGTCCCCCGAGGCGATCGCCGTGTCGATGAAGGGCGGCCATAACGCCGAAGAGCATAACCATAACGATGTGGGTAGTTTCGTGGTGGCCACGCCCCAAAGCCGCCCGCCCATCCTCCTCGACCCGGGCAACGAGGTTTATACCGCCCGAACCTTCTCGAGCAAGCGCTACGAGAGCAAGGCCCTCTCGTCGTGGGGGCACCCGGTGCCCCTGGTGGGCGGGGAGGTCCAGAGACCGGGCCGCGACGCCGAGGGCAAGGTGCTCGAGTCGCTCTTCCGGGATGACGTCGACCGACTGGTACTCGACCTCACGGCCCCCTACAACGAGATCGACGGGGTGACCTCCGTCACCCGCGCCTTCACCTACACGAGGTCGCCCAAGGTGAGCCTCCGGGTGGAGGATGCGCTCGTCGCCAGCAAGCCCCTCGCCTTCGGAACGGCGCTCCTGACCTATTCTCGTTGGCTGCAGACCGGGCCGCGCACCCTCGTCTTCTTCAGCGATAAAGAAGCCTTGGAGGTCCAGATCGAATCGGGCGAGAAGATCCCCCTCATCAAGGCCGACCTCATCGATGAAGACATGGGCTACCGCCAGAAGCCGACGCGCGTGGGGATCAATCTCCCCGGCGAAGCGAAGGAAGTTCGGCTCGCCCTCGTCATCCGGCGGGTGGACCGAGGCGCGCTCCCCGGGGGGGACGCCGCCAACGAGGGCCGCAGTGACCGCCTGGGCATCCACCACCCCGAACTCGGTGCCGCGGTCTTGGTGGAGGCCGAAGCCTTCTCAGCCCAAAGCGGGGGCAAGGTGGAGCCCGTGAGTAAGATCGGGGCTTCCAAACTAGCCTTCAAGGGCTGGGACGACCCGGGGCATGGCCTCACCTGGACCTTCAAACTCGCCCAAGCGGGCGCCTACGCCCTCGACCTTCGCTATTGCGGCGCCGACGATGTGAACCGCACGCTCTTCCTAGACGGCAAACCGGCCGGCCCCCGAACGAACCTGTTCCGATTCACGGCCACGGGGGGATGGTCCTCGGAGAGGGATGATTGGAAGATCGCCACGCTTTGTTCCCCCTCCGGAGCGATCCGCTTCCCCCTCTCCGCCGGGGAGCATACGGTGACCCTGGTGGGCCAAGGCGGGGGGCTGAACCTCGATTGGCTGCGGCTGGTCCCCTCCACGGGTTTAGATGCGGTCAACGGGAATCCTTCCCTCGACGACGCGGATAAGGATGGCGTGCCCGATGGTTGGACCCTCACCCCGGCCCCCAACGGCAAGGGCACCCAAGCCGCCTACGGCGCGGCCGAGGGGAAGCCCACGCTGACCCTCACGGATCGAGATAAGGAGAACGGCATCGGCCTCCTGCAGATCGTGCCCGTGACCGCCGGGAAAAAATACCGGGAAAGCGCCCGGCTCCAGGGCGATCCCATCAATTTCTATTTCGTCTGGCTCGACAAAGACAAGAAGGCGCTCGGAAAGGAACTCATCCGAACGATGAATTGCGCCAAGGGCGCTTTCGGCGCCTTCTCCTACGAAGAAACGGCGCCCGAGGGCGCGGCCTTCCTCCGTTACTGGATCTATAGCGCCCGGGGGGCCCTCGGCGAGACCCGCATCCAGGAGGCCGCCCTCGAGGTCGTGGGAAACTAGCCGGCCGTCAGGCGAGGCGGGCGAGCACGCCCCGCACCGAGATGGAGTCGGGTTCCCGCGCCGGGAAGAGGGGCGCGGGCGGGCGCAGGAGCTCGGCCTGGAGGACCTCCCGCCCGGCGCGGGCGGCCTCCGTGGCCACGAGATCGCGGAGTTTTTCGGGGGGCCAGGCGCGGTAATTGGCCGTGAAGACGAGGGTGCCGTCCGCTTCGAGGCACTGGATCGCCGCGGCGAGGAGGGTCCGGGCGTCGTTCTTGAGGGAGAACACCTTATTGCGCCCGCGACCGAACGAGGGCGGATCGAGGATGACCACCCCGCATTTGGCCGCGCCGCGCTCGATGCGCCGGGCCTCGCGTTCCATGAAATTGAGGCAATCGTCGCAGAGGAAACGCATGCGGGCCCGGGGGAACGCTCCCTGGTTGAGGGCCCAATTGGCCGAGGCCCAATCGAGCGCCGCCGGGCTGCTATCGATCTGGAGGATTTCCTGGTCCAATTCGGCCCGGGCGCATGCGATGCCGAGGGAGCCGGTGAAGGCGAAGGTGTTCATCACCTTGGCGGCAACGGTGCCCCGAAGGCGGCGGCGGAGGAAGGCGGTGTCGGGATACAGACCGCAGAAGAGGGAGCCCCCCGGCCGGATCTCGAAACGAAGGCCATCCTCTTCCAAAATGGATGTCGGGCTCGGCTCCTCTCCCCAGAGCGTCTCGGGTTTCCGTTCCCGGTTTTCCTTCGCGTCGTGGGGGTGGCTTTTCAGCAGCAGTGAGCGGGCTTCCGGAAGGGCGCTTCGGATCTCGCCCTCGAGGCCGAGGAGCGCCCCGCGTACGGCATCGAGGGCCCCGCCCCCGCGCTCTTCCTCGGCGTTCGGGGGAAAATAATGGGCCACCAGTAGGCCCCCATAGCGGTCGATGACGAGGGGAGGGTAGCCATCCCCCGAGCCATCGAAAAGGCGCGCGACGGGCAAGCCCGCGAGGCTGGTGGCCCGGCGGGCCAAGGCCCCCCGAAGGAGGGACTTCAGTTCGATGGGAGCGTATTCAGCGGCCAGGGAAGGCCCAGGCCGTGATGGTCACGGGGGTGCCCGCCTTGACGCTGATGGTCTGGCTCAGGCGCTGTTCCTGCCAGCAATAGACGCTGGCGGCGCCCGATTTGACCTTCGTCTTGTCTTTCACGACGCGGAAATCGCCGGCGTTGCCCTTGGGGGCCGGGGGGGACCAATGCTTGGGCATGCCCTTCTCGTCGAGTTCCTCGAAATCGGCGTTCTTGAGGACGGCGCCCTGGATTTCGACCTGATCGTAATAGACCGGCAGGATGAGCAGCGTCTTCTTATCGTCGGCCTGCTGCCATTTCCCCTGGAGGATGAGGGTGATCTCGCCGTTGGAGACCGGCGTGAACTTGATGCCCACCTGCTTCCACGCATTGGAGGCGAGGGGCAGTTCGCTGTAGAGGCGGTACTTGCCGTTGACCTTGTCCCATCCGTGGTTGAGGAGCGTGCCGCCCCCGATCGTCGACAGGTTGGTGAACTCCATCTTGGAGGCCACGCCCTCGATATCGATGCGCGTGGCGGTGACGGCTTGGGCGCCGAGGAAGACGCTTAGGAGAAGGAGGATGGCGGCGGCTTTTTTCATGGGGATTCCCCTTGGGTGGATGGGGAGTATTTTAGCCTGACCGGCCCCGGAGGCGCCAAAATTTAGCCCTCCGGGAATCCCCCATGGCCGGGGAAGCCTAAAGGGGATCGTGCGCTTCCTTGAAAAGTCCGGTCGCTCGGGTTAATCTCAGGGGCGGGTTCGGCGAAGCCATTCGGCACCGATTCACTTGCCCGTGAGGATCCCCATGCCCGCCGAAACCCATCTCCCCCAGATCGAGTGGAGGGCCGCCTGCGAAAGCGGCGCCTGCCCCGTCTGCCATCTCGCCGGCAAGCGCACCGCGAAGTACCTCGACAGCCTGCTCTGGGAACATGTCACCGACCGCGAGTTTCGTTACGCCTTCCGCGCGGCGGGGGGCTTCTGCCAGGGCCATTCCCGGGATCTCGATTCGTTCCGCGACGGCCTGGCCGTCGCCATCCTCCACCGGGATATCCTCGGCGACCGCCTCGAGGCCTTCCGCAAGAAGAAGGCCTTCAAATCGAAGGCGCCCTGCGTGATCTGCAAGGAACGGGAGCGGGTGGAGAAGACCTATTTCACCCTTTTGTCGGAATCCGCGGGGGCCGAACGCGCGGCCTTCGAGGCCTCGGCCGGGCTCTGCGTGCCCCATTACGGGAAATTCCTCTCCCAGGTGCGGCGTCCGCCGAAATGGATCACCGAGATCCAGGAGGGCGCCTACCGCGACCTCATGCGCCGCGTCGACGTGTTCATCGATTATTCAGCCTTCGGCCGGGACGCGGATTTCGCCACCCTGTCGCCCGAGGACAAGACCGTCTGGAAAGAATTGGCCCGGGCGCTGCGCAGCGATTTTCCCTGAGGGCTAAAAGTGGAGATGATGAGGATCGAACTCACGACCTCAGCAATGCGAATGCTGCGCTCTCCCAACTGAGCTACATCCCCGAAAGCCGCCTATTATAGCCTGAAACGGGCCTTCCCCGGAAACCGGGGGCGGGCTACAATAGAGGTCGGCCGGGGGAACGGGACCGTAAGGTGCGCGTCCTCCCGCGGGGCGTACTGCCGCGCCCCGCGCCTGGAACCGGGCTTCCCGCTCCACCCCATCGAAAATCAAGAATACCGTCGCCATGAAGCCATCCACGCCAACCCATCAGACTTGGAAGCCCGGAACCCTCCTCTATCCGGTTCCGGTCGTGCTCGTCGGTTGCGGCGCCCGGGATGAGAAGCCCAATCTCATCACCGTCGCCTGGGCGGGCATCGTCTGCTCCGATCCCCCCATGCTCTCGGTGTCCATACGGCCGGAGCGCCACTCCCACGGGATCATCTCGCGGACCCGGGCCTTCACCGTCAATCAGGTCACCCGCGACCTCGTGCGCGCCGCGGATTGGTGCGGGGTGAAGAGCGGGCGCCTGGTGGATAAGTTCCGCGAGATGGGCCTCACGCCGGTGCGCGCCTCCCGGGTCGACGCGCCCCTCGTCGCCCAGTCGCCCATGCAATTGGAGTGCCGGGTGGAGGCGATCCACCGCCTGGGCACCCACGACCTCTTCCTCGCCGAGATCCTCGCGGTGAACGTGGACGAGCGCCATATCGACCGCCATTCGGGCGCGCTGCGCTTCCCCGGGACCCAACCGGTCTGCTTCGGCCACGGGGCTTATTACGCCCTCGGGGAATGCCTGGGCACCTTCGGGCATTCGGTGCGCAAGGCGAAGGGCCCGCCGGGGCCTAGGCGGCCGATTCCCCCAGGGCGCGGCCGTCCCGAAGCAGCGCCGTGAACTCCTCGGTGGAGATGGGTTTGGAATATAGGTAGCCTTGCAGGCGCTGGCAGCCGAGGCCGATGAGGGCGTCGGCCTGGGCCCGGGTTTCGACCCCCTCGGCGCAGATCTCCAGGGCGAAGGTCTTCGCCAGACCCACGATGGCGTGGATGAGTTTGTGGTTGAGGTTCCCGTCGCCCATGGCCCGCACGAAGGCCTGGTCGATCTTGAGTACCTGCACCGGGAAGCGCTGCAGGTAGGCCAGTGACGAATAGCCCGTACCGAAATCGTCGATGGCGAAGGTGACGCCGAGGGCGAGGATGCGCTGGATCTTCTCGCGGATATGGTCCCGGTCCTCCATGACCCCCGACTCGGTGATCTCGAGCTCCAATTGGTTCCCCCGGGTGCCGGTTTCCCGGAGGATCTTCGAGACCTCCTCGACGAGGCCCTCCTGGGCGAGTTGGAGGGAGGAGAGGTTCACGCCGATGCGGGGCAAGTCGAGGCCCTGGTCGTGCCACGCCCGCTGTTGGGCGCAGGCCATGCGCAGGATCTTCTCCCCCAGGGGGAGGATGAGGCGCGTCTCCTCGGCGATGGGGATGAACTCGAGGGGCGGGATCCAACGCTCCCCCGGTTTCCAGCGCACCAGGGCCTCCGCGCCCGTGATGCGTCCCAATGGGTCGACTTGGGCCTGCCAGAAGAGGTGGAACTCGTCGCGGGCCAGGCCGGCCCGCAGGCGCTCGGCCATGCGCATGCGCCGCAGGATGTCCTGCTGCATGCGGTCGGTGAAGAACTGGAAGGGCGTGTGCTCGCGGCGGGCCTGGGCGAGGGCGAGTTCGGATTTGCGGATGAGCGTCTCGGCGTCGTTGCCGTCCTTCGGGCTCGTGGCGATCCCGATATTGGCGGAGAGGCGGAGGTCCTTCCCGTACGGGGCGTAGGGCACCGAGAGCGACGTGAGGAGTTTCATGGCGGTCACCGAGGCGCTCTCCTCCCGGTCGAGGGTGGTGAGGAGCACCGAGAACTCGTCGTGCCCCGTGCGGGCGAGGATGTCCCCCTGGCGCAGCACGGCCCGCAGGCGCCGGGAGACTTCCCGCAGCACCTCATCGCCGGTCTCGTTGCCCCAGGTATCGTTGATGATGCGGAAATGGTCGAGGTCGATGAGCATGACCCCTCGCACGCCGTCGTGCGCGGAGCGTCGGGCCTGGGCGAGGGTCTCCACCAGGCGCTCGCCGAAGGCCTTGCGATTGGGCAGCCCGGTGAGGGGGTCGTGGTAGGCGAGTTCATGGAGGTCGGTGTAGGCGACGCGGAGGTCCTTCCCCTGGTCCATGAAGCGCATCAGGGTCGACGCCATGGCGCCCAGCACGAAGAGGGTGATGCCCAGGCTGAAGCGGGAGAAGGGGACGGAGGAGAGGGGGTCGGCGTGCCAGCCGGTGTAGACGTGGAAGATATCGTCGGCGGCCCCGTAGAACGCCAGCAGCAGCCCGAGGAGCACCGGCACGGCGTAGCGTCGGCGGCGCTGGCGGGGAAGGAACACCGCGCAAAGGACCAGCGTGTAGGTGATGGAGACTCCCAGGAGGATGTCGCGGATGCCGTAGAGCCAACCCTCCTGTCCCCGGCCGAGGTCCGCGGCGCTCAGGTGGGCGCTCGCCTTCGGGATGGATTGGGAAATGAAGGCGTCGGGAGAGAGGAGCGCGCCCGCCGTGATGGCGAGGGCGGCCGCCAGGCCGGTCCAGGAGAGCGCCCGATTGGCCCAGACCAGCCGCCTTGGAAGGGTGAGGATGAAATTGAGGAGGAGGGGGAGGGCGAACAGGAAATAGGCCCCCGACATCTGCTCCAAGCGGTGGAATTGCCTCGCCCATTCGGGGCGCCCGAGATTGCCGCCGAGGCCGAGCAGGAGGGTTTCGCTGAACACGAAGACGAAGGCGCATCCGCCGAGGAGCACCATGACCCGGTGCAAGGTCTCCCGGCCCTTCATGGAGAGGAAGGAGAAGAGCATGGTGCCGGTGAAGAGGACTCCCGCGCAGAACGCGGGAAGAAGAAACTCGGCCAAGCCGAGGGGGGCCATGGATTCCACCATATCCTAAATGATACATACGCCGCCGGTTCTTTGCAATCGTTTACATGAAAAAAATGAAAATTCATTTTTCATGAACATTTCCTGAGAATTGAGGCCTAAATGAGAAGAGCTTAGGAAAATCTGGCTTTTTTTCCATCATAAAATAGAGGGTCAACCGAAATTTTCTTAGGCTTTTTTCCTCAATGAAAACGTTTCGCACTATCTTCCCTACGGGTAATTTCACCGCCCTGGCCCTCCTGTTTTTCATCTCCTGCCTATATTCCCAGTCTAATGTTTTGGGCCTAGAGGACTTGCGCAGTCTCCTCTTGAAGCGCAATCCCGATTATTTGGCCAAACGCGCCGAACTCGAGATCGCACGGAATGCGGAGCGTGATGCCCTCCTGGAATGGCGGATCCCCGGGGTGAATCTCGGTGCCGGATCCCTTAGCCCCAACGGTTGGGGCGGGTACCCCGGTTTTTCGACTGACCCTCTGGGGGGAAGCATGACGATGGGGTTCCCTGCCACGAACGGGGGACGAGTGACCACGAACGTATCCTTGGGCGCCCAATTGGGCGTAGAGCAAAAACTGCCCTATTCGGATACCCGATTCATCTTTTCCCTTTGGGACCGGGTGAATTGGGCTTTGTCCAGCAATGTGGTGAGCGCCGGCGTCCAGGTGAGCCAACCCCTGTTGCGCCGATCGGAGAGCACCTTCCAATGGATGGGGGCCCGCCAGGCCCGGGAAAAATTGGAGCGGGATCTTCAGCGAACCCGACTCGACCTGGAATACAAATTGGAGGCCGCCTGGTGGGACTGGGCCGTCGCGAGCCACGCGGTGCGGGTCCAGGACAATAAGCGGGCCAAGAGCCGCACGAACCTGGCGGAGACCGAACGCAAGTACACCTCGGGGCTCATCAAGGAAGTAGAGGCACTGCGCATCCGCTTCAACGACCAGAGCATCCAATCCACCGCGCTCACCTTCGTGCGCCAGGAACGGGAGCGGCGCAACGCCCTCTTCGAGCTCGTCCGCATGGACCGCGACGACCGGCAGGCCTTCGCCTGGGAGGATCCCGGGGCGACGGCGATGCGCTCCAACCTGGCGATCTCGCTCGTGCGCTTCGACGAGAAGCGCAGCGCGGCCGAGAGCCTGGCCTGCGAGCCATCGCTGCTCAACCACGCCTACGAGCGTTGGAAAGAGGACCAGGCGTGGAGCAAGGCCCTCGAGAACATGCGCCCGGTGGGCGACCTCTCCGCCTCGCTCACCCACGACCTCAATGCCACGGCGACGTGGCAAGTCGGCCTGGCGGTGAACCTATTGACCCCCCTTTGGGACCGGGGCGACGGGGCGCGCGCCGGGGTTACCCATCGCCTGCGCCTCGAGACCATAGAACGCCAGCGGGACGCCGACGAGCGCGGCCTGAGGCGCGACCTGGGCCTGCGCCTGCGCGAGCTCGAGGAGATCCGGGAGCAGGTCTCCATCGCCCGCGTCGCCCGCGACCTCGCCGAACGCATCTACAAGATCGACGTCGCCCGCTTCGACCTGGGCCTCATCACCTCGACCCAACTCATCGAGAGCGAGGACGATTACTTCACCGCCGAACTCACCATGGCCCAGCAGGCCGCCCGGTGGATCAAGGCGGTGCGCTTCCTCGAGACGCGCTACCGCATGGCGCGGGCGGCCCCGTGAGCGCCTCCCCCTCCCATGGCGAGGTGGTGCTGCGCACCGAGGGCCTGCGCAAGGACTATTACCTCGGCGGCGAGGCCATCCCGGTGCTCAAGGGCATCGAGATCGAGATCCGCCAGGGGGATTACGTGGCGATCACCGGGTCCTCGGGCTCCGGGAAGAGCACCCTCATGAACATCCTCGGCTGCCTCGACACCCCCACGGGCGGGCACTTCTGGATCGACGGGAAGGACGTTTCGGGGTTGAGCGACAACGAACTCTCCCGCGTGCGCAACGAGAAGATCGGCTTCGTCTTCCAGACCTTCAACCTGCTCATGCGCAAGAACCTCTACGATAACGTGGCCCTGCCCCTGCGCTACGCCCACCGCCGGGAAGACAAGGAGTTCGTGATGGGCCTCCTGCGCAAGGTCGGCATCGAGCATCGCCTCCACCACAAGCCGGGGGAGATCTCGGGGGGGCAGCGCCAGCGCGTGGCCATCGCCCGGGCCCTGGCCAACCGGCCGAGCCTCGTGCTCGCCGACGAGCCCACGGGCAACCTCGACAGCCGCACGACCAAGGAGATCATGGTCCTCTTCGACGCCCTCAACGCCGAGGGGGTCACGATGGTGATCGTCACCCATGAAGAGGATATCGCCGAGCATTGCCACCGCCGCATCCACCTCGTCGACGGCCTCGTCGCCCCCGTGCCCGCCCGGGTGCACGCCGTCGACGCCGCGCAAGCCCCGCCCCCCGCCAAGCCATCCCCCCGGAGATCCCCATGAAGCCCGCCCTCCCCGCGCTCCTCCTCCTGCTCCTCCTCGCGTCGTGCGGCGGGAAGAAGGGCGCCCCGGTCCTCCTCACGGCCGGCCTGGCCGAGGGGCCGTTCACCGAGTCGGTGAGCGAGAGCGGGACCCTCGAGGCCGTCCAGGCCGCCGATGTGTCCACCCCCGATATCAGCCGGAATTTCAACCTCGTCCAGGTCGTCGACGAGGGGGCCATGGTCGAGGCGGGGCAGAAGATCGCCACCTTCGACACCGCCGACGCCGAGCGCGACCTGCAGAACATGCGCGACAAGATCCTCGACAAGAAGGACGAGATCGAGAACCTGCTGGCGCGCCAGCGGGATGAACTCACCGACTCCAGCAACTCGATCCAGGCCACCCGGGACGGCCTCGAGATGGAGAAGATCAACCAGCGCAGCCTCGAGTTCTCCAGCGACGTCGACAAGCGCGCCGGCGAGATCAAGCTGCGCAGCCGCATGGACGACGTGGGCAAGGCCGAACGCCGCCTGGCGACCCTGCGCCTCGAGCACGCCCGCCAGATCCGCCAGAAGCAGGCCGAACTCAGGCGCCTCGAGGAGGACCGCCGCGACAAGGAGAAGGAGATCGCCGCCTGCACCATCCTCGCGCCCAAGGGCGGCCTCATCGTCTACCGCACCCGAAACCCCTGGACGAAGGAGAAGATCCGCGCCGGCGATACCCTGCGCCGCAGCCAGAACTTCATCCTCATCCCCGACCTCTCCGCGATGCAGGTGAAGATGGAGGTCAACGAGGTCGACATCCACCGCATGCGCACCGCGATGGTCTGCGACATCACCCTCGACGCCGTCCCCGACCGGCCCTTCACGGGCACCGTCATCAAGATCGGGAAACTCGCCTACCCGAAGCCGAGCAACGCCGAGATCATGGTCTTCGAGGTGATCGCCCGGGTCAACGAGTCCGAGCCGGCGCTGCTGCGACCGGGCATGACGGCCAAGGTCAATATCATCCTCTCCCGCATCCCGCGGGCGGTCTACCTGCCCCTCGACACGATCTTCCAGGCCAACGGCGACGTCGGCACCGTCTACCTCTTGGACGCGGGGAAGTTCCGCCTCGAAACGGTCCGCCTCGGGGCGAAGAACGACGATTTCGTGGTGGTGGACACGAAACTCCCCCGCCAGACGGTCTTCCTGCTCTACAACGCCGAGGTCGAGAAGGATCCCAAGCTCGATCCCGCGAAGTTCAAGATCGAACCGTGGCGAGCGGCCCCGAAGACGAACGCCGCCCCCCAGAGCAACGCCCAGACCAACCGGGCCCCCCGGGCCGAGGCGAGGACGGCCGCCAAGGAGCCCAGTCCCGCCGATTTCTTCGGGGATCCCGCGGGCGGCGAGCGCGGGCCCGGGAAGCAAGCCGGCGCACGGCGCCCCTCGACCAATCGTCAAGGCGGCAGCACCAACGCAGCCCTTAGGTCCTCTACCAATGGCGCTTCGGACCTACCGATGGGCGCC
>JAFLEE010000066.1 GCA_017302015.1 Spirochaetota bacterium | reverse complement strand
GGTTCGGGAACCTCCCCTTCTACCCGAACACGGTCACCAAGCCGTGGGAACCGCGCCATGGGGTGCGCCGGGCCGCGGTGAGTTCCTTCGGATTCGGGGGCACCAACGCCCATGTGATCGTGGAGGAGGGACCCGCGGGGCATAAGCCCTGGCGCGAAACCCTCCCGCCGACGCCATGGAAGCGGAAACGGCATTGGGTCGATGGCCTGTTTCGGAACACGCCGGAAGTCTACCTGAGTTTGCCCGATCCATTCGGGACCCTTGCGTCCCATCCCAGCGCACCGCCGGCCGCCGTTCCGGAGCCTACCCCCCGCGCGATTCCAGCCCCCGCGACGGTAAAGCCCGAGGCGAAGCCAAATGCGGTTTCCTCCCCGGAACCGACAGCGGCCAAGAAGGCCGCCCCGCCCAACCCGATTCCCTCGGCAGAGCAACTCCCGGCGTTGAAGGGGTTTCTGAAGCAAAAAATCGCCGCGACGCTCCGCCTGGACGCGGGCCAGATCGACGAGAACGCCTCGTTCCTGGAAATGGGGCTGGATTCCATGACCGTCATGGAACTGACCAACGCCATCCAGCAAGAGAAGTCCATCGAACTCTACCCGACCCTGCTCTTTGAATACACCAATATCAACGATCTCGCGGCCTTCCTCCTCGAGAAGCACCCGGGGATCGCCGCGCCCACGGACCGCGATGCAACCGCGTCGGTTCGACCGGCGGAGCCGCGCGTGGTTTCTGCCCCGACGGCGGTGGCCCCGGCGAATGCTGGCCGGCCCGAAGTGGCTCTGACCCCCATCAAGGCCTACTTGAGGGAAAAAATCGCCCTCACCCTCAAGGTCGACCCGAACCGGGTTTCCGATGGGGATTCATTCATCGATTTGGGCCTGGACTCCATGACCGTCATGGAATTGACCCATGCCATCCAGCAAGAGAAGTCCATCGAACTCTACCCGACCCTGCTTTTCGAATACACCACCATCAACGATCTGGCGGCCTACCTCTTCGAGAAGCACCCGGGCATCGCGGCGACCCCAGCGGGAACCCGCTCGGCGCGACCCCTTGGGGTAAGCGGGGCATCGGCCCCCAATCCGGCACCCCAGGCGATGGCGGCCACGACCGCAGACGCCCTGTCGCCCATCAAGGGCTATTTGAAAGAGAAGATCGCACTCACCCTCAAGATCGACGCGGGGCAGATCGGCGATGGAGCGTCGTTCCTCGAACTCGGCCTCGATTCCATGACCGTCATGGAACTCACCAACGCCATGCAGGAAGATCTCGGCATCGAGCTCTATCCGACCCTATTGTTCGAATACACGAACGTGCACGACCTCGCCGCCTATTTGCGCGGGAAGAACCCGGGCAAGAGCGAATGGCCGCGTGGCAAGGGCCGCATCCCCCCGGAAAGCTAGGAATTCCCGCCTGAATGGATCCGTGAAATGGAGGGTCCCATGGAACATCCCGCCCGCAATCTCCTTTTCGGCTTGATGCTCGCCGCGCTCGGTTCGGCCCAAGAGTTCGCCATTTCCCCCCGCTTCGCGGAAGGGGGGGCGATGCGCGAAGGGCTGGTGGCCGCGCGGTTGTCCGTACAGGGCGCCTTCGAAGACACGGGGCGTTGGGGCTATTACGACCGCAGAGGCAGGGAAATCATCCCGCCCCGATACGACGAGGCGGATGAGTTCTGCGGGGGCTTCGCGTGGGTGAACCTCGGGGGGCAATGGGGGGCCATCAACCGGGCCGGCAAGATGGTCATCAAGCCCAGCGGGGAACGGGTGAGGCGCTTCAGCGAGGGCATGGCGGCGGTGCAAACGGCCAATAAATGGGGGTTCGTGAACGCCGCGGGCCGTCCCGTGAATCCCGGGAAATTCGAAGAGGTTCGCGACTTCAAGGGCGGCCTCGCCCGGGTCCGCGACGGGGAGAAGTGGGGTTTGATCGACCGCGGGGGGCAATTCGTGGTGCCCCCGGTCTTCGACATGGCCTGGGATCTCGTGGAGGGCTGGGCCGTGGTGAAGCAGGAGGGCAAATTTGGGTTCGTCAATTCGAATAATTTCTATATCCCCGTGCAGTTCGACGACCTCGGCGATTTCCACGAAGGCCTGGCCATGGCCAAAATGTTCTCCCGCAACGCCACCTACAAGGACAAGATCAAATGGGGCTTCATCGATGAACGGGGGAATTTCGCCATCCCCGCGACCTACGAGGAAGTCGGTCCATTCCGCGAGGGTCTCGCCCGGGTTCGACAGGAGGGGCTTTGGACCTTCATCGACCACCATGCCCGTAACCTCCTGCCCCCGGCCTTCGACGATGCCAAGGATTTTTCCGGGGGGCTCGCCGCCGTGAAATGCGGTGGAAAATGGGGCTTCGTGAACGCGAAATGCAAGATCGTCTGCAAGCCCGCCTACGATGAAGCGGAACCCCTTCTTGGCGGCGGGGCGGTGGTCCGGACCAACCGCAAAGGACTGCTGAAGACCTGGTCCTGGGGTTTGGTGAACGCCGAGGGAAAGGAGATCGTCTCTCCCCGTTATGACGAGATTTCCACCAACGGGACCGAAGGCTATTGGCGTTTCCGGGAAGGCTCCAAATGGGGGTTGCTCGACCGATCCGGCAAAACGGTGGTCGCGGCGAAGTACGCCGCCCTCGACGAGGTCTGCGAGGGCCTCGCGAAGGTCGAAAAAGGCGGGATGGTTGGCTATCTCGCGCTCCCCAACGCAAAGCAGGATCCCCGGGCGGCCCCCGAGAAGAGTGACGGAGCGCCGAGCGTTCCGCCCAAAGCCGGTGGCCCCTCCAACCGTTGAACCGATGATGCCCCCCACCTACGGTCTCAGTGAAGCGCAATTCCGGATTTACGGGTGGTTGCGGGGAAAGATTTTGGAAGACTTGCCGGGCCTCGATGAAGCTCGCCTCAGCCCCGACACGAGCGTTCGAGAACTCGGCATGGCACCTGGCGAATGGGACGACCTCGTCGCCCGGATGATGGAGGCCTTGGGGGTCCGGCCGGCGCCCAGCGAACTCCGGAATGCCGCCAGGCTCCGCGATGTCGCGGTCCTATTTTCCGAGCATCTGACCGCTTGAAACGCCATGGACGCGCCCCTCCATCATCTCTCGCTTTCCCGCCAAGGCGGGCTCCTGCGCGTCCATTTTAGCGGCCAAGCCTCCAATCAAGAACCTGGCGGAGCCTTCGTGGAAGAGCTCCACCAGGTGCTCGATGGGGCCGAAGGGGATGCGGATCTTTTCGCGATCCATTTCTCCGGAACGGCGCAACATTTCTGCGCCGCAATGGAATCGGGGTTCCTCGCCGATTCCCGGAATGCCCCCGGTCGCTCGACGCCGACCGTGGCGCGCTATCTCGCCTTCCTCCATCGCCTGGTTCGAAGCCCGAAATGGATCCTCAGCATGGTGGAGGGGCGCGCGCATTCCTGCGCCATCGGCCTCATCGCCGCTTCGGATTTCGTGCTTTGCGGACCCTCCGCGAGTTTCAACCTCTCCGAGATGCTCCAGGGGTTCCTGCCGGCGAGCGTGGTGCCCTTCCTGATGCGCCGCATCGGCTTCCACAAGACCTACCTGCTCGCCGTCACCGCCCGGACGTTCCTGTCGGCGGAGGCGCTCCAATTGGGCCTCGCCGACGAGGTGAGCGAGAATCTGGAACAGTCCCTCGAAAGAATCCTGCTCCGCGCGGCCCGCGTGGTTCCGAAGGCGCGTTCCCTCGGCAAGTTTTCGCCGCCGATACGCGGTCATCGGCCTGGATCCCATCCTCCCGGGTCCTTCGGGCGCATCCACGAGATACTCCTCGATCCCCAAAACCGCGAGAACCCTGGTGTGGAGCATCCGGAAGGGCAAGAAGCCGCAAGGGCTTTCGATTCCTTTCCGCGCGTTCCGGCGAATCCTTCCCCCAATTCTTCCCGACCATGACGCTGCCCGAAAGCCGATTCCACGGGGAATGCCTCGTCGATTTTCCGTTCGACCGCCCGGACGGGCCGGTTCGCGGTCGGTTGGCCCTCGTGCACAAGGGCGCCTTTGACTTTATCGAGCGGAACCGGGCGACCTATCTTTTCGCGTCCGAGGAAGAGGCCCTCTCGTCCCTCAAGATCGAGCGCCGAAGGCGCACCTACCTGATGGGCCGCTATGCCTTAAAACGCGCGGCGTCCGATTGGACGGGCCTCCCGCCCGGCCGCCTGGAGACCGTGGCGGCCATCCTGGAATACCCCATCTTGAAGGCACCGGTGGCGGACGTGCCCGATCTCACCCTCACCCATACGGATGGCGCCGCGATCTGCCTGGCGGTCGAGGCCGGGCACGCGACGGGGATCGACTTGGAGCCCATCAACCCGGCGCGACTCGCAACCTACGACCGCGTGACCACCCCACGGGAGCGGGACGCATCCCGGAACCTGGCGCTGGATGCCCCCTCGGCCGCGGTCCTCTATTGGTCCCTCCGAGAAGCGCTCTCCAAGGCGGTGCGCTGCGGCTTTACGGTACCCTTCGAGGTGCTCGAATTGGAGGCCCTCCATGAGCACGGGGACGGGTTATTCCGCGCCACTTTCCGAAATTTCGGGCAATACGCGGGCCATGCCTGGATCCGGGATGGGCACGTTTTCGCCGTCGTTCACCCCAAAAAAAGCGTGCCTCAACCGGGGCCCGAATTCTGGAAAATCCTTCGTGCAACCGGTTGTTTCCCGAAGGAAACAGACATGCTAGAATCGCCTGCGCGGTGAAAAGGGGCTTTCTCCCCACGACCCGTCGCCGGGTGCGCGAGAACTTCGCGGTCCGCTGATTTAACAGGAGTGACCATGGAAGCAGATATCGGCCTCGTCGGGCTCGCCGTCATGGGCGAAAACCTCGTTCTCAACATGGAATCCAAGGGATTCACCGTCGCCGTCTTCAACCGCACCGTCGACAAGGTCGAGGCGTTCGTCGCCGGCCGCGGCAAGGGCAAGAAGATCATCGGGGCCAAATCCGTGGCCGAACTCGTGAAATCCCTCAAGAAACCCCGCAAGATCATGATCATGGTCAAGGCCGGTTCGGCGGTGGACGACACCATCGCGCAGATCGCCCCGCACCTCGAGAAGGGCGATATCCTCATCGACGGCGGCAATACCCATTACCCCGACACCATCCGCCGGGTGAAGGAAGCCGAAGCCAAGGGCCTCCTCTACATCGGCACGGGCGTCTCCGGCGGCGAAGAGGGCGCGCTCCTCGGCCCGTCGATCATGCCGGGCGGATCCCCCGCGGCGTGGACGACCGTGAAGCCGATCTTCCAGGCCATCGCGGCCAAGGCCGGGCACGACCCCTGCTGCGACTGGGTCGGCGAAGGCGGCGCCGGGCATTACGTGAAGATGGTGCACAACGGCATCGAGTACGGCGACATGCAGATCATCGGCGAGGCCTACCACCTCATGCGCGACCTCCTGGGCATGAGCGCCCCCGAGATGCACGAGGTCTTCAAGGCATGGAACCAGGGCGACCTCGACAGCTACCTCATCGAGATCACCCGGGATATCCTCGCCGCCAAGGACGCCGACGGCAAGCCCCTCGTCGACAAGATCCTCGACAAGGCCGGCCAAAAGGGCACGGGCAAGTGGACGGGCACCTCCGCTCTCGACCTCGGCGTGCCCCTCACCCTCATCGCCGAATCGGTGTTCGCCCGCTGCATCTCCTCCCAGAAGGACGAGCGGGTGGAGGCCGGGAAGATCCTCAAGGGGCCGAAGGCCGCCTTCACCGGCGACCGCAAGGCGTTCCTCGCGGACCTCGAGCGCGCCGTCTACGCCTCCAAGATCGTGAGCTACGCCCAGGGCTACGCCCTGCTGCGGGCCGCGGGGAAGGAGAACGGGTGGAAACTCAATAACGGCGGCATCGCCCTCATGTGGCGCGGCGGGTGCATCATCCGCTCGGCTTTCCTCGGGAAGATCAAGGAAGCCTTCGACAAGAACCCGGAACTCGTGAACCTCATGACCACCCCGTTCTTCGCCGAGCAGCTCCAGAAGGCCCAAGAGGGCTGGCGGCGCGTCGTGGCCTCCGCCGTGGTCAACGGGATCCCCGTCCCCGCCATCAGCATCGCTCTCTCCTATTTCGACGGCTATCGAACGCCGAACCTGCCCGCCAACCTGCTCCAGGCCCAGCGCGACTATTTCGGCGCCCATAATTTCGAGCGGGTGGACAAGCCCCGCGGCGAGATGTTCCACCACAATTGGACCGGCCGCGGCGGCGACACGGTCTCCTCCACCTACCAGGTCTGATCGCGCGGCCTCCCCTCCCCCGCGCGGGAGGGGAACTGGCGCCTCCGACCCAGTCCCATGCAGACGATGCCCGCCGATCCCCGTAAGGAGTTCCCATGACGTCCAGGATCCTCGACCAGGAATTGCTCGAAGACAAGGCCTTTTGGAAGGGAAAGAAGGCCCAACTCCCCGCCTACGATCGGCGCCGGCTGCCGGTGAAGTCCCTGTCGTTCTCCGCAGGGCGCATGGCCTACGGGCACACGGGCGATATCCTCCAGGATCTCCTCGACAAGAACCCCGAGGCGGGCATGATGGCGGGCATCGAAACCTTCGCGATGCGCTACGTGACCGAACTCGCCGCCTCCGATTACATGATGACCCAACTCATCTTCGGTTCCGGCAAGGGCGAGGTGCTCCCCAAGATCCAGGGCGCGATCAAATCGGTGCTCATGGTCGACGCCAACGCGGCGAGCCTGAGTTTCCAGAAGATGCTCGAGTACGCTCGAGACCCCCGGGTGCAGTTCGCCACCATCAACGCGCCGGAGGGCGTCTACGGGGTCAACTATCGCGGCGGCGAGTTCGCCGAAGCGGTGAATCCCAACCTGAAGAAGGATCTCGAGGAGGGCACCGTCGCCACCGACCCCGCGAAGTGGACGGCCTTCGCCCTGGAGCGCTTCAAGGCGGGGCTTCATTTCGCCCTGGTGAGTTGCACCAACTTCTCCGGCAACGGCCATGTGACCGGCGCGACGCTCCGCACGGTGGCCCAGGCCTGGGAAAAGAAGGGATTCGCGCCCAAGGGCTTCACCCAATACCTTTCCGACCCCTCGAAGTTCTCCTTCCCCAACACGATGATCGACCGCATCGCCGTGGCCCCCGACGACGCCTCTTTGGCCGTCATGGCCGACCTGGGCGTGCGGAGCAACCTGGTGGTGACGGAGAAGGTGCGCTATTGGGCGGTGGAAGACCTCTTCCCCGCCGGCCGCCCCGCGCTCCAGGACGCCGAAGGCGTTTTCATGTGCCCCGACTACGAGGACGTGAAACGCTACGAAGACATGAAATTGCGCATCCTCAACATGAGCCATTCGGCCATCGCCGGCCTCGGCGTGCTGCTGGGCTACCGGGGCAAATACGCCATCTACAAGGCCATGCAGGACCAGGATCTCACCGCGGTCATCACGCGCATCATCGACCTCGTCATCCGCACCGTGGCCCGGCCGAAGATGTTCGACCCGAAGGATTTCGCCCGCGACGCGATCCTGCGGCTCAATAACCCGAACATCCCCGACGACCCCATGCGCATCGCGCTCAACGGCTCCACCAAGATGAAGCCGCGCTTCATGGACACCTTCTTCGCCGCCCGGGAGAAGGGCCTCGCCCCGAAGGAAATGGAGATCCTGCTCCTCCCCGTGGCCGGTTTCCTGCGCTACCTCCTCGCCGTCGATGACGCGGGGCAGGCCTACACCCTCGAGGAAGACCCCATCAAGGCGCTCCTCGTGGAATGCGGCGGCAAGGCCAAATTGGGCGACCCGGCCTCCGCCGCGGCCTTCCGGCCCCTCATCGCCTCCAAGGATGTCATGGGCGAAGACCTCGGGGAAACCGGAAAGAAACTCGAGGCCCTCACCGGGGAGATGCTCGCGGGCCCCGGCGCAGTACGCGCGGCGATGCGCAAGGCCCTGAAGGCCTGACGGGCCTTCCTAGCGATTCGTCGCGCGGGCGGACACTTCGGCGGAAGCCGGGTTCTTCGCCGCGGGCGATACCTTGAGGCAGGCCCACGGGTAGAAGACCTTCGGATCGGAGAGGTCGCGCCGGGACCAGTCAATGTTCGTCCATGCGGGCCCGCGGTGGTTGAAACCCACCTGGCGGTCCACCACCCCGAGGATCTGGAAGCCGGGGTCTTGAGCGCCCTTGTAGACCACGAAGACCGAGAAAAAATAAAGCAGCGGCCGCCGCTGCGCGTAGCGCAATAAACTGCGGAAATGGTTGGAGAGGACGGCCGATTCGTAGTAGAGATCGGGGCCGGAATTGGCGGAGCGGATCATGAGGGGCGCGTCGGAGTCTCCGACGAGGTTCGACCAAGCCCCGATCTCCGTGAGCGCCAGGGGGATCTCCTTGACGGGGAACGGCAGGCGGTTCGTGCCGGCGCGGTACTGGTCGACATAGCGGCTATCCGGGTCGTTGATATCGGTGGCGATGAGGTCCGCGAGATGGGGGCGTACCCGCTCGTCTTCCCAGAGATCGCGGCAGGTCGGGGCCCCGTCGCCCGTGAGCAGGGCGGACCCGATATCGATGAACAACGACCGTTCGAAATAATTGGAGAGGTTGCCATCGCGGCGGTGGATGAGGCGGCCCCGGAAGAGGGCGTCGAGGAAAAGGTTATGGTCGCCGAGGCGCCCCCGGCCGCTGCGCTGGAGGATGGTGGGCCCCATTTTGTCTCCCGGGGCATTGGTGAGGAAGCGCGGGCGCTCTTCGGCCCGGCCGTACCAATCGTGGTCTTTCTTCTGGTAGGTGAAGAGATCCCGTTCATCTTGGGGCGAGAGGAAAAGGGGGTGGGGCGCGGGGGAACGGTTGGTTCCTTGGGCCCAACCGAAAGCCATGAGGAGGAACGGAAGGAGGATGAGGGAATGCATCGGTGGATCGAACCCGCTTGGCGATCTGCCATTATCGCCGAAAAACGCGCTATTTTCCAGGTCGCGGCCCTGGGGCGTCCACGTGGAATCCCGACTCCCCCGGCGGTAAGGGCGCTTTAAAAACAAGGCCTCCCAGGAGGTGGGCGACCTACCGCCCCATCAAGATGCTTCCCCCGGTGTAGAACGCCCCCGCGACCGAGGCGGTGATGAAACAGGCCAGGGTCGCCGCGATGAGTGCGCGGATGCCCACGGAACTCAGGTCGGCGAGTCGCGAGGGGGCGAGGGCCGCGGTGCCCCCGACGAAGATCGCCAGGGATGGGATATGGGTGAATCCGCAGAGGGCATAGGTGGCGATGAGGGCGGAGCGGTCATGGTGGACGAGGCCGGCGGCCATGGCCTTCGCGAGATCCTGGTAGGAGGCGACCTCCGTGAGCACGAGGCGCTCGCCGATGATGCCCGAGAGGAGTCTCACGTCATCGACATGGATGCCCATGAGGAAGGTGAACGGCAGGAAGGCATAGCCGAGGAGCGCCTTGAAGGACAGGTCGAGGGGATGGTGGAAGAGGCCCCCGATGGAGACCCCCGCCTGGGTCACGAGCATGTCTAGGAGGGCGACCAAGCCGATCATGGCGATGAGGAGCGCGACGATGCCCAGGATGACCTCCACCCCCGCCTTGGAGCCCGAGATGATCGCCGCGAAGAGGTTGGGATCCTTCTCGTAATGGGGCTTCACGTGCTGGCCCAGGGTCTCGGGCTGGCCGGATTCGGGGTAGATGAGTTTGCTCGTCATGATCGCGGCGGGAATGGCCAGGAAGGAGGCCGAGACCAGGTGTCCGGCGATGGCGGGGAATTGGGCCTTCAGCGTGATGGCGTAGAGGGCCAGCACATTGGAAGCGACGGTCGCCATCCCCGCGGCGAGGATGGTGCAGAGTTCGGATCGGGTCAGGGTGGCCAAGTGGGGCCGGATCACGAGGGCCGACTCGACCCCGAGGAAGATATTGGCCGAGCAGGAGAGCGACTCGGCACCGGAGATGCGCATGGGCTTGGTGAAGAGCCGGGCGAAAAAAACTACCAGAAGGGGCATCACCCCGATGTGGTAGAGAACCGCCATGAGGGCGGAGAAGAAGATGATGGTGGGGAGCGCCTGGGTGGCGAGGATGAACCCGATGGAACCCGGGGAGCCGGGCCCGGAGGCCAAGGGCCCGAAGACAAATGCGACCCCGGCGGAAGAGGCGTCCAAAACACGTAAGACGAGGTCGTTCACCCATAGGAAGACCGTCGTGCCGACGGGAAGGACGAAGATGAACACCGCGAAAAGGCCCATGAGCGATAGGCCGACGCCCAGCACGCGCCAATTCACGAGGCGCCGGTTATTGGACAGCGCCCAGGCGATGAGGAGGAACGCGAAGATTCCGAAGAGGCTGGTGAGATTCTGGAAGGTCATGGGGGCTCCGTCTTCCGGCCGCGCGGGAGGGGATGAAAGATATTCTAGTATCAGCGGCCGGCCAGGTAGAGCACCGCGGCCGAGGTGTAGAGACCGAGGCCCATGGCCAGCACGGCGAGGGCGGCGCGGTAAAACCCCGTCTTCTGCCCCCGGCGCACGAGGAGGTGGGTGACGAGTTCCAGGTCGTTGGAGGCGCCCAGGGCCGTGACCCAACGCAGGTTGAGAACGCCGAGGATCGCGAGGAGCGACGCGAGCAGGCTGAAGGCGAGCCCGGACGTCACGGCGATGCGTGCTGCGGGCGTGCTCGCGGCGATGGCTGGGCCGGAAAACCCCGTGATGGTGAGCGTGATCGTCACGAGACCGAGGAGCACTTGGGCCCGGGCCTGGAGCGTGGCATATTGGCGTTCGAGGAGGGAAAGGACGGGGTCGAGTTGCCCCGCGTGGCGCGCGAGGAGGGATTCAGCCTCTTCGCGATGGGTCAGTTTTCGGATCGCCATGGCGCGATTCTAGCATCGGCACGCCGCCCCGATTCCCGAATCGCCGCCACCCCGTCCAGATAGGCGCCCAAGGTCGTGGCGCGTAAGGTGCGCCGCACGAGGCGAGCCTCACTCCCCCGCCCCGCCTCGACCTCCGAACGATCGGGGACGAGCTTGGGTCCCCAGTAAACGAAGAGCGCTTTCATGCGCTCCACCACGGCGCCCTCTTGACTCTCGCGTTGGTAGGCGGCCAGGAGTTGGTCGTGAAATTCCCAAATAGCGGCGCGGACTTCCGAAGGGGATCGTTCGGTTCCCTCGAGGATGGAGACCGCAAGGAGGGGATTGGCGATGAGGCCGCGCCCGAGCATGAATCCCGGGAGATCGGGGCATTTCGCGAGCACCCTCCGCGCTCCGAGGACGCTCGTGACATCCCCACTATGGATTACCGGGCGCCGGAGGGCGGCGCGGAACTCGGCGAATAGATCGAGATTCGCCTGACCGCGATAGCCCTGGGTCCCGATGCGTCCGTGGAGGATGACCGAGCGGATGGGGTAACGGTTTAGGATGGGGACGAGCGCTTCCCATTCCCGATCTCGGTGCATCCCCAAACGCATTTTGATCGAGAGCGCGCACGGGAGACGCCGGCAAACGCGATCCAAGAAGCGGTCGATCCCCTGGGGATCCGGTAGAAATCCCGCGCCCTGTTTCCTCGCCGTGACCGTCCCGGATGGGCACCCGAGGTTCCAATTGATCTCGTCGCAACCCGTCGCGTCATGGAGTGCGGCACCCGCCCGCGCGAAATCATCGCCGTCGTTGCCCAGGAGTTGGGGGACCAAGGCCAGGCCAGTCGGGTTCGATTCGGGCCGTAAATCGCGGGGGATCAAGGGGACCGCGCCACGGCGCGTGGTTAGGAACGGCGCGACCGCCCATCGGCAACCGCCGAATTTGGACATGAACACGGATCGGAAGATGGCCGTGGTCACCCCTTGCAGGGGAGCGAGGACGATCTGGATGTTTCGATTCCGAAACTCGTCGAAAGAAACCTCACGACAAACCATGGGTAGCAGTTTCCACTGAGAATCTCCTATCCGGGGGAGGGTTCGCGAAGGCAGCGGATTGTCTGTATCCTGACCCGGCCCGACCCCCTCCCATTCCTCATCCGTCCCGGCTATAAATTTTAGGGCGATTCGCGCGGGAGGGTCGCGACGAGTCGAGCCCCGGTCGGGATGACGGTATTGTCTTGGATCCGCCACGGCCCATGTTGGAGCTTCATCGCCCCGGCCGGGCCGGTAAAATTGAGGAAGGGCGGATCCAAGGGATGCGGGCTTCCATCCACTTGTTCGCGCCCGACGAGCACATTGGAGACGAAGACGCCCCCGCCCGTCCAACCCGCCTCGCCTCGGTCATAGGGCGCGGCGGCGACGAGGGCGCCATCCCGAAGGCGTTCGAACCCGCATCGACGGACCTCCGTCTCCCGGGATCCCACCCGAAGTCCCGCGCCGCGGAGATCCGAAAAGAAGCATTGGTTTACCGAAAGGACGCCCCCGTTGAGGTCCGGAAAATCGACCCAGTCGCCCAAGCGGAGCCGGCCCGGCATGAGTTTCTCGAAGACGAGGCGGACGGTGGCGCGGGGATCCTCCGCCCTCGGCGCGTCGTTCACCGTGGCGATCAGTTCGGCTTCGCCGCGGGATTGCCAGGTCCACGGGGCGAGCCCCCGCGCGACGAGGGGATGGCGCCGGTCGATCTGATAGGGCTCCAAATCGCCGTGGGGGTCGGCGACCCGGAAGACCCAACCCTCGCCCTCGAGCACGGGAAAGCAGGATCCGAGGGTATGGACCCCATCGCCCCCGGCGAAGGAAAGTCGGCATTGGTCCAGTTGAAGGTGCCCCCTCCCCATGCCGACCACGATGCCCGTCGAACCGGTGGAGAGCAGGCGGTCTTCCATGCGGGGTTGGAGTTTGGGCCCCCGACGGATGGAGAGATGGACGAGCGCGTTGCTCCCTTCGAGCCTGCGGAACAGGATGCCCGCGCTCGGCGCGGTGTAGATCGTGATGTTCTCAAAACGTACATTGGTGCAATCAATGAGGAGGATCGCCGGGGCCCGCCGCGTCGGCAGGACCAGGCGGTCCCCCTGGGTCGGGGCCAGGGGGGCGACCCACGGCGAGCGCAGGCCCGAGAGACGCCCGGTATCCGGAGCGGTGGGGATATTCTCCTCGTAATAGGCCTCTTGGAACCCTTCGATCCACCCCCGGTGCCGCCGGCTGAAAAAGAGCGCCGTGGTCGACAGGTAAGGGGTATCGAGTTCGGGGTAGCCGGGTAAGACCCGGTATTCGAGGACCGAACCCTGGTAGCCCACCGCGGTGATCTCGGCTTGGGTGAAGGGCAAGGGGTCGTAGTCGAACGAGAGGTCGCGCACCACCAGATCGAGGCAGCGCTCGAAGATGAGGATGGGCCGCAGGGTGTGGCCGACGATCGTCGAGCGGTTTCCCATGCCTTCCAGGGTGAAACCTGACAGATTGCTGATGCCGACCGTCTGGGAATCGAGGTGAAGGCGCCCCGGGAATAGACGGAGCGATTTTTTACCCGTCGCATGGGCGTCGCGCACCATGGACGAAAGATCGAGCATGGTCACCGCCATGTCCTGGGCGCTGAGAAGGGAGGCGGCGAGCACGCAAATGGAGACAAGCATATGACGCGCGGACATGGGCGGCCATTGTACACCGGAACCCCGGGAGTGACGCTATAATTCGGCAGGTATCCACGCCCATGCGCCTCCCCAACCCGCTCCCCCCTCCCTCGAGGGTTTCCCTTCTCCTCCTGGCGGCGCTCTTCGTGTCGTCCCCGATGGCCCGGGCCGCGGCGACCTACGGGGGCTCGATCGGGAGCACGGTCTTTCTCGGAACGAACGGGAATGACTATAACCCCTCGGCCCGGCTCCTTTTCATCGCGCGATCTCCCGCCGCGCGCGGGCCCTTTGCCGTGGGCTGGAATGCCGGCGTCGAATGGTATGTCTCCCGCTCCCCGTCGAATGTCTCCTCCAATTGGCAGGTCACGATTCCGCTCCAAGTCGATGCGCTTTGGAGGGCCAGCGAGGCCGATTGGGTGGTGCGTCCGGGGCTCGGAATCGGCCCGACTTTCCTGCTCCAGAGCGCGGGGGGCCCTCCCCTCCGCTTCGGTGTCGCGCTGGTCGCCGAAGCGAAACTCGAACTCGGGGTGAGCCTCGGTCACGGCGCATTTGTGCTGATCCCCGCCTATCAGGCCCGATTCCAGTGGTTGGGAAACGCATTCGCCCTGCTCCACGGATTGAACCTCTCCGTGGCGATGTATTTCGGGCCGAAAGGGGCGCCTCCGCCCTCGACGAATCAGGCAGCGCCGGCCATCCCATGAAGCCATCCAAACTGGAGGCGGGAACGGCCGAACGGCAACGGAAACTAGGAGGGTCCTTGCACCTGACCCGGGAGAAGGCCAACGGAACGCGTCGACGGATCCTGAACCGAACTCTTTTCGACCACATCGCCCCCGGCTACGATCGAATGAATACCTTCCTATCGCTGGGCCGTGACGGTGCGTGGAAGAGGGAATTGATTTCGCGGCTCCCGAACCGGCCGGTCGCGCGCGTGCTGGACCTGGCGACGGGCACGGGCGACCTCGCCTTCCTGCTGGCCCGCCGTTTCCCGCGCGCCCGTATCATCGGAGTCGACCTTTCTCCGCAGATGCTGGCCTTGGCGAAGAAGCGGGCTTCCGTGGAAGCGCCCGGGGCCCCCATCGCTTGGCGGCGCGGGGAGATGGCCAAGACCGGCCTCGCCCCGGGGAGCGTCGATCTTGTCACCGCCGGTTATGCCCTGAGGAACGCGCCGGATTTGGGGGCGACCCTCGCCGAGATCGCCCGGGTTCTCAAGCCGGGGGGCGTGGCGGCCGTCCTCGAGTTCAGCCGGTCCCCCCATCGCCTGGTTCAAAAACTGGAATTGGCTTTCCTGTGGCTTTGGGGAGGATTCTGGGGAACCCTCATCCACCGCAATCGGCATATCTACCAGTACTTTTCCCATAGCCTGGCCCTCTATCCCGAGCACCCCGTTCTCTTGGAGCGTTTCCGGGATGCGGGGTTGGAGGTCACCGTCGATCGCCCGCTCTACCTCGGGATGCTGCGCATCCTCCTCTTCAGAAAAAAGGCGAAGGCCAAGCCTCGAGCCTGATCAAGCGGGTTTTTTTTCCACCCAACGCCCGTGGGCTCGGATGAGGTCGACGAGGCGTTCCACCGCGCCGCGTTCCTCCAGGTTCCGTTCCATCACCTGGTGCCCCTTGTAGAGGGATATCTTGCCCGGGCCCGTGCCCACATAGCCGAAATCGGCATCGGCCATCTCGCCGGGGCCGTTGACCACGCAGCCCATGACCGCGATTTTTAGCCCCTGGATGTGCCCGAGGCGTTCCCGGATTCGGAACGACACCTGCTGGAGGTCGAACTGGGTGCGCCCGCAAGACGGGCAAGAAATGAACTCGGTCTTGCTCATGCGCAACCGACAGGCCTGGAGGACGTTGAACGCCGTTCGTACGCTCCCGTCATCTCCCCCTTCGAGCCAAAGGCCGTCGACGAAGCCATCGAGTAGGAGGGGGCCGAGGAGGCACGCCGCGCTGAGGGCTCCCTCGCCTCCGGGGCCGGAGTTCTCGTTGCGGGGAACGTGCACGAGTAGCGGCGCCGTCATCTTTTTTGCCGTGAGTTCCAGGCAAAGGAGCCGCAATTCCCGCGCCCCATCTTTGGTGGTCGGCGTGAGGATGAGTGCGGTCTTCCCATCGCAGAGCGAAGGCAGGCCGGGATCTTCCACCGCCGTCCGTTGCAGATGCACGAAATTAAGCGCGGGATGTCGTTCTCGGGCATTCTTCCACGAGCGCAGGTCGGGATAAACCGGGAACCGCCCCTGGGGTTTACCCGCGCCTTCCCAGGCGGCGAAGGGAAGCACGCTGGGTGCCCCTAAATCGGAATTCGGGGCCGATGGGAAGGAAAGATAGTCCGGGGAAGGGACGTCCTTACCGATCTCCGTCCCGCCGTAGGGGGCGATGACGATGGGCGGTTCCCCTTCCCCGATGCGGCGCACGGGCACCGTTTTGCGCCGAGTGAACACGAAAGGATCCCAGGCGTCCGTGGGGGCCTCGGGAAGGGAGGCGGGGGGGATGCCCTCGATGCGCTCGAGGATCGCGCGGGCGACCGGGGCCTCCACCTCTGGATCTTCGGTGAGCGAGACGCGCACGGTATCGCCGATGCCGTCGAGAAGGAGGGAGCCGATGCCCACGGCGCTCTTGATGCGACCGTCCTCGCCTTCCCCGGCCTCGGTGACGCCGAGATGGAGGGGATAGACGATCCCGCGCTCGACCATCCGGCGGACCAGGAGGCGGTAGGCCTGCACCATGATTTGGGTATTGCTCGCCTTCATCGAGAGGACGATCTGCCGGTAGCCGTGGTCTTCGCAGATATCGAGGAACTCGAGGGCGGATTCGACCATCCCCCTGGGCGTATCGCCGTAGCGGCTTAAAATCCGATCGGAGAGGGAGCCGTGGTTGCTCCCGATGCGCATGGCCGTGCCGTTCTCTTTGCAGATCTTCACCAGGGGCGAGAACTTCTCGTGGAGGCGCTGGAGTTCGCTCCGGTAGGTCGCGTCGTCGAACTCGGTGGCCTTTCCGAGCTTGCGGTCGGCGTAATTCCCCGGGTTGACCCGGACCTTCTCCACCAGCCGCGCCGCGATTTCGGCGGCATTGGGGGTGAAGTGGATATCGGCGATTAGGGGCACGCGGCAGCCGCGCTCCCGCAGGGCCTTCTTGATCACCCCCAAATTGCGGGCGGCCTCCACATGGGGGGCGGTGATGCGCACATATTCGCAGCCGGCCTCGACCATGCGGAGGGCCTGCTCCACGGTCGCCCGCGTATCCATGGTGTCGGTATTGGTCATGGATTGGACCCGGATGGGATGGTCTGCGCCGAGGGGCGTATCCCCGATGGGGACTTCGAGAGTCTTTAATCGGATGCGGCGCGTGAGGGATTCGGTGTGGGGATACTTCATGTTATTTTGCGTGCCTGAGGGGGGGACGGAACCTAAGACTAGGCTATGACAAAGATGCCTTCCGGCTCGGGCGGGGGTCAAGTCGCCCGATTCCAGCGAAATTTAGGGACTTTTCCCTTTAATTTCCGCCTTAGATCGGTTATAATTCACCCATGCATGCGGCCATGGACGACCAACTCCTCGAAAACGTCGGGATCAAGCCCAATCGTTATCGCCTCGAACTGCTGCGTTTCCTTAAGTGCTCCCGCGACCACGCCACGGCCGAGACCATCTACCAGACCCTTTCGGGCAAGTACCCCGATATCTCCTTCGCCACGGTCTACAATAACCTGAACCTCTTCTACAAACAGCACCTCGTGCGGCGTTTCTTCACTTCCGAGCGGGAAACCCGCTACGATTGGGCCGGCGTGCCCCACCACCACTTCATCTGCCAGAAATGCTCGAGCGTCCTCGACCTTCCCCCCGAATCCGTCACGCTCACCGTCGATCCCTCCCTCGAACGCACGGTGCGCATCCAGGGAGCCGAGACGCTCATCTACGGGGTCTGCGCTCGCTGCGAACCGATAGACGACCCTCAATGAAATTCGTCCTTTTGCTGGCCATGGGCGTCCTCGTGTCGCCGGCCGCGCCCCCCGATCCCAACGCGGCGGCCAAGGAGCGTTATCTCGCCTTCGGCAAATGCCGCAAGGAGATCGCCGCGACCTTCCACTCCCGCACCATCGAGCGGCGCCTCCTTTTTTCCATCGACGTGAAGCCCGAGGTTTTCCAGGCCCTTTTCGGCGATCTCGGCTTCGCCGTGAAGATGGCGCGCCTCCACGCGAAGAAACTCTACGAGATCTCCAACGCCGGGCCCTATTATAAGGCCTGGGACGGCGAGCGCACCTGGGCGACCATCTGGCCCATCCATGCCGACGCCGAGAGCGGCACCTACGTCTATTTCATCCAAGGCGTCTACAAGGGCGGGATCACCGTCAGCGGTTCCATGGTGATGGAGGTCTCCTTCCAAAACCGACTCGGCAATACCTTCTTCCGGATCGCGACCTACATCTCCATCGACGATCCCTTCATGCGGGAACTCACCCAATTCCTGCGCAACTTCAAGAGTTTCAAGGATTACCTCGACCGCCTCATCGACGGCACCGTCGGCGAGATCCGCCGCGTGGGTTTCATCACGGCCCGGGGCCTAGTGCGCGAGGGCGCCCCGTTCCCGCCGCGGGTCTCGGCCCCATGATCGAGCGGGCGGTCGCGGCCACCGGCCTCCCCGAAGACCAGGGAAATCCGCTGCGCCCGGCAAACCTGGGCGATTTCGTCGGCCAGAATCGCTTCGTGGGCAATATGCGCGTCTTCATGGCCGCGTCCCGGGAGCGCAAGGAAAGCCTCGACCACGTCCTCCTCTCGGGCCCCCCCGGGCTCGGGAAGACCACCTTCGCCCACCTGATCTCCCGGGAACTGGGCGCCCCGCTCAAGGCGACCTCCGCGCCGGTGATCGAAAAGACGGGGGATATGGCCGCGCTTTTATCGGGCCTCCAAGAGGGCGAGATCCTCTTCATCGACGAAATTCACCGCCTCAAGCCCGTCATCGAAGAGGTGCTCTACCCCGCCCTGGAAGATTTCGCCCTCGACCTCCAACTCGGGCAGGGGCCCACGGCGCGTACGGTGAAGATCGCGCTCCCGCGCTTCACCCTGGTCGGGGCCACGACGCGCCCGGGTTCCCTCACCGCCCCGCTCCTCAGCCGCTTCGGCATCCTCGGGCAATTCGAGTTCTACGGGGTCGACGATCTTTCCGTCATCGCCCGGCGCAATGCGGCGCTCCTCGGCCTCGGTCTCGCGGAATCGGGGGTGGGCGAACTCGCCCGCCGCTGCCGTGGCACGCCGCGCATCCTCAACCGCCTCCTGCGCCGCGTGCGCGATTTCGCCCAGGTCAAAAAGGCTTCCGCCGTCGACGCCGAACTCTGCGCCTGGTCCCTCGACCAGATGGAGATCGACCGCTACGGCCTCGATTCCCTCGACCGGCGGCTGCTGGACACGCTCATCCGCTCGTTTGGGGGCGGGCCCGTGGGGCTCGATAATCTGGCGGTTTCCCTGGGCGAAGACAGCGAGACCCTCGAAGACATGGTCGAACCCTATTTGATCCAGGCCGGGTTCCTCCAACGCACCCCCCGCGGCCGCATCGCCACCCGCCAGGCCTACCAATACTTAGGGCTCAAGGGCGGGGAACCGAGCCTCTTCGATCCGCCGGCGAACCCGTGAAAAGTGCCCTGGTTATTTCCATCGCGGCCCTCGTCTGGGCGGCCTACCTTCCCGCCGAGTCGATCCGGGTGCGCATCTACCAGGGGCCCCTCGCGTCCCCCGCCTTGCGCCATGCCCGCCTCAGGCAACAAGGCGAACTGCTCCTGGTGGGGGGACTCTCCGTGCGCTTCACCAACGGGGGGGCCGATTTCACGACCCAAGCCGGCCTCGAGATCGGCCCGGGGGTTTACACGGGGCGCTTCGTCGCCCGGCTCTCGGGCGGTGAATTGCGTTTAGTCAATGTGGTCGAGTTTGAACGCTATCTGCCGGGCGTCCTCGCCGGGGAGATTTCCTCCTCCTGGCCCCTTGAAGCCGCGAAGGCCCAGGCGGTGGCGGCCCGTTCCTTCGCCCGCATCCAGATGGGCCAAAGCCGTTCCCAGGCCTATGATCTGGACGGGACCCCCCTGAGCCAGGTCTTCCTCGGCACCGTTTCCAACCACCCCCTTTTCATCGAGGCCGCGGCGAAAACCCGGGGCCAAGTCCTCCTCTGGAAGGGTCAGCCCGTCATCGCCTATTTCCACGCCAATAGCGGGGGAGAGACCGAACGTCCCGGCGATGTCTGGCCCGGAAGCGACCGGGATTACGGTTACCTGCGCAACGTGCGAACCCCCTGGTCCGAGGGCGCCCCGAATTTCCGCTGGGCGACCAACATCGCGGTCGCCGAACTCCAGGCGATCTTCGCGTCCCAGGCCAAGGGCGCCTCGCTGCGGGGGGTGCGCGTGACGAATTGGAGCCCGTCGGACCGGGCCCGGGCCTTCGAACTCGATTACGACGACCATCCCCGCACCGTCGACGGCAATACGTTCCGCCTCGCGGTGGGCGCGCTGCGCCTCCCCTCGCTGCGCGTCAAGCTCTCCCGCCAGGGAGACCAATTGCATTTCGAGGGCCGTGGCTTCGGCCATGGCGTCGGGCTTTGCCAATGGAGCGCCCTCGTCATGGCGCAGCGGGGCTACGGCTACCGGGAAATTTTGCGCACCTTCTTCCCGGAGACGACCCTCTCCGAACCGCCCGCGTCCCGGGCGAAGTGAAAGGGGCGACCATGCGCGCGCTCGTCTCCCTCGGGAGCAATCTCGGCGACCGCGGCCTCCAACTCCGCAGCGCCGTGGCGCGCCTCGCGGTACTCCTCGTAGACCTGCGCATCTCGCCGGTCTACGTCACTTCCCCCGTGGATTTCCTCGCCCAAGACGATTTTTTCAACCTCGCGGTCTCCGGCGAGAGCGGGGCCGCCCCGGAAGACCTTTTGGCGGCGTTTCTCGCCATCGAACGGGGGCTCGGCCGCGAACGCCTCCTCCCGAAAGGTCCGCGCCTCATCGATATCGACCTTATTTATTTCGGGGACCGGGTCTTGCGAAACCCCGGCCTCACCCTTCCCCACCCTTCCCGTCTTACGCGCAAGTTCGTCCTGGAACCCCTGGCATCGATCGAAGGGTCGTTTCGGGATCCCGTGAGCGGGATCCCGATCCGCGAACTCGCCGCGGCCTTCAACGATCCCGCCCAACAAATACGCGTCCTCGGCCCCCTGGACGAGGCCTGAACGCCGCCCTCAGGCGCTTTTTTTCGCCCTGAAACTGCGCTTCAGGCTATAGCGATGGACCGCGTCGAAGGCCCGCCCGGCGGCCTTGATGCAGACTCGGATCCCGCCCTGCCCGGCGAGGGACTGGTTCATCGTTTCCGTCCACTCCAGGACGCCGCCCGGGGGGAGATCTCGCACCACGTCCAAGAAGGATCCATCCTCCCTTTCCAGCGAAAGGGCGAGGGAAAGGCTCTGCGACGGGGCCAATACCAGATGCAGCGGCCCTTCCCGACCCGGCGGCAACGGGATATAGAACCAATCCACGTCCCCGCGCCACCCGATCGTACCGAACATCTCGTCCCGGTTTTCGGGCCAGGGATTCGCCGAGGCGGCGACGGCGTTGGGTTCGCTCTCCCAGGAGGGATCGAGGGCGACGGCCTCGGCGAAGAGCGTATAGGGGCGATTCTGGAAGACGGCGCCCCCCTTGGAATGGACCTTCACGTAGAGGCCGTTGGAATCGAAGAGCAGCCGCCGCACCGATTCGCTCTCGCCGGGACCGCCGTTATCGATATGCATGAGCCCTTCCACCTTCGAATCGAAGACCTCGAGGAAGGCATCGACGCCTGCGACCTCGGAAAGATCGAGGTGGAGGTGCTGGGCCTCCGGGGAGCGGCTTCGGAAATGGTACCAGTCCTCGTCCCGCGGGAAATAATAGCCGCCGATCTTGAGGTTCGCCTCGGCTTCGGTCGCTTGCTCCGGGGTATCGTTGGGTTCGCGCTCGAAACTCCCGTCGGGGCGCCGGTCCATGCGAAGGACATAGGGCCATTCCTTCCTGGAGGTCCCGGAGAACTCGAGGAAATAGGAGCCGGGCGGGCACCAGACCTGGAACTCGAAATGGCCTCGGGGAGCCGCACTACCCGAGAAACGCTTCAGCGCCCCGCCCTCCAAGGTGAGGAAGCGAAGTTGATCCCATTGGCCGCTCGGCATATCGATGGAGAGTTCGAGGCGCTGGGGTTCCTTCACCGCGATGCGGTAGACATCCAGATCGGATCCCCCGCCCTTCACGGAGCCGTGGACCAGACCCTTGGCTGGGAAGTTTTGGGCCTCCCGGCGATCGTCGTTGGGCTCGCGTTCCCCCGTGGCCCCCGGGCCGCATGAGATCAGGGGGAGCAGCGCCCACGCCAGGAACAGGAGTTTTCGGATCATCTCGGGAGCCGGCGGGAACGCCGCCTACCGGGGACGCTGGTCGCCGCGGGCTTCATCGATGGTGAGGGTCACGAAGGCATCGTTTCCCTGGTCGTCGACCACATGGAGGATGATGAACGGGGTCTTCGGCGGGATCGCGAGGGTGAAGGCCTCGTCGCGGCCGTCGAGGAGTCCGTCCAACGGGGTAAGCGGCTTGAACTCCTCGAGTTGGGCGCTCCACTCCACTTTTTGGATGGGGGAACGCTCGTCGACCACCCGGAAAGAGAGGGCGCCCGGTGTGCGTTTTAATTCCAGGACTTCCGGGGGGGTATTGTCCACCGTGATCCGCTTGCTGACCATAGAATCGAGGGCCTTGTCGGGATCCCCGAAGCGGTCGTAGGCGGAAATTTGGAATTGCCAATCCCCGTCGGGCAGGGCGGTTTTTTTGAGCGTCTGGTATTTCCCGCGGAGTTTCACCTCGATTTCGCGCCAATCCCCCCCGAGGAGATTGCGGTAGCTGAGGCGGAACTCCTGGCCGTCGCGGCGCTCCTCCCCGGCTTCCCACCAGAGGAGGAGATCGCTGGAATCGAGGATGAGTTTATTGTTCTTCTCGAACTCGCTATTGCGGCCCGCCTGGAAGGAGGTGAGCACCGGGGCCCGGCTTTCGGTGCCGTAATAGATGCGCAGGTCGCTGAGTTCCGGCGGCACGTTGGAGACCGTGCGCAGTTCGAGGCGAACCTGGACGAAGCGTGCGGCGTCGTTGGTGATGCGCCCCTGGGCATCGGTGGGGCGCCAATCGGTCCAACCCTGCCCGACCGAGTAGGCATTGCCCGTACGTGCCATGACCCGCACCCCGGCGGCGGGGCCCATGAGCCCGTAATGCACGCGGCCCCAGACCGAAACGCCACGCGTATCGAGGATATCGGTGGTGTAGGTGCCCTTGGCGGCCCAGGCGAGTTCAAGGCGGTAGAGGGCCGTCGAGCCGCCGGTGATGAAATGGGAGGCGCCTGGGAACCGTGAGAAGGCCACGATCGAGGCCCCCGGAATCTTATGGAGCAGGCGGGAACGCCCGCTGTGCGGCTCCACGCTCCAAATTTCTCCCTCGTTCCCCGTGCCCACGAGCACGGTGCCGTCGGGGCGCGGCAAGAGCGCGGGCAAGGTCTGGTTGCGGGTCGAGAAGACCGTGCGGGATCGGCCCTTGGCATCCAATTCCACGACTTCGTTCAAATAGAAGGAGCGCGGCTCCGCGCCCAGCGCGCTGGCGCCGCTGACGACCTCGGAGATCATTTTTTTCCCGGAGGTGGCGAGGAGGATGCGCTCGGCGTTGACGGTGAAATCATTGATGTCGCGCTCGCCGGCGTCGTAGAGCACGTTGGTCTTCGTCCCCTCCAGGCGCACCAGGTAGCCCCGGCCCGAGGTGGACACGTGCGGGACGCCGTTCCAGAGGCGGACCTTGAGGAGGTTCTCCTCGGTGGAGGTGTAGACCAGTTCGGCCCGGCGGTCCGCCGAAATCCGGTAGAGTTTCCCGGGATTGCCGGTGGCGGCCCACAAAAAGCGACCGTCCCAGGCGAGGCCCCAGACGTAGCCTTCGTTGAGGATGCAAAAAACCTCGAGGGCGCCGCCTTCCCGGGCGATGCGGTAGACCACGCCCTTGGGCGCGGTGCCGGCGAAGATGCTGCCGTCCGGGCCCTCCACGAGACTCAGCACTTCGCTGGCCTGCAGTTGGACCGACACGGAGTTGCTCGTTTTTCCCGGATAGCAGCGGAGTTCGCCCTGATGCCCGGTGCCGACCCAAATCGAATTGGAGGTTTCGAGGACCGACCAGACGACCGTCGACGGCAGGTCGTCGACCATGGCGCACCCCGGCGTGAGGGAAAGCCCGCCGTTTTCGCGAAGCGCCGTGTTATCGAAGCGTCCCCGCCGCATTTCCTGGGGATCGCCGAGGCGGAAAACCATGGCGGTACTGGCGCCCTGGGCGAGGGGGATGGAGAGGGTGGCGCAGAACAGGAAGGCGGCGAACGGTTTCATCGGGACTCCTCGAGGGGAAGGGGGAAACGGCGATCTTCCACACGGATGCGCGTGATGGCCACCCCGGTGACGGCCTCTTCGCATTCGCGGTCGGCATTGACGAATTCCATCAGGGGCGCCTTGTCCACGGAGCGGGACGCCTCGAGGAGGCCCTTCTGGAAGACGGGGAGTTTCTGGTAGGCTTGGCCCCGCACGGTGAGGCCGTCGGTGTTCCCGAACATCCAAAGGGAGAGGGTCCGGGCCCCCACCTTGAGTTCGAGGAGGTCGAGCAGGCGATCGGGCGTCGCGGGCGTGTAGCGGTCGGGGTTGCGGGAAGCGTCGAAGGAGAGGAAGAAATTGCCGCTGGAGGCGATGAGGGGGTAGATCCCCTCGCGCGCCGAGGCGGGGATGCGGATCTGGACGGTTTTTTCTTCGGGCGCTCCCCGGTGGCGGGAGAGGCGGACGCGGGCGGTGACGAGGTCCCCGGGGCGGTACTGGTCGCGGTCGACCTGGAGGTCCTCGATCATCGACGATTGGAACCTGGAGGCGAGGTCGACCTCGATCTCCATGGCGTTGACGGGCACCCGCACGAACCGATTGCCCTGGAGGTGGGCGAGCACGCTCGCCATGCCGCGCACGAGGTCCCGCAGGCTGTCCTGGGTGTTCACGGCGCTCACGGTATCCACCAACTCGAGGGTGCGGTCCTTATATCCGGTGCGGATCTTCCAACGAAACGCGAGGGTGGCGGGTTCGTCGGAGGATTCCCAGGTCAATAGGCTATTGGCCAAGAGCATGGGCGTGAATTGCTCCAGGGTGTCCCGGCCCGCGGCGATCTCGTAGCGCAGGGTCTTTTCCTGGATCTCGCTCTTGAGCCGCACCAGCAGGGGCACCCGGGGCGCCTTCCTCCCGAGGCGGCCGAGGATGGCGGGGGACCGGTCTTCCACGAGCGCCCCGACCTCGGGCCCCAATTTCCCGACTTTAAACGAAACTTGAAGACTGGGCACCACGGCGTCGATCTCCGCCAGGTGGATCGGAAGGGACACCCGTCCCCCCATCTCCATCGGATGGCCGAAGGCAAGGACCCAATCGTTACTCACCCAGGTGACCGTGCCGTAGCCCGTGAGGTTCAAATCGCCGCGAACGAGATTGACGGCGATCGCGTCCCCGGGTTCGAAACGGCCGTTCGAGGAGGTCATGGCCGCGCCGGTGGCCCCGGGAACGACCACGAACCGGCGCTCGGGGAAGACTTCCGTGAGCACGCGCTCGTCGAGGGACCCCCCCGAGACCGCGAGGGGGGTCGCGATGGGTTTCATCCCATAGAAGCTCCGTGAGGGCGCCTCGGGATCGGGCCGATGGTTGGTGGCGTAGGGGATGAGGCGCAGCATGGCCCGGATCGGGGTGATGCCGACGATGGGCTTCTTTTGGAGGGGAAAGGTGAAGGCCACCGCGCCGACGAGGCGCTCCCCGGCCCATACCGGTGAGCCGGACATGCCCGCGAGCACCCCGGTCTCTTGGAATAGGGGATCGAGGATTTCCGCCAGGACGGCGGATTCCCCGGGCCTGGAGGCGTCCATCACCGAGAGCACTTTCAGGCGGAAATCGACCATCCCGTTCCCCGACATACGGGTGCGGCCGCGGAGTTCCTGTCCGCGGACGAGGTCTTCGGGGGGGACGGTCGGCTGGGCGGCGAGGAGGACGGCTAAAAACCCGAAGAGCGCGGGAAGTTTCAAACGGCCTTCTTCATGTGCCGGGTGCCCCACATGATCGCAAGCCCGAAGAGCACCATGCCCAGGCACAGGAGTTGGCCCATGGTCATGAGGAGAAAGACCGTTCCGGGGGGATCGTTATCGATGAATTGGATGTCGGGCTGCCGGAAGAACTCGACGACGAAGCGCGCCGCACCGTAACTGATGAAGTACAGGCTGAGGATGATCCCGGGCCGCACGCGGTCTTTCAGGCTCCAAAGGAGCAGCCCGCAGAGCACCCCTTCCAGGAGCGCCTCATACAATTGGCTCGGATGCCTGAGTTCGCTGAAAGGGATTTTCCCGGAGGGGCCCCACTCGTAGAAGGTCATTCCCCACGGGATGCTCGTGACGCGGCCGTAGAGTTCGCCGTTCATGAAATTCCCGAGACGCCCGAAGACGTAGCCCAGGGGGATCGCCGCGGCGAATAACTCGAGGAATTTCACCACGGGGATCTTGTGCCGCCGGGCGTACCAGAGGAAGACCGCGAGCCCGCCGAGCACGCCGCCGTGGTAGGACATCCCGGAGATCCCGGTGAAGTGGAAGCCGCCCGAGGTGGAAAACGGGAGGATGATCTCGAACGGATGCTCCATGTAGTAGCCGAAGTTGTAGAAGAGCACATAGCCCAACCTCGCGCCGACGAGCACGCCGATGACCTCGAAGAAGAAGAAATCGTCGAGGATCTTCTTCGAGAACTCCCGGAAGGCCGAATTGCGGGTCAGACGGCGATGGGTGAGCAGGTAGACGACGGCGAACGCGGTGATCCACCCCAGGCTGTACCAGCGAAGTTGGAACGACCCCAGATTCAGGAGCACCGGGTCGATATGCATGGGAATTTGCTGCCAAAAGGACCAAAAGGTATTCATGGAGCCCCTAATTTATTATGATTGAAGAGTTTGACGCGCAGGGCATCGATCCAGACGAGGAGCGCGGGCGCGAGGCGAAAAACCCCCATCGGACGTCGGCGCAGCGAAGACCAGCCGAGGGCGAGACCGACGCCCAGGCCGCTGCCCTCGGTGGCGGGCCGGGTGTAGAGTTCGAAATCGTACCCGCCCAGCACGGCGCATTTGACCGAGGGGATCTCCTTCACCAACCGTGCGGCCAAGGCCTCCCGATCCCTGAGGTCGGGGCCGAGGTACACGGCCCAGGGCTTGACCTTCGCCATGAAGGCCAGGCTGTCATCGGGCCTCTCGTTCGCCGTCGCGGCTTCGAGATGGGAGGTGAGTCGGATCCCGGGGAACATCCGCCCGACTTGACGGCGGAACTCCTGGAAATCACCCCGGGTGGCGGTGATGAAGAGGATGTCCTTCCCCCCGGTGTGGGCCGCCGCGATGAGTTCTAGAAAGAGTTCGGGGCAGGAGACGGGAAGGACGCGTCGCGACAGGCAGAACCCCAGCCACGCCGCGAGCGCCCCGGTTCGGGGATAGGCGCTATCCGCGAGCGCCTTGCCGCGGAGCCCCCGGAGCGCCTGGGGGAGCAGATCGCCCAAGCCGAGCGGCCTGAATACCGGGGCGTTCGGCGACTGGGAGAGCCGTGCGGTGAAGAGTCCGCCCTCCCCTCCCCCGCCGGGAAGGAGCAGGGGCACCCCGTAGATGCGGGCCAGTTCAAACCCGGGCATGGCTCACTCCTCGACGTGAAAGGCGAGGCGGTCCATGGCCCGCACGATGTGGTCGCGTTCGGCCCGGCCCATTCGGCATTTGCGGTAGCGCGCGCGGGAAAGCCCGAGAGCCTTGTCGAGTTCGCGAACGCCCTTGATCTGGGTCTCGCGCAGGAGCGCCCGGGCGAAGGACGCCCCCTCGAGGGAGGCGCCCCAGAGATTCCCCTTGGTGAGGTCGCAGGCGGAAAAATCGGCTCCGGAAAGGTCCGCCTCGCAAAGGAGGGCGTCGCGGAGCTGGGCCTTGTGGAAGATGGCATTCCGCAGCCGGCCTTTCCAAAAATTGACCCCATCCAGTTTGGCTTCCTCGAGATTGGAACTCTCGAGGTTGATCTCCACGCAGGTGGCGCCGGTGAGGGCGCAGCGCCCCAGGTTGGCCCGGCAGAGGGAGGCCCGGCTCAGGTCGGCGAGGTCGAATTGGGCCTCGCTGAAATCGCACCCGTCCAATTGGGCGCCCACCCAGATGGAGCCGGGCACCTGCCAGCCCCGGGCTTTCAGATCGGTCAGCCGGGCCCCGGAGAAGTCGAGGGCCCCGGAGTCCGCGGACCGGCGAAGGCGCTCCTGCAGTTCGGCGAATCGCGGATGGCCGCTGAGATCGAAGGCGCGCTCCAAGACGATCCCCTTGAAGTCGCACTGGCCGCCCAGCAGGCGGTCGAAAAGGGATTCTCCGGACACGACATCGGCCATGGTCGGCCATTGTACCGTACGGATCCCGGGGGCGCCCGGCGCCCCTTCCCGGGGGCCGCTCCCCGGTCGCCTCGGCGTCCCCACGATGACGGATCCCCGCCTTGGATGGTAAAATACCGGCTACGCGGGCCCATGGGGCCCCCGACCGATTCCAGGAGATCCCGTGCCCAACATCAAGTCCGCCACCAAGCGCGCGCGCCAGTCCCTCGTGCGCCAAGAGCGCAATAACGCCCGCAAGAACGTCATGAAGACCCTGGCCAAGCGGATCGCCAAACTCGTCGTCGAGAAGAAGGCCGCCGAGGCCGAAGCGCTGCTTCCGCAATTCTACAAAGCCGTCGACAAGTCGGTGAGCAAGAACATCATCCAGAAGAATAACGGCGCCCGCAATAAGTCCAGGGTGACGAAGCTCATCGCCAAGGCGAAAAAGGCCGCTTGAAGCCCGGGGGGATGCGCTCCCTCTTCCCCGCGAGCGCCCGTCCCCCGCGTTTCCCCCCAACACCATGACCGACTCCACGGATTCCCGCCGCCTCCCCCTCCTCGTCTCCCTGATCACGGTCGTGGTCGCCGGGGTCCTCTTCTTCGGCCCCGCCCCCTCGGTGTCCAGGGCCCACGCCAAGTGGTTCCAGTTCTTCAAGAACTTCGAGAACAATAACAACCACGAGAATTGGGCGTGCTACGACTACGCCTTCGACATGATGAACTCGACCGAGCCCAACTCGATCTTCTTCACCGAGGGCGGCGATAACCAGGTCTTCTCCCTCCTTTATTTCTCCTATTGCGAACGCAAACGCCCCGATGTCGATTTCTTCGACCAGAAGGGCAACGTCTTCCCCCGCCTCTACGGCGATCTCATGAACATGTCGCCCGACGACCTCGAGATCGTGCGCGACTTGCGCGATTTCGAGCTCTATTCCACCGGCCGCCCCATCTACCTCACCTGGCGCCGTCCCAATCTGCACCGCCTGACCGTGAGCAATCTCACCCAGAAGGTCGCGGAGGTCACCCGCATGGCGGCCCAGCAGAACCCGCCGCGCCAGCCCTGGCTGCGGATCCCCTGGAAACTCGACACCCTCGCCGATATCGAGAACGCCATGAACACGATGGTGCCCAAGGCCACCTTCAACATGGTGATGCGCGGCAATAAACCGCTGTCCAAGCAGCACCTGCGCTACCTCGGCCCCTGGTATTTCCAGACCTACGGCCTGCTGCAGAAGGTCGCCCCGCTGCGCTACGCCATCGTCGACGGCCTCGAAGTGATGCTGCAAGCCGACGAGTCCCGCCTGCGCGATTACGTCAAAAGCGTGAGCCAGTACGAGCTTTCCTCCCGCGAGTTCAACCAGATGGTCGATGAACTCGCCGCCGAGGGCCTGGTCGCCCGCGCCGGCGCGGCGGTCTCCCTGGTCAAACGCCGCCCCCGGCCCTTCCAGATGGAGAACGAGGACTATTGGAAGCGCTACGCCATGCGCTACACCAACGTACCGAATGCCTCCGACTGGGACTACATGACCATCGAGATCATGAACAATTACCATGGCCAGCAGCTCTCGCTCGCTATGGACCAGTGGCAATGGAACCGAGACCGCGCCCGCGATCCCGGGGTCGACCCCGTCCGGCGGGCCCAATTCGAGGCCAAGAGCGCGGCCCATTACGCCGAACTCTTCCGCCAGCAAGACTTCCTGATCAAATTCTGCAATAAACTCGGCGGCCAGATCTCCTACAACGCCGCCAACCTCTACCTGCGCTTCGGCCGCACCGACGAGGCCCTCAGCAATTTCCGGAAAGCCACCCTCCTCGACCGCGATTTCTTCGGCATTTCGGTGCCCGCGGGGCTCAATGCCGCCATGATCCACCTGCAGCGTTCCCTCGCCGGCCCCGCGCTCGAAGAGAGCAACCAACTCCTCGAGGCGCGCCGCCATTACCGCAACGTGTCCAACCTGCTCGTCAAGCAGTACCGCATGAGCGGCGCCTATTCGAGCCTGCCGTCGGTGCGGGAATACCGCATGGCCCAAAGCGGCCTCGGACGCGTGGAAGCCGCCCTCGGCCTCCCCCGCACGGCCGTCGAGGCGCAGATCGCCCGGGCCGCCACCGGCGGAATCCCCGAGCGCATGGCGCTCGCCCAACTCTACGAGCGCCGCCAAGATTTCGAGGCCGCCGCCGCCACCTACGAACAGGTGCTCTCCCGCGAGCCGGGGAACCTCCAGGTTTTCTTCGCCTACGTCAATTGCCTCTCGCGCTTCGACTTCAACCGCACCCTCCAGGTCATGGAGGGCTTCTACAACGCCAACCTGAATCGCCCCGCCGTCGACCCCTCCCTCAAGGGCCAATTCGAAGAGCAGATCGGCATGCTGTATTTCCAGATGGGCCAGGTCTCCCTCCAGCAGAACGACGCCGCCGGCGCCTACGGGCCCTTCATGAACGCCAAGTCCTATTTCGACCGTTTCCGGGTCACCGCCATGCCCTCCTCCGCCAATCCCGAAGTGCGCCGGCGCATCATCCAGGCCGAGAAGATCTCGCGTGAACTCACGCAACGGCTCGATATGCTGCGCGGCTACCTCCGCATGCAGCAGCCGTGACGCGTTCCCCGCTCGCGTTCGCCCTTCTCCTCGGATTCTTCACCGGCCTCGCGGCCCACGCCGATCCCGTCGACGACGCCGCGCGCCTCTTCGAGACCGGCAAGGTCCAGGAGGCCTTCGAGCGCGTTTCCGCGGTCCTCGATAAGAACCCGAACCAATTTTCCGCCCAGGTCCTGCTATTCAAGGTGTGGCTCGAGAAGCGGCTCTTCACCCGCGCCGAAGAATCCCTCGCGAAAATCCTCAAGGCCCGCGAGAACGAGGAGACCTGGATGCTCGCGGCCAAGTACCAGTTGGCCATCGGGGACCTTGGGAAGGCCAAGGCCTACGCCCTCAAGGTCCTCGACCGCAATCGACGCCACGTCGACGCCCTCATCCTCCTGGCCCAGATCGAGGATCTCTCGGGCTACCCAAGCCGCGCGGCCCAGTCCTTGCGCGAGGCGGGTTTGGTGCGGGATGACTACGAGCCGTGGCTCTACCAGCAGGGCCTCTTCATGCTGAAGCAGAAGCGCTTCCCCGATCTCGACGCCCACCTGGCGCGCTACCGGAAATTATTCCCCGAATCCGACCGCCAATTCCACTTGAGTTCGCTGCGGGCCGTGGCC
>JAFLEE010000065.1 GCA_017302015.1 Spirochaetota bacterium | reverse complement strand
CACCCCGTCCTTGATGAAGATGATGCGCTCGCTGAAGGCGGCGATATCGGGCTCGTGGGTGACGAGGATGATGGTCGCCCCGCGGCGGTGGAGTTCGGTGAAGAGGGTCATGATCTCGACGCTGGTGCGGCTGTCGAGGTTGCCGGTGGGTTCGTCGGCGAGGAGGATCGTGGGCTCGGTCACGAGCGCCCGGGCGATGGCCACCCGCTGGCGCTGGCCGCGGAGATCTCCATGGGCTTGTGGTGGTGGCGGTGGCCCAAGCCAACGATGTCGATGGCCTTGAGCACCGCGGCCTCGTCGACCTCGTCGTCTCGGTACATGAGCGGCAGCCCCACGTTGTCGAAGACCGAATATTGGGCGAGCAGGTTGAAGGTCTGGAAGATGAAGCCGATCTCGCGGTTGCGGATCATGGCCTCGTCCTCGTCGGTGAGGGCGGTGACGTCCTTCCCCTTGAGTTTGTAGAGCCCACGCGTCGGCCGGTCGAGGAAGCCGAGGATGTTCATGAGCGTGCTCTTGCCGCTGCCGGAGGTGCCCATGATGGCGATGAACTCGCCCCGGCGGATGACGAGGTTGATCTTCTTGAGCACGGGGATCTCTTCGGCCCCGAGGAAATAGGATTTCTCGAGGTCGACGAGTTCGAGGAGCACCTCGCCGTGGCTCACAGTCCGCACCCCTTGACGCCGTAATCGCGCTCCATCTGGGCGAGTCGGCTCAAATACGCGTACTTGGCGTCGATGAAGGCGTTGAAATTGTCGTAGTAGGCGTTCTTGGTGGTGATCATCTCCCAGGAGCTGATCACCCCGACCTCGAACCGCTGGCGGCTGAGCTCGAAGTTCTTGCGCAGGAGGGCGAAATTCTCCTGCGCCTTGCGGAACCGGAAATACTGGTTCTCCAGGTCGAGGAGATCGACGCGGATGCGGTAGCCGAGGGTGCGCACCCGGTCCTCGATCTGGAGTTTGAGTTGCTCGCGGGAATTGCGGGCGATCTGGAGCTGGTTGCGGGTGATCCACCAATCGGTGAAGAGGGGGGCGACCAGGTTGGCGGAGAGATTGAGCCCGAGGGGGGAGTTTTGGACCGGGTTGGCCGGTAGGCTGCCCGTCCAGGTGCGGGTGGCCGCGGGGCCCGAGAACCCGTTGGTCCAGTTCACCGTATTCGTGCTGCCCCAACCGACCCCCGCGCTCACGCTGAGCTTCGGCCACAGATTAAGTTCGGCGGTGCGCAGGGTCTGCTGGTTCTGGAAGAGCGCGAATTGGAGATTGGCCAAGTCGAGGCTATTGGAGAGCGCCCAGGCGAGGAAGAGGGCCGGGTCGACGGCGAGGTTGGTGATGAGGGACTCGTCGACCGTGGCGATCTCCCCGAGGCTGTCTTTCGGCCGGTAGAGCACGTAATAGAGGTTCCAATTCTTCTCGCCCCAGGCCCGCTCGGAGTCGGAGAGGCGCACCTCGCTGCGGCGGAAATCGACCTCGTAATCGATGAGCGAATATTCGGCGATGATGCCGGCCTTGAACTTCTGCCGGGCCACCTCGATGCTCTCCCGGTCGCCCGAGAGGCGGCGGCGCTCGTTTTCCACGGTCTCGCGCTCGTTGCAGAAGCCGTAATAGGCTTGGCGCAGGTCGTAAGCGAATTGGCGATAGACCTGGGCTTGGGAGAGGCGCGTAAGTCGCAGGCGCTCCTTCTGGAGGTCCCGGTCGCGCACCGAGGTGTCCTCCCGCCAAAGGGTGACTGTGAGGCCCAGCGCCAGGCCCATATTCCATTTGTCCTGGTTCGTCAGGTCGCCATTGGTCGTGGCCTGGATCCGCGACAGGTTATACGAGACGGAGGCCTCGGCATGGTACGGAAGTTTGGGCGCGAAACTCGGGATTTTTTCGGTGAGCACCAGGCTGCCGTCGAATTGGGGGGCTTGTGCGAAGGTATTGCTGCGCGCGTAATCGGTCATCGTCGAGATCTGGGGCGCGTCGAGGGTCAGGGTGAGGCGCGGGACGTATTGGAGGTCGATCTGCTTGAGGTTGAGGATGATATTGTCGAGGTCGCGCTGGGCGATGCGCACGGAGAGGTTATTGGTGACGGAAAGCGCCAGGAGTTTCTCGAAGCTGAGCGGTTCGGCCGCTGGGGCTAGGATAGAAAAAACCAGGAGGAGGGGAAGGAGTTTCCCCGGGGCGCTTCGTTTCATCTTGGGAGGGACCGTCAACAAACGGGACACCTTATTATATAGAATTTCGGAAAGAAAAGGGGAATCCGGGGCCTAAATCGGTTTCCCATCCGAATCCACCACCACGGCTACCCCTTGGTGCTCCCGCAGGTATTCGATGATGGTATTGACGATGCCATTGGGGTCGTGGGAGGGTAAGGCCGTCTCGTGGTGGGTCTGTTCGGCCACATCCCGGTAGAGACGCACCAATTCCCGATCTGGGATCGAGCGGCGATTGCGCTCCAGGATCTGGACGGCCTGGTTGTACTGGTAGCGGTCGATGAGGTAGAGGAGTTCATTGGCGACGGATCCGAAATCGGCGCGCTCCCCCGCCTTCCGGGCATCGATATCCTCGACCTGCCCTCCCTGCGTCCCGAAGCGCCGGTGGGCGGGATGGACCCACTGGTCCGGGGAATAGACCGTCACGCCTTCCCAGGGTCCGAAGCCCGGTCCGGTGGCGAGGAGGCTCGAGCACACGAGGGCGCCCTTGGAGCGGGAGAGAGTTCCCTCCCACAAGGCCACCACGCGCCTGGGAGACTGGAGTTCGCGCAGAACGGCGATCCCCTCGTAATCTCCCCCTCGCACGATGAACCGAAGGGACTCGTGCCCCTCCTTATTCTCGAAGGCCGTCAGCCTCTGAAACTTGCCGTGGCGCGCCTGAAACAGGTCGAAAAACGCCGTGCAGATCCCGTCGAGGGGGCCCGTCAGGGAAAGGGTGAGTCGGTGGTAGAGGGACTCGGCGGGATCCATGGGCACGTCGGTCGGGACCCATCATTTTACCCTCCCTGCCACGGCCTCAGAAGGGCCTCTTTCCCCGTTCGAAACGGGCCTCCCCGACGGTCCAAGGAAGATCGCGTTCCCCTAGAATTTTACGACGCCGACGGTGAGGAGGAGATTGGCGAAGCGGCGGATATCCCCCGTCGCGATGACCAAGGCGGTATCGGTGGATTTGACGGCCCCGTAAAAATCCCAGCGCTCCTTCTCTTCCCAGGCGATGTCGGGGGCCAGCAGTGTGCGGTATTCCCCATGGACGCCCCGGAACGAGTCGTCGGGAGGCGCCACGACGCAGGCGCCCTGGAAGGGGGTCGCCGAGACGAGGGCCTCGAGGACCTGGGTCACGGTGGGGAGGCCCGGCGTCAGGTTGAGGAAAACGCGCTTGGTGGTCGCCAGCGTCATCGTCGCGACGGGAAAATTGCCATCGGCGATGAGGATGCGGGAAAAATGCCCGCAGGCCGCCAAGGTGCCCAGGATCTCGGGGTGGATGAGTTTGGCCTGGATCATGTGCAGTAGACCCCGCCGTTCACGTCGAGGGTGGCTCCGGTGATGAAGCCGTCATATTGGGATGCGAGGAAGAGGGTCGCCCCCGCCACGTCCTCGGGGGTGCCGGCGCGGCCGAGGGGGATGCCCTGCACGGTTTGATCGGCGGATTCCTTGGTCGTATGGGTATTGTGGAACCGGGTGCCGAGGATGAGCCCCGGCGCCAGGGCGTTCACGCGCACCCCCCTTGGGGCGAGTTCATTGGAAAGGGCCCGCGTCCAGGTCAGCACCGCGCCCTTGGCCGTGGAATAGACGAGGGAACCGGGATGCCCCCCCTTGCGCCCCGCCAAGGAGGCCAAGTTCACGATGCTCGCGCCGCCCCGGGCGATGAGGTGGGGGCCGGCCTCCCGGGAGACCAACATCATGGAGGTGAGATTGATGTCGAGGATCTTGCGCCAATAGTCCAGGTCGACCCCGTCGAGGGTCTTGCGCCCCACGAGGTCCCCGGCGTTATTCACGAGGATGTCGAGGCCGCCCAGATAGGCGACGCTCTCCTTCACCAGACGAACCGCGTCGGCTTCCTGGGTGAGGTCCGCTTGGACGGCCTTGGCGCGCCCGCCATTCGACAGGGTTTCCTTCACCACCGCTTCCGCCCCCTCGGCGCTGGAATGGTAATGGATGACGAGTTCCGCCCCCTGGGCCGCGAAGGCCTCGCTGATGGCCCGGCCGATCCCCTGTCCGCCCCCGGTGACCAGAACTTTTTTGCCTTTTAGGTGGCCCATGCCATTACTCCGTTTTAAAATTGAAAATCACGATGACTGAAGGCGCCCTCGAACCACCGCGGGGGCGGGTTCGGTGAAGCTTCCGTAAAGATGCGGACGACGCTGGGTGTAGACGATATCGCGCTGGCTCCCCCCGTTCCATTTTCGGTTTCCGGGATCGAGTTCGGCTTCGGCGCAGACGACCTCTTTCGTGCCGTCGTTCCAGGCGAGGATCTCTCCCCGGGCGTCGATGAGGCAGGATCCATGGCCCTCATTACGGGCCACGGCCATGACAAATTGATTGTCGAGGGCCCGGGTGCGCATGATGGCCTTCCAGCGCTCTTCGTGGAAGAACGGACTGCCGCGGTCCTGCCGGTCGGCCCGGTGATCCCCCATGATCGGGAGCATGAGCAGCTCCGCGCCGGCGAGCCCGGCGAGGCGCGAGGCCTCCGCCGAAGAGGAATCCATGCAGATGAGGCTCGCCAGGCGGCCCACGGGGGTTTCGAACACCGGCACCTCAATCCCCGGGAGGATGCCATTATGGGATTCCCCGCATTCGGCCAGGTGCATCTTGCGATAGGTGCCCAATAGGCCATCCGGGCCGATGAAGAGGGCGCTATTGTGGACGCCGGCATCGGTGCGCTCATAGACCGGCAGGAGGAGGTGAACCCCCTCGCGCTTGGCGAACCCGAGGAAGACGGCGATTTCCGGATCATTCGCGCGAAGGGCCAGGTCGAGGAAATGCCCGGGAACGCCCCATTGGAGCGCAATCTCGGGGAGCACGATGAGGTCGGCGCCTAGGCGCGCGGCTTCTTCGCACCGCTTAAGATAATAGGCGCGATTTCCTGCGACCTCACGGATGGCCGCCTGGCGCCGGGATTGGGGAGAACCGGTGGCAAGCGCGATTTTCACCTTCCTCGGCACGGGCGCCGGGCAAGGGACTAGTTCGATCTTGTGGAAGGCGACTTCTCCTTGGCAGACCCAGCGCAGCGTGAACCGAAGGGTGAGCACCTCGCATCCTTCCGGCGCGGTCAGACGCCGGGAATAAACCAGGGCGCCGTGGGCGTCTTCCTCGGGGAGAAGCGCGTCGTAATCCAAAAGAGGCTCGGGGGTGAGCGCCTCGGGTCTCACGGGGCCCCAGAACGCCAAGACCTTGATGCATTCGGCCTGCCGGGGCCATTCAAGCTCCGGCACCGAAGCGGGAACCCTGATGGCGTATCCCGAACCTGCTTGTATTCCATTGAACGAGACTTGCCATCCCCCCGCGCAGGGGATCGCCCCGCCCGCCCGGATCCGCAGGGTATCACCCTCACGGGAAGTGATCGGCGCCAGACGCCCGTCGGAACACCAGGGTTCGATTTTGTTTAGGATGGGTTGGTTCATGGGATCAGGTCTCGATGGCGAGGCATTCGTGGCGTCGGTAGCGATGACCGTTGATCACGGCCTCGTTCCCCGATTTTTTCCACGGAACTTTTCGCCCGGTGACGAGGGAGCGGATGGACTTCGGCCTTCCCGAGCTCAGGGGCAAGTAGATCGTCGATCCATTTTCCGGTCGATCGAGGTTTTCGTCCACCAAGTGGAGGAAGCGGAACCCGGGCTTCTCGGTCATATGTAGGAAGAGCCCCCGCGCGCCCTCGACCCGATAGGGCGCCGGAGCGCGGGAGACACGGCCCACCAATTCGGCGAGTAGGCTCGAGAGTCCGAGGTCGCGGTCGTTGTCGGCGTAGCATTTCTCGATGGGCCCCGGGACCAGGCAGACCTTGCCCTTCCCATAGCGGTGGAAGAGGACGGCGGGGAGCAGGGCCTTTTCACCGTGCCCCGTGACGAGGTCGGCGAGGACGACGGCCCCCTTCGGCCTCACCGGCACGAGTTCGGGCACGATGAGGTGGCCGAGGGCATTGACGGAAAGCCCGCGCAGCGCGGGGCGGGGCTTCAGGTAGAGATCCCAAGGCGCCTCGATCTGGCCCCACCAGTGGAATTGGAGGGCCTCTTTGACGGCCCCCGTCGGCCGCGCCGCGCTCGCGCCGAAAAGGGGCGCGAGGGAGAAATCGGGGAGGCGCTTCCCCCGGGCATCGTAGAGCGAGGTCTCCCCGGTGACGACGAGGCCGCCCCCCCCGCGCACCCAATCCGCCAGCACGCGCCCCTCTTCCGCGCTTAAGTGCGCGACGGAATGGAGGGAGAGAAAATCATAGCCTTCCAAGTCGCGCTGCGAGGAGAGCACCGCCCGCGGCAGCACGGTCGTCTGGCGGCCGTGGTCGCTGAGCATGTTCCACACCCCATAGAGGTGCTCGTCATGGCGGATGCGTTTCCCGCCATCCAGGACGCCGCCGGGCCTGAGGTCGTGCACCGAGAGCAGCGCCCCGTGGCGCACCGCGCGGGTCCCGTCGAACAGCGCGCGGTTCTTCTCCAGGAAGGCGAAGAGGCCCGCCACGGGGGCGCCGTATTTTTCGCTGCCGAGGAAGCGCCCGGCGTAGGACACGATGGGCGTGGCGCCCTGGGCGACGGCGATGTACCCGGAAAGGGCGTTTTCCTCCTCGAGGCGGGGGTGGCTCTGGCGGGGCCACGCGCTGTGGCGATGGGTATAATTCCACACCAGTTTGCCATAATGAATGCCGCGTCCCACCCCCTTGACGCCGCCGCGATGGCTTTCCATGAGGAAGCCGTCGGCATTGGCGATGAGTTCGTCCTGCCGACCCCCGGGCAGGTAATCGGTGGCGCAGCCGTTATAGAGGAGGGGCAGGTCGCCCTTCTCCTTCACGATGGCGCGGATCTCGCCCAGGAGGCCGATGAGCCCGCGGGCCGTCCAATCGGCGTGGGCGGCGACCCGGGCCTCGGTGCGGGCGTCCTCGCCGCGGTGGGCATAGGCCGCGTTCGTCGGGAGTTCCTGGCCGGTCTCGCGGCGGTACTGGTCGCGGCAGGCGCCGCATTGGCAGGCGTGGCGGTCCCAAATCCAGCCCTGGTAGGGCCCGTCGAGGTAGATGCCGTCGACGTCGTAACCGAAGACGATCTCGCGCACGATGCGCAGGATATCCCGGCGGTACTCCCCCCGGGTGCAGATCGGCACGAGGGCGGGCGCCCCGAAATGGCAGATGCCCTCGGGTGATTTTCCGTCGTCCATCAGGAAGCGCCAGGAGGGCTTGCGTTTCGAGACCCAGGAGCCCGGCAGGCCGTGGCCGACGGGGATATAGGCCATCACACGGATCCCGGCTTTTTTCGACAGGCGCACCGTTTCGCCCAGGAGGTCGCGCTTGCCGAGGGCCGGGTGGCGGGGCATCACCCGGCTCGGGTAGAGGGCCCATTTGCCGATGGTGCCGAAACGGATGACATCGGCGTGGAGGCGCTTGGCCACCGCGACCCCGCGTTCGGCCGTGTAGCCCAATTCGGGGTAGAACGGCGGCCAATAGGCGTCGTAGAGCAGGGTGCGGGAGCGGCGCAGCCATTCGTAGGCGTTTTTCTTTTCCATCCCCTTGATTCTCATGGATGGCGGTTGGGATTTCAAATCGGGCCCGAAATCCCCCGAAAAAATGTCCCAGCCTGAGGTGGATTTATCCGGGATGGGGGATGAATTCCGACCGCCGGATGGGAAGGCAGCCCTGTTGGATCCCGCCCCCGCCCTTGCTACAATCCTTCCCATGAAGATCCTCCCCGCCCTCCTCCTCGGCGCCCTGCTCTCCGCCTCGCCCCAGACGAACCTCTATCAACTCCTCGTGGATTCCCAGGGCCTGGTGGGGATCGTGAGTTTCAACGGCGTGCCCATGCTCCGCCTCGACGGCAATCCCCGAACCCAGGCCGCCCTCATCAATCCGTGGATCCACGCCGGGGAAAACTCGGTGGCCTTCGAATACGCCCTCGACCGGAGTTCCAATGCCCTGGCCGTCGCCAGGCTGAAACTCCGCCTCGCCGTCGCCTGGCGGGGGGAAAAGGGCGTGCGCAACGAGCCGCTATGGGCCTACGAATTGCCCCGCAAGAAAAACGGCGCCCCCGATATCCCTCCTGAGGAAACCCTCACCGGGGAGACCCGGGTGGAACTTCCGCTCCACACCAAGACGTGGCTCGACGTGGCGCCGAAGATCACGATCGACGAAGGGGTGCGCAAACGCCTCGCCGGCGAGGTGGCGGCCTTCCACCGGGCCGTGGAAACCTCGGATCAGAAGGCCCTGGAGCGCCTCACCTGGTGGAAAACCGAGGAGACTGCGCGCCTGGGCGGCCTCAGCCTGACCCCCGCGCAATTCACCGTGCGCGTCTCCAATTTCATCGGCGTCCTAAAGGGTTTCCGCCTGGAAAAACTCGACACCAAGGGCCTGCGCTTCGACCCATTGGCCGGCGACCGGGTGGTCGTGGTCACCCGCGAGGGCAACCGCTCCCCGATCGCCTTCACCGGCCCCAAGGGCGACATGGAAATCGATCTCTACTACGGGATGGTCTCGAACCGCTGGATGCTCGTGCGCTAAAAAAGCGGCGCGAGGGCGCCTAGTCCGGCCGCCAGGCGATCGGCTTGCAAAGCGCCAGGAGGTTCGCTTCGGGGGTTCCCGGCGGGATTTCGCAGCCGGCGCCGACCATGAACGGATTCCCCACCCGCTCGTAGCAGGTCTCGACTTTGAGGCGGATCGACTCCGGCGAACCGCATTTCACGTCGGAGACGGGGTCGAGATTCCCGCAGAGGGCCGTCGCCTTGCCGACCGCCTTGCGGGCGGCGTTCAGTTCGACGAGGTGGTCCACGTCGACGATGTCGACCCCGAGACGGGCGATGCCCGGCAGGAGATGGGTGATGTTCCCGCAGATGTGCAGCCGCACCCGGGCGCCCCGGGCGTGGATGGCCTCCACGAGGATCCGTTCCCGGGGGAGGATGTAGGTTTCATAGATGGACGCGGAGACCTGGCTGGCGACCGCGTCGCCGATGCCGATGGTGTCGGCGCCCGCCGCGATTTGGGCCCCCGCGAAACGCAGGGCGTTCTCGACGCAGAGGTCCATGAGCGCCGCCGCGAACTCCAGGTTATCCATGAGGTCGACCATGAAGTTGGAGACGCCCCGCAGGTCCGCCGCCTCGGCGGCGGGCCCCTCGACCCACCCCAGGATCGAATGGCTCTCTGCATCGTGGTTCCGGTAGCGCCGGATCGCATCGACGCGGTCGCGCATACGCCGGCTCTTCTCGGGGTCGGGTTTTTTCAATTGGGAGAGGTCTTCCGAATCGGCCAGGGGCGGCTTGAGGCAGACCGCCCCCTTTCCCGCCTCATGGGTCACCACGGCGCCGAATCCCTCGGTCTCCCGGTAAGGGTCGCTGATGGTGCTCCACTGCTCGAAGCCGAAATGCCCCGCGCAGCGGAGATTGGCTTCGGTGAGCACCCGATGGTCTTCGGTGAACTTGCCGTAATCGCTTCCGATCCATTCGGCCGCGAATTGCATGAGGATGGGAAGGCGCGGCAAATAGTCGACGGGCTTGCCTTCCAACACGGCCAGATAGCGCTCTCGTGGGGTCATAAATCCTTCCGGGCCCAGTTTAATGGATACGGTAGGCTTTTACAAAGCTCCGCCATCCTACCGATCGCCAGATTGCGCCCTCCTGGCGCGGCGACCGATTTGTGACTTCCTGTCATCCTGTCAGACGGCTTATTGCCGCCTCGTGCGGCGCCGTCCGATTTAATGTCTTCCGGACATCCTACCCGACTTCCTCCCTCCTAAACCGCCCCTACCTCGCCCCCGGGAGAACCGAGAGCGGTGGCGGTCATCTCCATTCGCAATCGTAGGCGGTGGCGTCCAGGGGGGCAACCGGGCAACTCGGCGGTTAAAACAAGTCGTTCAGTTATTTCTATAGAAAAAACGTTTTGGCCTGGTCGTGCCCCGCTCCTTCCCCCTTCCCTCCGTGGATTCTAAAATAGGTCATGGCCCCGCGGCGAAAATCCCCCCCTCCCAAACCGAAGAATCTCCCCATGCCGCAGGCGACTTGGCGGCAACTATCCTCCTCCTGGAAGGGAAACCACGCCTTTCCCCTGGGCCTCTGCGACGCGTCGGGAGCCTGGCTCATCGAACCCGGGAAGGCCTGCGTCCATGGGGGCCCGAGCGCGGAATACCGCCGCCGGGCCCTCAGCGAGAGCCTCCGTTGGGGAGAACCCTTCATCCACCGGTGCTGCAGCGAATCGTGCCTGCTCTTCGCCGTGCCGCTCATGCTCAACGAGCGCCTCACCGGGGGCATCCTCGTCAGCGGGGTGCCCCTCGACGCCGCCGAGCGGCCCGACGGCGGCGAACTCGACCCGGTCTCCCGGGCCGTGCGCGACCTGCTCCAATTCGCCCTTCGGGAGAACCTGACCAATGCCTCCCGCCTCCACCTCGCCCGCGAGGCGGCCCGTCGCGAGCGCGAGCGCGCCGAGGCCATCCACGCCGTCAAGGAGGTGCCCTACGACGGGCTTCGCTCCATCTACCTGCGCGAGGAGGGGGAACTCCACGCGGCGGTGAAGCGCAGCGACCGCAAGGAGGCGCGCTCCGTCATCAACCGCATCCTCATCGCCGTCTATTCCTTCGGGGAGCACCGCCTCGATTTCCTCAAGAGCCTGCTGCTCGAGATGGTGGTGATGGTCGGCCGCACCGCCGTCGACGCCGGGGCCAATCCGGCCGCCCTGCTGAGCGCCCAGGTGCCCGCCTTCCGCGCCCTCTCCGACCTGGAAGATGAGGAGGAACTGGCCGGATGGGTGAGCGCCATCCTCGAACAGATGCTCGACGCCATGCGCGACGCCCCCGGCGACCCCGATGAAGACTTGGCGGCGAAGGCCGTCGCCTATATGGAGCGCCACCTCGACCAGGACCTATCCCGCGACGAGGTTGCCGAGCGGGCCGGGGTCTCCCCCAGCCATTTCAGCCGCCTGATGCACCGCAAGACCGGGCGCACCTTCAGCGAAACCCTCACCCACCTGCGGGTGCGCCGGGCGCGGGAACTTTTGGTGCGCACCCGAATTCCACTCTCCGAGGTGGCTTCCGACTGCGGATTCGCCGACCAGAGCCATTTCACCAAGGTCTTCAACCGGACCGTGGGCCTTTCCCCCGGGGAATACCGCCGCCACCGCGGCGAGCGCATCGAAGGCGGGCCGGGGGAGCACGCCGGGAACAATTTCCGACACCCAGGGACAAATTCGGGGGCCGAAGAGCGCCCATAATCTCCTTGTCGAACCCTTTCCAAGGAGCCCCCATGAGTTCTCTCGATGCCCTCAAGCAGGCCGTGATCGCCGGTAAACGCAAAGACGTGAAGGAAATCGTCCCCGTCCTCATCGACAGCGGCATGGGCCCGGGCAAGATCGTGGATGAGGGCCTCATCCCCGCCATGGCCATCGTGGGCGAGAAGTTCAAGAACAACGAGATCTTCGTCCCCGAGATGCTCGTCTCGGCCCGCGCCATGAAAGAGGCCATGATCTTCCTCGAACCCCTCCTCGTGAAGGCCGGCATCAAGCCGAAATACACCGCCGTGCTCGGTACCGTGGCCGGCGACCTCCACGACATCGGCAAGAACCTGGTGGGCATGATGTGGAAGGGCGCCAACATCAACGTCGTCGACCTCGGCGTCGACGTCGCCCCCGATAAATTCGTGGCGGCGATCAAGGAACATAACGCCCATATGGTCGGCCTCTCGACCCTGCTCACCACCACCATGCCCGCCATGTCCGAGGCCGTGAAGGCCATCCGCGCCAGCGGCGCCGCCGTGAAGATCATGATCGGGGGCGCGCCCATCACCGAGCAATTCGCCAAGGAAATCGGGGCCGACGGCTATTGCCGCGACGCCGGCAGCGCCGCCGATTCGGCGGTGAAATTGATGGGGGGCTGAAGCCCAAGACCCCGACTCTTCGAACGCGAGTGCCATGCCCTCCCCGGGACGAACGGGGAGGGCTTTTTTTATGGGCGACCGAAAACCGGGGCCCGTCCAAGCCTGCAGCGGTACCTCATCGACGGGCCAGCCCCATCGAAGGCGGCGAATCCCGCCCTCAGCCCATCTCCGCCTCGTCGCCCGAGGGTTTCCCCCGGGAAGTTTCGCGCCAGGCCCGCGGGCTTACGCCGTACTGGCGCTTGAAGGCCTTGCTGAAATGGAACTCGTCGCAGAAATGGAGGCCCAGGGCGAGGCGATGGATGGGCGCCTCGGTGGTTTCCAGGTGGAATCTTCCGTGCTCGAGGCGACGGCGGCGAAGATAACCGAGGACCGTCTCGCCGGTATTCTTCCGGAATAGCCTGGCGAATGCTTCCGCCGAGAGGCCGCTGCGCGCCGCGACTTCGCGGAAGGTCACGGGGCGTTCCAGGCTGCCTTCCAGGTAGGCCAGGGCCGACACCACGGCCGGATGGCGCTTCTCCCCCGCCCCGCCGAGATGCCCCCCCGCCGCAGCGTGGAGGATCATAAGGAGCCCCGCTTCGGCGGCGCGGCGGGCGTGGGGACCCGTCAGCCGCGCGTGGCGGCGGATGGATTCGAAGGTCGGCCCCAGTTCGCCCACGACCCGGGGGCGCAGACCGAGCCTGCCTCCGACCTCGGCGAGGAGGGCGCGCTCGGGGGGGTTCTCGGCCCGAAAGCGCACGAAATAGATGGGCTGCGGCGCGGGGGATTCCGGGATGAAACCGTGCTCATGGCGCGGCGGACTATAGGCGAGGCTCGACCCGGCGAGGCGGGTAACGACCCCCCGGTTATGGAAGGCGCCGCGGGCCTCCAGCAGGTAATGGAACTCGTGCTGGTCCTCGTGCTGGTGGGTGCCGAATTGGCCCTGGGGGAAGACGATGAGGTCGGTGCCGACGATTTCCAAAGCAGTCCGAGTATGACCTGATCCCAAAACGAGGTCAATGGCGTACATGTTGCCATCACCGGGGTCCATGGCCCGCATCCCCCCGATGGCGCATACTCCACCTGTCGGGGCCGTCCCCCGCCTGAATTCTACGTCGATACCGAGCCGGGAACCCCGGGTTCCAAATCCACGGCAGAGGAATAGGAAGGAGTCTCCCATGAAGATCCGCGTCACCGTCTGGGGCGAAAACGTACATGAGCACAAAAACGAGCGCGTGAAGAGCGTCTACCCCAGGGGCATGCACGCCCATATCGCCGAAGCCCTCACGAAAGACGGCGACATCACGGCCCGCACGGCCACCCTCGACCAGCCCGAGCACGGACTCACCGATGCGGTGCTCGCCGAGACCGATGTGCTCACCTGGTGGGGCCACGCCGCCCACGGCAAGGTGGAAGATGCCATCGTCGATAAGGTGCAAGCCCGGGTGCTCCAAGGCATGGGCCTCATCGTCCTCCACAGCGGTCACTTCTCCAAGATCTTCAAGCGCATGCTCGGCACGAGCTGCGCCCTCACCTGGCGCGAGCAAGGCGAAAAAGAGCGCCTGTGGGTCTGCAACCCCGGGCACCCCATCGCCAAGGGCATCCCCCCCTCCTTCGTCATCCCCCATGAGGAGATGTACGGAGAGCCCTTCGGCATCCCCGATGGCGAGGTCGTCTTCCTATCCTGGTTCGAGGGCGGCGAGGCCTTCCGCTCGGGCGTCTGCTTCAACCGGGGCGCGGGCAAGATCTTCTATTTCCGCCCCGGCCACGAGACCTACCCCACCTACCACCAGGCCGAAGTGCAGAAGGTCCTGGTGAATGCCGTGAAATGGGCCATGCCCATGGGCCAGAAATGGGAAAACCCCAGCGCCGCCCCCAAGGTGGTGCCGTCCCTCGAGACCATCCGCACGGAAGACCCCGCCCACGGGCAATCCGCCGGCGGCACGGGCCTCAAATAGGTGCCCGCCATGGCGCAGCAGAAACCCGTCCGCCTCGGCATCATCGGCACGGGGGGCATGGCCAATACCCATGCCACCCAATACAAGGCGATCCCCGGCGTCACCCTGGTCGCGGCCTGCGATATCGATGACGCCCGGGCGAAGGCCTTCTGCGAGAAGCACGGCATCCCGCGGCCCTTTACCGACGCCGCCGAACTGCTGCGCCAGGGCGACCTCGACGGGGTGAGCATCGTCACCCCCGACGCCAGCCATAAAGATCTCTCCATCCTCGCGGTGAAAGCGGGCAAACACGTCCTGTGCGAAAAACCCCTGGCCCTCACCGCCGCCGACGCCAAGGCCATGGCCGCCGCCGCGAAGAAGGCCGGCGTGGTGAACATGGTGAACTTCAGTTACCGCAATTGGCCCGTGCTCGAGGCCGCGGCGGCTCGCGTCGCCAAGGGCGACCTGGGCGAACTTCGCCACGTGGAGGCGAGTTACCTCCAGTCGTGGCTGGCGAGCAAGGCCTGGGGCGATTGGCGCACCAGCGACAAATGGCTGTGGCGGCTCTCCACGCGCCACGGCAGCAAGGGCGCCCTGGGCGACGTGGGGGTGCACATCTTCGATTTCGCCACCCTGCCGGCGGGCCCAATTAAAACCGTCGATTGCAAACTGAAAACCTTCCCCAAGGCCAAGGGCAACCGCATCGGCGCCTACCGCCTCGACGCCAACGATAGCGCCATGGCCCTGGTCGAGTTCGAAAACGGGGCCCTGGGCGAGATCCACACCACCCGGTTCTGCCCCGGGCACGCCAACCGGCTCTTCTTACGCCTCTCCGGCACGAAGGGCAGCCTCGAGATCGATTCGGCCCTCTCCACCACGGTCTACAAAATTTGCGTGGGGAAGAACCTCGACACCAATGCCTGGGAAGAAGTCACCGCGCCCCCCGTGGCCATGACCTATGCGCGCTTCGTCGAAGCCATCCGAAAGGGCAAGGGCGGCACGCCCGATTTCGCCCGGGGCGCCCAGGTGCAGGCCATGCTCGACGGCTGCTTCGCCTCGGCGAAGGCCGGGAAGTCGGTGCGGGTGAAATAGTCCCCGGCACCGGGGTCTTTTTGTCGGTATCCGGCCGACTAGGCGGGCAGACGTAGGATTAAAACTCGGCCATCCCTTGAAGGGCGGCTGAAAGGCCTATTTTTTCGCCGCGCCGTGGCAATGCTTGAACTTTTTCTTGCTCCCGCAGGCGCAGAGTTCATTGCGCCCTTGGATGGCGGGCGCGGCGACGGCGAGCTTGGGCGCCACCGCGAACGGCTTTAGGAGTTCATTGACCCTCTTCAAGTCGAAGGCCTCGGCCTTGAAATCGCCGGCCTTTTTCTTCATCGACCCATGGTCGGGGTGGTTCGGGTCGGCCAGGGCGGCCACGAGGGCCTGATACCCGGAGACGCCACCGCAATCTTCGGGGGGGCAAGCGCGGGCGCCGCCCAGGCAGGAGGGCACCTGGTCTTTTGGGCCCTGGGTGCCGATGGCCTCCACGAGGATCTCGTATCGCCAATCGTCGCCGGGATCGTAGGTATACGAGAAGGCCTTTTCCTTCTCCGTCAGGAGCGCCTGCAGGGTGAATCGTTTTTCGTCCAGAAGATGGCGCGCCCCGGGGACCGGGACCCCGTACGTATTTTTCCCGATGGTGAAGTTGTGGGGATGGGCGTCTTTCCATCCCAGGGCGGTCTGGAGGATGGCGTGGAACTCGGAGAGCCCCGTATCTCCCAGGACGACCACGCTGCGCCAAATGGGCGGTTCGATCCCGCGCAGGGCGATCTTCAAGCGGTAGGTGGAAGCGGGTTTCTGCATCGTGGCCAAGGGGAACTCCGGCTGAATCGGGCGCCATTTTCGAAGGGCGCGACCGCGTGGATGGGGTGGACGGATTGTATCACCTGCCGACGAACCTGGGGAGGCCCGGCGCCGACCATTCCCTGTTCGCGCCACACCGAAGGAACGGTCCAGGCCCCCCGTTTACGGGCGAGGCCGCCCCCGTCCCATCAACCCTAATTCCCGATGACCTGGATCTTTTTCCATTTCCCGCTATGGAAGCGGGCCCACATCACCGTCCACATGCCGGCGACCCAGCAGAGGATCGTCACCCAGACCCAGAGCAGGGGGTTGGGCGCGAGGAAGACCAGGGAGGCGGTGGCGCTGATGATCACCACCGAGCCCAAGCCGTAGGCGACCATGAGGAAGACCGTATCGCCCAGCACGCGCAGCACGCTGGCGAAGAGGATGCGCACGGAATCCACCGCGATCCACACCCCCGTGATGCGCAGGATCGGGATGGCCTTCTCGCGCACCGCGTCGTAGACGGCCGGGTCGCCGCTGCCGACGAAGAACGAGACGAGCAGGTGGGGGAACCCGAGGAAGAGCACCATGATGAAGACCTCGTAGGCGAGGAGGATCGTCACCGAGCGGCGAAGGATCACGCCGATGGCCCGGTTCTTGCCCGCCCCCCGCGCCTGGCCGGCCAGCACGCTCGCCGCGGTGGCCACCCCCACCGCGGTCATGAAGGCCAGGGACTCGAAGGTGATGGAGATATTCACGGCCATGAGGGCGGTCTCGCCCAGGCGGCCGAGGAAGAGGGTCATGACGCCCCATCCCGACATATCGAGGAAAAATTGGAACCCCGCGGGCGCGCCGAACCGCACCAGGCGGCGGAAGAGATCGGGATCGAACCCCCGCTGGCTCCAGGTCGTGTGCTCGCGGCGCTGGCGTTTTCCCAGGAAAACGAAGGCGAGGATGGCGAAATTGAGGACGGTGGCCAGGGTGGTGGCGAGGCCGGCCCCGGCGATGCCCATAGCGGGGAAACCGAGATGACCGAATATGAACACCCAATCGAGGGCGATATTGAGCACGTGGCCGGCGATGCTGGCGACCATGGGGGTGCGGGTATCGCCGAGACCGCTGAAATAGCCCCCCAGGGCCCCCGCCATCAAGTTGAACAAGCCCGCGACGCACATCCACCGGTAGAAGACCGCCTCGAGGCCGGCGAGTTCGGGCGCATGGCCGAGCAGCCGAAAGACATTGGAGGCAGGAACCGCGGTGGCCAGGATGAGCGCGCCCGCGCCCACGGCGAAAATCAGCCCCTGCCAGGCCGACCGGGCGGCGGCGCCCTTCTGCTCGGCCCCGGTGTATTGGCTGGAAAGGGCGCCGACGAATTGGGCCACCCCGAGGAAAAAACTGATGAGGGTGAAACTGATCATGCCCGAAGGCAGGACCGCCGCGAAATGGACGCTGTCGAAGCGCGAAAGGAAGGCCCGGTCGGCGAACTGCATGATGTTGAAGGACACCATGGAGAACACCGCCGGCGCTGCCAGGGCGAGGATGCGTCGCGTGGAGATGTTCATGGAAAAACCGCCGCGAATTGAACCATCAAGTCACGGAACCCGCGAATTTGCGGATTTTTCGGGGATTGGGTACATTAGGGCGTTCCCTCCGGGCATTCTTCCTCCCCGTCCCCCACCCTCCACTCCCCATGGCCAAGATGAACCCTTGGGCGCCCGTGAGCGCCTATCTCCGCACCCGGCGCCCGACCCTCGTGCTCGTGCTCTCGTGCGCCGCGGTGGTCGGCTTCGGGGTGGCGCTCCAGCCCCTCCTCATCCGCTACCTCATCGACCAGGGGATCGCCCGTCCCCATGCCACCCCCAAGGAGCGCTTCGCCTGGGCCCTCTTTTTCGCCGGCTGCTACTTGGCCTCCAGCGCCCTGCGCATGGGGTGCTGGGCCATCGGCTACCGGCGCCTGCTGAAATTGGTCGAAGACCTGCTCTTCGAACTCCGCGCCCAGTTCTTCCGCCACGTGCAGGGGCTCTGCCTGCGCTTCCACTCCCAGGTCTCCTCCGGCGAACTCTACAGTTACCTCATGGGCACGCCCATGGCGAACATCGGGAACTTCATCCGCCAGATGCTCATCCTCGTCCCCACCCAGGCGGTGACCCTCGCGCTCTCCCTGGGCACGCTGGCCTATTTCGACCTGCCCATGACGGGGCTCCTCGTGGGGGTGGTCCTCGCCATCACCCTCATCAACCGCCGCGCCCGCCTACGGGTGCACGAACTCACCGCCGATTTCATGCGCACCGAGTCGGCCGTCAGCCGCTATGTCAGCGATATGCTCCGCGGCACGCGCGCCGTCAAACTCTACGCCATCGAGGAGAACGTCTCCGACGCCTTCGAGCAGGAGATCGGCCGCATGCGCACCAAGGCCTCGTTCCTCCCCTTCGCCCAGTGGATCGAGAGCGCCAAGGGCGAGGCGACCACCTATGTGGGGCTCGCGATCCTCTACGCCTTCGGGGCCTGGTCGTGCATCCACCGCGACCTCTCCGTGGGCTCCTTCGTGGCCTTCGCCACCAGCATGCAGGTGGTGACGAACCTGGTCATGAGCCTCTTCCAACTCAATCTCGGCCGGGCGGCCGCCGAGGCCTCCCTCGAGCGAATCGGCGCCATCCTCAAGACCGACGCCTCCACCCCCGAACCCGAAGCGGGCCGCCAGATCACCGTGGAGGAGGCCGAGGCGGCGGTCCTAGCTCCGCAAAAGCCCGCCCGTCGCGCTCCGGTGCGCCCCCCGTTCCTGCGCTTCGAAAAGGTGGATTTCGGCTATGTGCCCGGCCGTCCGGTTTTCCGGGGTCTCCAATGCCAGGTGGGTTTGGGGGAGCGGGTGGCCCTCGTCGGCGGCAGCGGTTCGGGCAAGAGCACCTTCATCAATCTCCTTTTGCGCTTCTACGACCCCGACCGGGGGCGGATCCTCCTCCATGGCCGCGATTTGAAGGATTATCCCCTCGCAGACCTCCGGGGGAGTTTCGGCGTCGTGCCCCAAGACCCCTTCCTCTTCCAATCCACCATCCTGGAGAATATCCGCGTGGCCCTGCCCACGGCCCCCCGGTCCGCGGTGATCGAGGCCATGCGGCAGGCCCACGTGGATGATTTCATCCTCTCCCTTCCCAAGGGGCTCGATACCCCCGTGGGCGAGGGCGGGTTCAACCTCTCCGGGGGGCAGCGCCAGCGCCTGGCCATCGCCCGGGCGCTCCTGGGCCGCCCCCATTACCTCATCTTCGACGAGGCGACCTCGGCGCTGGACAACGAGTCCGAGAACCTCATCCGGGAGTCCCTCGAGGCCTTCGGGCGGGAGCACACGGTGATCACCATCGCCCACCGCCTCTCCACGATCCGCAATGTCGACCGCATCCTCGTCTTCGACCACGGGCGCCTCGTGGAAGAGGGGACTTGGGCCGCCCTCATGGCCAAACGCGGGGCCTTCTCGCGCCTGGTCAAAGCCTCCCATTCGTCCTGAGGCCGGCGCTCGGGCCTCGACTGGACAGCCGCCCCGCCTTGGACGAAACTTAGGGGATGGGCCCCCTCCCCTTCCTGGTCCTCTTTTTCGCCCTCGCCTCATGCACCTCGGTGACGAGTCTCGCCCCCGTCGGCCTCACGCCGGCCCTCCTGGCCCCCGGCGATTTCGAGGGCACCTGGTTGACCGATGACGTCGCCTTTTCCCTCGAAGTCGCCCATACCAACGGGCTGCTGCGCCTCAGTTGGATCGAACCCAGCCCCGACCAGGGAGGCGTCCCCTCACCCCCCGGGGGCAAAAAACCGGCCGCGGATTCCTTGGGGCGCATCCCCAAAGCCCCGCCCCGTTTCAAGAGCGCCCTCATCGAAGTGCGCCGCTTCGAGGATTGGACGATCGCGAATATCCAAGACCCCGATCATCCCGAGCGTAAAAACTGGTTCTGGGCCCTTATGGAGTCCGCGCCCGGGGAACTTCGCTTCCGCGTACCCGAGGCCTCGCCCTTCTCCAATCTGGTGGCCACGGGAGTCCTCCCGGGCCGCTTCGAGGGAGGCTCGGTGGTGTTGGACCGACTTGATTCAAACGCCCTGGGGCGCCTTCGCCAGGCGGCGAAGCTCCCCCTTTGGGGAACCAACGAGCTCCACTGGCGCCGCCATGGCCGTCATTAGGCAGCGCGAAAGACGCGCCAGACTCACCCGCCCAGGGTGACCTTCACCACATTGCCCGGTTCCTGGTATTCGACTTTGCCGAAATCGAGGCTGCAAGCCATGGCGATGCCGCGGCCGTGGGGATGGGCCGCCCGGTTCGGGTCGAAGGCGAGGTAATGCCGCCAATCGAACCCGCCACCCTGGTCCGTGATCGATAGCACGCGCTGCTTCCCCTGGCGGGTGAGATCGACGCGGGCGCGGCGCGCGCCCCGCACGGGATCGGCCAAACGACGCTCCAATTCATCCCGCAGCCGGTCTTCGAGGATGAGCGCGCTCTTTTCGGCGTAGGTGATACCCAAATTCCCGTGCTCCACGGCGTTGAGGAGGAGTTCGAAGAACCCCACCACCGCCTTCTCGGGGTCGGGGGCCAGGCGGGCCAGGAGGCTCGCCATATGGTCCGCCTCATCGGGGGTGCGGAAGGTGAAGGACGCCCCCTCCACGAGGCGCCAACCCAGGGTCACGGTATCGAGGGCATCCAATAGGCGGCGAACCCGCTGCCCGTCTTCCACGGCGGCGTTCACGATGGCCGTAAGCACCGCCCGGTCAAAGGGCTTCACGAGGTAATAGTAGGCCCCTTGGCGCAGGCCCTCGGCGATGCGGTCCCGGTCGCCCGCGGCGGTCTGGAAGATCACCGGCACGTCTTTTAAGCGCGGGTCCTGCTTCATGCGGCGCAGGATGGCGAGGCCATCCATATCGGGCATCATTCGGTCGAGGAGCACGGCCTGGAAGCCCTCTCGATCCTGGGCGAGGATGCGCCAGGCCATCTCGCCGTTTTCGGCCTTCACGAGCCGGTAGCCCGCGCCCCCTAGGTACTCTTCGAGGATCACGAGATTGATCGGTTCGTCGTCGACCAGCAGGAGCCTCGGGGCGAACTTCATGGGACTTCCTTTTTCTGGGGGCTGGGCGGGAGAAGCAGGTGGAAGATCGTTCCGCCCCCCGGGTTGGCTTCGGCCCAGATGCGCCCCCCATGGGCCAGGGCCAATTCCCGGCAAATCGCGAGGCCGAGGCCGCTTCCCCCGGCCCCCGTTCGGGTGCGGCTGGACTGGGTGAAGCGGTCGAAGATCGACTCGAGTTCGCCCTCGGGGATTCCGTACCCCTGGTCGGCCACGGAGAGATCCACCCCCCCTCCCTCGGGGAGCGGGTTCGCGGAGATGGTCACGGCGGTCCCATCGGGGGAATATTTCACGGCGTTACTGAGGAGGTTCCGGAAGACCTGGGAGAGCCGGGACCGGTCGGCGACCACCTCGAGATCGACGGGAACGATGACCTCGGCGGTCATCCCCTTGCGCCGGAACTGGGCGGAGAGCACTTCGAGGACTTCCCCGATGACGGGGGCGACGCGGCACGGCGCGAGGTCGAACACCATCTTGCGCGCCTCGAGGCGGGAAAGGTCGAGGAGGTCGTTGAGGAGTTCCAGCATCTGGGCGCCCGCCTGGCTGATGTTGGAAAAGAAGCCCTTCAGTTTTTCGGGGGAAGCCGAAAGGGCCTGGTCGCGGCCGAGTTCGGCGAAGGAGAGGATGGCGTGCATGGGCGTGCGCAGTTCATGGCTCATGCGCGAGAGGAAATCGCTCTTGGCCCGGGAGCCGGACTCGGCCCGGTCCAGGGCCGCCTGGAGTTCCAGGGTGCGCTCGGCGACGACCTTCTCGAGGCGGATCTTCTCGTCTAGGGCGCTCCGTTCGCTGCGGCGGATGGCCGTGATGTCGTGGGCGACCCACAGCAGATGGGAGACCGCCCCGGACTCGTCGAGGGAAGGGCTGATGGTGATCGAGACGTAGCGCATCGCTTCGCGATACGGGTTCTCCGTCTCGAATTGCACCACGGATTTCTGGGCGATCGCCTTCTGGAAATGGGGCTCGGTGGAATCGAAATGCGCCAGGGGGATGCCCCAGAGGTTGTAGAGTTCACGCCGGGTGAGCCCGATCATCGCCTCGAGGGGGGCGGTGACCCCGCTCTCCCGGAGGTTCTTGAGGGCCGATTCGTTCATGGTGATCGCCCGCAATTGGCCTTCGCCATCGACTTGATAGAGGAAATAGAGATCGACGCTGGAAGAGAGCACCAGGCGAAGGATGCGCTCTTTCTCCTCGTAATAGGCTTTCTGGGAGGGCTCGTCGGATTGGGGCGCCATGGCTTTCTCCATTCTATTCTAGAATTGAACCCGCGTGCATACGCTTGTGAGCCCCTTTCCATGTCCAGCCCCCAAATTCGCCCCCCACACCCGAACCCTCCGTTTCCCGAGCGGATTCCCGAGGCCTTCGCAAACAAGATTGACAAAGCAAACCCCGCCGACCCCCTCGCCCTTCAATTGCGCCTCGATCCCCGGGAAAACGATGAAATCGCCGGGTTTGTCAGGGATCCAACCGGCGACCAGAATGCCCACAAAGGCTCTGGGTTCCTCCATAAATATCGCGCACGGGCGCTTTGGCTATTGACGGGAAAATGCGCGGGCCATTGCCGGTTCTGCTTTCGCCGCCATTATCCCTATGAAGAGACCGTCCTCTCGGGCTCCGAAATTTCCAAGGGCCTCGACCACCTCGCCCGGGACACGGGCATCGAAGAGGTCGTGCTAAGCGGAGGAGATCCGCTCACCCTGCCGGATCGTTCCTTGTCCGACGTGTTCTCGGGCCTGGCGGACTTGCCCCATATCCGCACCCTGCGCATCCACACCCGACTCCCCGTCTTCTCGCCCGGTCGTTTCACGCCGGGGTTCCTCAAGGCGCTCTCCCGCTTCCCGCGGCGCAAGGCCCTCGTCGCCCACGTGAACCACCCCCGGGAATTGGACGGGGCGACGGAGCGCGTCTTCCGCGACCTGGCCCGGGAGGGCACCACGCTCCTGAGCCAAAGCGTGCTCCTTCGCGGTGTGAACGACGAGGCCGCCACCCTCTCTGACTTAATGAAGGCGTTGTGGCACCAGGGGGTCACCCCCTATTACCTCCACCAATTGGATCCGGTGCACGGCGCCGCCCATTTCCACGTGCCGGTGGAAAAAGGACGCTTCCTCCTCGAGGCCCTGCGAGCCTCGCTGCCGGGCTATTTGGTGCCGCGATACGTGCAGGAAATACCCGGGGACCTCTCCAAACGGCCCCTCTGAATCGGCCTCGAGGTACGGCGATTCAGCGCGGCCCGGCTTCCCCCGCGGAGCGAGACGCCCTCCCATTCCCCTGTTTCCCCTTCTTTTCCTTCCAGACGCGGGGGCTCATCCCGATGAGGCGATGGAAGATGCGGCAGAAATAACCCGCGTCGTTATAGCCGCATTCATGGGCGGCCTCGATGACCGTCGCGCCCCCTTCCAGGAGGCCCCTGGCGTGGGCGACCCGGTGCTCGTTTAAATCTTGGTGGAGGGTCTTGCCCCAGGTTTTTTTATAATAGCGCGCGAGGAGCGCCTTGGGGACGTGGAGTTGCTGGGAGAGAGCGGCGAGGCTCACGGGAGAAGCGAAGTGGAAGGCCACGTTATGCCTGGCCAGGGCCACCTTCTGCCCGAGGAGGGAATCCCCGCCCGGGGACGTCCACTCGCCCCGGTGCTGGGCGAGAACGGCCTCCACGAGGGCGCGGATCTGGGGGATCTGCTCCCGGAATTGGGGCGCGGGGGCCAAGGGATCGGGATCCACGGGCCGAAGCGCCATATCTCCCCGGCGCCGCCCGTGGAAGCGCCGCGCATCGCTGATGAAGAGCACGAAGCGCGGATGCTTCGCGGGGATCGGCACGACGGCATCGAGGACGCCGAACGGGCAAAGGTCGAAGAAGACCTCGCCGGTTTCGAAGGCGCGGCAGATCTTGGTGTTCTTGTAATGGACGCACCGACGATGCCGCTCGCCCACGGCCTTGATCTCGAGGCAGCGGGGGTTCTGGTGGTATCCGAGGCCCGCCGCGAGGACCGGGCTGCCGTCCCGGGCGGAAATCGCCGCGCTATAGAGACTGAGGGAGAGTTTCCCGTCCGCTTCCAATCGGCGAAGGAAGAAGGCGAGGGTCTTTTCCAAGGGCGCCATGGCCCACGGTATCCTCGAAAGTAAATTTAGTCCAACTCTGAGGTCAATCCGATACAGATGGCGGGGGCCGGAGTCGGTATAATACCCTTGGTGTGCGGCCGCCTTAGCCCGCCCCTTCCCCGGAGGACGCCCATGAGATGGATGCTCGGTTTCGCCCTGTGTTTCGCCCTCTTCTCCTGCGCCCCGAAGAAGGGGGGCGGCGAATGGGTCCTCACCTTCGAAGAGGATTGGAACGGCCCCGCGGTCGACACGAACCAGTGGATCTCCCAAAACGGCCCAAGCGGCCATATCCTCTCCAGCCGCTGGATCGAGAATAACCTCGTCTCCAACGGCATCCTCTACCAAGTCGTCCGCAAGGAAAAAAGGGGCGGGAAGGATTGGACGGCGGCGAGCCTGTGGACGAAATTTTCCCAGCGCTATGGCCGGTTCCAATGCCGTTACCGCTATGGGGGCGGCAGCGGGCTCAATAACGCCTTCTGGGTGACGGTGAAGGACCAGGGCGATCCGAAGGGCTTCAACCAGGTGCTCGACATCAATAAGGGACGCTACTCCAACCAGGTCTACATCCACCTCCACCGCGCCCCTGGCAAGGGGAAGGATGTGGAGAAGATCTTCACGGTGGACGGCGCCGATTTTTCGAGGGATTTCCACGTCTTCGGCATGGACTGGCTGCCCGGCGGCCTCGTCTTCACCATCGACGATAAAGAAGTCGGACGCATCTCCAACGAGGAAGGCGCCGGGGAACTCGTGGGGACCGCGGTGGTGCATGTGAGCACGGCGGTGATGACCGAAGCAGGCCCGGTGACCGACGACCTCAATGGCCGCGCGATGGCGGTCGATTGGGTACGCGTGTGGAAACGAAATCCGTGAGCCATCGCGAAACCGGGCGCCCGCATCCATGAAAAAGGCCGCCAAACGGGCGAAAGCGGGAGACTCTCCCGCCACCGTCGAGGCCTACCTGGAACGCTTCCCAACGGCGGTGCGCAAGCGGCTTTCCCAGGTCCGCCAGACGATCCAAAAAGCCGCCCCGAAGACGCTCGAGAAGATCGCTTACCAAATGCCCGCCTACCAGGGCCGAAGGATCCTCGTCTATTTCGCGGGTTATGCCCATCACATCGGGTTTTATCCCGGGGCGGCCGCCATCGCCGCCTTTGAGCGGGAACTCGAGGCCTTCGTCCACGCCAAGGGGTCCGTCCAATTTCCCCACACCAAGCCCCTGCCCCTGCCGCTCATCCGGCGCCTGGTGGCCTACCGGGTGGCCGAAGATTCAAAATCCTGACCGCCTGGCTCGATGAACAACCCGTCTGACCCCCCATCCCGGAGACACGCATGAAGCTGATGAAGATCCTCCTCCTTCCCTGTTTTTTCATCGCGACCCTTTCGGCCGAGGCGCCCCAGGCCCTCGAACTTCCCTCCTCCATGCGGGCGAAGCAGGTTCCCTTTGCCATCGGAATGAACCGGCTCGCCGGGGCCCATGAAATCACCGGGGCGCCCGAGGCCTTCACGGGGCTTCCCGCCCTCGTCTGCGACCGGGGCGACGGTACGAAGCCGAATCCAGCCTGGTCCTTCCGCCTCGCCTCGTCGGCCCAGGTCTATCTCTGCGTGCTTCGGCGGGGAAGCACCCCCATCGGACCCGATTGGGAGAAAACCGGGCTCCTTCTCGCCTGGAAATCCAAGGATGGGGCCCAATTTCGCGACGATATCTACACGAAGCTGGCCCCCGCGGGGATGGTGGCGATCCCGGGGCATGAGGGAAAAGAAGGCGCGACCCACGGGGTGCCCCACCTGGTGCTCCTCGCCGACCCGAAGGCCCCGCTGGCGAGCGGGGGCCCCTCCGCCCAAGCGGCCCCGGCCAAGGGCGCCGCCGCCGTCCAATTGTGGATCGAGGCCGAGAATTTCTCCCTTCCCGGCGGCTTCACCAAGGAAGGCGACGGCAAGGCCACCTACCTCCAGGGCGGCATCGGCGGCCAGCCGAAAGAAGAGGAAACGGCCGCCCTCACCCTCATCCAGGTGCCCCAGGCCGGCAAGTACCGCCTTTGGGTGAGGTCGCGGGACTCCGCGGCCAATCAACCCGCCACCCGCCGCTTCGCCGTGGAAGTCAATGGCGCCCGTGGCACCATCGAGTTCGGTACCCATCGCCAGGATGGCTGGGCCTGGCAGGAAGGGGGCGATTTCGAATTGAAGGCCGGCGAAGCCACCCTGCGCATCCTCGATACCACTGATTTCTTCGGCCGTTGCGATAAAATCCTCCTATCCAGCGATCCCGGCTTCAAGCCCTCGGGCAGCGGCGGCGGGGAAAACGTCGTGCACAAGCCCCTGGATTTCAAGGCGAATAGCACGGTGGACAATGCCTCCTTGGTGTTCACCCCGGCGGCCATCGGCACCGAACTCGCCCGCCTGGAGGGGGGAGACCTGCGACTCGTCTTTCAATCCTTCCAAGCCGGGGGCGAGGCGTGCATTTCCCCGGCCATCACGACCCGGGATGGAAAGCCCGTGGCCCGGGCCCAGGACCAGTACTTCGTCTGGCTCGCCACCCAGGAAAGCAACGCCTTCTACAACGCGCGCACGTCCCACGCCCCCTTCTTCGCCATCCGCGGCATCCTCGAAGTCGGCGGGGTGAAACGGGAAGGACGGCTCTCGGTGCAGGATCCCTTCCTTTCCGCCCAGGTGAAGCGTTATTTCTACGGATCGACCCTCGTGTCGAAGGACGCCTCCCGGGTGGTCCTGCGCAAGGAGTGCCCCGAGTTCACCGCCGAGATCGCGTGGTCGTTCGTCGGTGGCTTCCCCCAGGCCGATCTCACGGTCACCCCCAAGGCCGACGGGTTCGCCATGCTGGGCGCCTATGCGTTCCCGAGCGTCACCAAAGACGAGACCACGTTCTTCCTCCTTCCCTACCACTGGCAGGCGCGGCGCTTCCCCGAATCGGTCCTGCTTATGCCCGCCGCCACGGCCACCGCCCCCCTGGCCCTGGTGGAGACCACGAAAGACGGCCGCCCCTGGTCGTTCGCCGTGGCCGCCAATCTCCGGGACGAGCCCATGGCCTGGCTCTCCTTCGAGAACTCGCGCTTCGCCCTGGCGATCCAAAACGAGCGCCAACGCCTCCAACCGGGCATCTTCGCCCCCGTGCCCGCCACCCGGGCCCATGCGGTGAAGGCCGGGAAGCCCGTCAAATTGAGTTATGCGCTCTACGCGGCGCCCCTCCCCTGGAATGAAGGGTTCGACCGGGTCGTGGGCGGCTATTTCGGCGTGCGCGATATCCGGCGCAATTGGGGGGGCACCCTCCACGACGCCGCCCTCAATATGTTCGACCTCATCATGGACGATAAGGCCTGCGGCTGGATCCCCAAGCACCTGGGCTTCTCCCAGATCGAGAACAAGAACACGGTCTCCCAATCGTCGCTACTCATGGCCCTCGAGCAGTATTGGCTCACCGGCGACGAGGCGGTCTGGGACCGCAGGGCCCTCCCCACGGCGGCCTTCCTCTTCGCGCGCCATACCCAGCACTTCGCCACCCATCCCACGGACTTCGGCCTGACCTACGTGAAGAAGGTCGAGTTCGAGGGTCCGGTGGCCCTCTACGGCACCAGTACCTTCCAGGGAATGTACGAGCAATTCCGGGGACGCGCCCCGGTGTTCAAGCACGACGCCCTCACCCCCGAAGGCGGGGCCAAACTCAATAACGGCTACAACAGCATCCCCCTCTGGAGCGAGCAATTCTACGCCTATAAATTAAGCGGCGATAAGGCCGTCTTGGCCGAGGCCGTGCGGGGGGCGCGGGAGTATATCGCGAGCAATCTCGCCAAGGTGCCCTCCAATCCACGCTCCTACCAGCCCTTCGTGAAACTCACCATCCCCCCCTATTTCTGGGCCTTCGTCGATCTCTACGAAGAGACGCGGGAGCCCGCCTTCCTCGAGGCCGCCAAGCTCGCCGCCGATTACCTGCTCACCACCCTCTACGTGCACCCGTATCCCTACCAGGAAACCTATAAAGTCACCCGACAGGAGGCCCTGGAATTTACCCATCCACAGGCCTGGTGGAACCAGGAGACCTTCTTCCGCCTCGGTTTCGATATGGGCGCCCTGAAGGCCGACCATCCCCCCTACCTCGTTCCCCTCTCCGAGCACCTGGTCGACCCCTCCAAGATCCGCGAGGAGACGGTGCCGGCCTGGGTCGTCTCGCCCCTGGGCGTGAGCATCGAGCAACCCTGCACCATCGCCCGGGCCAAGGGCCTCTCCAACAAGATGGTCAGCGAGGCCCCCCTTTACGCCATCCGCCAGAATTGCGAGGTGGCCTATCTCATGCGCCTTTGGGGCCTCACGAAGGAGAAGCGGTATTGGACCTACGCCCGAAACGGGATCCTCGGCCAGTTCAATAATTATCCCGGCTATTACATCAACCTGATGTCGACCACCGAGCGCACGGCGGAATACACTCTCCAGGGCCCCGATCTCTCGGACATCTATTACCACCATATCCCCGTGCACCTGGCCTTCACGGTGGATTTCCTCTTCACCTCCGCCGAGATGCGCTCCGGCGGGAAGGTGAAGTTCCCCTCCGTGCTCCAGCAGGGCTACGTATGGTTCATCAACCGCATGGTCGGCCACCGCCCGGGCGAGTTCTACGGGGTGAAGAACGCCCAACCCCTCCTCAAGCGGGGGCTCATCGCCCTCGACACCATCGCCCTCAACGCGGTCTGCGCCTCCTCCCCGGATACCTTCTGCGTCTTCCTCATGAACGAGGAGGAGACCAATGTGGGCGCCACCCTGACGCTCTCCGACAAACTCCTGGCCCTCGGCAAGGGGCCCGTCACCCTCATCGCCGATAACGGTACCCCGAAAACCGCCGCCATGGAAAACGGGAAAATCTCGGTCCAGGTCTCCGCCAAGGGCGTGCTGGCCGTCATGGCCCGCGGCACCACGCTGCGCGACCGCGTTTTCTTCCAACCCGAAGCCAAGGCGGTCTCCCAGGGTAAATCGTCGTTCCTCCGGGAAACCGATGCGAGCGCCGGCGTGCGCCTCCAGGTCGCCCTCTTCGCCCACCCCATCCGCGACCAATACGACGCCTTCGTGAACACCGACTTGAAGACGGGGAGCCTCACGGTGCATTGGTCCACCGACGGCAAGAAGTGGACAAAGAACTCTGTAGACCGCTTCCCTTTCGAGACCTTCGTCCGCGTCCCGAACACCACGGCCCCCTTCCATTTCAAAGTCGAGGTCAAGGGCGAGGATGGGAGCGTGAAGACTTCCGCGGTGCGGGTGCTGAGGTTGGTGGAATGACCCATCCCCACCTCGCTGCGCTCGGCACCCCTTTCCTTGGCCGAAAGCCAAGGGAAGGGGGGAGAGAGGATTTTGCGGGACAGGGGCTTTTAAACATCGGACTTAGCATCCGCTCATCGTTTCATTTCCATCCCTAAATGCGCCATCCCTCTCCCATTTCACTCCCTCCCGCTCTCGCTGCACGTCCTACCTTTTTGTCATCGCGTTCTTCTTGTCATCATCGCTACCATACCACTCCCATTTTCAAAATATCTTAATCCCACTCCTCCCCCCTTCCCCTTGGCTTTCGGCCAAGGGGAAGGGGCCGGGGGATGGGGTCCAGGAGCCCCCATGAATTACCTCGATCAATCCTACGACCTCGTCGTCTGCGGCGGGGGGATCGGCGGCGTGGTGACGGCGGTCACGGCGGCGCGCAAGGGGCTTTCCGTCGCCCTCGTGGACAATAAGGCGGGCCTCGGCGGCAATGCCTGCTCCGAAATCGGGGTGAGCGTGGATGGGGCCACGTTCTTCGGCTATTTCGCCAATATGCGGGAGGGCGGGCCAGTGGAGGAGATGAAGGAGCGCTTCGCCGCCGCAGACCCCTTCTTCCACAACGGGCAGAACAGCACGACCCTTCTCTTTTGGTGCGAGGAGGCCGGGGTGAAGGTCTTCTGCGAATGGAACCTCCACGGGATCGAGAAGGAGGGGCGCCGCCTCACCCATGTGCTCGGCTCCCAGGGGGGCACCGAGCGCAATTTCCGCTTCGCCGCCAAGCAATTCGTGGACGCGACGGGGGACGCCACCGTGGCGGCCCTCGCGGGCTGCGCCTTCATGTCGGGCCGGGAAGCCAAGGAGACCTTCGGCGAGATCCTGGCCCCGGACAAGGCCGACTCGGGCATCATGGGGGCCTCCCTCCTCTACCGGGCCAGCGAAAAGAAGGTGCCCTCCACCTTCGTGCGCCCCGAGTGGGCCTACGAGTACAAGTCCAACGACGACCTGCCCCACCGCCTGACGATGTACAAGGGCGCGGTGGACTGCGGCTTCTGGTGGATCGAGTACGCGGGCGACCACGACGACCCCATCGGCGAGTACGAGCACATCCGCAAGGAACTGCTTAAATGCGTGTACGGGGTCTGGGCCTTCCTCAAGAACGACCCCGAACGCAAGATGGAGTATTGGGCCCTCGACCGCGTCAGCGTCTCCCCGGCCAAGCGGGAGAGCCGCCGGGTCGTGGGCGATGTGGTGGTCACGGAGCGCGATATCGTGGAGCGCACCCCCTTCCCCGACGCGGTTTCCTACGCCGGGTGGAACATCGACATCCATGTCCCCGGGGGGTTCAAGTCCCGCCTCAAACCCAATATCCACGCCTTCTTCCCCTGGGTCTTCCCCATCCCCCTGCGCTCCCTCTACGCCAAGGACATGGATAATCTCTGGATCGTGGGCCGGGATATGAGCGTCTCCCACGTGGCCCTCGGAGCCACGCGACTCCAGGCGACCATCGGCGCCATGGGGCACGCCGTGGGCTGCGCCGCGGCCACCGCCCAGGCCCGGGGCACGAGCCCCCGGGAAACCGCCAAGGCCCATATCGGCGAGGTCCAACAGGCGATCCTGAAAGACGGCTCATTCATCCCCGGCGTCCGTAATACCGACCCGGCCGACCGGGCCCCCAAGGCCAGGATCACGGCCTCCAGCGACCAGCCCCTGGCCTTTACCCGGGGGCCCGATTTCCTCCCCATCGGGCAAGGTCGGGCGCTCTCATTCCCCCTCGTCGGGGGGCGCCTGGATCGGGTCGTCCTTCCCCTGCGAAACCCCGGGGCCAAGGCCGTCCCCCTTCGCCTCTTTTTTTCCGCCTGCCTCCATCCGAACCATTTCACCGACCGGGGATCCCTCGCCGAAACCACCATTCTGCTGGCGCCGGGTCTGCACGAAACCCCGTGGAGTCTCCAAGTTTCCGGCCTTCCTGACGGCCTCTACGCCATCGGCGTGGTTCCCCAGGAGGCGGGCGCCGTGGTGGATTGGATGCAAAGCGCCACGGAACCCTACGGCTGCTACACGGGCCTCCTGGATCCCGAGCGCTATTTCTTCCCCAAGAAAGATACCCCAGAAAACCTCTACGCCGTGGAGAAGACCATCCTCGTGGCCGCCGAGGGGGAAGACGCCCGCTGGGTCCGACAGAAAAAAGGCCGCCTGCTCCAGCTCGGCCGAAAGATCGACCGAAGCCAGGTCCCCCTCCCGTTCGTCGCCCTGG
>JAFLEE010000064.1 GCA_017302015.1 Spirochaetota bacterium | reverse complement strand
CAGACGGTGCCGGCCAGGAGCCCGGCGCGGTCGCCCGAGCCCCCGGTCATGGAGCGTTCGAGGGGGCGGCGCACGAAGCGGCCCGGGTCGACCCCGAGGCGCGCGGCGATCTCGCCGAGCCTTGCGGGGGTGAGGCTCTGGACCCAGCGCACCGCCAGGAGGCACTGGAAGAGATCGGCCTGGCCGTGCATGACTTCGATAGTGTCGAAACGCATGGCCAGATGCTCGAACCACGCGGACGGGGGAGCGGCTTCGCCTTCCGGCACCTCGAAGGGGCGTGAGAGCACGGCCACGAGATCCCGGGCCCGGGCGTGGAGCAGGAAGGCGTCCAGATCCTCGGCGAGTTGGCCGAGGCGGAGTTCATCGGCGGCGTCGAGGCCGTAGACGAGCACTCGGGCGCGGCCGGGAAAGGGCGCCAGGCGGCAACGGAACGCGGCGGCCGGGAGCACGTCGCGCCCCTTGGCCGTGAGTTCGCGGCAGGCCGTGGCGTCGCCGGGGTTGGTGATCGTGAACGCGCTCCGTCCCCGGGCACGGAGGAGCTTCAGGAGTTCTTCTCCCTTCGTGAATGAATCCGGGGCCCCGAGGAGCCGTTCATACCCGAAATCGCTGCGGGCGCTATGGGCGCTGCGGCAATCCAGATCGGCGGTCAGGAGCGCCCCGCCGGCCGCCGAGGCGAGGCGGTCCCGCGCTTGGGCGAAGGCGCCGCGAAGCTCCTGGAGGACCTCTTCGCGGAACGAGCGCGTCTCCCCGCTCAGGGAGCCCCCGCGCCCGGCTTCTCGAGGAAGACCCCGGCCTTGATGCGCCACTGGTACTCGCTGGTCTGGTCGCCGGGCGTCAGGCGGTAGGGCACGCCCGCCTGCATCTTCCTGTATTCCTCGGGGGGGATGCGCAGCACGAAATAGGATTTCCAGTAGACCGGCATCATCTCGACCTTCACGGGGTTCACGCCCTGGGCGCGCAGGCGGAACTCGCGGGCGCAGTACTTGAGGAAGGTCTCATCGAGGGTCTGGTTCTCGTTCTCCCGCTGGATCTGGATGAGGAAATAGCCGCCGCCGTCGTTGGTATTGGCCAAGAGCGGCGGGATGGTGGCCGGGCGCCGGGGGGAATCGAACCAGAAGGCGAGCGTGACTTGGTGGGTCACCTTGGCCGCCGGCGTGACCACCGCGGCCGCGGCGGGATTGACGGCCGTTCCTTCGGGCGGCTTGACGACGGTGCCGGCGGGGACGGTCCCCGTGCCGGTGGCCGGGGTCGCGGGCTTGACCGCTTCCGGGAAGAAACTATACCCGGTCCACGCGGGGCCGGTGCTGGCCAGGGTGGCCGTTTCGATGGCGGCGTTGGTGAGGACCTTCTTGTCGAAGTAGCGGGGCCGGAGGTTGAAGTAGAGGTCCTGGGAACTGGAATCGGGGATCTCGAACATCCCGGCCATCTGCCCGGCCATGAGCCCCGAGAGGTAGGCCTTGTTGGCATCCGGCGGGGCGGTCGAATCGGACATGGGATCGAGGAGGGCGTCCAGGGAACTGTCGACGACGGCGTCGAGGTTGGTGAGGCCGTTGATGATGAGGCGGTTGAACTTGCCCACCCGCGGGGTGAGGGAGAGGATGCGGAAGGGTAGGGGCCCCGGCATGTCCTTGACTTTCAAGAGGCCGGCCATCTGCTTCCCCCACGAGGCGGAGTAGTTCTGGTCGCCCGGGTCGGCGAAGGTATGGACGCGGAAGAGATAGCCGGGGGTGACGTGGAAAACGCGGGGCGACGCGGGGAACATGATCCCCTTCAAGTCTTTCGGGAGGTAGAGGAGCGTCCACCGGTTCCCGATGTACACCTCGTTCATGGTGATGACCTGCACGGGGTCCTGCAGCATCTGGTTGGCGAAGCAGAAGCGCACGCTATCGTCGAGGTAATTCTTCACGTCTTCGGGCTTGATGGATTGGGCGAGGTAATAGCGCTGCTCGCGGGAATCGGCGTTGATGATGGGCACGAATTGCACGATGCGCGTGGGGACACCCAACGAACGCATGACCGTGGCGAAATAGGAGCACCAGGAAAGGCCCCATTCGTAGGTCTTCGATTCCCACATCTTCTTGGCGCTGAAGACGGACCCGGCGTATTCGTTCCAACCGCGGCCCTCGAAAGGGGAGTTGCGGGCGAAGAAGAGTTCGAACTCGTTGGGGAGCACGGGTTTGGCGCCCTTCAAATTGAAGAGGTAGGGCATGGCCGACTTGGAGAGGCAACGCGAACCCTCGAGCAGCCACACGGCGACCGTTTCGACCAGATCGGTGTCGGTGAGCTGGTCGGGGTCGATGCGAACGTTGCGGAGTTCCTCGATGATCTGCTCGCGCATCTCGGCGTCCCAATTGCAGACCTTGCCCGGCTTCAGCCATTCGGTCATGCCGGCGTAGTCGTCTCGCCAGCTGATATTGTCGGGGAGCCGTGTGAATTGCCGGCGCTGGATGCGCTTCATGCGGAAATCGGGGAGCCGGTAGGAGTCGAGCCCGCGGTGCCAGAGGTAGGCGATGATCTCGAGGTCGACGTACTCGTCGGTCTGGGCGACGATGCGGACATCCTGGAAATCGTCGCTCTGGGGCATGTTGGCGCAGGGCTTGAGCACCCGGACCACCGCGCGGATGGAATAGGCGAATTGGCGCCGCTCGTTCCAATCGCTATCGATGACGCCGTTCCCGTCGGTGTCCTTATTGGTGGGGCTCGTGAAGTACTTCGCGTTCTCGTTCTCGTCGGAAAGGCCGTCGCCATCGGTGTCCATGACCTGGTTGCCGATCATATTGAACCCGCCGCCCCCGCCCTGGCCCCCCGCCCCTTGGCCGCCGAAGCGCCTGGGCCCCTGCCCTTGGCCCGGGGTGGGCGCCTGAGCGAAAAGCGCGCCCGCCGCAAACAAGGACAATAGCGCCAACACAAGGAGGCGCCCTGTGCGGTTTGGAAGGTTCATGGATACCCCGGAATCAGGATGAAGGGAAACGAAAAGGTTTTCACGATGGTTTGGATATATTTTATAGGATGAAAGCCGGGGAAACAAGGGCGCCGTTCGGCGCGAATTCCATCCAAAAGGCCCCGGAAAGGTCCCGGAACGGGGGGAATTCCCGGGATCAGGCCGGGGCGATGCTCAGGCGGTTGCGGGTGGCCACGAGGTCGTGGTTGAACTCCCGGAAGGTATGCCGGGCCGCGATCCAAAGGGGCGCATCGAAGGCGCCCGCTTGGTGGATCTTCTCGAGTTCGACGATGGCGGCTTCATGGGTGAGGGCGCCCTTATAGAACTTGGGGCTGCGCATGGCGTCGTACATGTCGGCGATGCCGATGATGCGCGATTCGAAGAAGATATTGTTGCGCAAGGGGGGGTAGCCCGCGGGGAGGAGCCGGTGGTGCCCCAGGATATAGGCGAGGACGCGCGGGGAATCGAATCCGACCTCCTTGAGGAGGAAGATGCCCAGCAATGGGTGGGTCTGCATCATCTGCATCTCCACCGGGTCGAGGGAGTCGGGCTTATTGATGACCTCGTTGGGCAGGATGAGTTTGGCGATATCGCAATTGAGGGCGGCCATGCCGACGAGGAGGCGGTTCGGCCGGCTATAATCGACGCGCATCGACGGCCAATCGCGGGCCATGTCGAGGGCCGCGTACTCGTGCATGAGGTCGTTCATGCCCTCGAGGAGGTCCTCCCGCTCGCGCTCCTTGTACTTCAGGAGGATGCCCGCCTTCTGGGAATCGAAGTAGCGGGAGAGTTGCATCGAGAACGGCAGGGCCCCGGCGGTGCGCGGGTTCTTGCGGGTCTTGATGGGCAGCCAGCGGCCGATATTCCGCTTCTCCAGGAAATCTTCCTTCAGCATCATGAGTTTGCGCATGATGGCCATGGCGTAGAAGGTCACCCCCGAGGGGTGGGCGTAGGTGGTGTAATTCTCGGGCTGGCGCACGGCGTTGACCAGTTCGATATAGTCCGCGGCGTGGAAGGGCTGGGTGAGGAGCTCATCGAGGTAGCTCACCAGGGATTCGCTGATGGCCTTGTTGTTCTTGGAGGTGAGGATGATCTTGCGGCCCAGGAACCCCTTCTGGAAGAGTTCCTTGCACTGGTGGAGGTTGCGCTTGAAGCCGGCGCGCACCTCGGCGAAGGGCTCGAAGGCCACCTGGTCGCTGCGGCGCTCCAATTGGTCCGCGCTCTCCTCGCGCCATTCCTCTTCCTGGGTTTCGCCGTGGGCGGCGGGCGTGCGGGCGGATTGGGAAGGATGGGTGGCCACGCGGGGGGCGATGGCGGGCAGGGGTTCCTCGGGCGCGGCGACCGGGGCGTTCACGGGGGCTTGGCCCCGGAGCCTCGCGAAGGTCTTGTCGACCCAGATCCAGGAATTGGCGAGGCGCTCCACGGGCACGCGTTGGCCCTTCATGGCCCTCACCACGCCCTCCTGGGTGTAGATGTCGCAGGGAAGCGGCTGTCGGTCGAACTCGGAGGCGGCGTAGACTTCGGTGAAAAGTACGAGAATGCGGTCGGTGATTTCGCCCGTGCGGGGGGCGTCGCCCGGCGATTCCCCGCTCATGGGGCCGTCTCGACGGTGAATTGCCCGGTGGAAAGCATGACCAGCGTGCAGGCTTCGAGCGTTCGAACGCCCGCTTCCCGGAGTTGGGCGGCGAGGGCGGGGTTCTCGGCCCCGGGGTTGAAGATCACGCGCCCGGGGTGGAGATCGAGGAGCGCGCGCGCGAGGGGGGTACTCGCCTCGGCGCCGACGTAGACGGTCACCGTATCCACGGGCTCTTTCACCTCCTCGATGCGTTTGAGGCAGGGAATGCCCTCGACCGAGGCATGGACCGGGTGGACGGGGAGCACCCGGTGCCCGCGCGCGGTGAGCGCCAAGAGTGCGCGGTGGGCGTAGCGTTCGGGTTTCGGGGAGGCTCCCAGGAGGAGCACGGTTTCTTTCTTCGCCATGGGCCGTATTTTTGTGCGCGAACCTTCGAAGATTGTCCAAGGAATCGACCCGTCTGTCAATCAAATTTCCCGTGGGAGGGGCGAGGCCCGCGCCCAAACAACGTACAATGGCCCCCCGCGCGCCGGGTGGATCCACCGGACGGCCCGCGGAAGGGCGGCCGCATCAAACGCAATAAACTGGCGATCTTCCTTTTCTTTTCGAGGCAGAATCCGGCGAGCAGCGCCCTCGTGGTCGGGTGCCTGGTCCTCTCGGGCCTCGCGGAGGGCTTCGGCGTCGCGGCCCTATTGCCGCTGCTGGGAGTCCTTTTCCAATCCGGGAGCGCGGCGAAATCCGGATGGCTCTTCAGCCTGTTCGAGCGGCTGGGCATCCCGGCCACCCTCTATTCGATCCTCGGCTTCGTCCTCGCGGGCCTCCTCCTGAAGGCCCTCATCCTCCTCCTGGTTTCCCGCGTGGTCTCCGGCAATCTCGCCCGCTCGACGACGCGCCTGCGCCTCGAATTGGTCCAGGCCGTCTTCCATTCCCGCTGGTCGTATTTCGTGCGCCAAGCGCCGGGCGAACTGGCTTCCGCCCTCTCCCACGAGGCGTCCCGGGCCGCTTCCGGGTATTTCTACATCATCATGCTCAGCGCGACGGCGGTGCAATTCGTCACCTACGCCACCCTGACCCTGGTGATCTCCTGGAAGATCGCCCTCGGGGCCACCCTCCTCGCGCCCATGGTCTTCCTCCTTTTCCGCCGCCTCGTGCGCGCCAACCAGGAGGCGGGGGCGCGCGAGACCGTGCTCAGCCGCGGGATGGTGAGCCGCTTCACTGATATCCTCCAGGGCATCAAGCCCCTCAAGGGGATGGGGCGCACCGAAAGCATGCGCCTCATGCTCGACAAGGAGGCCCGGGAACTCAACGAGCAATTGCGCCGCGCCATGCTGGCCACCGACGCCATGAAGATCGCCCAGGAGCCCCTCATGGCCCTGATCGTGGGCGCGGGCATCGTGCTGGCCTTCGGCGTCGGGCAGATCCCCGTGGTGACCGTCTTCCTGATGGCCTTCCTCTTCCAGCGCCTCGTGGTGAACCTCTTCTCCATGCAGCGCTATTACCAGGTCGTCGCCGGGTACGAGAGCGCCTTCTGGGCGGTGATCGACTCCACCGAGAAGGCCCGCGCCGAGGCCGAATCCTCCGGCGGGTCCCCCGCCATCCCCGCGCCCCGCGAGATCGTCTTCAAACGGGTCGGTTTCGACTATCCGGGGAAGCCGGTGCTCCGCTCCCTCAACCTGCGCATCCCCTGCGGGACCTTCACGGTGCTCCTGGGCCCCTCCGGCGCGGGCAAGACCACACTCCTCGATCTGGTGGCCGGGCTGCACCAGCCCACCCGGGGCCAGATCCTCCTCGATGAGGCGCCGCTGGCCTCTTTCGACCTGCAGCGGTGGCGCCAGCAACTCGGCTACGTGCCCCAGGAGATGCTGCTCTTCAACGATTCGGTCTTCAATAACCTCGCCCTCGGGGATCCCGCCCTGACGGAGGCCGATGCCTGGGCGGCCCTCAAGCAGGCCGGGGCCCACGATTTCGTGAAGGGCCTCCCGGGGGGGCTGCGGGCCCCCGTGGGCGAGCGCGGGGCCATGCTTTCCGGAGGGCAACGCCAACGCCTCTCCCTGGCGCGGGCCCTCATCCGCAAGCCGCGCCTCCTGATCCTCGATGAGATCACCGCCTCCCTGGATCGGCAGACCCAGGTGTCGGTGCTGAGAACCCTGCGCGGCCTCACCCCCGGGGTGACGCTTTTTTGCATCTCGCACCAAGAATCCGTGGCCCGCGTCGCCGACCAGGTGATCACCTTCGGCAAGCAACCCGGCCGGGTGCGCATGCGCCGGCGGTAGCCCCGCGCCGCCGACGGCCGCGGGACCCCCGTGGGCCGCGCGGTGGACACCGTCGGGCGGAGGGTGAACCGGGCGGGCGGTTTTCGCTTCCCGTACCCCGTCTTCGAATCGGTGGAGCGATGCCAGGTCCTCGAGCGCTCCGCCCGGGACTCGGCGGAGGGCGCTTCACCAGGGGTGGATGGCCATGACCGGCTTCCACGGCAAGCGCCGAGACCCCGTGGGGATGGCGCCTGGATTCAGGACCGGGGCCCTTCCTGGGAGTGGTTAGGCATGGAACCTTCGTCCATGGCGCACGCGCGCGAAAAGCCGCTTCGCAACCCCGAATGCCATGGAAAGCCGCGTCGTGGCCCCCGCGCGAAGCGCCTCCCGCCGCGACTGGCGATAACTCAGCCCGACGGCGGACAGGAGATGCTCGAGGCGCTGGTCGTTCCAAAGCAGCCACACGAGCCCGGACCCTTTGAAAAGCGAGGTTCCCATGAGGCCGCGGTAGTAGCGGTGGAGGGCGAGGACCTCGCCGAGAAAGGGCCCCGACGCGCGCCCCTGGATATCCTGCCCCGGGTGGATGCGGTACTGGACCCAGGCCTCCGGCAGCAGGATCGCGTGGCGGTCGGCCGTAAGATTCTCGAGGATGAAGGGATAATCGCAGATCTTCCCGAACTCCTCCACACGGCCCTCCACACGGCGGGCGACTTGGGTGCGGTAGACGGTCGCGCCGAAATGGGGCGCGTAGCCTCGGTAGAGGGCGGTGGCGAAGGAGGCGCGGTCGGGGCACGGCTTGGCGATGCCCGCGAGGGCCGTCCAGTCGGAGGGCGAGGGGGCCGGCGTGGAGCGGAAGCCGGCGGAAACGAGGGCGGCCTCGGGGTCCGCCGAGAGGACGCGGGCCACCTGCTCGACGAATCGGGGGTGGAGGAGATCGTCGTCGTGGAAGAGGACGACCCACGGCGTCTCGGCGAGGTCGGCCCCTCGGCGGATATTGCGCCAGGGCGCCAGGAGCGTCTCGGACCGGCAGATCCGCACCCCCCGTTGGGCCCATTTTTCCAGGCGCGCGGGGGTGTCGTCCGTGGAGGCGTTGTCGCCGACGATCCAGCGGAACCCCTGGAGGGTCTGGGCCCGCAGGCTCTCCAGGGTCTCCTCGAGATACGCGCCCCGATTATGCGTTGCGATGTAAATCGTCAGGTCTTGGGGATTCACGTCGGTCGCATCGCGTAGAAGCGGAGGGTTTTCTCGAGGGCGGCGCGCAGGGGAACGCTCGGGCGCAAGCCGAGGCCCGCCGCCCGGTCGATGGCGGGCACGTAGCGCGCCGGGGCCCGCCCGGGGACGGGCGTCCCCAGGATGCGCACCGGCGAGCCGCCCCCCGCGATCTCGGCGACCAGTCGGGCGACGCCCGCGATGCTCACCTCCTCCTCGGCGCCGACATTGCAGACGGTCCCGTCCGGGGCGGCGAGGAGGAGGCGCCAGAGCCACCAGGCGAGATCCGAAGCGTAGAGGTAGGTACGGGCGGGCGTGCCGTCCCCCTTCACGATGATCGGCTCGCGGCGGAGGGCCGCCCCGATGAAATTGCCCACGGCGAAATGGGCCTCGAGGGGAAGGTGGGGGCCGACGAAAGCCCAGCAGCGGGCCACCACCCCCTGGAGGCCCCATTGCCTTCGGTGGATCGCCAGGAGGAGTTCGGCGAGGCGCTTGCCCTCGCCGTAGGCGGATGCCGGGCCCTGGGGATCCGGCGCCCCGGGGTAGCTTTCGGGAACGCGCGGAAGGTCGGGCGCTTGGACCCCGTAGACGGCGCCGGAGGAGGTGAGGAGGAATCGGCCGACGCCCGCCTGGCGGCAGAAGGCGAGCACGCGCTCGGTCCCCGCGTAGGTGGCGGCGAGGGTGCCGGCGGGATCCCTTTCGATGAGCGCGGTGTCGGCGTCGGTGGCGGCGTGCAGGCAATGGGAGAAGCCGCCTTCGGGGAACGGGAAGTCGCGCAGATCGCCCGGCACGAGGGTGACGGCGGGGTGGTTCGCCAAGGCGGGTTCGGCCGCGCGGAAACGCTCGGGGCTGCGCGTCAGGAGATGGAGGCTGGCCCCGAGGCCCAAGCGGTCGTTGGCCCGCAGGAAACTGCCCACGAGCCATTTGCCGAAGAAGCCCGTGCCGCCGGTGAGGAAGAGGCGCTTGCCCGAGAGCGGTTCCCAGGCCTGGCCCACGCGGCCCACGATGGAGTCGAGGTCGTCGGCCGGGAGCAACGGCGTCAGTTTCGGGCGGCGAAGCGGTGCAGGGAGCCCAGCATCTGGGCGATCATCGCCGGGGTCATGCCCGGATAGACGCCGAGCCAAAGGGTGCGGTTCATGATCCGGTCGGTCTGGGCGAGTTCGCCCACGACGCGGTAGCCGCTGCCGGCGGCGCGCAGTTCGTCGAAGGCCGGATGGCGCAGGAGGTTCCCCGCGAAGAGCATGCGCGTCTGGATGCCGTCGTCCTCGAGGTGGCGCACCAGGGCGTCGCGGGTGAACGGCGCGTCGTCTTTCAGGGTGAGCAGGAAGCCGAACCAGCTGGGCTCGGTGCCCGGCGTGGCTTCGGGCAGCACGAAATAGCGTTCGAGATCGGCGAGGCCCTCGCGCAGCGCCTGCCAATTCCGCCGACGCGCGAGGGTGAACTCGGGTACGCGCTCGAGTTGGGCGCAACCGATGGCGGCCTGCAGGTCGGTGGCCTTGAGGTTGTAGCCGAAATGCGAGTAGGTGTACTTGTGGTCGTAGCCCTCGGGGAGTTCGCCGAGTTTCCACTCGAAGCGGCGCCCGCAGGTATTGTCCTTCCCGGAGGCGCACCAGCAATCCCGGCCCCAATCGCGCATGGACTCGGCGATCTTCTTGAGTTCGCCCGATCGCGTGTAGACCGCGCCGCCCTCGCCCATGGTCATGTGGTGGGGCGGGTAGAAGCTGGAGGTGCCCAGGTCGCCCACCGTGCCGGTGAACACCCATTCCCCGCCCACCTGGCACCGGCTGCCGAGGGCGTCGCAATTGTCCTCGACGAGCCAGAGGCGGTGCTTGTCGCAGAAGGCGCGCACGGCGGCGAGGTCGAAGGGATTGCCCAGGGTATGGGCGACCATGACGGCCCGCGTGCGCTCGGAGCGGGCGGCCTCGAGGCGGCCGACATCGATATTGTAGGTCGGCAGCGTCACGTCGACGAAGACGGGCACCGCGCCGTACTGGATCATCGGCGCCACGGTGGTGGGGAAGCCGGCGGCGACGGTGATGACCTCGTCGCCGCGGCGGATGCGGCGATCGCCGAGTTGGGGCGAGGTGAGGGTCATGAACGCCAGGAGGTTCGCCGAGGAGCCCGAGTTCACCAGGAGCGCGTAGCGGGTGCCCAGCAGTTTCGCCAGGCCCTTCTCGAAGCGCTCGGCCCAGGGCCCCGCGGTGAGCCAGAAGTCGAGGGACGCGTCGACGAGGTTCGTCATCTCCTTCTCGCCGAAGACGCGGGCGGCGTAGGGCACGCGGGAGGTGCCGGGGACGAAGGGGGGCTTGAGGGCGGGGTCGTGGACCGCCTTGTAATAGTCCTCGACCAGGGCGAGGATGTCGCGTTTTAGTTCGGCGGGGCTCTTGGCGCTCATCTTGTTCATCCGGCCCAGGCGAGTTTCATCGCCCGGGCTTGTTCGACGAAATCGTGGATCTGGCGGAGGCCGAACGGGGAGGCGTCCATCTTGCCGGCGGCCGAGGCGCGGTACCACGCGACGGTGTGGGCGATCGCCTGGGCCGCGCCGTAGACGGGCCTCCAGCCCAAGAGGGCCTGCGCCTTCGCCGTATCGAGTTTGAGGAAGCGGGCCTCGTGGGGGCCGCCGACGCCGGTGGCTTCCCAGCGGCCCTCGCCCCAGGATTCGACGACGAGCCGGGCGACTTCCCTCACCGGGAGCGCATCGCCGGCCTGGGGCCCGAAATTGAAGCTATCGGCGAACTCGGGGGCGCGGGTGGCCTGGCGGGCCGCGAGCCAGAGGTAGCCCGAGAGCGGCTCCAAGACATGCTGCCACGGCCGGATGGCCTCGGGGTTGCGCACGGGGATCGTTTTGCCGGCCATGAGCGCGCGCACGCAATCGGGCACGATGCGGTCGAGGGCCCAGTCGCCGCCTCCGATGACGTTCCCGGCGCGCACCGAGGCCACCGAGACGCCGTGCTCGGCGAGGCGGTCGGGGTGGAAGAAGGATTGCCGCCAGGAGGCGGTCATCAGTTCGGCCCCCGCCTTGGAGGCGCTATAGGGGTCGTAGCCGCCGAGGGCGTCGTTCTCGCGGTAGGCGTAGATCCATTCGCGGTTCTCGTAGCATTTGTCCGTGGTGATGATCTGGCAGACGCAGGGGGACCGAAGCCCGCGTACGGCCTCGAGCAGATGGGCCGTTCCCATCACGTTGCTCGCCATGGTTTCCACGGGCTGTTCGTAGCTCAGTCGCACGAGGGGCTGGGCCGCCAGATGGAAGACGACTTCGGGCTTCACCTCCGCCACGATCTTCGCCAGGAGGGCGGCATCGCGCACATCGCCCCGTCGGTCGTCCATGCGGCCCGCGAGGCCGAGGGCGTCGAAATGGCTGGGGTTCGTCGGGGGCGCCAGGGCGAATCCGGAGACCCGAGCGCCCAAGGATTCAAGCCATAGGCTGAGCCAGGAGCCCTTGAAGCCCGTGTGCCCGGTGACCAGCACGCGCCGGCCGCGGTAGAAACCGTCGAAGGCCTCCCGCATGGGTCACCAGACCTTCCAGGGCGCCTTGCCCGAGGCCCAAAGGTCCTCGAGGTGCTGCTTGTCGCGCACGGTGTCCATGGGTTGCCAGAATCCGGGGTGGCGGTAGACCGCCAATTGGCCGTCGTGGGCCAGGCTCTCGAGGGGCTGCTTTTCCCACACGGTCTTGTCGCCCTCGATGCGGTCGATGACGCCGGGCGAGAGCACGAAGAAGCCGCCGTTGATCCAAGAACCGTCGCCGAGGGGCTTCTCTTGGAAGGAGGTGATGCGGTTGCCGTCCATGCTCAGGGAACCGAAGCGCCCCGGGGGTTGGATGGCCGTCACCGTGGCTTGGACTTTTTCCTTGCGGTGGTGGGCGATGAGGGCGGTGATGTCGACGTCGCTCACCCCGTCGCCGTAGGTGAAGCAGAAGGCCTCTTCTCCCCGGAGGTAGGGGGCGACGCGCTTGAGGCGCCCCCCGGTCATCGTCAATTCGCCGGTATCGATGAGGGTGATCTGCCAGGGCTCGCCGTGCTGCTGGTGGACCTCCATGCGGTTCTCGCGCATGTGGAAGGTCACGTCGGCGGTGTGGAGGAAATAATTGGCGAAGTATTCCTTGATCAGGTAGCCCTTATAGCCGAGGCAGATGATGAAGTCGTGGATGCCGTGGGCGGAATAGATCTTCAGGATATGCCACAGGATCGGTTTGCCGCCGATCTCGATCATGGGCTTGGGCTTCAGGTGGGTTTCCTCGGAGATGCGGGTTCCCATCCCCCCGGCGAGTATGACGGCTTTCATGATGAATGGGCTATAGTATACTACGGGAGGCTTTCCTTTGCCCCGAGAGGGCCTTGCACACCGGTCACGGCGCGGTGGGGGGAGCTTTTTCGTCCCGTTTCTGGCGGCGCTGAAGGATTTCCCTTGCACCACTCCACTTACGCTCGGGCCGCGCTCGTGGCGGGCGTCTTCGTCCTTCTCCTCGCGGCGAGCGCCCTGCTCCAGTGGAGCCGCACCCCCCTGCTGCACCCCGAAGGCGCCGCCTATGCCAGCGCCTATTTGCGCGAAGAGCCGCGTTGGGTCGGCGGCCTGGTTCGCAAAGTCTTCGACGCCCACGCGAACGATTTGAGCCATTACTTCCGCGCGCGGGAGGCCAGTTACGCCCTCGATATGGTCGACGCGTTCCTCCTCCTGGCGTCCCACCGGGCCGGGTGGGTGCACACCCATTCCCTCCTGCATTGGATCCTCGCCTCGCTGCTTGCCCTCTGCTTCTTCTGGCTCGGGTTGCGTTCGGGGACCCGATGGGGGCCCTGGCTCGGTCTCGCCCTCGCCGTCTGGTTTCTCACGCTCCCGCCGGTGGTCTTCCAGTTCTGGTTCCGCACGGCCAAGATCGCCACCGGGGTCGTCGGCGCGGGCTGCCTCCTCGCTTGGTGGCTTGCCCGTTCGCAACGCGAGCCCGCGTCGCCCCGTTGGGGATGGGCATGGCTTGCGCCCGCCCTGCTCCTCTTGTTCCTCGACGAGATGGGGTTCTGGTTCGCGGGGGTGCTCGGGGCCCTGTTCCTGTTGACCTGGCGACTGGAGGGCCGGTCCCGATTCCTGCGCAACGCGACGCTGGCTTGGGCGGCGGCCGGGGCCGTGAAACTGTTCTATATGGCTTGGGCGGGTCCGGCGCTCATATTCCTCACCCAGCACTACCATCCGGCGAGGGTCAAACGGGCGCATCTGGAACTCTTTTGGAGGGAGCCCCTGGGGATGCTGGACAAGGGATTCGAATCCTTCTTCGCCGTCCTGCGGGAGGGAACCGGCGGGTCCACTTCCCTGGCGATCCTCTTCCTCCTGTTCCTCGGCGCCGGGGGCCTCGCCCTCGCCCGCCGGCTCTCGCGGGAACGCGGGGCGGGTTTCGCGGGGTACGCCACGGGGTACTTCGCCGTGCTCCTCTCCTGCCCGATCATGATGGCGCTCATCGCCGCCGATGGGGCCGGCACCGCGAATGACATGGTCTTCTGGAGCGGGGTCATGAACCTCGTGTATTACAGTGTGCCCGCCTGGGGGATCGTGGCCGCCTTGGCCTTCATCTCGGTCATCGAATTGGGGACCCGACTCCCCCGGGGCCGCTGGGTGCTGGCGGGTTTCCTGTGCGTCCTCGCCATCTTCAATTTGGGGCGGATCCCGGCCTCGCAGAAGACCTTACGCGGCCATCCCATGCTGCGGGAAGCCTACGAGATGACGCCCCTGATATACGACGCGATCACCCGGGGGGTTCCCGTCGATGAAACGAAGGTCCCCCCTTCCACCGATTATTTCCCCTATGAGTTGTTCAAGCCGCATTACCAGGCGTTCATCCGCCGGATGGCTCCCTAGACCAAGGCCATGGCCCCCCCTTTCCAGCCCAGTCGAGCGGGAGCGCCCCCCCAGGTAAGCGTGGTCACCATCTGCCGCAATGCCCGGGCCACCATCGAGCGCACCGTGGGGAGCGTGCTCAGCCAGGAGGGCCCCACCTTCGAATACCTGGTCATCGATGGGGGCTCCACCGACGGGACCCTGGAGTTGCTTCGGCCGTGGGCCGACCGCCTCGCCCACCTCGTCAGCGAGCCCGACGGCGGGATCAGCGACGCGTTCAATAAGGGCCTTCAGCGTTGCCGCGGGGAGTGGGTCGGAACGGTGAACGCCGACGATTGGTACGAGCCGGGCGCCTTGGCGCGCATCGCGGCCCTGCCCGAGGACGTGGAGATCGCCTGCGGGAGCATGCGCTACTGGGCGGGGGAGCGGGCGGTCTCCGTATTCGGCGCCGACCCCCGCCGTCTGCGCCGTGAGATGACCATCAACCACCAGGCCACCTTCGTCCGCCGCCGCGTCTACGAACGGCTGGGCCTGTTCCGCCCAGATTTTAAATATGCGATGGACTACGAGTTATTCCTGCGTTTTTCCGTGGGCGGCGCCCGGTTCGCCGCGTTCGACGGGGTGCTCGCCAACATGCGCTACGAGGGCATCTCCCACCGCCGGTGGGTGCGCGCCTACGGCGAGGTCCGCCGCGCCAAGCGCCTCCACGGCCAAGGCGCGCTCGGCGCCTGGGGGGCCTGGGCGGTCCATCTCCTGCGCGGCGGTCTACGGCTCTTCCTCGAGGGCCTCGGGCTCGGCGCCCTCGTGGCGCTTTACCGCCGCCGTTTCTCCGTGGTGCGGAAACGCGCATGAAAGAGATCCATGTCTGCGTGGATGCGCGGGCCCTCCCGTGGTCGGGGATCGGGCGGTATTTGGGGGAAAATTTAAGGCGGCTGGTCGGCGAGCCCGGTTTCCGCTGGACGCTCCTGGGCGATCCCGACCGGATCGCCGCCGCGGGGATCCCCACGGGGGGGCCTTCGCGGGTTCGCGCCTGGTCCCGGGCGATTTTTTCCCCCCTCGAGCAGGCGGAATACCCGCGCGTGATCCCGCCTTGCGACGTGTTCTGGGCGGGGCATTTCAACGTGCCGCTGCTCCCCATTCGGGCGCGGCGGCGCGTGGCGACGCTCTATGATCTCCAGCCCATCGCCCAAACCGCGGAGCGATCGTGGCTGCGTCGCGCCTATGCGCGGCTTCTTTTCGGGCGCGCGGCGCGCAGCCGGGGGATCTTCACCATCTCCGATTTTTCGTCGAAAGAGATCCAGCATTATTTGGGTGTGGCCCCCGGGAAGATCCACCGCATCTATTGCGGGGTCGACGCCAGCTTCGCCGCGGGAGGCGATCCCCAACCCCGGAAGGGCGGGCCCTATCTGCTTTTCGTGGGGAATGTGAAGCCCCACAAGAATCTGGCGGGATCCCTCGAGGGGTTCCGGCGCCTGGCCGATCCGCCGCATGGCCTCCGCTTCGTGATCGTCGGGAAGCGCGAGGGTTTCCATTCGCCGGAACGGGGACTCGGGGAACTCCTCACGGCCCTCGGCGACCGCGTCCTGTTCACCGGCCGCGTGCCGGAGGCGGAACTGAAGGCGTGGTACCGGGACGCCTCGGCCCTGGTGTTCCCCTCTTTTTACGAGGGCTTCGGGCTTCCCATCCTGGAGGGCCTCGCCTTCGGCCTGCCCGTGGTGACGTCCCGAGCCGCTTCGATCCCGGAGGTGGGGGGCGATCTGGTCCATTATTGCGACCCGTCCGATCCGTCGTCCATCGCCGCGTCGATGGGGCGCGCCTTGGCAAGCGGTCGTCCGCCAGCCGGGAAGGTGGCCGCGCACCTCGCCCGGTTCTCCTGGGCGGAGTCGGCGCGGCGGCACCTGGAGGTGCTTCGGACCGTGGGGGAATCGTGAGAGGGTTCCTGGACCGGTGGGGCCTTCCCGTCTTTTTCTTCCTCATCTGGTTCCAGCAGGCGCCGGTGCTCAAGGCGGGGGGGAGTTTCAAGCTCTATGAACTGGCGGCGCTCCTCCTGCTGCTCTGGTGGCTGGTGTTCGATGCGAGGAAGAAGATCCACGGGCCGAGTTCGTTCGCTTTCTTCCTGATGTTCGTGGCGGTCGGCGGGATGGGGCTGCTGCTGCACTTGAGCGATCTCGGGGGGGTGCTGCCCTACTACGCGCGGTTTCCGGAAGCCGTGGGCATCCTCCGTTTCGACGCCCTCCGGGGTCCCCTCATCGTCTACGGGTATTACCTGTTCATCTGGTGCGTCTTCAACCAGATCGCGGGTTCCCGCGAGATCGGTTTCGAGCCCAAGCGCGCCGTTCGGTTTTTCCAGGCCGGCGGCGTGGTGGTGTGCCTGTACGTGTTTTACGGGGTGGTCCTCGTGGCCCGATTCCACTGGCCGGATCTCGTGCCCGGTTTTCTGGATGGGCGCAACCGTCGGCCGACGGAACTCGGATCCCAACCCGCGGGCTTCAGTTCCGAACCCGGCACGCTCGTCTTCTTGATATCCTGGGCGGTGCTCCTGACCTGGTTCCTCAAAGACGCGGTGGGCCGCACCCTTCGCTGGGTGTTGCTCCCCCTCTTCATCTCGGTCCTCCTGCTGACCCGCTCCACCGCGCTGCTGGGGCTCGCGTTCGGCCTGGTGGCCTACTTTCTTCTTTTCGCCTCCTGGCGCGTCCGGATCCAAACGTTGGGCGTCGCCGCTTTCCTCGGCTTTATCCTGTTCCATTTGGATCGGTGGAATCTCCAGTGGTATTACGTCGTCTACCAGCATTTTTTCGAGAAGGTGGTCCACTTCCTTTCCGCCTCCTCGCAAACCATCGATTCGGGCGGGATGCGCCATTACACCAGTTCCCTGGGCCTAGAGGTCTTCAAGGAATTCCCCTGGTTCGGATCGGGCCCGGGGGCCTCCTTCCTCCATCTCCACGCCCATGAAATGAAAATGGGCATCCTCCAATGGGGCGAGCGCCTCATCTATTCCTCGCCGGTCCAGAATTGCCATTACATGGTTCTCGCGGAAGGCGGGGTCCTCGGCTATGGCGCCTTTCTGGGGGGTTTCGCCGCCTATTTTTGGGAGATCCATCCCCTTCGCCTGCGCCACCGAGGGTGGCACGCGGTCGCCTTCATCGGGGGCCTCAGCAGCTTTTTCATGTTGTTTTCAGTCTTCCCCACCCATAGCCTTTTCCTGTGGCTCGGCCTCGCCCTGTGCCTCGCCGTGGCGCGACATGGCGGGCAGGCGGCGCTCCCGCGGGGTCGTGGCCGGGATCTCCTCGACCTCCTCGCCGGCCTCCGCGGGAACGTGCGCGTTTGGTTGGGGGCCTGGGCGGTCCTGTTCGCGCTCATCCAAGGCATGACGCACCTGGTCTTCCCGCGCTTTTTCGCGGACCGCATCGATACCTTCTCCATTCCCATCGCCATGGTGTCGCCCAACGGACTGCGGGATCGCATCGCGGCGGATTACGCCGCGCGGGTGGTGCGGTTGGACCCCGGCCTCCGTTGGGATTGGGCCTGGACGACGGGCAACGAGTTCCGCGGCGTTTTGTCCTGGCGCGGGAAGGCCCGTCCGGTGGCGGAAGCCCACGCCTTCGCCGCGCGCGCCCAGGGACTCCTGAGGGACGTGACGGTCGTGGCGCTGCTCGAAGAGGCGCTCCCCGCCGCGCCCCCCGACTGGGCGGGGCCGTTCTTGGAGCGTCCGATCCTCGGGGGCGCCCCGAAAGCCGGGGATTCAGAGGCTGCGGGTCCTCCGTTCCCTCCGGGCGCGGGCCTGTGGGTCGACCTCGCGGGAGCCCTCGAGCATTTGCCCCCGGCGAAATGGCCGTTGCTCAGTAACCGGCTTCCCGTCAGCCAGCGCAAGGAGCTCTTGGGAGTGCTCGCCCGGGGGAGCGGCTACCTCTCGGAGCCGCTCTATCAGGCCGGGCCCGCCCGTTATTGGACGGTGAGCAGCGCTCCCATGGCGCGGCGCCCGGCGCTCCCCGTCGCTTTCGTCACCTGTTTCATCGCCTTGGGGTTCGCCCTCGTGTGGGGGAAACTCCGGGCCACGGGCGCGAAGCGCCTGCTAAAAATATCCGGCCCCCCCAACGAAGGAGCGAATCCGCCATGAACGCGAAAAATGACCTGCCCCGGGAAGACCTGGAACTCCTCGATGTCCTCGTGGCGCTCCGTCGGCATTGGCGCCGCCTGCTGGTGGCCACCGCCGTGCTCTATGTCGCCTTCTATGGCATCGCGTGGATCCTCTTCCCGCGGGGGCGCACCGAGGCCACTTGGCGCGTCGAGATCCCCGTGCGCGTCACGCTCCCCTTTGACTACCGGGCCCAGGCGGAGTTGAACCTCCCGAAAGTGGCTTTTCCCGGGGGATTGCGGTGGCAGACGATCGTCGATGGGGCGAGCCTGAAGGGCACTTTGTCCTGGTCGGGGAAAATCGAGGGCAGCGGTGCGCTGCGCGAGGACGCCAAACGGGCCGAGCGGGTCCTCCAGGAGACGATCGCCGCCGGTTTTTTCACGGTGAACCTCCTGTCGGCCTACACCTACGCCGGGATGGATCCCATTCCCGTGCTCCGCCAACGTTTAGAGACCGCCCGGGTCGAAGGGGAGGCCCTCCGTTTGAAGCTCGCCGCCGACCCCGCGGCCACGGAGGTTCTGAAGCAATCCGCAAACCTCCAATCATGGATCGCTTCCCTGCAAGTCCTCGTCGCCCAGCGGCAAACCTACGATTTGCGCGTGGACGAATGGGCCCGGGCGAAGGCACTCCTCTACGCCACCCCCCCCGAAGGCTGGTCCAACCTGTCCTTCTCGGCCTTCCCCCTCACCGGCGCCCAGACGGCCGAGACCGTCGCCCAGATCCAAAAATACCTCGCGCCGCCCTACCTGGTGGTCGGCGAACCGCGCATCGATCGCAGCGAAATCACACCGGTGAAAAAATTGCCGATGATGGGCTTCGTGTTCATCGCCCTCTTCGTGGCCTTCCTTCTAGTCATCGCCCCCCTTTGGCTCGAGCGGTCGAAGTCCGGCCGCGCCGGCGGGGCCTGAGACAGGCGCTACCTGGGGCGCGCCTCGAGGGCGCGGATCAGGCGCACGAAGGCGGTGCCGATCTGGTCGGGATGGAAACGCTTCTTCGCGTCGCGGGCGGCGCCCCGGGCGAGGCGCGCCCATCGGGCCTTCTGGGTCAGGATGCGCGTCAAGGAATCGGCCAGGGCGGCGGCGTCGCCCGGGGGCACCACTTCGCCGGTCACGTTATGGCGGTTGACCCAGGGCACGCCGCTTCCGGGGATATCCGTGGAGACGACCGGGCGCCCGAGAGCCATCGCCTCGATCTGGACGATCCCGAACATTTCGCTGCGATGGGTGGAGGGCAGGCAGAAGACGCGGCAGGCCAGATAATGGGCGAGGAGTTCCGCTTCGGTGACCTCCCCGATGAGGTGGACGCGCTCTTGGAGGCCGCCGTGGTGGATGAGGGTTTGCAGTTTGCGGCGGAGTTCGCCTTCCCCCGCGATGAGCACCACCGTCTCCGGGGAAAGCCGTTTCGCGGCCTCGATGAGCACTTCGAAGCCCTTGTAATACACGAGTCGGCCGCAGGCGAAGACGATGGGGCGCCCCTTCCATTTACGCTGGATGGCCTGACCGCGACGTCGGTCGGCGGGGCGGGGATGGAAGAAGATCGGCGCGGGGGCGAACGGGATGATGTGGCGCTTTCCCGAGAACTGGGAGGCGTGGTCGCTGGTATCGAGGTGCACGGGAGAGGCGGCGACGACCGCGTCGGCGCGGTGGATGAGCAGGCGCTCGAAGGGACGGTAGAAGATCCGCATGAAGCGTTGGCGGATGATATCGCTATGCCACCACAGGATCCACTTCCGCCCCCGCTTGGGCGTCAGCAGCGCGGCGAGGAGCAGGTAGGGGTTGGGGAGGTGGAACACCACAAAATCGTGGCGCCGCATTTGCCGTAAACTCTCGGGAAGATATCCCGGGGATATGGGCAGGGAAGCGAGGGTGCCGCAGGCCCGCCGCCTGAGGATTTCGGGCGGATCGTTTTTCGGGGGGCGCGGGAAGCGGGTGAAGGCGAGTACGGACGAGGGGATGGAGGCCTTGCGCAGCAGCAGCCGGATCTGCTCGGTCACGCTCTCGATCCCGCCGGGTTCCGGCGGGAAAAATTTGGCGAGTTGCACGAGCTTCATGGACGGGGGGCGTTGGAAAGAGGGGCTTCTAGGGCGGAATTCACGAGATGGCACATTATCCTATCGGTCGGCCACGGGTGGAAGCAAGGCCCCTTCGGCCTGTTGTCGCCGCGGGGGGGCTACGGTACCATTCCCCAGGACTTTTTCATATGGATTGCCTCATCACGGGAGCCACGGGTTTCGTGGCTCCGTTCGCGGCGCAGGGCCTCCGGGACGCCTTCCCGGGCTTGCGCATCTGGGGCACGGGGCCCGAACCCGCCCCGCCCGGCTTCCCCTTGGAGGGTTACCTTCCCCTCGACCTCAAGGATCAAGCGGCCGTCCAGGGCCTCATCGACCGGGTGAAGCCCGACCTCGTCGTCCATCTGGCCTCCCAAAGTTCGGTTTCAGAAAGTTGGCGCACCCCCGTCGAGAGCTTCTACAATAACACGAATATTTTCCTCAATCTCGTCGAGGCGATCCGCCGCGCGGGGCAGCGTTGCCGGGTGCTTTCCGTGGGATCCTCCGAGGAGTACGGGCGCCATGCGGCCTCCGACCTGCCGCTGACCGAGACCCTCCCCCCCAACCCCGCCAGTCCTTATGCGGTCGCCCGCGTGGCCCAGGCGCATCTGTCCACCGTGTATACCGAGGGCTTCGGGTTGGACATCCTGTGCACCCGGTCCTTCAACCATTTCGGGCCGGGCCAATCGGATCGTTTCGTCATCAGCGCCCTGGTGCGGCAATTCGTGGCCATGGAGCGGTCCGGAGACCGGCGGCTCACCGTGGGGAACACGGCCGTTCGCCGAGATTTCACCGACGTGCGTGACGTCGCGCGGGCCTACGCCCTCCTTTTCCAGAAGGGGGAACGCGGGGGGCTCTATAACGTCTGCAGCGGTCGGAGCCACTCCATCGCCGAACTCATCCAAACCCTCTCGAGCCTCACCGGGTTGGCCCCCGAGATCCGCCAAGACCCGGCGCTCCTGCGTCCGGGCGAAGTCATGGACATCATCGGTAACCCGGGACGCCTTCACGCGACCACCGGATGGATGCCCGCCATCCCCTTGGAGCAAACGCTCAACGACATGATCGCGTGGTGGCGGTCCCAACCTTGAGCCTCCCTCGGGATCGGCCCCCCGGGCACGCGCTTGCGCCGGGGCGCCTCGTCGCCCTGACCGCGGAGGATGAGGCCCTTCGCGACGACCGGCTCTTCGCCCCGGGCGTCCCCGCGCGGTTCCCCGGCACGGGGTGGACCCACGCGCTCAAGCGCCTAATCGAAGCGGGCGGGCGGGGCCTCATGACGGCCGACCGCGCCCTCCGGGAAATCCGTTCGGGTGTTTTGACGGCCGGGGAAGTCACCCTCGTGCAGCACGGGGCCAGCGCCGATGGGCGGAAACTCCGCGCCCTCGGGGCCCGCCCCGGCGTCCTACTATGCCTCGAGTCGCCCCTTTACCTGGATGATTTCTACGACCGCCTGCCGATGCACGCCGAGGGCTTCCCCTGGTTCATCGGTTTCGCCGGCCAGGCGCGCCGTCTCCCCCGGGAAACGCGCTTCGCCCAGGTGCGCTTCCCGATCCTCGCGGGGCCGAGCGTTCCTGGGCTCGGGTTCGATGCGCGCCTCCACCGGGCGGTTCTGGTGGCGGGGAATAAATTTCCGAGGGCGTGCTGGGGCTTCTCGTCGGCATCCCCGCGCGACCTGATGCGGGCGGCCCTCGGGTGGCGCGAGCGACTGGGCAGTCGCGCGCTTCGCGAAGGGGCGAAGGGCGAATTGCTGCGCCTTCGCCTCCGCCTCATCGACGCTTTGGCTCCCCGGGGCCTCCTCGACCTCTTCGGGGCGGGTTGGTCGCCGCTCATCGACGTACCCCAACCCTGGCGGGGGCGGCTACGCGCGGCGCTGTCGGGCGTCGGCCCCTGCGAGGACAAGCGTTCGGTCCTCTCCCGATACCGGTTCGCCCTGTGCTTGGAGAATACTTCCTGGCCCGGCTATCTCACGGAAAAACTCATCGATGCCATCGCGGCGGGGTGCGTCCCGCTCTACCTGGGCGCGCCCGATATCCACCAAATCATCCCGCGCGGCGCCTTCGTCGACCTCACCGGAAAATCGGAGCGCGAGATCGAGGATCTGATCCTCGGGATGGACGCATCCCAAGCCGGTCCCATCCTCGAGGCGGGCCGGGTTTATCTCGAATCCGAGGCCGGACGCCTGCACCAGGATGCGCATTTCGCCCAGGATGTGGCGTCGAAACTCGGGTTGGGTTGACCCGTGCGACGGCGCTTTCGCTCTCCTTAGAGTCGGGTCCAACCTGGCGGAATGATGCCGCGGACCTGCTTCTCGCGTCCTTCGTCCGCGAACCAGCGGGCCGGGGCGATGATGCATTGTCCGGGGACCTGCCGGATCCAGGCGCCCCACCAACTGAAGCTGCTATTGGCGATGATGTGGTGCGGGCAGGCGGCCATCAGGCGGAAATCGTCGTAATTGCGCGAGGCGTCATTGTGGTCGACGTGGGTGCACGGGGCGTCGAGATCCAGGGACCGCCGCACCCATTCGGGATCGTCGCTGAATAGGAAAAAGTGGGGATGGGGAACGCGCGCCTTCACGGCCTGGGCGGCCCGCCGGTAATAGGCGAGGTCGCAGAGCCCGTGGGCGGCCAGCGTGGCCGGGTCGCTGACATAATCCCCCCGCCGCACGTGGAGGCTCACGGCCCCGGGGAGGGATTGGATGCGCGTCAGGAGGTCCGCGGTGGTCGGTGAGGGCGCTTCCGTGACCGCCAGCCGCTCACCGAGGAGGCCGCGGTGGCCGCTGAAATAGGCCTCGTGCTGCCAATAGCCGTCGAGGTAGGTCGGGCCCCTGCGCCGCAAGAGGGCCGCGTTGAGGCCGAGCCCGCGTTCGGAAAAATAGGTGCCCAGGCGGAGGCCGGTGAGCGTGCCGAAGGAGCGCAAGCGGCGGCGCAGCACGCCGTCTTCCTGGCGGTAATGGCGGATGGTCTTCTCATCGGCGAAGGGGGCGCGCAAATCGAAGGCCCCGAGGCTATAGCGGTGGAGCTTGTAGGTCTCGAACCCCGTGATGTCGAGAAGGAGGGGAAGCCCCGTGCGCTCGGCGAGGGCGAGCCCCGTCGCGTACTGGAAAAGTTGGTTCCCCAGGCCGCCGGTGAGCCGGGTGAGGATGCAGGGGGGCTGCGCCGCCATGCTCATTCGGCGGGAAGGCCGCGGAAGACGCGTTCGGCCTCGGCGGGCTCCAGGAGCCACCACTGGCTGTCGAGCAGAATCCGGATTTTTTCGGGCGAGAAGCGGGTGCGCAGGACGCGGGCGGGGGAACCCGCGACGATGGCGTAGGGGGGGACATCGCGGTTGACGAACGCGTTGGCCCCGACGACGCATCCGGTGCCCAGGGTCACGCCGCGGCGGATGATGGCCTGGCTGCCGACCCAGACGTCGTGGCCGAGGACGCAAGGCTTGCCCGTGAGTTCGCCCCATGGATTTTTCAGGAAGATCGCGCTGGTGGAGGGCGCATCCATCGGATGCTCCCCGGGGCCGATGAGGGCCCATTCGCCGATCGAGCAATAGTTCCCGATTTGCGCTCGGCAGATGAGGGTGTCGCGGCCGATATAGGTGTGCTTTCCGATCTCGCATTCGCGGTCGACCCGCACGCCGGCGGCGAGTTGGGCGCTGGGATGGATGCGGGCCCGTGGGTCAATGCCGACGCGGTGGAGCAGCCCGCCGAGCAGGCGGCCCAAGTAGGACCGAAGCCTCGCGGTCATGGGGAGGTCTTGCGCCAGAACACCGTGGGCCCGAGCCAGGCCTCCATGCGGTATCCGCGGTCCAGCAGCCATGCGGCGGAGGGGGAGGCGCGCAGGTCCTGGACATCGAGGCCGTGGATCTCGATGGCGAGCAGCCGCGGCGCCTGCCGCGGGAAATCGAGGGTCTTGAGGACCTCGAGGTCCATCCCCTCCACATCCACGCTCAGGAAATCGATGGCGCGGCCGGGGGCGAGGCGGTCGAGGAGGGTCGAGAGGGGCTCGGTCGGGATCTGGAGTTTCCCGGTGATCCTCTGGCCGTTTTTGCCGTCGCGCTCCCGGGCGACGGCCTCGCTGAAGGTATTGCAGGCGGGTTCATTGAAGAGGTAATACGTGAGCGTGGCCGGTTTCGCCGAGATGCCGATTTCGATGGTCAGGTCCCGAGGGCGGACCCTCGAGAAGGCGCGCTTCACCCCGGGGCGGGGATCGATATTGATCCCCGTCCAGCCCCGGCGGTAGAGCAGATAGGTGTTGGAGAGGCGGCAGGGATGGTGGGCGCCCACGTCCACGAAGAAGCCCCGGGGTTGGCTCTCTTGGAGCACGCCGAGGAGGACGTCTTCGCCGAATTGGGACCAGTGGCGCTCGTGCCAACCGAAGAGGTCGCGTCGGATCCAACCGATGCGTCGGACCAGATCGGGGGGGAGGATCGCGCGGAGTTTTTGGCGGAGGGTTTGGATCATGGGGCTCTATGCCATTCGGGTGGGATTTCGCGGCCGGAAATGGCCGCATCGGCGATCGTCCATTTCCGTTTGAATTTTACCATCGCTTGGTCGCCGCGGTCCGCCTGCGCGCGCGAAGCAGGCGATACGGGGATTCGTATTCTCACGGGAGCATCGCCCAGCCGCGCGGCGGGCCCGGTGGCGCGTTCCCTTCTTGTCGCCCCGGTGGCAGGAGGATAAAATCCACCGGAACCCGTCGCCGGGAATTCTCCCCAGCGCGATCCTTCCCCGTCCCAACGATGGTACTGCCCATGGTAAACGTCCTCCTCCTTTCCTCTTACGGAACCTGGCCATTCTTCGACCAGACCCCGGGGCAGCGCGGCGTGTGGAAGGGAACGCGCTTCACCTGGGATCCCCAGGAAGGGCCCTTCGATTGGGTCGTGGTGCTGGATGAACTCGCGGCGCCGGTCCGCGTGCGGGTTTCCCCCGATCGATTGGCGTTCTTCGCGTGGGAACCGCCCTCGATGAAGTTCTACCACGACGCGTTCCTGCGCCAATTCGCCCGCGTCGTCGGCATCCAACCCCGGCTGCGCGCCCATCCCGGATTCAGCCCCGGCCCCCTGGGGATGCCCTGGTTCGTGCGGAAGAAATACGACGAGATCCCGGGGGAGCCGTGCGAGAAGACGATCCCGCGCCTCTCCGTCATCACCTCCAACAAGGCCTTCAGCCCGGCCCATCGGCGCCGCCTCCAATTCTGCCTGCGCCTCAAGGAAGTCTTCAAGGACCGCGTCGACCTCTTCGGCCGCGGCATCCGCGACTTCGACGACAAGTGGTCCGTCCTGGCGCCCTATCCCTTCACGGTCGCCATCGAGAACGACCGCCTTCCCTGGTGGATCACCGAGAAACTCCTCGATCCCTACCTCGCCCTCAGTTTCCCGCTCTACTTCGGCGCCCCGGAGGCCGAGGCTTCCTTCGGCCCCGAATCGCTCCTCCGCATCGATCCCGGGAAGCCGAAGGAATCCATGCGCACCATCGAACGCGTCCTCAGCGAGCGCGACTTCTACGCCGCGCGCCGACCGGCGCTCCTGGCCGCGCGCGCGAAGGTGCTGGAGGTCCACCAGACCTTCGCCGTCCTCGAGCAGAACCTCACGCGGTGGGAAGGCCAATCGCCGCGGGCGGCGCCGGTGGATTTGCTTTTGGCCCCGAATCCCGCGAAACCGCCGATGCTGCCCCGCCTGCTTCGCCGGGCGAGGAATCTTTTTTAAAGGGCGACGAACGGGGCCAAAAAGGCTTTGCGCCCTCGCGCGTGCCTGGCCCGTCAGTGGGCCGCTTTACGCTCCAGGAGAACTTTGAGCGTATGGCTACCGACGACGGGCGGGTCGAGGGGCTTGGCGGGCGGCGTGAGATGGTATTGTTTTTGGATCCATTCGACGCGGTTGAGCCAAGGGGCCAGCCGGTCGCTCAAGGTGGCGATCGCCGGGGGCAGGCTCAGGAGATTGCCGACCAAGAGCGCCCCGGCGAGGACGATGGCCATGGCCGCCCACGCGGGTTTTTGAAGGGGGAGCGTCTCGATGAGGATCAGGAGTCCGAAGAGGATGAGGAGCGTGATCGGGATGGGGTAGTAGAATAACTGGGTTTCGGGGAAGGTGAGCAGCGGGGGATGCGCGCGGCTGGAAAGGTAGAGCAGCAAGAGCACGACCGCGGAACTGCCCGCGAGGCCGAGTAGGCCGAAGCGGAATAGGCGGCGCGCTCGAACCCAAAGGGCCGCCCCGGAGGCGAGAAGGACGACGCCGAAGATCGCCCCGGAATAGGGGCGTGCGGGGGCCGGGATCGTCAAGCCGAAATAGGTGAGGAAGAGTCGCGCGCTCTCTATCCAACCGGAGAGGTGGAAGGGATTCTTGTAGGAGGAGTGGCGCACCGTATTGTGAAGATTGGCGTGGGGGTCCGAGTAGGCCTGGGCGATCGCGAGGCCCAAGGTCTGGCGGTAGGCGAAGAGCGAGACGGCTAGTACCACGGGGAGGCACATGGCAAAAAGCCATCGGCGGTCCTTCGTGGCCGCCCAGCGGTAGAGCATCGGGAAGGCCAGGAGTTGGCTAAGGACCATGCCCTGCTCATCGACCCAATCGCCGAAGAGGATCGTCAACGCGAGGAGGAGGAAATTCTTGCGGTTGATAGGGCATTTCAAGACCAGGTAGAGCGCGACGCAGAGGGAGAGCCCGGCGAGGATCTTGGACGTGCGGAAATAGAACACGAGGGATAGGCAAGAGACCGCCAGAAAGGCCGCGAAGACGAGGCTCGCGAGGTAGCGATTGGCGGCGGGGATCGTCGGCGCGGAGAACCAACGGATAAAGACGAGAGCGAGGAGCAGGAGGGCCGCGTAATGGGTCCAGGAGAGGAAATTGGGCAGGCCGTGCTCGAAGCAGAATACCACGGCCTTCGCATCAAGCCAATTGAAGAGGTGGGAAACTTCCCGACCCCGGTAGAGCATGTCGGCGCCGCCCTCCCCGTGCCCGTAGATCTTGGCGATCCACGAGCGGTCGTCCATGTAATTGCGCACATACTCGTCGCTCTCCATGGAGAGGAGCCCCATGCGCTGGCTCTGGTAGACGGAGTTCACGAGGACGAAGAAGAAGAGGCACGCGCTGAAGGCGGCCCACACGTGGATGGCTCGTTGCGAATTCATGGGGCGGTCCTCGGCGCGGTGGGGAGTCAAGCGGAAGGGAGGTCGTCTTTTCGCTTCAGGAAATCGTGCAGCGATTTGTCGAGACGGGAGACCTGCTTGTTCCCGAGAAAGTGGACGATGAGGAGCACGAGGCGCCACGGCCGGGCGGCGTACTGGAGCGAATAAAAGGCGAGGAGGGCGAAAATGCGGTAGAAGGCCAATTGGCGGCTGGTGAGGTTCTCGGACCACCCGATGGTCGCGGTGATGTCCGTATAGGAGGAGAGGGAGAGATAATAGCCTTCGTCAAGGGGGGGAAGCTTCCCGGCGGCCTTCATCTGATTGAACAATTCGGAGCCCGGGTAAGGCGAAAACATGGAGACGGAAACGTCGTGGATGCCGGCCAGGGCCATTTTGCAGACAAAGCGGATGGTCTGCCAGACCTCGCGTTTCGTCTCGTCGGGGAACCCGATGATGATGTTGGTCTTGACGTTCATCCCCTCCCGGATGGCCCCGCGCATGGAGCGCATCAGGTTCTTAAGGTCGACCTTCTTCTTGATCCGGCGGAGCACTTCGGGGGAGCCGCTTTCGGGGGCATAGGTCATGTTGCGGCAGCCGGCCTCGTGGAGGGCGCGGCAGACGTCGCGATCGATGGCCTCGGAACGGGTGCCGCTGGGGAGTTGCCACGTAAAGTGCATCCCCCGCGACTTCACGAGGGCGCAGAACTCGAGGATCCACTCCCGCTTGACGATGGCGGTGAGATCGAAGAAATCGATATTGGTGGCCCGGTAATGGGTCAGGTAGTGCTGGATCTCATCGAGGACCCGCGCCGGATCTCGGGCGTACCAGCGCGGGGTCCACATCGCCGCATTGGAGCAGAAGGTGCATTGGTAGGGGCACCCGCGGGTGGCGAGGATCGGCATGCTGCGCCCGAGGTCGACCCCATAGCCCAGGTCGTTGTCAAGGTACTGGTGGATGGGCGTGAGTTCCCAGGCGGGCGGCGGGATTTCGTCGAGGGCGCGCAGGCGGGCGCGGGGTTCGGTGACCAGGAGGTTGCCGTTGCGCCGCAGCGCCAAGCCCGCCACCCGCGAGAAGTCTCCCTTGGCGGCGAGGGCATTCGCGATATCCACGACGGCCTCTTCGCCCTCCCCGAGGACGCAGAGGTCGATCTCCGGGCAGCTGCGCAGGAGGTCATCGGCCATGGCGGTGACGTGTTCCCCGCCGGCGATGAGGAGCGCGTCGGGGAACTGGACGCGGATGGCCTTGAGGATCCGGTGGGAATAGGGCCAATCCTGCGAGAACATGCAGCTGAGGCCGATGATCTCGGAGCGGGGGGGGATGCGCTTGAGGATTTCGATCACGGAAAGGCCGATGGCGATCATGCGGCCCTTGAAGCAGGGGTGGTGGCGGAAGGGAGCCTCGCCGAGGGCATCGATGATGTGCGCTTCGTGGCCCGCTTTCAGCAGGCTGGACGCGAGGTACGCGACGCCGATGGGGGGGGTGATCGGTCCTTGGAGGGTGCCTTTGGAGATGAGACAAGGCGGGCGAACGAGCGTGATGATGGACATGTTCCCCGCGGACGGCCGCGTATTCTATCTCGGATAAAAAGATAACTCAAGGTCGCCGCGGGAGGGCGCAATGGCCAGAGGTTTCACGGGCTCTATTCCCCTGGCGGGCGGGCGGATGCCGGGGCGCGGACTCAAGAATCGGGAAGGGGTGGGGGGAGGCATCCGTAGAGATAGACGCGGTAGGGGGAACCGCGGCCCTCGAAGACCTTGAGCAGGTGCCACCGAAGTTCCGAATGATTCTTGATTTCCGCGGCGGAGAGGGCGTATTGCACCTTCATATCGCGGAGCATCCCAGCGTGGACCTCCAGCCTTTCGATGGGCGGGATGCGCTTCTTCCCGAAATCGTAGAGCAGGAACGGGTTTTCGGCGGGGAAGATCTGGACGTGGTAGCCGTTTTTTTCGTAGATGTACCGGACATCCCGGCTCTTGGCGATCTCCTTTTCCATGATCCTCATGAAGCGTTCTTTATAGGCCATCGGGTAGACGGCCAGGTACGCGTCGACGTTGTAGAAGCCGTTGTAGAGCGTGATCGTGGGTTGGATCCCCACGTTGACGATGCGGTAGTCCTTCGGATCCTTCCCGATGTATCCCTTGATTTCGGCGAAGAGTTCCTGCGAGAAGAATTGCCTGAAACTCAGTTCGTTCCGGTTGACGACTTCCTCCTGGGCGGCGATCAGGAAGCCGATTTGGGCCAAGATCAAGGATAGGCAGAGCAGGATCAGATTCCGGTTGCGCGCGGCGATCACCCCCAGGCTTTCGGCGAAGACGAGGCACCAGAGCACCGGGAGCAGGGCGATCACCCGGGAAATATTGAGCGTCTTCAGAACCGGGAGCACATGGAGGAGGTTGAGCCGATCCCAATAGGTGAAGGACCGGATGGCCACGATGGCCAGGATCCCGAGGATCAGCAGGAGGAGCCGACGGGGCGCGCGCTCGGGTCGGGCGAGGAGGAACAATCCGGCGAGGGCGAGCGCCCCGGCGATCAGCGGCAAGTGCATGGTCTTGAAAAAACTGAGGGAATTGGTCATCAGCAATTCCCGGGCGAAGGTGAGGGCCGAGAGGAGATTGTGGTCAAACTCCATCGCCGCGCGCTGGGAAACGAAGCCGGGCTCGAAGAGGACCATGGCGAAGAGACGATATTCCTTCACGACCGTCAGGGCGATAAGGGCGGCGAGGAGCGCGGCGAATTTCCAATTCACGCGGCGGCGGCGCCAGGCGTCGAACGCGAAGAGCGCCACGACCGAGGCGATCACGGCGAAGGAACCGAGGTGGAGCATGGAAAAGAGCGGATAAAAGAGGATGAAGGCCACATCGAGGGCGCGCGCGCGACGCTTGGCGAGGGCCAGGAAGGCGCTCCAGAGCCAGGGGATCCCCGCGATCGTGAGGTAGGTCGCGAAGTGGAAGGGCATCACGGCGAAGCAGACCGCGACCCCCACGCTGAGCAGGTGGCGGTAGGGAATGTCCGTTTCACGGGCGAACAGGTGATCGCTCAAAAGCCGGAGCATCCCCCAGAAGGCCACCAGGCGCAGGAGGAGTTGGGAAATCAGGATCGCAGGCAGGAGCCCGAAGAGCCAATTCAAGAGGTAGAAGAAGTCGATTTCGGAGGGAAGGAGCTTCCGCTCGATCCCATGGATGACCTGGGGCAGGATCTCGTGGTTGGGGGCGAAGGTCTTGCCGCTTCGGGCTAGGAGTTCGAAGAGCGGGGGCGTCTGCTCCAGGTAGTCCCCGATGGGGATATGGGCATCGCGGTTGAGGATCAGGAGGGGCGCGAGATAGAGGGCGACGAGGAAGAATCCGAGCGCGGTCACCCAGCGGTGGCGGGTCGAGGCGCGTTCGGGCGGTTCCATCAGGCGCGCGGCGATCGCCCCGAGGCGGTGTTCCCGCACGGAGAGGAACCAGACGAGCGGAAAAAGCAGGAGCAGCCCGAAGAAAAGGGCCCCGGCGTCACGAAGGGCCGCCAGGGCGGCGTCGCTTTGCCCCTTGTAATTGAGGATTTGCCCGAAGACGGGGAGGAAGGATCGATGCTGGCGCAGCGAGCTCGGCGATTCGAAATAGCGCTTCCCCTCGGCATTCGTGCGCGACCAGTCCCGCAGGAATGCCTCCCGGGTATAGGCGTGCGGCGCCTCGCCGATCGTCACGGTCAGCCCGGTCAGGCGAGAAAGGTCCTCCTCCGAAGCGTCGATGCGGATGCGGCGGAGGAAGGAGGCATCGATGCGCCAACGCTTGCCGTCCCCCTGGACCGTCTGGGGGTGGCTGAAGAGGGGCACGCGCGTGACGCGGAAATTCGTGGATCGTTCCCCCGAGGTGGCCAGTTCAATCGTGACGCCCAGGGTCGAGTCCCGCGCGCCGTCCCGAGAAAGGGCGTCGACCATGGACCCGACGAAGAAGACGATGGGGATCGCGACGGCGGCCAGGAAATACGTTCGATACTTGAGAACCAGCGTCGGGATCCTCACGGGGCACCTCGGCTCCACCGGGGGGGCGTCGGGAAGACGTCTGGGGCGCGCGATCGGCGTTGCGGATCCTCGCCGCACCGCCGCGAGGCGCTCGGCCCCGCCTGCGGGCGCGTCGCAAGCTTACCCGCGCGGGGGGAGATTTCCAAAATAGCCCGCTTCCGGCGCACGGTCAGGCCTTGCGGGCGAGGAGGACCAGGTTTTTCCCGAACGGGGGACGGATCCAAGCTTCGAGGCGGCGCATGATCGGGACGACGAGCCGGTCGTATTGCCGCGCCTGGCCGGCGTTCACGGCGCGAAGTTTCAAAACGCGGAAGAGGAACCACCAGGGAAGGACCCCCGCCACGTCGAAGTAGTGGAGGCGCGTGACATGGAACCCCGCGGCCTGGACGGCGGCGCCCAGGTCGGGTTT
>JAFLEE010000063.1 GCA_017302015.1 Spirochaetota bacterium | reverse complement strand
GAAAGGGTTGCCCGCAGGGCAGATCCAGGCTAAAAACACCCAAAAGAAGACCTACCGCTTGACCGGAATTTAGGTGAGGCAATGGGGGTGGGTTTCGTCCGGATTTTTAGGTGAGGCAACTAGGGAAGGCTTGGGCCCCCGCCTCAGTCCAGGCGGGTGTCGGTCAGGCGCGCTTTTTCCGCGGCGGGAAGGGCGGCGATGGCGCGTTCCCGATGGGCCAGCCACTGGAAGAGGTTGAGGCAGAATTGGGCGTTATCCTCTTTGCCGAGGAGGTCCGGGGTGAGCCACTTGCTGTCGCCGAGGACGACGACCCGTCCCTTGCCGTACTCGAAGGCGAGGGCGAGGGCGGCGCCGGGCGGGGTCGACCGCGGCGAGGCGCGAAGCAGCACGAACGCATCGGGTCGCGTGGCCTTGAGCACCGACATGCCGAGGGTCTGCACCGACGTCACGGCGGTGGTGATGGGGTGCCCCGCCACCGCGTCGACCCGGGGATGGAAGGCGAACCCGTCGAGGCCGGCGTTGGAATCGACAGCGTTCTGGTGCCCGAGTTCCACCCCGAAGGCCTTCGCCAGTGGCCCCTTGGAACCCCAATTCTCCTGCCAATAGTGGGGACCGACGAAGAAATTGGCGCCGAGGAGGAGGCTGCCCCCGTTCGAAACGAATTGCCTAAGTGTTTCGATCTCCTCTTTCCTGAATTTCCGATCGCCGGTGGCGTTGCCGAGGGTCGTGACGATCTGGTAGGCGGAGAGCTTCTCCGTGCGGATCCCCTCGCCGGCGACGACCAGGTCTTCTTTGAGTTCCTCGAGGCCGGTCTCGAGTTGGAAACCGTTGGCTTCGAGGAGGCGCACCGCGGTGAGCATGCGCACGCGGCTGACGGTCTCGGCGCGGGAGGCGTTGACGAGCACGCGGATGGCCGCGGGCGGACTGGGGCGCAGCAGGCGCAGCGCCTCGGTGTGGGCGGCCGGCAATTTGGGGAGGGCCCTGGCTGCCTTGTTTGCCGGCTCGAGGAGGAGCACGAGGGGATCCTGCCCCTCGAGGGCGATGGAAAGGCCCCGCTTCAGAGACGCGGCGCTCACGAGGCCTCCCGCGAAAGGGGCGCCCGTCTTCAGGTCGCGCACACGGAAATCGCCATCGGGAAGCGCGGGAAGTTTCACGGTCATGGGAGCGGGCCCGTCCCCCCAATTATGGAGGTAGAGGACGGAGTCGCCCGAACGGGAGAAGAGCCGGCCCTCGGTGTGGCGGCCGAGTTTCGCCCCGGGGGGCAGGGAAAGGGACAGGGCCGGATTTGCGATCCCGTGGCGCGCCAGGAGCGAGGCGAGGAAGGGCTGGAAACTTCCCTCGGGCCATTCGGCGGCGAAATAATAGACGCGCCCCTTGCCGAGCGCGTAGGTCGTGACCGCGGGACGGCCGTCGCTGTAGGAGAGGAGGGCGCTCGCCCCCGCGAGTTCGACCGCCCGGCCGGTTTGGCCATCAAATTCCCGGGGGCGCGTGGTGAAGCCCTCACCGAGCATTTCGCCGGCTTGGACCGCGCGCGCGTTGGTGAACGCTTCGCCGATGCGCGCGCCCACCAGGCGCCCGAGGTCGAGGCGGGTATGGCGCTCATCGTCGAGGGCGAGGGACCCGTGGTCGAGGAGCAGGATGCCCCCGCCGCGGACGTAGGCTTCCAGTTTCTCCAGGGTTCCCGGGAGCGCGCGCTCGCACATGCGCAGGAGCAGGGCCCGGTGGCGGTCGCAGGCCCCGGAAAGCAGGGCGGCGTTATTCGCCACGTCGGTGGGGATGAGGGCGAAGGTGAGGGCTGCATACCAATCGAGGAGGTCCTTGGTGGCCGGGGCGGCGAGCCATTCCTCATAGCCTTTGTAGACGCGACCCCGCCCGCTCTCGAAGGAATACATGAGCGCCACATCGGCGGGCCTGCGGTGCTCCCCCAGCACGAGGTCGGCCACGCCCTCCAATTCTTTCTTCACGGAGGGGATGGCCTGGAGGGCCTCGGCGGAGACCTTGCGCGGGTTGAACATGGAGAGGCGGGTGGCCTCGGGATCGTAGGCGTAGGACATGATCACGCCGTTCTTGCCGTGGACGGCCTTCTCCCAGAAGAAGCTGCGCATCTGCCCGGCGCTCAGGGGGGCGTAGGGCGGGTAGGGCCGGTCGTCGAGGGAAAGGTAGCCGCGGATCCCCCCCCAGTACATCCCCGCGTCGCGGTACTCGTTGGCGATGGCGAGGGCGATGACGTTCTCGGCGCCGGGGCGCAGGAGCGCGGTGAGTTCCACGGCGAAACTCTCGTTCCATTCGCGGGTTTGGAGGATCTGCTTGCCGTTGACCCAAACGGTGGCCCGGTCGGAGAGTTTGCTGCCGTTGAGGAAGAGGCGGGAGCCGGCCATCGCGGGACCGAGGACGAAACGCTTGCGGTACCAGCCGAATCGGCAATCGGGGAAGCCCTGGGTGCCCCAGAACCCGGGGACGGCGATTTCCTTCCAGCCCGCGTCGTCGAAGCCGGGGGTCTCCTGGCCGCGGCCCGCGCCGGCCTTCCCGTTATCCTCGGAGAACCGCCAGGCCCCGTGGAGCTCGACCACCCGGGAGCCCGCGGCCGGGGAGCGGCCGTAGCCCTGCACCTGGCATTCGATGTCGAGCACCGGCTTGCCGGCGGAGAGGAAGGAGACGGCGTCGCCCAGCATGAGCGGCTTGAGCATGCGCTTGATCTCGTGGAGATCGTCGCCGCCGCTTTGGGAGATGTAATTCCCGCCGCTCGCCTCATCCCCGTAGAAATCCTCCGAGAGGATCTTGTGGGAGGGGAGGACGCCCCCGCCCCCGCTATAATCCTGGTGGAGGTCGCAGACCGATTGGATTGTGCGGTAGGCCGCGGGGCCCGCGTCGATGGACCGCACGAGGCGAGAAACCTCGGCCATATGGTTCGAGAAGACGGTCTCGATGTATTTCTGCCAGTCGATCCAAAGGGGCCGGGAGAAATCCTTGGGCGAGAGCCCCATGAGGTTCCCGCCGGCGGCGGAGGATTTTTCGGGCGGGGTCATCGCCTCGTAGGAAGGGAAGGCGCTCCCCCAGGCGGCGTTGGCCGCCCCGATCGCCCCGTACTTGGCCGCCATGGAGGCGCGGAAAGCGGCCAGGTTCGCGGGGCTATAGTCCATATAGCGCACCTCGTTGAAGAGTTCGTAGGCGAAGATCGGGTAGCGGCGGGAGATGTCCAGGAGGCTCTTCCACATATTCTCGCGCAGGCGCTTCCCATCGGGCTCCTCGAAGCGGTAATTGAGGAAATGGCTGCGGTTGACGAACAGGGCAGGGAACTCCTTGGAGAGGGGGACGTTGGGCATGACATCCTGCTTCTCCTCGAAGGGCTGGATGTAGACCGAGAGCCCCGCGCCCAGAAGTTGGCGCAATTGGGCCTCCATCCACCGGTAGGGTTCCCACCAGACCTCCACGGTATCGTTGGTCTTGCGCGTGCGCATCACCGCCGTCGGGCAGGGGTCCTGCATGTGGACGAGGTCCATGCCCAGGAGCCGGTAGAGCCAGGGGTGGACGACCACCGACTCGACCCCGAACAGGAAGACCGGTTTGTCCCCGCGCACGAACTGATCGCCGCGGATGCGGAGGTCCGTGGCGGAGCTCGGCCAAGGCCCGGGGTCGCGCACGACCGGGGAACGCAGGGCCACCTCGTGGAGGTCGAGTTTGAAGCGGCTCGCCGGGGCCCGCGTGGCTTCCACGGCGCCATCTTTTCGGATGAGGAGGCGGTCGGCCTCGTCCCGGTCCATGGCGTTCCCGCCGTCTGCCCGATCCCGGGGCGCCGCTTCTTCGAGTTGGAGCGCGGCCAGGCGGAGCGTGCCCTCGCCGCTGAGGGTGAGGTAAGCGGTCACTTCGGCGACCCCTTCGGGAAACCGGAAGGCGCCTTCGAGGAGGTTCTGCCGCCCCTCCGCCGCGCCAAGCCCCTTGGCGTAGAGGATGCCCCCCGCATCTTTTCGGGCCAAGGCTTCATGGAGCGTAAGCCAAGTCGCCGCCGGCTTGCGGAGTTCATAGACGATCCCGCCGCCCTTCCAGCGGAGGTCGACGGTCGCGCGGGCGGTGCTGCGGTAGGCGAATTGGAGGGCGTAGGCCTTGCCGGGGGAAAACTCAAAGCGCGCGGAAATCGCCTGCACCGCCGCGTCGGGGCTGAGGCCCGTGAGGAGAAGGCAGGGCGTTCCCTCGGGACCGCCCTGGGCGACGAGGGCGACGGAGCCTTTCCCGCGCCAGGCATTGCCTCCCCAGGCCCCGGATTCGAAGGAGCCATTGGGGATCAGGTTGGCCGGGAAACTGGCCAGGACCAGCGAGGCGAGGGCGAGGCCAAGTGGGGGTAAAATACGCATGGAAGCTTCCTTGCCGCGGAAGTGGCTTCGCCCTGGTTCCTGGCATTTTATAGGCATTTTTAATAGTATAGAGGCATCGCGGAGAATCCGCCACCCGGAAAAAGCTCGCTTTGGTGAGGAAAATGCGCATGCAGCGGAAGGCCGAACGCTCCCCCGAGGAGATCCTCCCCTTTCCGATGGAGGAAACCGCGGAGGATCCCCTCATCATCCAATGCGTGGGCCGAAGCCATTGGGTCCATCCCCGGGAGAACGCGTTCGCCCCCGCGGTGTTCTACGGTGTGGAGTTTATCCACGAGGGACGGGGCTGGGTGGAGAGCGCCTCGGGCCGGTATTCCCTCTCGGCGGGGGATCTCTTCCTCCTCCAGAAGGGGAAGGCCTACCGCTACGGGACGGTGGGGGGATTTCCGCTCATCAAATCCTGGATCACGGTGCGAGGCGCGCTCATGGAATATCTCCTGCGCATCTATGGGCTCAGCGAAACGACCGTGGTCCCCCACCAGGGCGGGACGGAGGCGATCTTCCGCGCGCTCCTCGCGCGGAGCCGCAGGGCCAAGAAGGAGGGCTGGCACGCCCGGCGCCTGGCCCGGCCGGTCGCGCTCTGGCTCCATGAAGCGCTCAGCCTCGCCTCGGAAAGCGCCCATGCGCGGCAGGAGAAGCTCACCCCGGCCGTCGCGCGTATGAAGGTCTTCCTCGAGTCCCAGGGCGATCGGCCGGTGCCGTCCAAAGAATTGGCCGCGGTCGCGGGGCTATCGGTCTCCCAATCCATTCGGCGCTTTCGGTCCGAACTCGGTACCACCCCCTACGCGTGGCACCTCCAGGAGCGGCTGCTTCGGGCGGAGTATCTCCTCTCCCATACCTGCGAGGTCGTGCGCGTGGTCGCGGGGCGCTGCGGATTCTCCGACGCCCATTATTTTTCGGCGCTCTTCAAGGAAAAGACGGGAAAAAGCCCGAGCGAGTACCGGGGATCCGGCCGGCCCGCGTGAGGGGCTCGGGGGATCTTCGACGCCTATTTCGGCCTGGATCGTTTCCTAGGATTGTCATATTGCCGGAATTGCTTCACCCGGCGTTCCATCTCCTCCAGGGGCCGCAGGCGCCGGACCCCGCGGGGGAGGAGGGGGTAGTGGCGGATATTGGTGAGGATGAGCGGGAGGTCCAGGCAATTCTGCGGATTGTCCACCCATTTCCGCGTCGGCAGGCTCCGAAGATCCCAGGCGACCGAATAGGCCCGCAGGGTCTTCTCGCCGCGGTCGTTGGAATACTCGTGGAGGTAGGAGAGGGCGAGTTCGCGAAGGCTCCGGTAGACGGGATCGCGGAAGCGCAGGGTCGAGTGGTTGGATTTGGAGATGGCGCCCCACGCGGCCCCGCGCCGGTAGAGGGTGACGACGTGGTCGACGTCGCGCACGGCCGAGAGATCCCACAGGAGCGGGGGCTCCCCGTGGATCCAAAGGGCGCAGGCGGCCACCAAGGCCCCTTCGATGCAGTGGGCGCGCCGTTGGCGCAGCACCTGCTGCACCGAGAGGTAGGTGTCTCCGTCGGGCTCGAAATTGGCGGGGATAGCGCTGATGAAATCTTGGATCTGGGCCGGGGTCTTCAGCCGCTCGAGCGTCTGCCACTCGTCGGGGGTGAGGCCCAGGGTGGCGCGATTAGGGCGGGCGGGGAACGGGGGGCGCGGCATGGGGTGAAAGGGCGGGGTAGTTTATCGTGGTGGGAAGGGCTGGGGAATTATTTCGCCGGTGGGGATGGAAATGGGTAGAGAGGGGTTGGGGGGATGGGGCGGTTTGCGTATTTTAAGAGGGTTTTTGGCATGGTTTATTCGCACAGAATTAAGAGAAAGGAGGGGAATTCTGTGAGCATTACGCTTAAAATTTTTTGATTTCCACCCCACCCTTGAAAAGCGCAGAATATTGTATACAATATACAAATGACAACCCCCCAATCCCCCGCTGTTTTCACCGCCATGACCGCTCGCTTCGAGGCGCGCCTCAAGACCCGTATCCTCGCCTTCGGTTCCTCCAATACCGAAAGGTTCCTGCCGGGCATGCATTGGTTCGACGTGTTCGACCTGGCGCTCCAGAACTGCTACGGGCGCATCCACCACTGCATCAATACCGGCATCGGGGGGCACACGACCCGCGACCTCCTCGGCCGCTTCGACGAAGATGCGGCATTCTATAAGCCCCACTTGGTTTTCATCACCATCGGCGGCAATGACTCCAATCCCGATCGGCAAATGACCCCCGACGAGTTCGAGGCCAATCTCCTGGAACTCCACCGCCGCTTCGCGTCGTGGGGGTGCGCGGTCGTTTTCCAAACCTATTACGCGCCCGATCCCGCGCGCGTGGGCGCGGGGCACCTCGCCACTTTCCGAACGATGATGCAGCGGGTGCGTATCGCTGCGTCGAAGACGGGGGCGGGCCTGGTGGACCATCTCGCGCGCTGGGAGGCCCTCCAGGCGAAGCATCCCGACCGCTATCTCCCCCTCATGCAAGACGGCTTCCACCTCAACCGGCGCGGGAACAAGGTCCTCGGGTTCGATCTCGCCTCGCGCTTCGGCTCTGCGCCGACGTCGGAGGAGGCCTATTGGAAGGAAGCGAAGGAGGGGACTCTCCTCATGGATGGGGCGCTTGGTTGACGGCGCGCCGTTGGGAGACGCCCATCCCTCCCTCAGCGAGGCCGTCTACAGACAACTCCTCTCCAAACTCCTCGCCGGCGCCTATCCCGCCTGCGCGCGCCTGCGCGAGGAGCGCCTGTGCGCCGAACTCGGCGTCAGCCGCACGCCGCTTCGCGAGGCACTCATCCGCCTCGTGCGCGAGGGGTTTCTGGAGCAGCAGCCCCGCCGCGGTTGCCTCGTGCGGCCCCGCCGCGAGAACGAGCTCGCCGATCTCATGGAAGCCCGCAGCCTCCTCGAAGGGCTCCTCTTGCGCACCTATTTCCAGCGCCTCGACCTCGCCGGCCTGCGCGATCTCGAAGCCCGCCTCGCCGGGCCGATCCCTCCTTCCGGCGCCGAGATCCTGGCGGTGGACGAGGCGCTCCACGACCTCATCCATGCGGCCTGCCCCAATCGGCTCCTCGTGGAGTGCGTGAAGCGCTACGCGCTCCAATGCCGGCCCTACCGCGTGCACCGTAGCGAAGGGGGCGCCGACCGCGCGGCGATGGCCGAAGAACGCTTGGCCATCCTGCGGGCGATCCTCTCGGGGGATGCCCATGGGGCTGCGGAGGCCTTGGCGCGTCATTTCAGGGTCAGCGGAGAATATTTTTCATCGATGAACGCAACGGTCGGCGACTCAAGGTCAGCCGGCTGAAAAGCGATTGGTAGGGATCGCGTGGGCGTCCCGGCGGATTTCATCGGGAGAGGTGCGGCGGAGGGATCGGGAAGGATCTCGCCCCTACCGGGGTTCCGAACTTTTCCGGCGATCACCTCGGGAATCGTGGCGGTCCGCGGCTCCACCGTAATTTATGGCTTTTTCTTAAGGAAAATCCCCAGGACCCAGCCCAGGCCGATGCACAGGGCGATGCCGAGGATCGCGGAGGCGATCGTGGCGAGGCTGCGCGGGGCATGTCCCCGGTTTTCCCATCCCTTGAAGGCGTAGTCGGGGATCCAAGCGTCCCAGACCGTGGAAAGTTTCGCGAGCCCCCGCGGCACGTATCCCACGAGGCTTTTCACCTCTTCGGCGCTCCATTCCCCCCAGGCGGCGCCCGCATGGAGTTTCTCCGGCAGGAGGAAGCCGAGGGGCGAAAGCAGGGCGAGCACGCCCAGGCCGATGAGGAGTTTCCGCTGGGTCTTCACGTCAGGGCCCCCGCGTTTCGGGAGCCACCCCCGTCTCGAGCGGCGCTTGGAGCAGCGACGGGTCTTGCTTCTGGAGGAATTTCACCACGAGGGCGGTGACCACAGCCTCGATCCAACCGAATACCAAGAGGTGCTCCCCCAGCATCACGGGGACGGCGATCTTGATCGGATAGGGGCAATAGAGGGCCTGCCCGGAGGCGGTATGGTGGAGGAGGGGTTGGATGCCGAAGAGGATCCCGGTGGTCAGGGCGGCCAGGGCCAATCCGAGATACCCGGCGATGGCCGCGGCGACGGCCCGTCTCGCCGAGGTGATCGATGAACGGGCGGCGATGAGCCGGTACACTCCCCAACTCGCGAACGGCAGGACGAAGGCCATATTGAATGCATTGGCGCCGATGGCGGTGAGGCCCCCGTCGCCGAAGAGGAGCGCCTGGATGACCAGGGCGACGGTGATGGAGATGCACGCCGCCCACGGGCCGAGGAGGATGGCCACCATCGCCCCGCCCACGGCGTGGCCGGTGGTGCCCCCGGGGATCGGCACATTGAACATCATGACTACGAAGGAGAAGGCCGCCCCGATGGCGAGGAGGGGCACCTGCTTGGCCTGGAGGGTCTTCTTCACCCGGGCCGAGGACACCGCCCAGATCGGCGCCATGGCGGCGAAGCCGGCGACGCAGGTGATGGGACCGAGATAACCGTCGGGGATGTGCATGGGGCCGCCGGGAAACGTGGGACTTCTGGGAGTGAGCTTAGGACGGGGAAAGCGACCTTTCCGACAAGCCGCGGGGTGGACGAATCGCGGTTTTTTCCCGCGCAAGGCTTAAAAAATTAAAGCATGCTCCCTTCCGCCGCGTCAAACCATTGCGCGACGCCTCGCGCTCCGCTGCGCACGGGCCGACCCCATTCGCCCCGGCGGGGAGGCGTGCGCCCAATCTTCCACCAAACGGGAAACGAATGGATAATGGCCGCGCCGAATATTCGCCCCTTTCGCGGGTCTCCATGACAACGCCCTCCGACTTCATCGCCCGCACCCTGGCTCGCTTGGCCCGTTACTTGAAGGAGAGCGTGGCGGGCGACCGCTATGCCTCCCTGGCCGGATGGCTGCAGCGGACGGACCCCCGGAGCAAGCTGGGGGCGGCCGCGGTCCTCATGGCGGCCCTGCTGCTCACCCACGACCCGCGCATCCTGGCGGGCGGCTATCTCCTGATCGTGCTGGCGGCGGTTTCCACGCGGGTTCCCCTCGGCTTCTTCCTGGGGCGCACCGCTCCCTTCATCCCTCTTTTCACCTTCCTTTTCACGGCCCCCGCGGCCACGGGCTGGGTGACGCCCGGGCCGGCCTTCTGGAAAGCCTCGCTTTTCGGGGTGGAAGGGAGCCTCACGTATTCCGGGCTCGAATCGGTGGCGCGCGTCGTGCTGCGCGTGCTCGACGCCGTTTCCCTCGTCGCGCTCCTGGGACTCACCACGCGCCAGCACGTGCTCCTGGCGACGCTGCGGTCGCTGCGGGTCAGCGCCATCTTTGTCATGGTGCTCGGCATGACCTGGCGCTACCTCTTCGTGCTCCTCGACCTGGTGGAGGCCACCCACCGGGCCATCCGAAGCCGCGTCGGGTGGGTGGCCTCGGGCCGCATCGGGCGCCGCCTCGTGGCCGGCGGTATGGGCACCTTGTGGATGAAATCCTACCGGCTCCAGGCCCAGGTCTACGACGCCATGGTCTCCCGCGGTTACGATGGCGATTTGAAGAGCCGACGGGGGCCGCCGGTCGGGGCCCGGGGCGTGGCGCTCCTGGCGATTTGTCTCGGCCTCTTGGGAGGGGTTCTTTGGCTGAAAACATCTATGAACTGAAGGATGTCTCGTACTCCTGGGTGGACGGGCGACCGGCACTGGATGGGGTGTCCCTCGCGATCCCATCGGGGAAGCGGGTCGCGATCATCGGGGCCAACGGCAGCGGCAAATCCACCCTGCTCACCCTCCTCGACGGGCTGGCCTTCGCGAAGGCGGGGTCCCTCACCGCCTTCGGGGCGGCCCTCGACGCGAAGGCCCTGGGGCGCCCCGATCTCCAGCGCGCCTTCCGCCGGCGCGTCGGCTACGTGTTCCAGAACTCCGACGCCCAACTCTTCTGCCCCACCATCCGCGAAGACCTGGAGTTCGGCCCGCTCCAACTCGACGTGGCGGAGGGCGAGGTCGCCCGCCGCGTCGAGGCCATCTCCCGGCGCCTGGGTTTGGGGGACCTCCTCGAGCGGCCGCCCCATGAACTGAGCGTGGGGGAGAAGAAGAAGGCGGCCCTGGCCTCCACCTTCACCCTCGAAACCGAGGTGCTCCTCCTCGACGAGCCGACCGCAGGCATCGATCCCCAGACGATGCGCGACCTGGTGGATCTCCTCCAAGAGGCCCATGCCGGCGGGCGGACCATCGTCTTCGCGACCCACGATCTGCACCTGGTGGAGGAACTCGCCGATGAGGTCCACGTCTTCGGCCGCGACCATCGCCTGGCGAGGAGCGGGACGCCCGAAGAGATCCTCACCGACCACGCCTTCCTCTTGGCCCAGAATCTCGTCCATATCCATGTGCATCGCCACGCCCATGGGGTCCACCAGCACGAGCACGGGCATGCGATCGCGCCGGTGAAGAAGGTCCCCGCGCGGAGAAAGAAGGGGAAGCGGGGTTGAAGCGGTTCCTCGGCGCGCTGCTATTGGCCTCGGCCGCCTCGGCCCAGGGCGCGACGGAACTCCCCCGGATCCTGGATCTCGCGGGGCAGCGGGTCGAGGCCCTCGACCGGGCGGTGGGGGAAATGTCCTGGCGGGTCCAATCGGTCATGACCCAGTGGAACGAGCCCGAGGGAACCAAACCCTCGAAGGTGGTGCTCACCGAGCGCCGCACCCGGTTGCGCCGGCCGGATCTCCTCACCAATGAGGTCTTCGCCATGGTGATCGATGGGAATCGGCTGGGTCCGGATGAATTGCGCCGGGAACTCAAGAAGCCCCAGCCCGGCGGACCCGGTGGCGTTCCCGAGAACCCCTTCTCGCCGAAATGCCGGGCCCGATACGATTTCGAGATGAAGGGAACGGAGCGGGTCGGGGGACGGAAGGCCTACCGGGTCGGCTTCACCTGCCGGGAGACCTCGGAGAAGTATTACCACGGCGAGGCCCTCCTCTTCGCCGATACGGGCGATCAGGTTTCCCTGACGCTTTGGCCCAGCAAATTGCCCCTTTTCCTTTCCAAGCTCCGCATCCAAGTCGATTGCGGCCCGGTGAGCTTCGCCGGCCAGACCTTCTATCTTGGCCAAAGGATGCGCTTGGACCTGCGCGTCCAGGTGAAGTTCCTCGTCAGCCTCGCCGATATCCGGGTATCGGTGGCGGAGGAGAACACGGACTATCAATTCCTCCCCCCTGGCCGCTGAAGCGTCGGGGGAGCGCCCCGGAGCGGGATGACCTTACGAGGGGATCAGGTTCCCCTTCTCGACGACCGGGGAGCAATCGGGCTGCACGGAAAACGGGGCCGCCCCGAGGCGCAGGGGGTAGGAATCCCCCTTCTCCACCCGGTTCTCGGTGAAGGAGAGGCCCTCCACCGACTCGGCGTGGAGCAGGGGGTAGAAGATGGCCTTGATACGGTTATGGTGGATGCGGATGTTCCGATGGAAGGAAAGCCCCGGCTCGGGCCGGGGCACCCGCGGCGTGAATTGGAAGAGGGCCTTGCCCCAGACGCCGTAATTGCACTCGTCGAAGAAATTGTCCCGCACCTCCACATCCTCCACGGGCCCCGACTCGAACCAGTAATTCGTGTCGCCCTCGAAGAGGAGCGCGGCCCCCGGCACGTGGAAATGGTTCTTTTCGATGAGCACCTTCCCCAGGGTGCTCACGAGCAGGCCCCGGGCCCGATTATTGCGGAAGGTGCAGCCCGAGATCGCCACGTCGATGTCGTGGTCTTCGCGCATGAACGACAGGCGCTCCCAGGGGAGCTCCGGGAGCGGGTCGTGGGTCTCGACGCGGAGCATCCCCCCGTTGATGAGCGAAACCTCGGCCACCCGAGAGGCCCCGAGGCGCCGCATGCTCTGGGTGTCGTACCACGCGATGGCGTCGCCCGCCGCGAAGGTGACGCAGCCCGCCTGCTGGCCGTGGCCGATGCCCGCGGCGAGGGTCCGGTCCCCCAGTTTGGCGCGCACGGGGTAGAAGATGCCGTGGAGATTGCAGGGGTCGTCCTTCTGGTTCTCCATGAGGCAGTCCGTGATGCGCAGCCGCCCGCGGCAATCGACGAAATGGGTGGCGTCGGCATGGGTGGAGAAGACGCGCTCGCTCCCCGGCCGCCGCATGATGTCGACGCGCGTCAGCGTGAGGTTGGCGCTGCCCTGGGCGATGACTCCCATGGCCGCCGCGTGGTAGATTTTGATATCGGCCAGGGCGATGTCGCGGCAATCGGCGATGGCGATGGCGGGAGCTTCCCGGCCCTCGTGGCTGAAGACGAGGAGCGAGCCGATGGGCGGCGCCCCGTTGAAATCGCCCTCCAAGCGCACCCGATCCGGCCCTATTTGCGTGGCGTGGTGGTAGTGGCGGAGGGCGAAATGGTCAGGGGCCAAGTAGGAGGTCTCTCCCCGCTTCGGGTCAAAGGCCAGGGCGTACCCGAGGGACCTGGAGCGGTAGCGGTCGCCGGTGAAGACCAATTGGCGCGAGGCCACTTCGAAGGGCGTCTCGGCGTCGAAGCGGAGTTCCACGGCGCCCTCCCGCGCGGCTTCGACGAGGCCCTGGCTGAGCGTCGGCCGATCCCAATCGATGGTGACGTTTCGAATCGAGACATCCCGGGCCCCGCGGAGCAGGAACGGGACCACGAGGCCGTGGATGCGGAGCTCGGCGCCGTTCCCCTCCACGTCGACATGGCGGGCGCCCGTGAGGTCGACGAGCACCCGCTTGATCCCCGAGTCGTTATTCGAGATGGCGCACAGGCGCTCGCTGAGAAAGTCGCCGACGATGTGGTGCACACCCGGCTTCAGCGAGATCGTCGTCCGTTCCCCGTCGCGGCGGATATCGGCGATGGGCGAGGTGAGGGTCTGGGGGGTCAAGGTGTGGAGCATCGTGTTCCTCAGGTTCCATGGATCTTAGGACAGGAATTCCTAGAATTCCATGGATTGGGGCGTATTAAACATGTAAGAAACAAAGATTTCATCCTGCCCGGAAACCGTTGCCTTGGCCGTTCCCTTGAACGGCGTCCCGCGGAGGAAGTTTCCCCTAGCGTTCGGCTCCTCGCGCCGAAAAATCCGGGGCCCGCTCATAGCAGCGCACCTCGAATAATTTGGCGTGGGGATGGCCGTAGGTCTCAAGCAATTGGATGCGCACGGAACGGACGGCCCGCGCCTCGAACGAGAGCCTGACCAGGCGGCGACGGATCCCGACGGCGGCGGCCAGGGGAACCCATTCCCCATCCACGAGGCCCTCCACCGCCAGGGACTTCACCAATTCGGGCGGCACGGGGTCCGGAGGATCCTGGTTGCCGACCCGTTTGGCCTTCATCACCTTCCACAATTTTCGGTGGAGGTTCGTATCGAGTTTGAGGACGAGTTCGCCCACGGGGGTGGGCTGGTCCCAATCGAGGGTGAGCGTCGCGGGCAGCCCGTCGGATTCCCAATGGTGGCAGACCTCGTCCTCGTCCCGCGGGACGCCGTCGACGAGGTTCTCGGCCCCGCCCGAACGGGTGGAACTCGCGCGGAGGCGGGCTCGGCGCGCCAGATCGCCTGCGCCGGAGGCGGGCCGCCTGGGGAGGTAGGCGTCGTTGAGGAGCAGCGCCTCCTGGAGTTCGCCGAGGTGGCGCTCGCCCAATTCCCTCGGGCCCACGCCGCGCGCCGCGCATAGGGCGGCGGCGGTGCCCGCGGCCTGCCCCATGCTGGCGCAGGTGCCGATGACGCGGGTGGAAGAAAGGGCGATGTGCGTCTGGCTGATATTGCGCCCGGCGAAAAGCAGGTTCGAGATCGTGCGGGCGCGCAGGCAGCGGAAGGGGATCTCGTAGGCGCGATCGAAGTGCTGGTGGAAGAAACTCGGGGGAAGATCGGGGGAGAGGAGGCCGCCGGGGCAATGCTCGTCGAGGGACCAGCCCCCGAAGGCCACGGTGTCCTCGAAGTGCCGCCGCTCCACGAGATCCTTCTGGGAGAGGATGTAATCTCCGATAAAGCGCCGGGATTCGCGCTTGCCCGGCACCGAGCCGACCCAATCCAGGGCCAGGTTCGCCGCCTGGGGGAACTCCCCCGAATTCTTGATGTAGTCCCAGAGTCCGTGCACATAGCCCATGAGTTTGTGGCGGTTTTCTTCCTGGTCGGCGATGATGTCCGCATCGCTGCCGAGTTCCACCCACCAGAAACCCTCGGCCAGCGGCCCGAGGCCGCGGCGCTTCAGGAGGGCCTTGTCGACCTTCACGGCGAAGGAGGGCGCGCGGTAGGGCGTCGGCCGGCCGAGGTCGCGGGTGGAGAGGAGGAGCGAAGCGCCCATCTGCCAACCGTCGGCCACCGGGGGCGCGTAGGACTCGTCGAACTCCGAGGCGGCCTCGCGGCCCGTGCGGTAGGGCGCGCCCGCCGCGGCGGCGAGGAGGCCGTCGCCGGAACAATCGATGAATTGCGCGGCGCCCAGGATCAGGCGCGTCTCCGTGCTCGCTTGCCAGCAAACGGCGGCGGCGATGCGCTCGCCATCCATGACCGCGTCCACCGCCTGGGTGTTCATGAAGAGGTCGAGGTTCTTTTCCCGCACGGCGAAATCGTAGAGCAGGTGGTCCCAGACGTGGTAGGAATCCTGGGGGTTGTCGAAGCGGTTCTCGAGGAGGAGTTCCTCGACGATCCCCGTCTCGCGCTCCTCCACCTTCTTGCCCCCCGCCCGCGACCAGGCGCCGGCGACGCAAACCCGGATTTCGCTGGAGGCGTTGCCTCCCAGGACGGGCCGGTCTTGCACGAGGGCGGTGCGGGCGCCATGGCGCGCGCTGGAGACCGCCGCGCATACCCCGGCGATGCCGCCGCCGATGACGACCACATCGAAGGCCAGTTCCTTAAGGCGCGGCGGGAGCCCCGTTTTTTCGAGGGGGCTCGGGCCATGGGGCTGGAGGGGGGCGTAGGGCGCGCGGCGCGACTCGGTGTTTTCCATGGGAGAAGGATGGGCCGGGGCGGGGGGATGCGCTATGGACGGATGGCAGAATTAGATGCACGATATTAAGATTTCATGGCCCGGGGCCGGCAAATGAAGCAGATTCACAAACATAAACAAGGATCATCCTTGGATTCCTGGACCCTCTTTGTCCAGACGCCGCGGCTGCGGGAGGATCCCGATTTCTCCCTCCTCCACCTGGGCCGCGGGGATACCTACCGGGGGTGGGTCGTTCCCGGTCTTGATCCCCATGGCTGGTTCCTGCTCCACGCCCAAAGCCCCCTCCATGTCTACCGGGAAGGCCTTGATTTCCTCCTCCCCGCCGGGCACGGCATGCTCCTGCGATACGACCGGCCCCTGCGCTACGGGGCCGAAGGCCCGTGGAGGCGCAGTTATGTGCGCGCGGGGGGCCGCGGGTTGACCGCCCGCATCGGCGCCCTCACGCTTAAGCCCTTCGCGGCCATCCCCATGGAAGCCGAACGCTTCGACCATGGCCTCGCCCCGCTACGCCGGGAACTACTGGAGGAGCATGCCCCGGATCGGGCCATCCTGCGTTTGGGGGTCGAGATCTGCCTCGAAGAATTGCGGCGGGCCCAGGAGCGGGGCCGCGTTACGGAGGACGGCCCCGGGCCCCTCGACGAGGCCGAGCGTTGGCTTCGCGGACATTACCGGGAGGGGTTCACCCTCGCCCAACTCGCCTCGTTGACGGGCTACGCGCCGCCATACTTCGCCACGCGCTTCCGAGAAAAGTACGGTTCCCCTCCCCACGAGTACGCCACGCGGCTGCGCCTGGCCGAGGCGACGGAACTGCTGGGGACCGGATCCTCGCGTATCCAGGAGGTCGCGCAAAGGGTCGGCTACGAAAACGCGCTCTATTTCAGCCGCGTCTTTCGCCGCTACCTCGGAGTGTCACCCCGCGCGTGGCGTCGGGCGCGCTCGGCGCTGGGGGAAACTTGAAGGCGCGCCCGCTTCATCGGGCGAGCTGGTAGAGCCCGTAGGATTGGGGATCCTTCGCGAGTCCGATCCCGGAGCCGAACTCCATGAAGCCCTTGCGGTCCGCGCGGTCGGCGTCGTTGACGATGGCGCTGATGCGGATGGGGTCGCCGGGTTTCAGGCCGAAGAGGTCGAGGGGGATGCGCAAGGCATAGACGAGAAGCCCGCCCTCCATGCGCGCGGACCTCTGGATGCGGTCCCCGGAAGCGGGGGAACCCTGCCACTGGGCGAAGACCGTCTCTTCGCCGCGCAGGGCGAGGCCGCATTCGAGGTTGCTTGCGCCGTCGCGCCGGGAGACGCCGACTTGGAGGCTATCCGCGCGCCAGCATTGGCCCGGGTCGGCGGGGGGATCCACATGGCGGTCGTCACGGACCTCGAGGCGAAGGTGGAGGGCGTTCGCATCGCTTAGGATCCAGAGCTTGCCGGAAAGATCCGAGGGGCCCTGCCAGGGTTCTTTCACGCTACCGACGGGGAGTTCCTGGAAGAAGGCCTTGGAGTCGCGCACCAGATTCGGCGCGAGGCCGAGGAAAGCCGAACCCTCCTCCACGGCGGCTTTCACGACCATGCGGGAAAGGGCGGTCATCGGCTCCTGGGTATCCTCGACGCTGGATTCGGGGAGTCGGTAGCGGCGTTTCCATAGGGGCACGCCGGCGCTGTCCTGGGCGTAATCCACCCCGTCGGGAACGGCTTGGTTTCCGAAGAGTTCCCGGGTGAGGGCTTCGCACTCGGTGGAATAGGCGTAGATGAGCCGATCCGTGCGGTAGGGCTTGTCGGTGATCCATTCGGGGGTCACCAGGGATTTCGCCACGGCGCCCCCGCGGCGGATCTCCACGCGCACCGGGCCGTTCTCCATGGGGATCTGGACGGAAGAGAGGCCCACGGGCGCGTTAAGGCGCTTTTTTCCGTTCACCCAGAGTTCGCCCGGCGCCTTCAGGAGGGCCACCGCGTCGATGATGTCGACGCTGCGGGGGTCCACCGGCTCGCGGCCCGCGTGCCAGGGAACCGGTTCGGCCCGCATGGGGAAGATGATCGGCTTGGCGTCCACGGGGTATTTATGGAAGAAAGCCATGGCGATATCGCGGTCGGGGGTCGCATCCTGCTTCCGCCAGACCTTCTCGTAATGGGCGGAGAGCAGGGCGAAGGCGAAGGGATGGTGGGCCTCGGGGGCGAGATGGTGGCCCTCGGGGTAATCGTTCCAGGTGACGTAACTGACGAAGGCCGCGTCGAAATCCACGGCGCGCTGCCACAAGGTGCGGTACGGCACCGCCCCGGGGAGGACGAGGTAGAGGCTCTTGGTGTCTTTGAGTTGGAGGCCGGGAAAATCGGCGGCGGTGGGGAGCTTGCCGTTCTTCTTATAGGTTTTCACGTAGTCGGTCATGACCGCCTGGCCATAGGCCCGCCCGCGCTTCTTGCACTCGCGGCCCCATTCGGCCCATTCCCGGGTCGTCTTCTCGTTGGCCGGATAATCGGCGAAGCCGGTGACGGCGGGGAAATAACCCAGCACCGCGTCGAGGTAGGCGGCGTACTGGTTGGTGAGGTCGATGCCGCGTTGGCTGCGGGCGCTCATGTACATCGAATCCATGTCCCAGGCATGGAAGACGAAGGCGGCGGGCACGTCCAAGAGGCGGCGCAGGGTTTCGTAGCCCTCGGCGAGCGCCTTCACCTCGCCCGCCACATCCGGCCTCAGGAAGAGTTCCCCGTGGGAGCGCGCCCCGTCGCTGAAGCCCTCCGTCGACCAGGTGAAGAAGACGATGCGGCCGTCGGGGGCGCGCAGCCAATGGGGGGAATCCCGGAACTCGGCCAAAAGAGGCTTGATGGCCTGGGCCGTGGCGCGGATCTTTTCCGCCGCTTCGATGGCCTGGTTGGGGTGGGAGATGCACAGGGTGAGTTTGAAGTCGATCTTCTTCTCCGCCAGCACCTTGAAGAAGAGGCGGATGACGCGGTTATTGGCCTCCCCGGGGGCGGGGCCGGGCTCGGGCGCCTGGTAATAGAAATGGAACCCGTCGATACCGAGGCGCTTGGCCGCGCGCACCTCGGTCTCGATGATCTCCGCATCGCTCTTGCCGGCGAGGGTATGGGCGAAGAACGCGTCGTAATGCACGGCGCCGCCGACATTGCTCGCCGGGCCGTCGGGACGGCCGTAGGCGGGATTCATGAAGTACTTCTGGTCGCTGCCCAGGGTGTTCATCTGGGTCATATAGTGGGCGATGACGGGTTTGCCCGCGAAGACGGGGCGGCCGAGTTCGGGGCGGTCCTTCTCGAGGCGCACGACGGGAAGGGGTTCCTCCCCCGGTACGATCCCCGGGACCGCGATTTCGGACGCGTCGCGCAACGCGACAATCTCGTCGGCGGAAAGCGCGCGGCGATAGACGCGCGCTTCGTCGATGAGGCCCGAGAAACTGCTCCCGCGTGCGAGGCCGCCGAGGGAGATCCCGTCCGGATAGTCGCGGATCTCTCCCTCGAAGGTCGCGGTCTTCACCGCCCGCCCGTCGAGGTAGAGCGTGACGCGGCGGGCCTCCCAGACGGCGGCGAGGTGGTGCCAGGCGTCGAAGTCCGCGAGGGCCGGGGAGTCGACGGAGAAGGACCGGGCGGTGCTCCACACCGTGAATCCGTAGCGGTTCTCGCCCTTATCCGAATGGGCGAGGAGGCCGGCATGGAAGCCGGTCTTTCCCAGGATCATTTTTTCCCGGCCCCCTTGGGCCCCGTCGGCCTTGACCCAGGCCGCGAGGGTGAAGGAAAGCGATTCCGTCCCGGGTTTGAGGATCGGTTGGGAAAACGCGGCGCCCGCGTAGCGGCCGGGGGCGAAATGCAGGGCGCCGCCCGTTCGGCCCGGCTCCCGGGAGACCGGCCCCGAGAGCCTGCCATGATTGGAGCCGCCCGACTGGTCGTAGAGCCCCCGGCCGCCGGGTTCATTGAACGACCACCAGGCGCATAATCCCGTCTTGAGATCCGCGGCGGAAAGCGCGGCGGGGGCCAGGAGGGCGGCGAGGAGCAGGGCGAGGGAAGGGGCAGGTTTTTTCATGGGGGCCTTTTGGGGTCGGTGCGTAGGGATCGGACCCGCGCGGGAGCGCGATTTCAGATGGGGCGATGGTGCATCATGGGCATTCGAGGAGCACGGAGCGTAGCGAGATCATCCCCTGCTTCTTCTCCCGATCGCGCAAGGCGCCCCGGTCGAGGAGGAAGGAGATGCTCTTGGCCGGGCCGTGCCATTTGCCGTCCTTGGCGCCGCCCCAGGAGATGGGATCCTTCTTTCCCAGGAGGTCGCGGATGGCGAGGCGCTGCCAGCCCGGGGACTCGGAGAGGCTTAGGCGCTGCTGGAAAACCTGCCCGGTGGAATCTGTGATGCGGAAACCGAGGGTCGCCGCTTCTTCGCTGCGGATCTCCAGCACCAGGGCCTTCACATCGACCGGCTCGGCGAAGTTGCGGGAGATGGAGACATAATTCCCCCCTTTCCAGAACTCGCCGGCGAACGCGACGCCCTCGGGGGTCTGCCAAAGATTTCCATGGGCGCCGGGGAACTCCCGCCCCAGGCTGAAACTCCATTCGTCGAAGTCTTTTCCATGGAGGCCCAAGGCGATGGCCTTTGGGCCCTCCTGGGCCGCGAGGGGCCCGACGAGGAGCGCGATGAGCAGGAGCGTGTCGATGCGTGGCGCCATGGCCTATTCCTCCAGGACGACGACGTGGTAGAGGGAGGGATCCTTCCCCGCCCCGATGCCATCGCCCCACCTCAGATAGCCCTTGCGGCCCTTGCCGTCGTTGTCATTGACGAGGAGCGAGAAGCCGATGCCCATCCCGGCGCGCAATTCGGCGGACCCGAAGGCCGAGGCGGGGATCTCCACCTCATAGCGGATCTGGTTTCCGTTTCGGGTCGCGAGGGGCTTGAGTTCGGGGGCGGGCCCGGGTTTCAGCGGCCCGACGCCCGCCTGGCGGTAGGCCATGGGGCCGGCCTTGGTGAGGGCCACATCGAAATCGTGGTGGTCGACGTTGGCCGCATCGGCCGTGAACGCATGGAGGGCGAATTGGATGCCATCCCCCTGCCAGGTATCCCCGCCCGAATATTCCTGGGAGAAGACGTCATCGGTCGTCAGGACGCTCAGCAACAGGCGGCCCTTCTCCCAACGCATGGTGTAGGAGGCATCGAGATCGGCCTTTCCCCCCCGCTTCGCCTCGGCCACCCGGCGGTAATCCGATTCTTCACCGAACGCCTGCACGGGAGCCTTCGCCCCGGAAGCGACGGACGGGGCCCGGCCGAAGCCGGAGGGGAGGCGGATCTCGATCTTCTGGGGGCGGGAGGATTCCCGGAACTCGATCTTCTTGAGGTCGACGACCTTCACCCCGTCCAGGGCGCCTTCGGCGACCCACGGCTTGTTCCGCAGCACGAGTTCGGCGGTGGCCGGCCCCTCGGCGCCCTTGACGAAGGCGCGCTTCACGGCGCCGTGGCCCGGCTGGCCGAGTTCGAAGGCGACCGCCTCGGGCGCGGCGAGTTTCATCTGGATGTCGATATCCTTGTATTCGGTCCATGCGGCGAGGAGTTGCCGCCCGTCGGCCTTGCGGTAGCGCATCACCCAGACGAGGGGATCCTTCACGTCGACGCGCTCGACGAAACGCGCCCCGCGGAAGGCGTTGGCGATGTCGCGGTAGGCGAAATAGGCGAGCTTCGGCGTCAGGTCGCGGCGCACCATGCCGAAATTATTCTCGTTGTACTTGGCGTCCCAGCCGTCGTCTCGGAAATCGTACCACCAGACGCCCTTCACGTAGGGCAGGCCCATGGCCAGGAGGTAGAGTTTGGAGAGGTTCTCGGCGGCCGCGTCCTCGGTGCACCCGCGGGGGTCGGTCTGGGTGGGGAAGCCGATCTCGGTGGCGTAGAGGGGGAAGGCCTTGCCGCCATTGGCCTCGCGCAGCACCCGGTCGAGGTTCGTCATGCGGGGGTACCAGTGGTTCTCCATGGTCTTTTGGGGGTCGCCGTAGAAATAGGTGTGGAGCGACAGGGCGTCGCAGGATTTCAGGGCGCCGAGTTCCACGGTCTTGAGCAGGAACGCGTCTCCCGTGCAGACCGAATTGGCCAGGACGATGGACTCGGGGTGGATCTTCTTGATGCGCGGATAGACCGCCGCGAGGAGTTTCACGTAGGATTCCGCGTCGCCTCGGCCCTTGCCGGCCATGCCGCAGCCCCCGTCCCACTCGTTCCACACCTGCCAATAGGTCACCTTGTCCTTCAGCGCGGAGACGACCGCTTCGGCGTAGCGGCAGAATCCCTCCACCGCCTCGGGCGACCTCGGGTAGCCCCCGTCATCGTAGAACTTATTGGCGTAGTCGAGGATGCAGATCGTCTTCATGCCGTGGTCGAGGGTGCGCTGGAGTTCCGCCGCCCACTCGGGGGGCACCACGATCTTCCCCTTCTCCTTCTCGGCCCGGCCCCACGAATAATCGTCTCGCGTGGCCATGACGCCGGCCTGGCGCATGAGGCCGAAATAATCGGCTTCGGCGGGATGGTGCGTGCCGACCCCGAAGACGAAGTCGCTCTCCTTCGCCGCGGCGCCCCATGGGGCGGCGACCGCGAGGAGGAAAAGGCAGGCGATCAAGGAATGGGCGGATTCTCGGCGAGGGTTCATGGGCGTTTCTCCGTGGGGGATGGGGGGATTTTTCCGGTGGATTGGCGGATCAAGAGGCGGGGGGGGAGGAGTTCCTGGGCCCGCGGGGGACGGCCCTCGATGCGGTCGACGAGGGCCCGCACGGTCTTCTCGGCGAGGTCGGGGAGCGGGAACGGCACGGTGGTGAGGCTGGGCACCAGGGCGGCGGCGATGGGCGCATCGTCGAACCCGGCGACGGAAAGGTCTTCGGGAACGCGGCGCCCGGTTTCGTGGGCCCAGCGCAGGAGTTCGGCGGCGCGGAGGTCGCTGGTGGCGAAGAGGGCCGTGGCCCCCATGTCGACGGCGGCCTCGGCCATGGGGCGCAGGTCTTCCCCGTCTTCCAACCGCAGGATGAGGCGCTCGTCGACCTCCTGCCCCCGCTGGGCGTAGAAGTCCCGGTAGCCGAGTTCCTTCGGGTCGCGGTCCTGCTCGGGCGCGAGGTCGGGCACCCAGAGGAGCGCGATGCGCCGATGCCCCAGGCCCCAAAGGTGCTCCATCATGAGGCCGGTGGCCGCCTTCTTGTCGAAGAGGACCGGGGAATCGGGATGGGGACGCAGGTAGGTGAGCACGGGCACCCCCGGGCAGGTCGCCTTCGCCCGGTCGACGCTGATGCCGGGGACGAGGTTGAGCACCCCGTCGGCCAGGCCGCTGGCGAACTCGCCCAAATAGGCGACGGCAAGGTCCGCGTCATCATGGGCGATGCCGAGGAGCATCTTGTAGCCCGCGCCCCGGCAGGCCGCTTCCATATGCTCGAGGAGGGCCCCGGTGACGCTGCTCTGTACTTCGCGCACCACGAGCCCGAGCTGGCCCGTTCGGCGCTGGGCCAGGTGCATGGCCGTGGCGTGGGCGCGGTAGCCGAGGCGATCGACCACGCGGCGCACCCGCTTGCACACCGCGGGGCTGATGGGCCGCTTTCCGGAAAGCACATGGCTGACGGTGCTGCTGGAGACCCCGGCCACCCGGGCGACCTCGCGGATGGTGGGCTTTTTCGCGGGGGGGTTGGACTTCATGGAGCGGCGGGTTTTCGGGAAAGGATGGGGCGTTGGGAGTCATCAAACCGGTTTGATGATTATGGGGAATGCCGGTGGGAAAGTCAAGGAAAGGTTCTTTGAGTTCGGGGTTTCAGGGGAATCAAGGAAGCCCTGAATTCGCATACCCATTGCCCTTCCGGCGGGATCCGATGGAGGCCACGTGTTTGTCAAAGAGTGTAATTAAGGTGAAATAAGCGCAATAATATCCGAATTGTCAATAACTGGATACTGTTTTTATAAAAATTTCGATATTAACGGTTCATTTTTTCGATTTTAGGAAATAAACAATTCAATATTACGAAAAACAGAATAATTCGATATAACGGATTGATATCCTTCAGGCCGCTTTCCTATACTTTCCTTAAATACAGGGTCGATTCGGCCGGGGGAAATGATCCAAACCGACCGGAGATCGCTCCTCGGAGGTCCCATGCGCATCGGGCTCAAACTCGTCCTCGGCTTCATCGGCATCGCCCTCATCGCGGCGGTCGTCGGCCTCATCGGCATCCTCAATATCCGCACCATCGAACTGGCGGACGTGCGGATGTTCGAGCGCATGGCGGCCCCCTCGGTGGAACTCGCCTATATCTGCCTCGATAGCCAGCGCCTGCGCATCAATATCCGGGAGTACGTCGATTCGGAGGACGCGGCGAAGCGCCGCGCCATCGCGGAAAAGATGGCCAAGATGGAGGCCGACATCCTGCGCCGCAGCATCGAGTTCGAGAAGACCCTCCTCACGGTGAAGGGCCGCGGCTGCTATAACGATTATTTCGCCTCGTTCAAGGAGTATTCGAAGCTCCTCGAGGAGGTTCGGCGCCTCGACGACGCCAAACAGGACGTCCAGGCGAAGGCCCTCCTGGCGGGCCGCGGGCTGGACCTCGCCCAGGCCATGCGCGCCAATATCGAGGCCATGCTCGACATCAAGGGCAAGGCCGCGAAAGACACGGCGAACGAGAATATCGCGACGGCGGGGCGCGCCACCCTCACCATGATCCTTTCCATCGGCCTCGGGGTGCTCCTGGCCATCGGGCTCGGCTTGGCGCTCTCCCTCTCCATCACCCGGCCGCTGGCCGCGGGCGTGGCCTTCGCGCGCAAGGTGGCCGCGGGCGACCTGACGGCCACGGTGGACGTGCGCAGCAAGGACGAGGTGGGCGAACTCGCCGCGGCCCTCAACGAGACCGTCTCCCGGCTCCAGGAGAGCATGGCGCAGATCACCGAGGCCTCGCGCCAGGTGCAGAGCGCCTCCCAGCAGATCGCCCAGGGCAACCAAGACCTCTCCTCCCGCACCGAGCAGCAGGCGGCCGCCGTCGAAGAGACCGCCGCGAGCATGGAGGAGATGGCCACGAGCATCAAGAGCAATACCCAGGGCGCCCAGGAGGTCAGCAAACTCAGCGTCGACGCCGCGGGCCGCGCGGGCCAGGGCGTCGCCGTCGTCGGCGAGGTCGTGTCGGCCATGGGGGGCATCTCCGAATCCAGCCAGAAGATGGTCCAGATCATCGAGGTGATGAACAATATCGCCTTCCAGACCAACCTGCTGGCCCTCAACGCCAGCATCGAGGCGGCCCGGGCGGGCGAGCAGGGCCGCGGGTTCGCCGTGGTCGCGGTGGAGGTGCGCAAGCTCGCCCAACGCAGCGAAGAGGCCAGCCGCGAGATCAATACCCTCATCGGCGAGAGCAACCGCCGCGTGGATGCCGGGTCCGCCCTGGCGAAGCGGGCGGGGGAATCCCTCGATGAGATCAACGCCAGCGTAGACAAAGTGAAGAGCCTGGTGGGCGAGATCAGCGCCGCGAGCCTGGAACAACTCTCCGGCGTCGAACAGATCAACAAGACCATCATGAGCCTCGACCAGAACACCCAGCAGAACTCGAGCCTCGTGGAGGAGTCCGCCTCCGCCGCGGAGGAACTCTCGGCCCAGGCCGAGGAACTCTTCGCCATCGTACGCCGTTTCAAGATCGACGAGGCGAAGGCGCTCTCGAACCGGGGCCAGGCCCTCCCGCCGAAGGCCGAACCGCCCAAAGCGCTCCCGGCGCCGGTGGCGGCCCAGGCGTCGAAGTAGGGCCACGAACCGGAACACGCCGGGGATTGGACCCTCCCGGGGCTTCCGTGGGCTCGGCGCCGGCGCCTTGGGGCGAGGGTAAAATGTCCCCGCCCCTAAGACTCCGGCCCGGGAGGCCCCATGACCGCGAACAAGGCTTTTCTTCTATGGTTCCTCATCCCGCTTTCGCTCTCCGTCGGCTTTTCTGCGGAGATCACCGTGGGCGGGGGCACCGGCATCGCGGCGGGGAAGAACCTCTACGGCATCAATCTCTGGCGCGGAATCGACCCCGAGGTGGCCGAAAATCCCTCCTACCGGTCGAACCTCATCGAAATGGGAATCGGGGTGGTCCGCTTCCATAACATGGGCCTCGCCAAATGGATCGACACGACGAACCGGTGCTGGCGGACCAATTCGATCCTGCGGGTCATGGCGGCCCTGGGGCCCCTGTTTCCCGTCAAGATGGTGACCGTATGCAAACCGCCGGCCTGGATGGACGAGGATGGCGATAAGCGGCTGGACGAATCGCACCTGGACCATTACGCCGCCTGGGCCGCGGGCCTCGTCACCATCGTGAACAAATTGGGCGGGGCCAAGGTCGAATGGTGGGAGACCCTCAACGAGGCCGAATTGGGGGGCTATAAAAAGAAGGAAGACGGCGAGGATTTGGCCCGGATCTACCTGCGCTGCAAGGCCGCCATGCTCCAGGTGGACCCCGGCATCCGGGTGGGGGCCAATGCCTGGTCGTGGAGCATGCCGCCCCAGGCCTCGGTCCTTCTTGCCAAGGTCGGCGCCGAATTGCCCTTCTATAGTTACCACTCCTACGCCACCGGCGACGCCAAGGCCGAAGCCCAGGATATCTATGACAAGGCCTGGACCAACGACCGGACGCGGGTGCGGTCGGCCCTCGCCGATCGGGGCCTCTCGCTCCCCATCTGGTGCGACGAATGGAACATGTTCTACGATTGGCGGGCCGATAGCGCCCGGCATTTCATGGTGAGCCATCGGGGCCCGGTGTTCGACGCCCTGTACCTGAAGAGCGCCGTCGAATCGAAGGGCGTGGATTACCTGCTCGCCTGGAATGATTCGGACAATACCTACGGGAAGATGTCCATCCAATTCCAGCGGTTCGGGGGCGGGTACCTCTTCGGCCTGTACCACCGGTTCATGGTGGGCGAAGTTCTGAAGACCTCTACGGGAGATGACCGTGTCGTCCCCTTCGCCGTGAAGGGGGCCGACGGCCTCCTGGCCGTTTCCCTCGCCAATCGTTCCGAAGAGCCCAAAGAAATTTCCCTCGCGTTCCCCGCCCCCGTCTCCACGGGAACCCGATATGACCTCACGCCCAACGGAGTCGTCCAGGCTCCGTGGGACCCCAAAGGCAAGACCCTGACCCTCGCCCCCGAAACGGTTTCGCTCATCACCGTCCGATGAGGCGGCGCCCCATGCGTGCCCGCCTTCGTCCCCTCGCCCTCCTCGTCCTGGTCGCGGCGCTTGCGGGCGCTCCTCCTTCCAAGGCGGACGTGCTTTCGATCCAGGACGGCCGACCCTTCCTGGACGGAAAACCGTTCGTTGAATTATCCTTCAATAAGTTCGACCTCTTCTGGCAACTCTACGATTTGGCGAAGGCCGGGAAGCCCCTCGATGGGGGCGACCCCATGGTTCAGGCTCAAGACAGGGCCCTGGCCGAACTCGCGGGCATGGGCCTCAAGACTATCCGCCTCTTCGGCATGCCCTGGGGGAATTGGGATTTCGCCTCGAACTGGGCCGACCCGGAAAAAAAAGAGAAGGTCTTCTTCGCCGCCGTGAACAAGGCCCTGGATCTCTGCGAGAAGAACGGCATCCGCGCCGTCTATTCCCTCGCCGCCCACGAGTTCTACGACCGCGCCCTGGTGAAGGGGAAATGGGAATTGGGGGAGGAGCATAACCGGGAGCTCCTGCGCGACCCCGGCTCGCGCAGCCGAAAGCGCCTCGATGCCTTCCTCGACGAGTTCATCCCCCGTATCAAGGACCGCCGGGCCATCCTCATGTGGGAGATCGGGAACGAGGCCACCCTGGCGGCGGACATCGGCGACGATAAGGAGAATATCCGAAACGGCCACCGCCAGCCGACCCTCAAGGACGTCTCCGATTTTTACCGCGACGTCTCGGCCCGCATCAAACGCCTCGATCCGCTGCGCCTGGTGAATAACGGCGGCTCGTACATGCGCGAGAGCCAATGGCACCGCTATACGGAGAAGTCCTGGAAACTCGATACCTTCGAGGACCAGGTCAAATGCTTCGAACTCCTCTTCAAGGGGACGGGGGTGGATTTCATCGACATCCACTCCTATCCGAACCATCGGCCGGGCTACACCATCGCCGGGCCCGACGGCGGAGAAACGATCCTCGACCACTCCGGTTATATGGAAATCGCCCGGCGCATCGGCAAGCCGCTCATGATCGGCGAACTCGGCGCCCTGCCGCAATTGAGGAAGAACAAAAAAATTTGGGATGCCGCCCCCGATTATTTCGAGAGTTGGACGGAGGTGGAGCAGGCCAAGAAATGGGTGCAGCGCGCCGTCGACGGCGTGGTGGAGGCGGGGGTGCCCCTCGTCTATTGGTGGGCCTATTCCAGCGACCGGGCGATGGACCAAAAAGCCGTCGACCGCATGGACCTCGCCAAGGGACGCAACGACGAAATCCTAGCGATCCTCTTGGATGGGAACCGCCGGCTGAAGGCGAAACTCGGCGCGCCTTGACCGGGTCGGCCCGCCGAATCCGGGGAACCCGGCTTCCAGGTGTATCGCGGGTTCTCTGTATATAGAAGGAAAGCAGCGGCTCACCCGGGTCGATCCCTCCGGCCGTCGCCTTTGCGGCACGCCGTCGGCGTGAGGCCCATATGGCGGTGGAAGGCCTTCGAAAAAGTAAAGGGATCGCCATAACCCACCGAGGCGGCCACCTCGGAGACGGAGCGGGCCGTGGTGCGCAGCTGGTTCCACGCGCACTCCATGCGCAGGTCGCGCAGCATGCCCATAGGCGTGCGGCCCGTGGCGCGGCGGAAGAGTTTCGCCGCGTGGTCGGGATCGAGGCCGACGAGGGACGCGAGGCGGGTGGCGTCGAGATCCTGGTCGAGACCGCGCTCCAACGCGGTTTGCATGCGTTCCACCCGCTCATCGGGGGGGCCGGCAGGCCGCGACGGGGCCAGCGGCGAGCGCCTCCCCAGGCGCGCCAGGGCCGCGAAAAAGGCGGATTGGGCCGCCATGAGCCCCTCGCCCGTGCCCCGCTGGATCCCCTGACGCAGTTCCGCGAAGCGCAGGCGAAGGGGCGCATCCCGCCCCCCATCGAGAACGGGCCTCGTGGGGTCGACCCCGATGGAGGACAGGAGCGCGGCGGCGTCGGGCCCCTGGAAGGCGGCCCACGCGTAGGCCCAGCGCGGCGTGGGCTCATATTCATGGAAGTGCCCGGGGAAGAAGAAGAAGGCCCCTCCGGGACCCAGGCGGTACTCGCGGCCCGCGAGCGCCACGCGGCCGCTGCCGGCGGTGACATAGTGGATCAAATAATAGGGTCGCACGAGGCGGATGGGCGCGCGCGACTCCATCGCCATGGCCCCCGCGAAAAGGACGCGCACGCGGTGGGGATAATCCACGGGGGTTCGGAACTCGATCTGCGGACGGGAGAGGGACATGGGGCATTTTCCGATACCGGAAAATGACATGCAAGATCCCGGCGGCGGACATGGACCCCCGCGTCCCCATCCCCTATGCTCATGGCATGAAGACCGACATGGAACGCGCCCTTTCCGCGGGCGAGCACACCCAATCGACCTGGCCCGGCGATGACATCCACCATATCCACCCCTATCTGGGCAGCGGGCGCATGGGCGCTTCGTTCGACCCCTGGGGCCTGATGGGCAACGGTTGGGAAGCGCCCCATGCCCGGCAAGGGCTCACGGCGCTCATGCACTCCGGCCATTTCCACAGGGGCCGCTTGGGGATCCAAAGCCGCATCCCCCTGGGGCGCCTCGTGTTCGCCGATGGGGAGCCCGCCCCCCCCACCGAATGGAGCCAGCGTTTCACCCCGGGCCGTTGCCTGCTCACCACACGGGCGTCGGGAGACGGGTTCGCCTACGAAATGCGCGCGCGCTTCCACGCGGGGCGCCCCGACCTCCTCCTCCTCGAGATCGATGGCCGCCTGCCCGATCTCCTCTTCGCGCCGTGCACCGGCATGAAGGGATCCTACGACGAACAGCTCACCGGGTCCTGGGAGACGCGGCGCGCAGGCGCCGATTCATGGCGGGGCTCGGTGCGCCTGGGAACCGCCCAGAGCGCGGTGGTCCTTCGCGTGTTGGGCGGGGGCTCCGCTTTGGAGCCGGAAGGAAGGGGCGTGCGCTGGTCGCCGCGGGGCGGGGGTCCTCACTTCCTGGCCCTCGGCGTCGCTCCCATGGCGCGCGGGGAGGCGCTCGAGGCGGAGCTCGCCACACTCCCCGATCCCGCCACGCTCGCGGACGAAGCGCAAGGCGCTTGGAAGCGTCGCTTCGGCGACGCCTTCGTGGAACTCGGCGATGCCCGCTTGCAATCCCTGTGGGCGCGCAGTTTGGCTTCCGTGCTCTATAGCTACGCGCCCGATACGACTTGCCCGGCGCCGCCCTGCGGTTGGTCGGGAAATCTCTGGGGCTACACCTTCCCCCAGGACCTCTCCTACATCCACCCGGCCCTGCTGCGCCTCGGGCATCTGGACATCGCCAAGTCGTGGGTGGAATTCTTCAGCGGTTTCCGGGGCGAGATGGAGCGTTTTACCCGGCGCATCTGGAATCGCCCCGGCGCCTTCTGGGCCTGGGAGTTCCCGGTGGAACACGGGCAGGACCTCCTCGACCCCGATCGTCCGGGCGAACCGAATTGGTACCAATACGAGATCCACAATGCGAGCACCGTCGTGCGCATGGCGGTGGAAAAGGCGCGACACCTGGGCGACCCCGCCTTCACCCGGGATGTCGCCCTTCCCATGGCCCTTTCCACGGCGCGTTTCTACGCTTCGGGCCTGGAGCGCAACGCCGACGGGGCCTGGGATCTCTTCATGGAGCCCAGCATGGGCCAGGACGAGATGGGGGCGCCGAACCAGCGGAATTATCTTTGCGGGCTCTTCGCCGCCGAGTACGCCCTGGGCGCGGCCCTCGCGCTCCTACGCGAGGCCGGCCTCGGGGATCCCGATGCCCCGAGGTGGGCGGCCATCTTAAGGGATGGCTTGGCCTACGCCCGGCTCATGCACCCCGAACTGGGCGTGTGCGGCAACGATGAGAGCGTCGCGGGGGACCCCCTCGGCCGCCAGAAGCATCCCGTCCAGGTGAATCCGCTCTTCGTGCTCCCGTTCGAGGCGCCCCATCCTCATGCCCTCCATGCCTACCGCGCGCACCGGCTCGATCTCTGCCGGGATTCCCGCCGCGGACATTATCACGGCTGGACGCTCTGGGCCTACCTCGCTTCGGCCGCCCACGCCGGCGATGCGGCGGGCCTGGGCGAAATGAGCGCGAACCTGCAGCGCTACCACGCGGTGGATGCGGATTACCTCCAGGCCTTCGAAACGTCCTGCGATCCGTCCAGTTTCGGGGATCTCGACGCCTACCGGCGGCGTCCTTGGGTGCATTACGTCACGAGCCACGGCCTCTTCATGCAGGCGGTGCAGGACGCGCTCATCTGCGACTACGGCGGCCGGGTGGTGAAGCACGGGGCCGTGCCCCCGAGCTGGGGAACCTGCCGCTATGCGGGGCTGCGCACCATGGACGGGGCCGTCCACTCCGGCGAGGCGCGCGGGGCGGCCCAGGAATCGACCGGGAGGGTTGCGCCCTAAGCCGCGCGCCCACAGGGCCTAGAGGGAGCGGAACCACCTTCCCTTTGGCTGGACATATGCATTCAATCGATGGTTAGCTCGAAAGGAATGCGCCGCCTAGAAACAGGTTTCCTCGCGCGCGCCGTCCTACTCGGTCTCTCCTTCGTCTTCTATTCTGGCCATCTCGGCGCCGAGTCGCTCCCGGTCCCGGCCGATTATCGCGCCGCCAAAAAACGCTATGCGGACGCCCATGCGGCCTTCGCCGCCTCGGATTTCGACCGGGCCTCGGACTTATACGGATCTGTCGAGACCTACCTCGTTCTGCACCCCGGCGAGGCGAGGTACTTCGACCATACGGCGCGGGGCTTTTTGCCCTCCCAACTCGTCGCGGCCCGTGCCGCGCTCCCCATGCCCGCCTGCGCGACGGTGCACCGGATCCTGGTCTTGGCGGTGGGCGCTCTCGAGGCGGAATGGGAAGGCGTCCCCGTCCGCGCCTGGCGGAGCGAAGGGGCCACCAATCGCCTCGCCATCTCCTTGGGGGTGCTCGCCCGTTCCCTGGAGGCGATGAGCGCCGGGGCGGTCACGATCCGATTCGATGTCGTCGCCTGGGACGGCTCCATCCGTGAACTCGAGCGCAATCGCGGCTATGGCGATATCGACAATGCCCTCCCCGTGCTCCGCTCCATCGAACCCTATCCCTCGGACCTGCTCTTCCGGGGCCTCGAGGCCTACGATACCGTTCTCTTCTTCTGGAACCCGGGGGCCTTGGCCACCGTGATCTGTCTCAATAAAGTGGACAGTGAGTTAAGCCTTCCGATAATCTAAGGAGGAAGGTTTATGGACGAGCAAATCCCCGGGAAAAAGACCCGGAAAAAGATCGGTCGGGAGTTCAAGCAAGA
>JAFLEE010000062.1 GCA_017302015.1 Spirochaetota bacterium | reverse complement strand
AGAAATGGGAGCGTCCCATTCATAACTGGAACCAAATCCTCTCTACCCTTTGCACGCTATACGGCGAAAGGGTTCCCCTGACAATTAAGGGATGAGAGAGGGTGACACACTTAGGTTAACAGCCTCGGTGGATATTGCCCCTCCCACCAAAGGCTGCATTCCACACCCGTTTCAATTCCCTTTCCGCCGCAAAAGGGAACCAGAGTTATGCCCGATATCTTTTTCAAAGTCACTGGAACCATTCTCGTCCTCCGATACAATATCTAGAGCGTCCCATGGGTGCTTTGGGTTAACTTTTTCCGGATTTTTCCCCGGGGATTTGGTGATCCGAACGCCTTCCTCTTAAGATTATTTGAAAACCACACTCTATGACGGCTTCTTTTGTAGAAGAACAATACGGAGAAAGGACTCCCGTGGCGATTAAAGAAAAAGACAGGATTAGGAACTTTGCCTAACAACCTCCTTGGGCAACATCTTTTTTACAACAACAACGGTCCCCGCAAGGTAGTCATGCAAGGATCTCTTTCGCTTGTTCAAGAGCAAAACAACCAACTCGCTCAACATCCAATAGTTTTGAACAATTGAGACCACCCTCATCGAAAATCCATTCACATCAAACAAAGACTGAAAGCCATTTTTTCCCGTTTCCAGGCTAATCCCATTGGCCTTGAAATAGTGGAGTGAAAAAGAAAATAAAATCACATAAGTAATTGCTATCAGCGAATCGGGAAGCTCGCGCACAAAGGCCTGGAAGAATGAAATACCATTCAAGCCAAGGGAAACGACTTGGACCCCAAATAGCAATTTCCCCGGAGTTCCACCCCAAATTGACAGACAAACTATCTTTCCCACCTGGACAATCAACACATTCAGCGAATAGATAATCACTAACACAATAAGGTTGTTATTGCCAAACAATTTCACCGTCAAGCCATATATCATTACAATAATAATTGCATCTATCGAAGCCGCGGCTGCCCGCCTCCAAAATCCGGCATAAAAAGAAAAATCATTCCCTATGTTTGGCGTTTCCAGAGAGGACTCTCTAACCAAATAACCACCATAAACGAATCCCACCAGCGAATACCCTGTCATCCTTAATAACCCGAACACATTGAGCGTGCCGTTCGCGGTCAAACCCATTCGAGACACACCAATGTATGTCAAAAATGCTGTTACTATTACAAGGATAATGCCCAATGACCATTTCATGTCACCCTCCGGTAAATAAAGTTTCCCAGGGACTTTTGTTCATCAGCGGGAAAACGCCAAGCACATCCAAACAAATGGCAAATCAAATGCCTACCAATTGTCATAGACTAGAGTGCGTGTCCAAGCAGGATAAACCGACCCTCCGCATTCCTCTTGCATTATCCCCTCATTCCATTTCCCTTACCCCCCCTTGACAAACCCCGCCCCTCGTTCTAAGGTTATATTATTACTAATATCACCCAACGCGAGATCGCCAAACGAGCCCGCGTCTCCCAAACAGCCGCCTCGCTGGTCCTAAGTGGGCGAGAAAACGCCAGCATCTCCGCCGAAACCCGGAGGCGGATCCTTGACGTTGCGAGGAAGGCCGGCTACCGGCAGCGCTTCCAGAGGGCGTCCCGAGCCAGGCCGGGGAGCGTGGCCCTGCTCCTAGACGGGAGTCTCATTGGCGTCGGGGGGGCCCAGGCCTATTATCAGCGGTTCATCCACCCGCTCTCCATGGGCCTCGGCGAGGATGGGCGGGCCCTCGCCCTCATCACGGCACCCTCCCTCGAGGGGTCCATCCAGACCGCCCTCGACCAGGGGCATGCCGCCCTGGTGTGCGCCAGAGCGTTCACGGCCAAAGCCTGCGAGCTGTGCGAAGAGAGACCCCTCGTCTTCCTCAATCGCCCCTCTCCCCTCCCCGCCCGCTACCCGTCGGTGATGCCCGATAACCATGGGGGCCTCTTCGCCGCGGTGCGCCGCCTTCATCATCTCGGTCACCGGCGCATCGCCTTCTTCGGCATGACGCCCCTGAGCGTCCATTCCGAAGCGCGCCTTGCGGGCTATCGCGCCGCCTTGAAGGCCCTCGGCCTCCCCGAATCCGAGGCCCTCATCAAGACCCCGCCGCGCGTGGAGGGGAGCTTCGAGGAGGTCTCCGCACTCGCGTGGGAATGTCTCGAGGCCTGGCTCCGCCTTCCCAGGCCCCCCACCGCATGCGTCACCATGGGCGATGTCTATGCCCTGCCCCTCCTCGCCCATGCCCGGGCCCGGGGGCTCGAACTCCCGGGGCGCTTTTCGGTCATCGGGTTCGACGATACCAATGCCTGTCTTTCATCCGTTCCGCTCCTCTCCAGCATCGACGCCCAGATGGAGACCATGGCCCTTGAGGCCGTTTCCCTGGTGCGTTTGGCCCTGGGCCGGGGGGTCGAACCTCCCCGTCGCGTCGTCGTGCCGGCCGTGCTGCGCGAGCGGGCCTCCATCGGGGATTGCGCGTGATGAGCTCCGCACCGGTGATTCGGCCCTTCCCGTTCCCCATCCCCTCCAAGACGAACTCGATTTCATCCTACCAGGAGCACCCATGACCCGCTTGCGCCGCTTCATCCATCCACTGGCGATCCTCACTTGCGCGCTCATCCTCTCGGCGGCCCCCGCGGCCCAGGCCGGCCCCTATTTCGCCCTCTGTTGGGGGATGAAAGAACTCAATAAAAACTCCGACCTGGTGGATTCCCCCTTCACCAACCTGACCATGTTCTACTATCTCAATGAAGAAAACCGCGGCAATATCGCCCGGGCCAAGGAGCGTCTCGACGCCCAACCCGAGGGGCGGCGCACGATCTTCGATTGGAACGTCAATCGTCGCCTCTACAAGCACCCCGACGACAAAATAAAGACCGCCAGCGGCGAGGCGGTGACCGCCTATTGGTGGGAAAACGGCCAGCGCGATGCCGAGGAGCAATACGAGGCCTTCTTCAGCGCCTACCGCGAGGCCGGCGGGAAACTCGACTATTTCATCACCGACCTCGAGCACGCGCCGGGGTCCGACCTGAAAAAACCCGAGCATTGGGAGGCGGCGGCCGCCGATCCCCGCATCGCCGACATCCTCAAGACGGTGGGGGGCGCGAACGTCGAGGAACTCCGCAAAGACCGGACCCTCCCCTGGTTCCGCATGCTGCGATACGGCAATCTCCTCATGTCCCAGCGCCTGGACCGCCTGCACGCCATCGTTCGAAAGCATTTCCCGCGGGTAAAGAGTTCGGATTATTCGGGCTATTACGACCGGTTCAACCTGCCCTACGCGTGGGCGCCGGCGCCCGAACTGGGCGAGTTCCCCGGCAGTGAGGGATCCCATACCGGCACCCACCAGTCGCGCAATCTCTACGGGGTCATCACCTATCTCGGCATCAAGGATTTCGACGGGCAGGTCTTCGGCCTCGGCCCGTTCCGTTCCCTCGTCTACGCCGTCAACGAGATGCGCTCGAGCATCCTCTCATCCCCCGTGCCCGTCATGCCCTGGATCGCCTGGCGGGGCTATCAATCCGATTTCCTCAAATCCGCCAAACCACCCCCGGTCTCCACCTTTGGCAAGACCGATTATTGGCAGGAGTCCGTCTTCCACGCGGCCCTCTGCAACCCCGCCCATTTCCTCGTCTGGAGCGCCTTCCGCTGGAGGGCCGACCAGGAGGCCACCGATTGGTGCACCACCGAAGACCTCGCCGTCATCGACGCCGTCTTGGGCCAACTCAACGGCCTCGTGGGACGCGGGGAGCGGTCCACCCTGGTGAAGGCGCTCTCCGGTTGGTACGATCCCTTCATCCTCACGGGGATGAACGCGGGCGAGCGTAGCCTCTGGCGCTTCACGCCCGATCCGGCGGCCGTCAAAGAGAGTGCCTCGTCGATCCGCTCCAGGGAACCCCTGGTCTTCTCGTGCGGCCAGTCGACGATCGCGATCCCGGGGGGAAAAATCGTGGAGCCCCCGGTCCAACTCTCCGCGGCGGGGTTTTGGATCGCGGCTCCCAAGAATGCCGTGCCTGTCATCACGCCGAAGGCGCGCTAGGATCTCGCCCCTTTAGGTCGCGCCTTTTTCTCTCGGGATTTTTCCCAGGGCCGCCCGGGCTAGCGCCTGCGACCGCAGCGTCACGGCGATCTTCCGCTTGATCTTCGCCGGGGTGTAATCGAAGCCGAAGGCCTCCCCATGGAAGCCGAGCATGGGCTCGATGCGGATGAGTCCCAGGAAGGCCCGGGCCCCGCGGATCTCCGCTATCGATATCGCGATCATGCGCTCGAGGCTCTGCCGCCGTCGCGCCGGGGACGCCGCCGCCAAGATGTCGCGCAAGAGGGTGAACTCGGTGAAGTTCGCGGCGGTCTCGATCTGGGAGGCCACGGCGGCGCATACCGCGACTTCCCGTTCGAAGGTCTTTCGCCGCTGGGCAGAAACGCCCTTTCGGGCGGCCTCGAGGCAGGCCAACCCCTTGCGCCAATCGCGGACGAAATGCCGCAGGCACGAAATGAGTTTCTCCGCGGAAAACGGCCCCCGGTACCCGTCGATGTCGTCGCCGAAATCCGTGCGCTTCATGAGTTCGTGCACGGTATCGTATTCCACTTCCTTCGGGAGCATCCAGGCCACCGGGGTCGGCTTGCCCACCTTCTCGAAGAGGAGAGGGTACGCCGGCCCGAAATGCTGCGGCCCCCAATAGAGGAAGGGGATGCTATGGGGATAATGGGTCGCCGCCCGCGAGAATTGGCGCTGGGCCGCCAGGAACCCCTTCACCGCCCCGGCGCCGAAATGGCGGGTCGCGAAATCGGTCAGCCATGCGTTGACGCTCTTGGGCATGGGATCCCACGAAAAATCCTGGGCCAAACGCGTATTCGGCGAGAGGATATTCCCGAAATTCCAGCACTCCATGGCCCCGGTCACCCCGAGGGCCTCGAGCCTCCGGAACTTCTCGGCGAGGTTCCGATAGAGCGGGAAATGGGGGATGGACCCGATCTCGTGGGTCGTGCCCACCTGGAGTTTGGCGAAGATGCGCCGCCCGCCGGCGGCGGCCTCCCGGGCCGTCCCCGTGAAGCGGTCGGCGGGACCGACGAAGCTGAGACTGTACTCGTCGATGAGGTGCTTGAAGCCGTCGGTCACGCGCTCGCTGCCCCGCTCGAAATCACCCATGACCGCCACGTCTTTCGGCAGGGCGCGGACGACCTCGGTTTGGGGATCGGCATGCCACATGCTCCACGACCAATTCCACACGATCACCTCGGCCTCCGGGTTCCCCGCCCGCACCCCGTCACGGATGCTCGCGACGATCTCGGCGACCACTTCGCCCGGTTTCCGGTCGCGGCAGCGCGGGCACGCCATCTTCCCCCGCACCTCCTCGAAAGGGGAGGCGCGCAACGAGACGTGGGACCAGCAATGGGAATGGAGTTCGCTGGCCGTGATGAGGAGGACCCCGCCGAGGCCGGGGGCGCGGGAGAAGACCTGCTCCATCCCCTCGCGCAGCAGCGTCTGCACCTCGGGCGTGCTGGAGCACAGGGCGTAGGCGTTCTCCGGGGCATGGTATTCGCCCCTCACCCCGGGGTGGGCGCGGAAGAACGGGTCGTCCGCCGGAAGCCCGTGGGGCTCGTTGAAGAAGAGGTAGGGCTTGATGCCGTAGCGCGAGGCGCGTTTGGCGAAGGCCGCGAGTTGCTCGAGGCGGAGCGCGCTTCCCTCGCCGAACTCGGGGAACACGTCGACGCGGGCGAGTTGGGAGAGCCGCCCCCGCAGCCAGACGCCGTTAAACCCCTGGTGCGCCATCTTATCGAGCCAAGCATCCGGGTAGGCCTCGCCCAGGCGCGGGAACTCGTCGCCATAGAAGAAGGCCATGGGGGACCTTAGGATGCGCGTCGCGAGCCTGGGCGCGCGCTCGATGCGCCCGAGGGGCAGGATCGCCGCGCCGCGGGAGCGCATGAGGTCTTCGAGATGGTAGACGCCGTAACGCAGGCCGGCCTCGTCACCGACGAGGTCGATGCCGTCTTTGCGGATGGCGATCGTAAAACCTTCGGGGCGCTCAGGCTTCCCGAGCTTAAGCGATACCGTCGGATGGCCCGCGAGCCTTCCGGAGGCTTCGCCCAGCCTGAGCCTCGCGCCCTTCTTGAGGAAGGCGGTGAGTTCCTCCCCGATCCTCCCCAGATTCCCCTGTCGGCCGCCTGGAAAGCGGAGTCGCCAAGTCGAATCCAACCCCACTTCCCGCGGTCCGGGCCGGACCTTGGCGAGCCGCGGCGGGTCGACTTCGAGGAGCGGACGCCTAAACTCGGAAAAAAAGGGGATTTTGGGAGGCATGAAAAACTCCGAATATATCGTCACTATATCGATGTAGTATCGATCACCAGAAGCGAAACGTCAAGGCAAAAAACCGTTTCCACCGTATGGACTCTCCCTTGAGTTTCACACCGAAAAGGTATAATATTTATACATGCCTTTTGAGTATGATCCTAAGAAAAGCATCGGGAATAAGGCGAAACACGGCATCGATTTCGAGGAAATACAGGCTCTTTGGGATGACCCGGAACGAACCGAGATTCCAGCCAAGACCGTGGATGAACCCCGCACATTGGTGATCGGCAAAATCTCCGGCAAGGTCTGGTCCTGCATCGTCACCCCCCGTCAAGACAATATCCGTATCATCTCCGCGAGAAGAGCCCGAGTTGAGGAGGTCTCCATCTATGAAAACCAAAGCACGTGAGTTCGACAAGCGATTCGACGAAGGCGCGGACATCACCCGTCACCTCGACCTCGCCAAAGCGTCCAAACCCAACATCGAGCAGCGCAGGGTCAACGTCGACTTTCCCAAGTGGATGATTGAGCGTTTAGACCGGGAGGCAGATCGGGTCGGGGTGACTCGGCAGTCCATCATCAAGATGTGGGTTTCGGAGCACCTCGAGAAGGTGGCCTCGCTGCACTAGAAACCGCAAACCAAAGATCCGTATTGTCCTCTCGGTCCAGCCGATGAAGCCCATGAGCCGGAATGATGTGCGCCCACGCAAGCCTCTTCACCGTGGTGGGGGAGAAGTCAATGGTGCGCGGCGGTAACGAACCGCATCCTGCGGTTAGATTGCATATCGAACCTGTGGAAGATTGCGGATTACGTGATTTCGAGTCGATGGGGAAACTTTGACTCAACTCCCACTCGACATTATTTTCTTTTAAACGGCCATAACAAACCGTCGATCCCGATACGCCCCGCGGAAGACGGCCCGCCGGCGGCATCCCATCCACCCCGACTGAACCCGCCCATCCGCCGCCAAAGGAACCCCCATGCCACGCGCCACACCCCTTCCCGCCCTCTACCTCTCCCACGGAGGCGGCCCCTGCTTTTCCATCGAGTGGGCCCCACCCGATCTTTTCGATGCCTTGGCCCGGCACCTGGATGGGCTCGCGGCCACCTTGCCGGCCAAACCCAAGGCCGTCCTCGTGATATCGGGCCACTGGGAAACCGCGGGCTTCACGGTCCAAACCTCCCCCAAGCCGCCCATGCTCTACGACTATTCCGGGTTCCCGGCCCATACCTATGAACTGAAATATCCGGCGCCCGGATCGCCGACCCTCGCCGCCCGGGTGCGGGAACTCCTCACGGGCGCGGGACTCGCCTGCGGGGAGGACGACGCCCGCGGCTTCGACCACGGGGTCTTCGTGCCTTTCATGCGCATCTTTCCCGGGGCCGACATCCCCGTCGTCCAATTATCGATGGAGAAATCCTTCGATCCGCTCCTCCATTTCCGCGCCGGAGAGGCCCTCGCCCCCCTGCGCCGCGAGGGAGTGCTCATCGTCGGCAGCGGTAATTCCTTCCATAACCTGCGCTTCCCCCGGGGCGGCCAGGAGAACGCGGGGATCTTCGACGCCTGGCTGACGGAGGCCGCCTGCCACCCGGATCCCTCGGTGCGGCGCCTGCGCCTCCTGGAATGGGCCCAGGCCCCCCAGGCCCGCCTCGCCCAACCGCGGGAAGACCATCTCGTGCCGCTCTTCGTGGCCGCGGGCGCCGCGGGAAGCGACCCCGGCGCACGGGACTACGCGGATCATCTCTTCGGTTTCCCGGTCTCCGGCTACCGGTTCGGGTGAAACCCGCCCCGGGCCTATGGGATAATTCCCCGTTGATAGGAGGGCCCATGGCCGAAGTAAGCGCCAATCTTCTCACCGTCGGTGGCATGGCCACCAAACTCCGGGTCACCGAGGGCAAGGTGAAGAAGGCCATCCAAGAACTCTCCCTCAAGCCGACCCTGCGCAAGGGCCCCTATAGTTATTACGACGCCGCCCTCGCCAACCAGATCCTGAAGCACATCAAGAAATAGGGCGCGACGCCTCCCATGCCCCTGCTCAGCCGCGAGGCCGATGAGATCCGCGTCGCGGTCGCCGGCCTCGGCAAGATGGGGGGCTACCACGCCCGCGCCCTGCGCGAACTCTCCGCCGGAGGCGCCGAGGCCTACTACAAGGGCGGGCTCGCCGAGCAGGTCGCGAAGATCCGCCTCGTCGGCCTCTGCGACCGGTCGCCCGAGCGCGCGGCGGCGTTCCCCGGCGTGCCGTTCTTCGGCGATTTCGCCGAACTGCTGGCCTCGGCCCGCCCCGACCTGGTCGTCATCGCCACCCCGTCCGCCACGCATTTCAGCCTGGGGATGGAGGCGCTGCGCGGCGGCTGCCACGCCTTCATCGAGAAGCCCGTCGCCGGATCCCTCGCCGAATGGAACGCCATGGCCGAGGCGGCGCGCCAGGGGGGCCTGCGCCTCATGGCCGGCCATGTGGAGCGCTATAATCCCGTGGCCATCAAGATCCGCCAGCTCCTGCGCGACGGGGCCTGGGCGCCCCGCGCCTACGCCTTCCGCCGCTGCCAGCCCCACGACCCGCGGATCCCCGACGACATCGTCACCGATAAACTCATCCACGACCTCGACCTCGCCCTCTATTTCTTCGGCCCCGTCACGGGCTGGGAGATCCTCGATTCCAGGGTCGAGGCCGGAAAGGTCCAGGAACTGCGCGTGAGCCTGCGCCACGGCGGCGGCGTCGGCGGCGAACTCTTCATCTCCTGGCTGCTTCCGGGCCCCGAGAAGGTCCGCTCCTGCCGCCTGGAACTCGGCGACGGAGAGGCCGCCCTGGGCGACTTCTCGGCCAAGACCCTCTCCCTCGGCGGCGTCCCGGTGGAGATCGCCGTGCCCGGCTGGGTGAAGCCCGATAATAACCAGGTGAAGGACGAACTCGCCGACTTCGTCGGCCACTCGATGGAACCCCTCCCCGAGGGGCCCATCGAGCCCCTCCTCTCCCCGGGGGAGATCACCCACGCCACCGCCCTCATCGAGCAGATCGGGCGCGGGTTGCGCCGGCGGCCGGCCTGAAAACGGCCTTCACCGCCCGGCCGGCTCGAGGTAAAATCCCCCCTGTTTCGCCCGAGGAACCCCCCATGAAGCCCCACCGCATCGCCCACGCTCCGAAGAACCCCGGCCGCGCCGACCGCGCCCTCGAGGCGGTGGAATCGGCCTTCGAATGGACGATCTTCACCAGCCGATGGATCCAGGCGCCCATCTACGGGGCGCTCATCATCGCCGCCCTCGGCTACGCGGTCAAGAGCGTCCAGGAGGTGTGGCACCTCGTCACCCATTTCGCCGGCATCACCGAGAGCCAGATCATGCTGGCCATCCTCTCCCTCGTCGACATCAGCATGGTGGCCAACCTGGTGAATATGGTCGTCATCGGCGGCTACGTCACCTTCGTGAGCAAGATCGATTTCGGCGAGCACCGCGACCGCCCCGATTGGCTGGCCAAGATCAACGCCAATACGCTGAAGATCAAATTGGCCGGGGCCCTGGCCGGCATCTCCGCCATCCACCTGCTCAAGAGCTTCATCGAGATCGCCAATAAGACGAGCCACGAACTCATGTGGCAGAGCATCGTCCACGGCGTCTTCCTGGCTTCGATGATCTTCTTCGCGCTCAGCGACTATATCCAGTCCAAGACCGCCGCCCATTAGGCCCCGCGTGCGCCGCCTCGCCGAGATCCTGGTGGTCCTCCTGGCCGGGCTGCTGCCCGCGCTCTTCGCCCATCGGGGCGAACGCAAGGGGGCCTATGCCTTCATCCTCCTCTCCAACCTCGTGCCGGTGCTCGGCGTCCTCCTCTTCGGCTGGAGCGTGTTCGCCATCCTCATGCTCTATTGGTTCGAGAGCCTGGCGGTGGGCCTGTTCAACCTCGCCTCCATGCTCGCCGTCGGGGCCTTCGGCTCCGGGAAGGGGTTCTCCTTCCTCGGCTTCCTCGGGGGGCTCTTCTCGGGCCTCTTCTTCGCGGTGCATTACGGGGGGTTCATGTTCGTCCACGGGGTCTTCCTCGTGGCCGGGGGGCGCTTCTTCGGCTTCATGAACTTTCCCGTCGAGAACGCGGAGCCCCAGGGGCTCCTGCGGGGGATCCTCGACGAGGGCCTGGGCGCCTTCCACGGGGCCCTCGCCTCCCCCGAGGCCTTCGCCACGAGCGGCCTATTCGCCCTCCTCCTCATCGTGCTCTCCCTCGCCTGGCCGTTCGCCACCGAGTTCATCAAGGAGCGCCGCTACCTCCGTAAGGATCCCATGGACCTCATGGGCCGCCCCTATCCCCGCGTGATCCTCATGCACCTCACCATCCTCTTCGGGGCGCTCCCCGTGCTCCTGCTGAAACTCCCCGCCGTGGTGATGATCCTCTTCATGGCGATCAAGACGGGGGTGGATCTCCGCCAGTACAATAAGCAAGCGGCCGAAGCGGCGAAACTCGCCGCGGAAGAATCCGCCGCCGCGGGTTAATCCCCCGCTCGGCGCCGCGCGAAGCGCGGGCCTTGTGTCATCCGGTCCGTCGGGTGGATATCCGAATCACCTCGCGAGGAAGGTCACCCCGGGCCAATCATCGGTGCGGAAGGGGATCGCGGGCAGACCGGCCTTATTGAAGAGGCTCACCGCCGGGTTATCGGCCCAGCCGTAGCGCACGGCCACGGGGGCGGCGACGCCTGGCGCCGACACCACGACGGTATGGTCTTTTTGGATCTCCGCCTTGGCCCATTGGAAGGCCTTGTCTTCGCCGGCGACGGCGAACCCGCGCAATTCCCGGCTGCCGTCCTGGTTGGAGACGACGAGGCCGCCGGCGATTTGGTCGAATGCGATGCGGATCTTGGCGCCCTCGCGCTTCATCGACCGGAACTGGGGGCCGCTAAAGGCGACCTTCTGCCCGTAGACCTTCGCCAAGGCGTTGAGCGCCAGGCGCCGGCCCACCTCCTGCTTATTGATCGGGTGGATATCGTTGGATTGCCCGATGTCGATCGCCAGGGCCATTCCCGAATTGGTGAGGGAGAGGGCCATCGTCTGGGCTTCGCGCAGTTCGGCCCAAGCGCTATCGCCGGGGAGTTCCCGGCGCGGCATGTAATTGGCCAATTGCACCCAGTAGAAATGGAGGTCCTGCTTCCACTCGGCGCGCCAGAACCGGATCATGGCGGGGAAGAGGGTGCGGTATTGGAAGGCGCGCCCGGCGTTGTTCTCGCCCTGGTACCACACCGACCCGCGGACCCCGAAGGGCACGATGGGCGCGATCATGGCGTTCCATAGGAACGAGGGCACGAGTTGGGGGCGCTTGGGATCGTAGGGCGCCATCGCGGTGGACTTGATTGCTTCGCCGTACTCGACCTTCCACCGCCAACCCCCCTCGAGGCTGAGGGCCGACGCGCTCGCGTCCTTGGGCGCGAGGACGAGTTCGCCCGGCTTCGCCCCCATGCCGCCCTTCCCGAAATCATCGAACACGCGCACGGCGATCGTCGCCGCGCCCGCCTTCACGTATTTGCCGGCCACGTCGTACTTGCGCGCGACCGTCCACCAATTGGCGGTCTCGGGGCCGGTCTGGCCGACCTTTTCACCGTTGAAGTACGTCGTATCGTAATCGTCCACCGCGCCGAGTTGGAGGGTGAGGTCCTTCCCGGCCCAGGCCGCGGGGATCTCGATCGTGCGGCGGTACCAGAAGGCGCCGTTGACGTTCGTCCCGGTGGCATCCTGGAACCAATTGCCCGGCAGGTTAAGCGTCTTCCACGCCGTGTCGTCGAAGCCGGGCTTCTGCCAGCCCTGCGCCTCGCCCTGGTTGCCGGGATCCTGCACCCGCGCGGTCTTGTTGAACTCCTTCATGAGGTTGCTGTAGAGGAGGCTGCGCGCAGGCTCGTTGGTGCGCCAGATCGGGCTCGTGACCGTGTTGGAATAGCGGTCGATGTAGATGCGGCTATTGGAGTCGCCCACGAGGCCGTCGAGCCCCATCCACGCTTCGGCGGGGGTGCCCCCCCACGAACTGTGGATGAGCCCCACCGGGTAGCGGGTGGCGCGGTGGACCTCGCGGCCGAAGAAATAGAGAACCGCCGAGAATCCGCCGGCGTTGGAGGGGCTGCACGCGGCCCAGGTGCCCACCACATTGTCCAGGGGCGTGGGGGACGTCGCCTTCCTCACCGAAAACAGGCGGATATTCGAGTAGGATGCGGCGCGCACCTCGTTGCTGCCGTCGCGCGCGCGAATGAGCGCCCACTCCATATTGGATTGGCCGCTTCCGATCCACACCTCGCCGAAGAGCACGTCGGAGTAGACGAGGATGTTCTTCCCCTTCACCGTCAAGGTATGGGGCTTTCCGTCGGCCTTGTGGGCCGCGAGCACCGCCTTCCACTTGCCCAGCTTGTCGGCCTTCGTCACCACGGCCTTTTCTGCGTCGATGGCGACGGAGACCTCCTCGCCCGGCGCGGCCCAGCCCCAGACGGGGATCGGGGCTTCGCGTTGGAGGACCATATGGTCGGCGAAGATGGCGGGAAGTTTCACCTCGGCGAGGGCCGGGAGGATCAAGACGAGGGAAAGAACGGAAAGGCGCAGCTTCATGGTCACCTCGGGTCGCGTCGGCGTATTTTCCCTCGCCATCGGCGCGGGCGCCCTATTTTCGCCTATCCGGGAATTTTCCGCAGGAACGTATATGCCGATCGGGATCCCCCCGACCCGGTGACCTGGGCGACTCGGGACGAGGGCGCCAGGCCTCGGCTTGGCCGAGACGGGGTTCGCCCCTCAGGAGTGGGCGCAGGCCTTGGCGGTGATGCCGAGGCGTTCGAAGAGGGACTGGTCGCGGTTTCCGGCGTTGGGCGTGGTGAGGAGCTTCTCGCCGCTGAAGACCGAATTGGCCCCGGCGAGGAAGCAGAGGGCCTGGGCCTCGTCGCTCATGCTCTCGCGGCCGGCGGAAAGGCGGATGGGGGCCTCGGGCATGTGCAGGCGCGCCGTGGCGATGGTGCGCGCGACGACGAGCACGTCGAGCATGGGGGTGCCCGCCAGCGGCGTGCCGGCGATGGGCACGAGGCGGTTGATGGTGACGCTCTCGGGCTGGGGGTCCATGGAGGCCAATTGGTGGAGGAAGGAGATGCGGTCGTCGTCGCTCTCGCCGAGGCCGAGGATGCCCCCGGTGCAGACGTGGAGGCCGGCTTCGCGCACCGCCGAGAGGGTGTCGATGCGCTCGCCGTAGCTGCGGGTGGTGATGACGCGGTCGTAGTAGGCTTCGGAGGTGTCGATGTTATGGTTGTAATAGTCGAGGCCGGCCTCTTTCAGCCGGCGGGCCTTGGCCGCGTCGATCATGCCGAGGGTGACGCAGGTCTCGACCCCGAGGGCCTTCACCCGGGAGACCATCTCGAGCACCTGCTCGAAATCCCGGTTGTCCTTCACGTCGCGGCCCGAACTGCCCATGCAGACCCGGGAGGCGCCGTTCTCCCGCGCGTGGCGCGCGAAATCGAGGACCTCGTCGAGGCCCATCATGCGCGTCGGCTCGGTGGGCGTCTTGTAGCGCGAACTCTGGGAGCAATAGGAGCAGTCTTCGGGGCAGGCGCCGGTCTTCACGGAGATGAGGGCCGATTGCTGCACCTCGGAGGGCGTGTGGAAGCGCCGATGCACCGACTGGGCCTCGTGGATGAGGTCGAGGAGCGGCCGATGGTAGGTGGCGGCGATCTGTTCCCGGGTGGAAGGGAGTGCGGTGGCGGGTTCGTTCTTTGGGAGGCTCACGAAACTATTTTAACTTGAATCATGGGCCCCGACGGATGAAAAATGCTCGCGGGCGTGATTCGCGATGGGCCTCCCATCCAGCAAGCACCAGCCCCATCGGCTCTGCGCGAATCGAACTAACCCGACTCCGGAACATCCGCTTTGAGAAACCCGCGGTGCGGGTGGGTCCTGGCGTTCCCTCCGATTCCCTCCATCAGCGGAGAGGGTCCATCAAACGCCCCCCTCGAAAACCCCGTCCCGTCTCGCCTTGACCCGAGGGGGGCCTGCGGGTAACATATCGGCAGACTTTTCAGCACCGGCGGGCCGGGTCCCGCGCCAGGGGAGCGCCCATGCGTCGAATGCCTCGGATCCTGCTCATCGCCGGGGTCCTCCTCTTAAACCTCGCCCTCGGGGTCCTCGTCGGGGCCCTCATCTTCGGCCATAATCCGGCCTCGCTCCTGCGCCTCGGCAACCGCGAAGAGACCAGCGGGGGCAAACCCGTGAGCATGACGGGGCTCTCGCTCCAGGAGGCCTATAACCGCATCGCCGAACGCAACGTGCCCGCCGTGGTGAGCCTCGAGGTCACCACCATGAGCGTGGAGCGCAATTCCCTGGGCGAACTCTTCGGCGACGACGAGTTCATGCGCCGCTTCTTCGGCCTCCCGCCCGAGCGCTTCTCCCGGCGCAAGGGCCAATCGTTCGGCAGCGGGTTCGTCATCAGCGAAGACGGCTACCTCATCAGCAATTACCACGTGGTCAAGAACGGCGTGAAGATCCAGGTGCGCTTCAAGGGACGCGACCGCGAGGTCGAGGCCGTGGTCGTCGGGGTCGACGCCGAATCCGACATCGCGCTCCTGAAACTCAAAGGGAAGGGCCCCTGGCCCGTGACCTCCCTGGGCGATAGCGACGACGTGAAGATCGGCGATATCGCCGTGGCCATCGGCAACCCCTTCGGCCTCTCCTCCACCTTCACCACCGGGGTGATCTCGGCCGTCGGGCGCCGGGGCATCGGCAACCAGGCCCAGCCCTTCCTCCAGACCAGCGCCCCGATCAACCCCGGCAATTCGGGCGGGCCCCTCCTCAATCTGCGCGGCGAGGTGGTCGGGGTGAACACCATGATCTACAGCCAATCCGGGGGCAGCATCGGCATCGGCTTCGCCATCCCCGCCAACCACGTGCGCAAGGTGGTCGATGAACTACGCAAGACGGGCAAGGTCACCCGGCCCTTCCTCGGCGTGACCCTCAAGGATCTCGACAGCGCCCTCGCCGCCGAACTCGGCGCGCCCGAGGGCGCCGTCTATGTGCCCGAGGTGGCCAAGGGTTCGCCCGCCGAGAAGGCCGGCCTCCAGGCCGGCGATATCCTCCTCAGCCTCGACGGCAAGAAGGCCCGGGGCAGCGCCGACCTCCAATCCCGCATCGCCGACCTCGCGCCGGGCAAGCAAGTGGCCCTCGAAGTGCTGCGGCGCAAGGAAAAACTCTCCCTCACCGCGACCCTGGAATCCCTCACGGACCACCAGGGCGCCGACGGCGAGGACGCGGGCGTCTACCTCGACATGAAGGTCGGCCCCATGACCCCCGAACTCATGGCCCAGTACCGCGTGCGCGAGCCCATCGGCGTCGTCATCGAAGGCCTCGAAGAGAGCTCGCCCCTGGCCGAGAAGGGGGCCCAGCCCGGCGACCTCATCATCATGGTGAACTACAAGGAGACCCGCTCCCTCGGCGAGTATAACCGCGCCATGCAGACGGGGATGAAGAACAAGAAACTCGTGCTCCACCTGCGCCGCGGCTCCGCCGTCTACCCGATCGGCGTGGCGATCAAATAGTCCCGTCCGATTTCTTCAATTGCATGTTGGGGGGCGCGTCGAAATTATTCCTAAACGAACCTTTTTACCCCCAAGAGTGGGGGTAAGCCTTTTCGCAAGAGGAAGCCGTGGAGGGGTTCGGAGCTTGGTGCGTATCCGTCGCGCGCGCCAGGAGGGCGAAGCGGCGGTCCAAGCGCAGAACCCCTCCGCGGCGGACGATCAGGAAAAGGCCGGGGTTGATCCGGCGAACGCTACAGGCGGCAATTCTGGATCGCCGTCTCGAGGATCGCCCGGGCGCCGATGGCCTCGAGGGAATCGCAGACCGCGGCCACCCGGTTCTTCTCGACCATCACCTTCACGGCCACCCAGGCGCGGTCCTCGAGGTCGGAGATGGTGGGGGAACTATAGCCCGGGGTGATCTTCTCGGCGTCGCCGAGTTTCTCCCGCGGGATATTGTATTCCAGCAGGCTGTACTTCTCGGCAATGAGGATGCCCTCGACGCGGCGGCGCACCCGCGCGATGCGGGGATCGTCGGCCTTCCCCGGGTGGGCGATGAGCGAGGTCTGGTAGCTCCCGATCTCGGAGAGGATGCGCAGGCCGTTGTCTTTGAGGCTATCGCCGGTCTCCACGAGGTCGACGATGCCCTCGGCCAGGCCCAGGCCCGTCATGACCTCGACGCTCCCGTTCATCTCCACGAGGCGCACCTCGGCGCCGTGCTTACGGAAGAAGGCGGCGGCGATCTTGGGGAAGGAGGTGGCGATCACTTTGCCCGAGAGGTCGGCGGGGGAATGGTAGGCGGAGCCCTCGTCCACGGCCACGCACAGGCGGCAGCGGCCGAACCCGAGGGGGAGCACGGTGCGCACCACGGCCTCGCGCTCCTCCACTAGGTCTTCCCCGGTGATGCCCAGGTCGATGACCCCGCTGCCCACGAGCACGGGGATGTCCTCGGTGCGCACGAAGATGAAGGTGATCTGGTCGTTGGCGCAGGTGGCGTACAGGGAGCGGTCTTTTGCCCGGAAGACGTAGCCGGCCCGGGTGAGCAGCGTGATCGCCGGCTCGCGCAGGCGCCCCTTATTGGGCAGGGCCATGCGGATGCGGGACGGATCTTGGAAGACTTTTTTCATGGGGGTTCCGGGGTCCTTAGGGGGCGGGGGGAGCGCTTCGGCGGGCCTTCTCATCGTGGCCGCCCACGCCTTCCCGTTTTTCCAGCTCGCGCCGAACATCGTTCATCGTCAGCCCGCGGGAGGCGAGGAGCACCTGGAGGTGGAAAAGGAGGTCGGCGGCCTCCCCGACCAGGTGGCGGGCCCCCTCGGGGCCCCCCTCCGCCGCGGCTTCGAAGACCTCCGCGGCCTCCTCCACGAGTTTCGCCCGAATTTTGGACGGGCCCTTGGCCAAAAGCGAGGCCACGTAGGAGGCCCCCGGGTCGGACCCCCGCCGGGAAAGGATGATCGCATCGAGGCGATCGAGGATATCCGCGTCCATGGGGTGTCATTATCCATTTTGGAGGCGGAAATTGTCAAAAAACGCGCCCCATCTTAAATTTGGATATGCGCCTCCCCAAAATATCCGCCTTCCTCATCGTCCTCCTTTCCCTGAACGCCTTCCCGGCGTTCATCCCCGGGTTCAAGCAATTCCGCTTCTATATGGCCCCGGCCCAGGTGAAGGAGATCCTCGCCAGCAACGGCTTTTCGGCCGCCGACGTGCAGGAGAGCTACGCCGAGCTCTGCCAAGTCCCGTATTTCACCCAGGAGCTCCTCGCCGTCGAGAGCAAGACCCGCCAATTCATCCCCTTGAGCTTCTCCACGAATATCCCCGAGCTCATGAAGCGCACCGAACGCCGGGTGCTCCACCTCACCTCCCGCGACGCCCGCGACTTCATGCAGATCACGGTCCCCGCCGGGCGCACCTCCAACGAGTTCCGCGACTGGGACCACCAGTACCTCTTCTACAATAATCCCGCCGGGCTCAAACTCGACCCCAAGACCAACGCCTACCAGCTCTTCGCCGTGGTGCTGACCTTCCGCGGCGGCGAGGTCGTCGGCGATTGGCGCTACCTGCAGAACGGGTTCGCCGCCTGGGTCGGGCAGGAACTCCGCAGCCAGTACGGGCTCCCCGAACTGATCGAAGATCTCCGCTACGACAAGCTCACCCGTATCGTGCGCCAGCATTTCCGCCACACCTTCCAGGGGAACAACGCCGTCGACTACCGCCACGATATCCAAGTCAACGCCGCCATGGTCTTCTTCGGCGAGCGCGAAGCCAACCTGCAGCTGACCTACATGACCGAGCATTTCAACGGCGAGTTCCTCACCTCGCTCCAGCCCGGCGACTACGAGGTCGCCACCACCGAGTGGAAAAAACTCGTCGGCAACAAGCAGAAACCCCCGATCAAGTAGGGCCGGCGCCCCCCGGCCCCCGCCGCCGTCCGCCTGCCTGGCTGTTCCTCGATCACGGGCTTGGTTCCCTCCAACTTCTCCATCCGAGTTTCCCCAAGCGCGATTTCCTCGGGATGCTTAAGCGTCGGCGAGCGACGCCTTGTCGACCGCTTCGGCCTTAAGCAAGCGCGACGCAATCCCCAACCGGGCTGATCGTTTCTCCCATACCCCCTTCAAAAGGCGAAGCCTTTTACCTGGCCGTCGACGGTGGTGGCCTTTCCCGAAGCGGCAGGTGGGAGTCCCTGGAGGAGCGCATCAGCGCCACCCATAAATCCGCACCCGGGCCAAATGACTGGCGCTGCGGCGCGACGAAAGGGATTCCCACCTGCCGCGGGGAGGGCATGCCCCGGCGAAGTCAGGGTTTCTAAAACCCGACGGGCCCCCCGACCGGCCCCTAGGGGCTTTTCGCGGGGCGCTTCCACGCCGAGAACGCGACGGCCGCGGCGATGATCCCCACCACCACGCCGAGGGAGACCATGGGCGGGATGTGGAAGAAGTCGGCCGTGAGCATCTTCACCCCGATGAAGGCGAGCACCAGCGCCACGCCGTGCTTGAGGTAGTGGAAATAGGACGCCATCTTCGAGAAGGCGAAGAACATCGCCTGGAGCCCCAGCACCGCGAACACGTTGGAGCTGATGACGATGAAGCGGTCCTGGGTGATGGCGAGGATCGCGGGGATGCTGTCGACCGCGAAGACGATGTCGGTGGAGAGGATGAGGAGCACCGTGAGGAAGAGCGGGGTCATGTGGAGCCGGCCCCCCTTGCGGTGGAAGAACGCGCGCCCCGCGTAGCCCGCGTCGATGGGCATGAACCGGGAGGCGAGGCGGTAGAGGATGTTCTTCTCGGGGTGGACGTTCTCGTCGCCCCCGAAGGCGAGTTTCCAGGCGGCCCAGAGGATGATGGCCCCGAACACGTAGATGATCCAGTGGAACCGCTGGATGAGGGCCACCCCCGCCAGCACGAACAGGATGCGCAGGAGGATGGCGCCGAAGATGCCCCATTTCAGCGCGGTGGGCTGCTGGTCCGGGGTCAGGCGCATGAAGCCGAAGATCGCCAGGAACACGAAGAGGTTGTCGATGGAGAGGGATTGCTCCACCAGGTAGCCCGTGAGGAACTCCACCGCCTTGTCGAGGCCGGTGGCGGGGAATTGGGCCGGGTCGAGCCCGTGGAGGCTGGCATAATGCCAGAACACGTAGGCGTTGAAGAGGAGGGCCATGGCGACCCAGAACCCAGTCAGCCGGAAACTGGTGCGGAAGCCCATGGGGCCGGTCCGGCGGGCGGTGAGAGCCAGGTCCAGGGCGAAAAGGGCCGAGGCGAAGACGATGAAGATCAGCCAGGGTTGGTCCATGGACTATTTTCCCATGGGGGTTGTAAGATCTGCCTATGAAGCGAAAACGCCTGCGAACCGCCGCCGTCCTCTCGTTCTTCCTGGGCCTCACGGTGACCGCCGCCAGCCTCGCCGGCCTCTTGGTGAAGGGCCTCTACCGCGATTCGGCCACCCTGGTGCCCCAGATGCGGGGGAACGACCTCGCCAACCTGGTGCTCGCCGTGCCGCTCCTGGTGGTCAGCATCGCCTGGTCGCTGCGCGGCAGCCGGCGGGCCACCCTCGTCTGGGCGGGGGCCCTCGCCCACCTCCTCTACACCTACGCCAGCGTGGTCGCCGGCTGCCGGCCCAACCAGGTCTTCCTCCTCTATATCGCCTCCTTCTCGCTCGCGCTCTTCGCGTTCATCGCGCTCATGGGCTCGATGAAGCCCAAGGGCTTGAGGCGCCGGTTCGCCCCCGCCACCCCCGTGCGCACCATCTCGGTCATCATCGCGGTGGGCGTGCTCGTGTTCCTCTATTACGGCCTCAGCGAAAATATCCGGGTCATCATCGACGGCCGGCTGCCCGAGAGCATCGAAGAGCGGGGGCTCTCCTCGAGCATGGTCCACATGCTCGACCTCTCGGTGGTGCTCCCCACCGGGGCCCTTGCCGCCCTCTGGCTTTGGCGGCGCAAGGCCTGGGGCTATCTCCTCGCCGCCATCTTTCTCGTCATGGGGGCCATCTCCGGCTGCGCCATCCTGGCCGCCGATCCCCTCGCCGCCACCATGGGGCTTCCCGCCCTCCCCGGGCAATCCCCCGTCTTCGGCATCTGGGCCTTCCTTAGCGCCCTCGGCGTCGCCCTGCTGCTCGGCCACTTGGGCTCTCCGAAAGGAAAGTCCGAGGCATAGGCCCCCGCCCTCGTGGTCGAACGCGCGCCCTGGGGAAGCCTCGACTACCTCGCCGCGGTCCGCCTCCGCCGCGAGGTGCTTCGCCGGCCCCTCGGACTCGATTTCTCCCCCGAAGAACTCGCCGCCGAGGCCGAGGCCGAACACTTCGTGGCCAAACGCGATGGCCTCGTTATCGGCGCCTTGTTCCTGATGCCCGACGCGCAGGGGCGCTCGGCGAAGCTTCGCCAGGTTTGCGTGGATCCCCGGTTCCGGGGCGAAGGCATCGGCCTTCGCCTGTGCGCGTCGGCGGAGGCTCTGGCCCGCGAACGGGGTTGGTTACACCTCCACCTAGCCGCCAGGGCCGAGGCCCGCGCCTTCTGGCTCCGCGCCGGCTACCAGCCCTGCGGCGCGGGCTTCCTCGATCTCGGCATCCCGCACCTCCCGATGGCGAAGCAGCTCGAAGGTCCCGGATCCGTGGGCGCCGCGGATAGTAGGATCCTCCCGTGAGCCTCCCCCATCCCGCCCAACCCGGGCTCCTCACTTTTTCGATCTTTGCGAACGAGGGCGCCCTCCTCGAAGAAGCGACGCGCAGCTTGGCCGCGACCTATGGCGAACCCCTGGCGCCCCCTTGCGTCTATCCCTTCTCCCATACCCCCTATTACGAGGCGGAAATGGGCGCGGGATTGGAAAAACGCCTCGTGATCTTCCAGGCCCCCTTCCCGCGGGAAGGCCTCGCCCGCGCGAAAATAATCGGCTTCGAGCTGGAGAAGAAATGGTCGCGGGATGGAAAGGGCCTCGAGCGCCGCGTGAATCTCGACCCCGGTTTCTTGGCCATGGAGCAATTCCTCCTGTTGACCTTCAAGCCGAGGGCCCATAAGGTCTACCTCGAAGCGGGCGTCTGGGCCGACCTGCAACTCCTCTACCGCAAGGAGACGCGCCGCTACGAGGGCCTCCCCTGGACCTTCAAAGATTACCTGGGCGAAGAGGTCTCGCGCGCCCTCACCCGCGGGCGCGAGCACCTGCACGCGGCCCTCGCCCGCTTAGACCTGCTCCACGATCCGAGGCTTTAGACCCTTGAGGGGCCCACGCTCGCCGACATTTTCAGCGGGGTTCGCCTCCCTATCCACCCGGCTTGGGTGTTTCCCCAGTTCAGCCCGTCCAGCTCCGGACCGCCTTCGCCGATGAACCGCGACCGTCCGAACTTATTTCCCCAGGTACTCGTTGCCGACCTTTCGGGCGCGGACCGGCTTGTCGAGGTCGATGCCCAGGCTGAGCCCGATCTCCAAGAGCAGGCTCCAGCCCGCGCACAGGCCCAGCACTTCGCGCCAGGGCCCGCCGTCGGGGATGAGGAAGGTGGGGAACCGGGTGGGGCGCGAGGAGACGGCCACCACCGTGAGGCCCACGCCCTTCACCAGCACCTCCTCGAACTTTTCCTCTTCATCGGGGAAGGGCTCGATGAGGATCACCGCTTCGCCGGGATCCATCACCTCTTCGATGCCGTGCACCGCGTAGGTCCCCTCGAGGAAGCCCGATTTCTTGCGGGTGATCTCGTTGGTCTTGAGGGTGAGTTCCTCGGCCACGCCGTCGTTGCGGCCGGCGAAATAGAGCTTGGAAGCCTTGGCCAGGGGCTCCACGAGTTTGGCGTCGGGGGCGCGGGAGAGCGTTTCGGCCACCAGCGGCGCCCCGGCCTTCACGTCGAGGGGGGCGAGGCCCGCCACGCCCGAACAAACGGCGTCGATGAAGAGGGCCTGCTCCACCACGCTCTTGGTGGCGGCCACGGCGTCTTCCTTGCCGCAGGCGAGCACGTGTCCCTCGACGGCCAGGTCGACCACGGGCGTTCCGGCCGCGGCGGCGACGCCGAAGAAGGCCTCGTGGCCCCCCGCCTGGAGTTTCTTGAGCAGCCGCACCAATTCTTTCGTCTTGCCCGAATTGCTGGCGGCGATGACGGCCTGGTCGGCGAGCCCGTACTCCAGGGCCTGGGTCGCGCCCTCGGTCCACACCGGGAACGAGGCGCCCTTGCGGCGGAGGGCCGCCATGGCCCGCTTGGCCGGGAAGATGCGGCTCGAGCCCTCGCCGGTGAGCAGGAGGCCCTTCTTCTTCTGGATCGGCTTGAGGAACGGCTTGGCGGCCTTGGCGTCGAAGCGCTTCACCACGTCGGCGGTCTCGAGCATCTCGCGGGCGATGGCGAAGCGGGTGTAGCGGGCATCCTGGAGGTTCATGGGGCTTCCTTGGGTCGGCGATCAGGTCTTCTTGAGGGGCGTCCGGTCGAGGCGGATGAACTTGCGCAGTTCCGCCTGGATCTGGGGCTCCTTCTGGTAGCCGCCGCCCAGGTGCTGCCAGAGGACCTCCGCGTACTTTACCTTGGCCCGGCGCCCGAGATCCAGGTTGTATTTTTTCATCTCGCCGAAGAAATCGTCCATCTTATGCATGTGGCGCATGAGGTCCTGCTGGCTCTTATGGTGGGCCAGCATCTGCATCTTGGTCTCGATCGTCGAGGTGATGTCGATGAAGAAGTGCGGCGGGGTCACGGGGGAGCCCAGGGGATCGCTGAAGCCCAATGGGGCGGTATGGTAGAAGAGGGGCGTGATGTCGAGATGGGGCTCGCCGCAGGGCACGTTGGGCAGCGACGCCACCATGACGCCGGCGTCCACGATGGCCGCGGTCGTGCGGTGGTCGGGGTGGTAATCGAAGGGCAGGTGGGTCATCACGATGCCGGCCCGGGCCCGGCGCACGAGGGCGGTCACCCATTGGCGCGCCTTCGGGCTGTCCTGCAGGTAGCCATCGTGGGCCCCGTAGCTGTGATAGGAGGCGCCCAAGACGGCGGCGGCGGCCTCGGCCTCCTTGGCCCTCACCCGCTTGGTCTGGCCGCGGCCCATCCCCATCCCCCCCAGGTCGCCGCTCGTCATCGTGGCGATGGTGATGCGGTAGCCCAGGTTTTTCAGGTGCCCCAGGGTTCCGGCGCAGAACGCCTCGGTATCGTCGGGATGGGCGTGGATGACGACGATGGATTTCTCGAATCGGCTAGCCATGGGTGCGCTCCTCAAGATGGAATTCTTTGTTTGGTATCTATACATTATAGTCTGAATTCCTCAACCCGGGAAAAATCCGGAGACCCGGGCGGGGAGGGAAAATCCGTCCCCCGGGCCGGCCGTTAGAAAGGACGTCCACCCCCGATCGACATTTGCCTCGCCCCGTAAATCGGCTACCTTTCTCAGGCAGGGACCCATTTGACCCACGATAAACCCCTTCCGACCCCCGAAGAACTCGCCGCCCTCCCCCCCGACGGAGGCGCCGAGTTCAATCGCCTGGTTTTCACCCGCAACCCCTACCTGCTCCAGCACGCGCGCAATCCCGTCGACTGGTGGGAATGGTGCGAATGCGCCTTCCTCACCGCGGAGCGCCAGCAGAAGCCCGTCTTCCTTTCCATCGGCTACAGCACCTGCCATTGGTGCCACGTGATGGCCGGCGAATCGTTCGAGGACGGCGAGGTCGCCGCGCTCCTCAACGAGCATTTCGTCTGCATCAAGGTCGACCGCGAGGAGCGGCCCGATATCGACCAGTACTACATGCAGGCGTGCCAGGCCATGACCGGCAGCGGCGGTTGGCCCCTCTCCCTATTCCTGCTGCCCGACCGGCGCCCGTTCTTCGCCGGCACCTATTTCCCCAAGCAGGCCATGGGCAACCGCCACGGCATGATGACCCTCATCCCCGCCATCGCCGAATTCTGGAAGAACCGCCGGGAAGAACTCGTCACTTCGGCGCAAACCCTCCACACGGAACTCCAGGCGTGGTTCGACGCCGCTTCCGAGCCGCCCGATTCGGGGAAAGACCTCCTGGAAGCCGGCGTGTACCAACTCGCCCAGCGCTATGACGCCGAGCGCGGCGGCTTCGGGGAGGCCCCTAAATTCCCCATCCCCCACCAGTACTCCTTCCTCGCCCGCTACGGCCGCGCCCAGGGCGACGCCAAGGCCCTCGGGATGGCCAGCGACTCGCTCCTGCGCATGGCCCGGGGCGGCATCTTCGACCAGATCGGCTTCGGCTGGCACCGCTATAGCACCGATGCCCATTGGCTCGTGCCCCATTTCGAGAAGATGCTCTACGACCAGGCGCTCATGGTCCTCGCGCTCTGCGACGCTTGGGTCGAATCCCGCGCCCCCGGCCTCGAAACCGCCGTCAAGCAGACCCTCGAGTACGTGCTGCGCGACCTGCGGCATCCCGAGGGGGGCTTCTACGCCGCGGAAGACGCCGACAGCGAGGGCGAGGAGGGGCGCTTCTACCTCTGGACCACCGCCGAGGTCAAGCGCGCCCTGGGGGAAGACGAGGGCCGGCGCGCCTGCGCCGTGTGGCACCTCGAGCACGGGGGCAATTTCACGGCCGAGACGGGCGCGCCCAATCGCGAGGCGAATATCCCGCATCGGCCCCTCGGCGACCCGGAAGATCCCGACCTCGAAGCGCTCCGCCTGAAACTCCTGGAACTCCGGTCCCAGCGCGTGCGCCCCCGCCTCGACGACAAGATCATGGCCGATTGGAACGGCCTCATGATCGCCGCCCTCTCCCGCGCCGGCTCCGTCTTCGGCCGAGCCGATTGGTTGGAGGCCGCCCGCGCCGCGCGGCGTTTCGTGGAGGGGCGCCTCCTGGTAGACGGCGCGCTTCGGAAAACCTGGCGCCTGGGAACCCCCGGGGGCGAGGGCCTCCTCGATGATTACGCTTTTTATATCCACGGCCTGCTCCACTTCCACCAGGCCACCCTCGACCTCGGATCCCTCGACCTCGCCTCGCGGCTATGCGACTCGGCGAACGTGCGCTTCTGGGACGACGCGCGCCGGGCCTACCGGCTTTCCCCCGTCGGCTCCGAATTGCCGCTTCGGCCCCTCTCGTTCTACGACGGGGCGCTGCCCTCGGGGAACTCGGTGATGGCCTGGAATCTCGCCATGCTCCACCGCCTCGCCGACCGGGAAGAGGGCGGGCTGCGCCACGCGCTTTTCGCCGCCGGGCCCTCCCTCGCGCGCGCGCCGTCGAACCACGCCTTCGCCCTCCTGGCCCTCCTCCTGGTGGAGAGCCCGGCCCAAGAGGTCGTGATCGCGGCGGACCGGGCCGAGGCCGCCTCGGGCTTCCTCCAAGTGCTCCACGCCCATCCCCATCCCAACCGCTCCATCCGGCTGCTGCTCCCGTCCGATGCAAGGGTTCCCGCCTGGATGGAGGGGATGAAGACCGGCTCCGGCGCTCGCGCATTCCTCTGCGAGAACCAACGCTGCCGGGCCCCCGTGGCGAGTCCCGAAGAATTACGGGCGGCCCTAACGTCGCCCTAGGCGCCCCCACTGGGCACTTTGGGAGCGGCGTCGGCCGTTTTTTTCGCCGCGGGAAAAAGGACCGAAAAGACGCGCTTTTCCTCTGGGCCGAAGTCCACGCGCTCCCAGGAAAAATCTTCGCCCATGGGGGCGTGGCGGGGAAGCAGGAACACGCGATCCTCCCCCCACCCGGGAATCCGCTCTCCGAGGCGAAGGCGGATCTCCTTGGCCAGGCGACGGACCAGGGCGCGGCGGCGCGGGCCCTCCTTCGAAGCCGGGCCCATCGGCTCGTCGCGGGTGAGCAGCAGCGCGAGGGAGAAATCCGCCTCGTCCCCGCCCGCCCAGTCGAGGGCGCGGGCGAGTTCCGCGACGAGGGCCATGAGCTTCGCCTCGCTCTCCGCGTCGCCGGCGTCGCTGACAAGCACGAGGTTCCCCGCGAGCAGCGACAGCAGCAGCACCGGGGCCTCGACCCCCGATTCGGCGTCGGCCCACAAGCGCGCCCATTTCCGGCTCCCGGCCGTCTCCACGGCGCGCTCCACGAAGGCATCGAGGAACGACGCGGTGGATTCCACCTCCTGCCGGTTGCGGTAGAAGAACAAGTCGATTTTGCGCCTCCGATCGAGGGGCCACAGGTGGCCCTCCTTCTCCCAGAGGGTGCGCTGGGCCACGGGTTGGCGCAATTTGAAGTACCAGCCGAGGGAGGAATGGCGCGAACTATCCTCCATGTTGAGGTCGTAGAGCAATTGGGAGCCGCCCTCCCGGGAGCCCAACACGGCCAGGCGCGCGAGGCATTCCGTCTGGCCCACCCCTCCCTTCGCCCCGGCGAGGATCCGGATGCGCGAAAGCGCCGCGCGCACGGGCTCCCGCGCGCGCTGGCGGCGAATCCACGGTCCATAGGGCTCCAAGCAACTTTGCGGAGGCTCACCGCTCGGCGCCCCGGCCATAAGCGGCGCCAGAAGCCGCCGAAGGAGCCCGCCCCAGGACGGTCCTGTCGCCGGACGCATCGCGCGATAGGCCGAGGCGAGGCCCGTGAAGAATCGACCGTCCGCCTCGTAGAGCCGCTCGGGCAAGCGCCGCTTCGGCCCCGGGGGCAGGACGGAAAGCGATTCCTCCAAGAGGCGGAGCTGGCCCCCTTCCTCGCGGAGGAACGCGGAGAGGGGACCGTGCTTCGGCACCTCGCCGTCTTCGAAGGCCACGAATTTCTTGCGCAGCGCGAGGCGGAAGGCCGCCGCGGCGATCGGCCGATTCTCGGCGGGGCAACGATTGAAGAGCACCTCCATGCGCAGGCCCCGGTGGAGAAGGAACGCGGAGCCCGCGATGTCCGCGGTTTCCCGGAGGGCGTTGGGATGGGGACCGCTGACGAGCAGGAGCCGGTCGGCGAGGGCGGAAAAAGCGAAGATCGCGCGTTTGGTCCCCGCCCCGAGATCCATTACGATCCGTTGATAGGGGGAACGGGCCAACGCATCGCCCAGGGCTTCCGGATCGCTCCCGGGGGGCAGGTGCTCCAGGCGGCCCGCGATCACGTCCACGCGCGCGCCCCCATTACCGGGCAGGCGGACCGTGGCGGCGAGCGACTCCAGGCTCCGGGCCCCCGCCCAGAAATCGGAGAGGCAATGGGGCGTGTCCACCCCCCAATTCGGATTGGTCGAACCGAGGCCGGTATCGAGGTCGAGGTAGAGCACGCGCTCCCCCGCGAGGGCGAACGCAATGGCCAGATTCACCGAGACGACGGTCTTGCCCTCGCCCCCCTTGCCCGCGACGGCCAAAACCCAGGGCCGACCCACGGCGTCAGTACCCGGTGGCGGCGTAGAGGAGGAGCCGATCGCTGGTCAGGACCGCCAATTTCCCGCTTTCGGAGATCTGGAAAGCCAACACGTTCGCGGCGAAGTCGGGGTCGAGGATCACCCATTCCATCCCCCGGCCCCGCCGCTGGCGGATGAGGGAACGGGACGTGGCGGTGGCGGCGAGGAAATAGACGTTTCCCCCGTAGACGGCGGGGAGGCCCTGCAGCCGGTAGGGAATCCCGTCGAGCGTCGATTCCACGGACTGGATCGCGTGCTCGAGGATCGCGCTTCCGTTGGTCGGCTCGTACCGCAGGATGTGGTACCTGGCGGGGCTATTATTGGTGCCGGATTCTAGGACCACCGCGACCAGCTCCGTCGGCGGGCCATCGACGCCGTTCGTGCCCCGGGCGACCCCGATCCAGGGCCCCCCGTTGATCGGGAAGCCCAAGGGGGCGCTATTGTTCCAGATGCCGTCCCGCACGAAATAGGGCGCCACGTTGCGCGAGATGAACAGGTAGCCCCCATCCGACGTGAACCCGGCCGCCATGTCGACGATGGCATTGCCGTCTGGATAGGGGGCCTTCGTGCCCACTTCGTTGAAGTTCAGGTCGAAGAGGACGATCACGTGGTTGGTGGCCACCAGGATCCGGTTGGTCCCCGGCATCTCGAGGCCCGCGATGCGGATGAGGCCGGGCCCGAGCGGTAGGGATAGATTGGTCGAAACTTGGAGCGCCCCCGTCGCGTCGTAGCGCGAGAGGGAGAGCCCGGAACCCAAGCCCTGGACCACGAGATTGGTACGCCCGGACCAAAGCGAGGCGGCTCCCGTCGGGCCCGCCACCGACCAAAGCCGCGAAAAGTGGGGCCGGTAGCCGTAGAGGGAGCCGGGGTCTTGGGGGTTGCCCCGATTGAGCACCGTGCATCCCCCGGCAAAGAGGAGCGCGAGCGGGAGGGGGAGGTGGCGCCACCTCATGGTACGGCCCTCCAATAGCGGATGATGCTCCGACCGGAATACATAGAAGGTTGCCCGACAAGCCCAGGGGAGCCGTAGATGAGGTAGCCATCCGACACCGTCGGCGGCGAGAAATACAGGTACCGGCAAGGATTCGCCCCCGAGGACGTCTGGAGGAAGCGCGGGCCCATTCCGTTGCCGCCCGCGGTGATGTAGACGAATTGGCCCCCGATGCTTTCGACCGCTTCGGGTCGATTCCCATCGACGCGGAGGCCGCCCAGGGAAAACGCCTCGCCCACGCCGCTGACGGTCGTCGTCACGGCCCCGTTGGAGGCGTTGACCAGGAGCGCCTTCGTGACCCTGAAGCCCTGCCCGTACTCGGTGAGCACGGCGAGGGTCGCGCCGCCGTTCCAGGCCATTTTGGGGACCTGGTAGGATTGGCCGCCGGTGAGGATGCGGTTCGTCCAAAGAATCCCGCCGAAACCGGCGCGCACGAGGGTCTTCCCCGCGAGATAGAAGGCGTTGCTGCCGTCGAACCAAACGCTCCCCAACTCGATATTCGGTTCGCCGACGGGCAGGGGCAGGTTGAATCCCGCCACGGGTTGGAGGGTGTTGGTCTCGAACCCGGCCAAGGTGTTGGAATTGGTGCTCATCCACACCTTCCCGGTCGTCCCCTCGGGGATGAAACGGAAATAGCCCTTCGGATTCACGCTGCCGGCGTTCCAGGCGAGGGAAGCCGAAGGGACCGAGGTGCCGAGGCCGAGGAAGTGGCGCTCGAGGGTGAGGGTGGGATTATTGTAGCGGACGGAGAAGAGGTGCTCCTCGGAAAGGGTGTAGATGCGTTCCCCGTAGGTCGAAAAGAAGCCCGAGGGGGCCTCGAACTCGCTCGCTCGGCCCCCGGTCATGAACAGGATGTTCGTCGGTACCATTTGGAAACCGCCGCCGGCATTGCTCACGGGCACGGAGCTCACCTCGTAGACGCGCAAGGCCAGGTAGGGCTGGAACGCGGCGGAAGCGTTGGTTCCCCCGTCCGAATCGAAGGGGTTGCTGCGCTCGGTGGAACTGCAGCCTGCGAGCGCCGCGAGGGCGAGGAGGAGGAGCGCCGCCGGGCGTTTCATCGGAGGGCCACCCATTGGATCCCCACGCCATCGGGCCGCAGTATGGGAAGGATCATGCTGGTGGTGGGCTTGTTCTTCCACGGGTCGATGAAATAGAGGGCGCCCGTGAGAAGCGCCGCCGCCGCGGTGGAGATCGCCAAGCCCCGGTAGGCCTCGAGGCGGTTCTGGGCGCGTTGGGCGCCGAGGTAATAAAAATCCATCCACTCCGGGACGGTGTTATTGGTGTAGGCCTGGTACCTCGAGGCGGCGATGGGCGCCCAGAGGGTGGCGGCTTCGGCCGCGAAGACCGCGCTCGCGCCCAGGAGGGCGATGGACGTGAGTCCGCAGCCGAGTTTCAGCCCATTGGGCACCGCCGTGTCGGTCTCGAAGCGCAGATGCATCGGCGGCCTCGCCCGGCGGGCCTTCTCCATAAGCCGCCCCGGATCGGCGAGGGCCAGGTACTCGAACAGGGAGCCGAAGAGCAGGAGATTGGGCGTCGCGTAGGCGAAGCGCATCAGGTAAGTGGCCCATGCCTCAGAGTAATTGTAGGCGTTCATCGGGCTCAGGAAGGCGAGCTTCTGCAACGACTCGTTCCGAAAGAGGTCGGACTGGCCGCCCGTATAATTGGAACTCGGGCTGGAGGAAGATTGGAGTTCCCAGGGTTGGGTGGCGCCCTCGTACCAGGCGCGCGCGGCCAGGTAGTCCTGGTTCTGGTCGAGCCATTCTGCGGTGAATGCGGCCCCGGCTCCCACGAGCGAAGCCCCGACGACCGCCAGGGCGATGCGCAGGTTTTCTCGGGCGGGCCGCTCCCGGATCACGATGGATTCCACCATGCGGGCCCCGGCGGGAAGGGCGCTCTCGCGGCGCCAATAGCGGGTGAGGTTGGGCCTAAGTTTCTCTTTTTGGGCGGCGCTGCGATACTCCCGGGTTTTTAAGAGGTACTCGAGGGAGTGCAGGGTCTTTCGGTAGTGGGGATAATCGAAATGGGTCTGGAGATTGCTGTAGGCGGCCCAGAGCGCCAAGCCGTAGCGCCCTTCCGCGCCGTTGAGGGAGGCGAGGGCCTCGTGCAGGCGGCCCTGGTCGGCCGTGGCGAAGGATTCGAGGATGGCCGAATGCATGCGCTGCTCGTCGTTCCAACGTCGGCGGCTCAGCCGATCGAGGGTCCGCAAGGCGAGGGCGCTATTGGTGGCCTTCAGTTGGTACAGGACCCTCAGGAGGTCGAAACCGGGGTTCTCGAGGGCGCGGTTGGTGAGGAGCTCGTTCGCCTTCCCGAGCTGCATCTCCCGCAGATAGCATCGCGCGAGGTAGATGTGGTTGGCGCGGTCCTTCGGGAAACGGGCGATGGACTTCTCCAAAAGCAGGATCTGGCGCATGGGGTCGGCCTCTTCCATGGCGGCCTGGAAGAACTTGTCGTCGCCGATCTTGAACTCGACCCCCTTGAGTTCGCTCTTGTAGACGGTGTTCGTCTCCCCCTTCTCGTCGCGGTAGGTGAACGTCTCGTCGGTCTGATCCAGGATGGTGACGGTCAAGACCGTGCCGTCCTCGAAACTGATCCGGTCGGCCGCGGCCAGGGGGATGGCCGCCAGGGCGATGATCGATAGGACCCTAACCAAACGGCGCATCAATCCGAGCCACCCGCGGGGCCCCTCCTCGGGGGATGGGCACCCGGGACATTATCTTTTGAACCCGGAATTTTTTCTATTCCAAGCCGGGGGCCCCTCAGGGCTTCTTCAGGTAGATGATTTCGTCGATCTTGCGGGGGTCGATCTTCCGCACGCCCTGCTCGGTCTCGATGGAGACCTCGGAATCCGTGCGGTTGAGGACCTTGCCCTGGACGACCGTACCGTCCAGGAGGACGATCTTCTCGGTGGCCACCAATTTCTTCACGAGATCCACCGTCCGGCCGACGGTTTTCCCGTCTTCGACGGTCACCGCGAACTCGGCGGGCTTGAACCCCTTGCGGTCGGCCTTCAGCGTCCATTTGCCGGCTTTGACGGGGTTGTCGCCCGCCTTGAGGGCGACCTCCTCCTTCCCGTCGGCGGAAAGGAGGGTGACGAAGGCCCCTTCGGTCTTGAGCGTCAAGGCGACCACGCCGGTGGGCACGCGGACCGCCTCCGCTTTCGCCTCGGCCTTCGTCTCGACGCGCGCGGCCTCGACGGGGCGCACGGCGGCGGAGTTCGGGGCGGCGGTGGAGCCGATCGTCGAGCTCCGGAACGGGCGGGTGCAGGCGGTGGATGTGCTCCTGCGGCCTCGCTACTTCGGGTCGCTGTCCTCGTGGCGGTCGTCGAGCGGGCCGAGCGCTGCCGAGCGGCTGACGC